>NZ_VFWW01000001.1:0-617469 GCF_006442955.1 Mesorhizobium sp. B1-1-1
AAAGGCTCGGCATCAGCGAAGTCGACGACGGCATTTGGCTCGTCTCCTTCATGCACTATGATCTGGGATATATCGACTTGGAACAGAGGACCTTGCAGACCATCGACAACCCGTTCGGCACGAGGTTGTCACCCATGTCTTAGGTACATTCTGTTACCTATGTCTCCGGGCCGTACATTTGTTTTTCTGGTCGGAGTGGCAGGATTTGAACCTGCGACCCCCTCGTCCCGAACGAGGTGCGCTACCAGGCTGCGCTACACTCCGTGACCAGACGCGGGCTTATAGCCGCCGCATCTGGTTCCTGCAAGCGTCAATGGCAGCACTTCTGTCGCATTTCGCCAGCTTTCTTCGCGAGCCTGTTTCAGCGCCTCGAATAAACGCCGCTTAAAGGCTTCCGTGGTAGGGCACCCCTCGGCAAACGTTTGCGCGATTTGTGTTTCCAGCCGCCCGGAGATTTTCAGTCTTGACCCTCAGGATCGTTGGCGAAGCACGGCTCGACAGGTTCGGATTGCCGGAGCTTGTCGTGGTGGTGGAGAGCCCGGTATCGTCGCAGCGGCGCCGGCAGACGTTCGACGCCGTGCTGCGCCGTAGTCCGGAAGTCGGCGCCTACAACCAGATCTTTTGACAAGGGCATCATGAGCCAGCGCATCGTCAGTTTCGTCATGAGCGGCGGCGTCGGCTCGCGGCTCTGGCCGCTGTCGCGCGAGGACAATCCCAAGCAGTTCCACGACCTTTCGGGCGACGGCTCGATGCTGGCAAAGACCTTGCGCCGGCTGGCGTCACGGCCCAGCGGCGATACGCCCATCTTCATGATCGCTTCCGAACGCCATGCCGAGCGCGTCCATGCCGATCTCGCCGGCATAAACCTTGCCGGCGGTGGGCCGCTGTTCGAACCTACCGGCCGCAACACCGCCGCGGCGGTGGCGCTGGCAAGCCTGCGCACGCTCGCCGAATTCGGTGACGAACTGGTGCTGGTGGTGCCGTCCGATCACGAGATTTCGACCGCGCGGCAATTCTGGCAGAGCGTCGAGGCGGGCACCGCCGCTGCCAGCGCCGGGCGGCTGGTGGTGTTCGGCCTCAAGCCGACACAGCCGGAGACCGGCTATGGCTACATCGAAGTCGCCGCCGAAAGAGCAGGCGTGTTCGATGTCTCGCGCTTCGTCGAAAAGCCGGACCTTGCCACCGCCCAGGCCTATCTCGAAGCCGGCAATTTCCACTGGAACACCGGCATCTTCCTGTTTCGCGCCGGCGCCATGCGTGATGCTTTCGCAGCTTTCGAGCCGAAGATCTGGCAGGCGACCGAAGCTGCCTACAAGGCTGCGACATCGGACCTTTCCGGCTTCTACATGCCGCTGGACCTCTACGGCGCCATTCCTTCGGTCTCGATCGACTATGCCATCATGGAGCGGGCAAAGGACATCGCCATGGTGCCGGCCAGCTTTCGCTGGAACGATCTCGGCTCCTGGCAGTCGCTGCTCGATGTCGGGCCTGCCGATAGCCAAGGCAATGTCATCGCCGGCGACGTCGTCGCCATCGATTGCGAGAATTCCTACATTCGCAGCGATGGCCGGCTGCTGTCGGCCATCGGCATGAGAGATGTCGCCATCGTCTCGACATCGGACGCTACCTTCGTCGCCCCGGTCAGCCATAGCCAGCACGTCAAGAAGATCGTCGAGCAGCTCGAAAAATCCGGCCGGTTGGAAACCCGCTTCACGCCTGCCCACGACCGGGTCATCGAAAGCGGCGCTTGGCGTCGCCGCGTCCATCACTGGCTGTTTCAGGAGACGCTTCCGCTGTGGTCGACATCAGGCGTCGACGAACGCTATGGCGGATTCCACGAGGCTCTTGGCTTCGACGCCACGCCGCTGATGAAGCCCAAGCGCATGCGCACGCAGGCCCGCCAGGTCTACGCCTTTGCGGTCGCCAAGCAACGCGGCTGGGACGGCCCGGCCGACCGGCTCATCGCCCACGGCATCGACTTCATGGCCGGAAGCGGCCGAACGGCAAGGGGCGGCTGGGTGCGTACCCTCGACATCGACGGTTCGGTCGCCGACCCGGTCGAGGACGCCTACGATCATTCCTGCGTGCTTCTGGCGCTGGCGCATGCCCACATGTCGGGCCATCCGGATGCGCTGCGGCTCGGCGAAGAGACCTTCGCCTTCCTCGATGCCCATCTCGAGGATAGCCGCATGACCGGCTTTCTCGAAACCTCGGACGGGCAGGGCGAGCGGCGCTCCAATCCGCACATGCATTTTTTGGAAGCCTTCCTCGCCTGGCACGAGGCGACAGGCGAGCGCGCTTATCTGCGCCGCGCGGCACGCATCATCGACCTGTTCCGCAACCACTTCTTCGATCCCGAAAGCTGGACGCTGGGTGAATATTTCGACGCCGGCTGGAGGCCCGTGGCGGGCGAGAAGGGTACCTGGACCGAGCCCGGCCATCATTTCGAATGGGCCGCGCTGCTTGTCGATTTCGCCGCTCTTAGCGGCCAGGCCGAACTGAGTGGCTTCGCCAGGAAACTCTATGCCTCGGCCATCGCCAATGGCCTCAACCGCGCCACAGGCCTTGCCTATGGCGCCGTCTCCCGGCAGGGTCTGCCGCTGGACCTGGTCTCGCGTAGTTGGCCACAGGCCGAAGCGGTCAAGGCGGCGATTGCGTTGGACGGTTCTGGCGGACCCGATCTCAAGCCGGAGATCGAGGAACGCGTAGGCCGGCTGTTCCGCTGGCACATCGACCCGGCGCCGCTGGGTCTGTGGATCGACCGCGTCGACGAGCGCGGCCGCTCGCGGGCATCAGATGTGCCGGCCAGCATTTTTTATCATCTCGTGTGCGCGCTGACGCAGTATCTGGATGGGACTGCCGAGAAGGGCGGCTGAGAAAGAGGCGCTGTCCCGACGACATTTTGCTCAATACGGGCTGGCCACATCCCCGGTCTCGACATAAACCGCCTTCATCTGCGAATAGAGCGCCAGCGCGGCCAGTGAATTTTCTCGCCCGATGCCGGATTGCTTGATACCGCCGAAGGGGATTTCGACCGGGGTCAGGTTGTAGGCGTTGATCCAGCACGTGCCGGCCTGCAGCTCGGCGATGACGCGGTGGGCGCGCGACAGGTCGCGCGTGAACACGCCGGCCGCGAGACCGAACTCGGTGTCGTTGGCGCGCTCGACCACCTCGTCCTCGCCGTCGAATTTCAGCACGCTCATGACAGGCCCGAAGATTTCCTCGCGCGCGATGCGCATGCTGTCGCTCACCCCGGTGAACACCGTCGGCTCGACGAAGAAGCCGCCTTCAAAACCTTGCAGCGAGGGCACGTTGCCACCGCAGGCGAGCGTGGCGCCTTCTTGCTTGCCCGCCGCGATGTAGGAGACGACCTTCTCCTGCTGTGCCTTGCTGACCAGCGGCCCCATCTGGGTTTCGCCATCGAGCGGATCGCCGATGCGGATCTTCTTGGTTCGCTCGACGAGCCGGTCGACGAAGCGGTCATGGATGCCCTTCTGAACGAAGACGCGCGTGCCGTTGGAGCAGATCTGCCCCGTCGAATAGAAATTGCCGAGCATGGCGCCGCCGATGGCATTCTCGAGATCGGCGTCGTCGAAGACGATCAGCGGCGACTTGCCGCCGAGTTCCATCGTCGCGTGCTTCATCTTCGAGCCGGCGAGCGACAGCACCTTGCGGCCGGTCGGCACCGAGCCGGTCACCGACACCTTGGCCACGACATCGTGGCTGACCAGGCTGGCGCCGACATCGCCATAGCCTTGCACGACGTTGAACAGCCCGTCGGGCAGGCCTGCCTCGCTGTAGATCTCGGCCAGGGCCAATGCCGACAATGGCGTGTTTTCCGATGGTTTGAACACCATGGCGTTGCCCATAGCGAGCGCGGGCGCGGATTTCCAGCCGGCGATCTGGATCGGGTAGTTCCAGGCGCCTATGCCGACGCAAACGCCGAGCGCCTCGCGCCGCGTGTAGGCGAAGGGCCCGCCCAGATCGACAGCCTCGCCATTGTAAGCTGCAACCGCGCCGCCGAAATATTCCAGGCAATCCGCGGCCGATGGCGCATCCGCCACCAGCGTTTCCTGAATCGCCTTACCGGTGTCGAGCGTCTCGAGGCGGGCAAGATCGGCGTTGCGGGCGCGCAAGATGTCGGCGGCGCGGCGCAGGATGCGGCCGCGCTCCACCGGCTTCAGCCGCGCCCAAGCCGGTTGCGCGGCACGCGCAGCCTCGATGGCGAGTTCCAGCACGTTCGGCGTCGCCGAGCGCAGCAGGGCGATGGTCTCGCCGGTTGCCGGATAGATGACCGGCAGTGGCGCGCCTTGCTCGTCGTCTATGTAGCGTCCGTTGACATAGTGCGATGCCGTTGGCTGGGCGCGCATGGGCTTCTCCAAATCGTCTTAGCGGCATGCCGATCGTGCGGTTGCACGATCATGCTCTATCTGTCGGACGCCTGCCAGCGGGGATTGATCCATGGTTCCTGGTTGGAAGGCGCCAGCGGCGTGCGGCCGAGAATGTGGTCGGAAGCCTTCTCGCCAGTCATGATCGACGGCGCGTTGAGGTTGCCGTTGGTGACGCGCGGGAAGATAGAGGAATCGGCTACCCGCAGGCCCTCGACGCCGATCACGCGGCATTCCGGATCGACGACGCTCGTGACCTCGTCGGCGCGGCCCATCCGGCAGGTGCCGCAGGGATGATAGGCGCTTTCGGCGTGATCCCTTATGAAGATGTCGAGGTCGTCGTCCGATTGCACGTGGCTGCCGGGCGAAATTTCCTGGCCGCGGAAGCCGTCGAAGGCCTTCTGGCCGAAAATCTCGCGCGTCAGCCTGATGCAGTGGCGGAACTCGCTCCAGTCGTCTGGATGCGACATGTAGTTGAAGTGGATCACCGGTTTCGAATTCGGGTCCGGCGAGCGCAGCGTCACCGAGCCGCGCGATTTCGAGCGCATTGGCCCGACATGCGCCTGAAAACCATGCGACTTCGCCGCCGCCTTGCCGTCATAGCGCACCGCCGCCGGGATGAAGTGGTACTGGATATCAGGATAGTCGACCCCGGCGCGCGAGCGCACGAAGGCCGCCGCCTCGAAATGATTGGTAGCGCCAAGGCCGGTCTTGAAGAACAGCCACTGCGCCCCGATCATCGCCTTGGAAAACGGGTTGAGTACCGAATTCAGCGTGATCGGCTTTGTCGATTCCTGCTGGATATAAAGTTCCAGATGGTCCTGCAGGTTGCGGCCGACGCCGGGTCTATCGGCCACCACCGCGATGCCGTTTTCCCTGAGATGTTCTCCAGGCCCGATGCCCGACAGCATCAGGATTTTCGGCGAATTGATCGACGATGCCGCGACGATCACCTCACGTCGCGCCTTAACGACTTGAATCTGTTTGCGAGCTTCGATTTCGACCCCGATGGCGCGTTGATTCTCGATGATCACCCGTCGCGCAAAGCCCTTGACCAGGCTTACGTTTTTGCGCCTGAGCGCCGGCCTCAGATAGGCTGATGCCGCCGACCAGCGGCGGCCGCCGAAAATGGTCTGCTCCATCGGGCCGAACCCCTCTTGCCTGGAGCCATTATAGTCGTCGGTCAGTTCGAAGCCGGCTTGGCGGCCCGCCTCGACGAAGGCGCCATAGAGCGGGTTTTTCCGCGTGCCGCGCCGCACGTGCAGCGGCCCACCACGGCCCCGCCAGCCGTCCTCGCCGCCCTCCGCATCTTCCATGCGCTTGAAATAGGGAAGCACGTCGGCGAAACCCCAGCCGGCGGCTCCCTGTTCGGCCCAGTGGTCGAAGTCGCGGGCGTGGCCGCGCACATAGACCATGCCGTTGATCGAGGACGAGCCTCCAATCACCTTGCCGCGCGGCGTCGCCAGCACGCGGCCGCCGAGATGCGGCTCGGGCTCGCTGGCAAAACCCCAGTCGTAGAGGCTCATGTTGAGCGGGATCGACAGCGCCGATGGCATCTGGATCAGCGGCCCGACATCGGAGCCGCCGAATTCGATAACGATGACCGAGTGCTTGCCATCCTCCGACAGGCGATAGGCCATGGCCGAGCCGGCGGAGCCGGAGCCGATAATGACGAAATCCGCTTCAAGCATTGTTCATATGCGCCCATCGTTCACATGTGTGATGAAATCGGCGAGCGAGACATTGCCGCCGGTAGCCACCACAAGGACGGTCTTGCCGGCCACATCCACCTTGCCGCCGAGCAGTGCCGCCAGCGAGGCAGCTCCGGACGGCTCAAGCACCAGCTTCATCCGCTCGAAGGCGATTTTCATTGCCCGCCGCACCAAGGCGTCGTCGACAGTGATGCCGCGAACGCCGGCGGTTCTGACCGCCGCGAACGGCGCGTCGCCGGGCCGCCGCGACATCAGCCCGTCACAGATCGAATTCGGGGCGAGCGGCATGGTCTCGATGCTGCCATGCGCCAACGAGGCGCCCATGCCGTTGAAACCTTCGGGCTCGACGCCGATGATTTCCGTGGCCGGCGACAGATAGTGGAAAGCGAGCGAAACGCCGCCGATCAGGCCGCCGCCGCCGACCGAGCAGAACAGCACGTCCGCCTTCGCGCCCTTGGCAGAAAGCTGCTCCAGTGCCTCCAGCCCGGCACCTGCCTGGCCGGCCACGATTTCCGGATCGTCGAAGGGATGCAGCAATGTCAGCCCTTCGGTCTCGGCGATCTCGCGCGCCTTGGCGGCAGCGACTTCCTCACGCGCGCGCTCGCCGTGATCGGTAAGTACCACGCGCGCGCCGTAGCCTGCTGTGGCGTCGCGCTTGGCGGCCGGCGCGTCGATCGGCATGACGATGGTGACGGGAATGCCGAGCGCCTGGCCCGCAGCCGCCAGTCCTTGCGCGAAATTGCCGGAAGAATAAGCGACGACGCCCTTCTTGGCTTCGTCGGGCGACAGCCGCTTCAGCCGCCAATAGGCGCCCCGAACCTTGAACGATCCCGCCCATTGCAGCGATTCCGCCTTGACGAAGACGCGAGCGGCGCCGGTTTCCCTGGCGAGCGCCGCCGATTCCAGCAGCGGCGTGATCTGCGTCGCCTTGGCGGTGACCGCATAGGCTTGCTTCAGGTGGTCGAGTGAGGGGACAAGCGTAGTCATCATTCGCCTCGCGGATACCGCTTGCTCTCTTCGAGATTGTCGAGGTTCATGTGGTTGCGCATGTAGCGCTCGGACGCTTTCTGCAGCGGCTGGAAATCCCAAGGGTAGTAGGCGCCGTTGCGCAGCGCCCGATAGACGACCCAGCGGCGCGCCTGGCTTTCGCGCACCGCAGCGTCGAAGGCGGCCATGTTCCAGCGCGCCCGCACCTTGTCCATGAACGCCGCGACCAGCGGTTCGTTGGCCGGATCTGCCGCGAGGTTTTCCCGCTCCAGCGGATCGGATTGGAGATCGAACAGTTGCGGCGCATCGAGCTCGCAATGGACGAACTTGTATCGGCCCTCGCGGATAGCCACCAGAGGCGCGTATGAACCCTCAGCCGCATATTCCATCAGCACAGGCGCGCTGCGCCGCTCACCGTCGATCAGAGGCAGCAGCGATTGGCCATCGGTCCATGGCGCGACGGCATCGATGTCGATGCCGGCGAGGTCGCAAAGCGTCGGCGTCACGTCGAGATTGGAAACCGGCGCTTCGATCAGCCCGGCCGCAACGCCCCTGCCGGCAATCATCAGCGGCACCCGCGCCGAGCCCTCGAAGAAGCTCATCTTGAACCATAGGCCGCGCTCGCCGAGCATGTCGCCATGGTCGGAGCAGAACAGGATGGTGGTGTCGTCAAGCATGCGCGTTCGCTTGAGGACGTCCAGGAGCTCGCCGAGCTTGTCGTCGACATAGGAAATATTGGCGAAATAGCCACGCCGCGAACGGCGCACCTGCTCAGGGGTGATCTGGAACGACGGATAATCGCTGGCGACATACAGCCGCTGCGAATGCGTATCCTGTTCGTCATACGCAATGAAATTGGTTTCCGGGTCGAGCGCCTGGCAATTTTCGTAGAGATCCCAGTACTGCTTGCGCGCGACATAGGGGTCGTGCGGATGTGACAGCGAAACGGTCAGGCACCAGGGCCGGCGCTCCTCATCATCCTGCTCCCGCGAAAGCTGGTAGAGCTTCTGCGTGGCGAGGAACACGACCTCGTCGTCATATTCCATCTGGTTGGTGGTTTCCGCAATGCCGGCCCCGGTCACCGAACCCAGATTGTGATACCACCAGTCGATGCGCTCGCCGGGCTTACGATAATCCGGCGTCCAACCGAAATCGGCGGGGTAGATGTCCGTGGTCAGCCGTTCCTCGAAGCCGTGCAACTGGTCCGGCCCGACGAAGTGCATCTTGCCCGACAGGCAAGTATGGTAGCCGGCGGCGCGCAGATGATGAGCGAAGGTCGGGATCGACGAGGCGAACTCGGCGGCGTTGTCATAGACTCCGGTGCGCGACGGCAATTGGCCGCTCATGAACGAGGCACGGCCCGGCGCACAGAGCGGCGAGCCGGTGTAATTGTTGCGGAAGCGCGCCGAGCGGGCGGCCAACGCCTTCAGATGCGGCGCGTGCAGGAAGTCAGCCGGCCCGTCCGGAAAGAAAGTTCCGTTGAGCTGATCGACCATGACGATCAGGAAGTTAGGGTGCTTGCGTGTCACTGCGTCTGCCGTCCGCTGAGTTTCGTTTCGAGATAGTCCTCGACCAATGCGATCGCGGTCGCGGCATCGGGCACGCCGTCCTTGAGCGCGCGCCTGATATAGAGCCCGTCGATCATCGCCGCCGTCGCTTCGGCGACGCGGTCGGCCTCGGCTCGGGACAGGATGCCGGCCAGCCCGCTCATCAGGTTCGAATGCAGCCGCCGCGCATAAATTCTGAGCAGCCGGCGCAGCGCAGCCGATTTCTGCGCCTCGACATAGAAGGCGAGCCAGGCGGCGATCGTTTCGGCACGGAACTGGATCTCGGAGAAGTTGACGGCCACGACCGCCGAGACGCGTTCGCGTGGGGAACCGGTGGATTGAAGCGCGCGCCGCATGTCCGTGGTCAGTTCGGCCAGGATATGCCGCATCGTCGCGAACAGCAGCTCATCCTTGACGCCGAAATAGTGATGGGCCAGCGCCGACGACACGCCGGCGCGCCCGGCGATCTCCGACATCGTCACGTCAAGCGAGCCGCGCTCGCCGATCGCCGAGATCGTCGCGTCGATGAGCGCTTTGCGGCGCAGTGGCTCCATTCCGACTTTCGGCATGCTGTTCCCATTGTTTCGGTGAAGATTATTTTTTATTGACGGGTCAATCAACAAAAATTCAGCCCAAACAACAACCGATTGTCGGCTCTGGCTCATCCCGCGGACTGGAAAACGGTTCATTATTGAACAATATTGAGTGCTCAGGCCGCGATATGACGTGTTAGGATCCGCGGCAAATGGAGGTTGCCATGACCGCATGCATCGTTGGCTGGGCGCATTCGCGCTTCGGCAAGCTTGAAGGCGAAACATTGGAGAGCCTGATCGTCAAAGTGGCAACCGAGGCGCTCGACCATGCCGGCATTGGCCCGGACGACGTCGACGAGATTGTGCTCGGACATTTCAACGCCGGCTTTTCCGCACAGGATTTCACCGCCAGCCTTGTCCTCCAGGCCGACGACCGGCTGCGCTTCAAGCCGGCGACGCGCGTCGAGAACGCCTGCGCCACCGGTTCGGCCGCTGTCCGGCAAGGCGTCCGCGCCATCGATGCCAATGCCGCCCGCATCGTGCTGGTGGTCGGCGCCGAGCAGATGACGACGACGCCCGGCCCCGAGATCGGCAGGAACCTGCTGAAAGCCTCCTATTTGCCCGAGGATGGCGACACACCGGCCGGCTTTGCCGGCGTCTTCGGCAAGATCGCACAAGCCTATTTCCAGCGCTACGGCGACCAGTCGGATGCGCTTGCCATGATCGCCTCCAAGAATCACAAGAACGGCGTCGACAATCCCTATGCGCAGATGCGCAAGGATTTCGGCTACGAATTCTGCCGCCAGGAGAGCGAGAAGAACCCCTTCGTCGCTGGCCCACTGAAGCGCACCGACTGCTCGCTTGTCTCCGACGGTGCCGCTGCTATCGTCCTCACCGACACAGCGACGGCACTGAAGATGCGCCGCGCCGTCACCTTCCGCGCCAATGAGCACGTGCAGGATTTCCTGCCGATGTCGAAGCGCCACATCCTGACCTTCGAAGGCTGCGAGCAGGCCTGGAGCCGGGCGCTCAGGAATGCCGGCGTGACGCTTGATGATCTCTCCTTCGTCGAGACGCATGACTGCTTCACCATCGCCGAATTGATCGAATATGAAGCCATGGGCCTGGCGAAGCCTGGGGAGGGCGCGAGGCTGGCGCTGGACGGCACGACCGCAAAGGACGGGCGGCTGCCGGTCAACCCGTCCGGCGGCCTGAAGGCGAAGGGTCATCCGATCGGCGCCACCGGCGTGTCGATGCATGTGCTGAGCGCCATGCAGCTCGTCGGTGAGGCCGGCGGCATCCAGGTGCCCAACGCCAAGCTTGGCGGCATCTTCAACATGGGCGGCGCGGCGGTCGCCAACTACGTTTCCATTCTCGATCGGATTCGGTAAAAGCGACCCGCATCCGCGGGGGCAACATGACAAATCCGGTTCTGATCGAAGTTCTGCGTGGCGCCATCGTCGAGAGCGCGCACCGAGGCGCGGTCGCGGTTTTCGACGCCGATGGCAAGCCGGTTCTCGAGATCGGCGACACATCGAGGCCGGTGTTTCCGCGCTCCGCGGTCAAGGCGATCCAGGCGCTGCCGCTGGTCGAAAGCGGTGCTGCCGATGCCTACGGCTTCGGTAACCGCGAACTGGCGCTGGCCTGCGCCTCTCATTCGGGCGAACCGGCCCACGTCGAACTGGCGCGGTCGATGCTCGCGAGGGCCGGGCTGGACGGGTCGGCGCTTGAATGCGGCGCGCATTGGCCGTCGAGCCATGACGCGACGATCGCACTCGCCCGCGCCGGCGGTTCCCCGAACGCCCTGCACAACAATTGCTCCGGCAAGCATTCCGGCTTTCTTTGCACCTGCGTCCATTCAGGCATCGAGCCTCACGGCTATGTCAGGGCGGATCACGCCTTGCAGGAGATGGTGCGCGATGCCATGCAGGCGGTGACAGGAGCTCGCCACGGCGCCGACGAGCGCGCGACCGACGGCTGTTCGATCCCGACCTACGCGGTGCCGCTCAGGAGTTTTGCGCTTGGCTTTGCCCGCATGGTGACCGGCAGGGGCTTCGCGCCCGAGCGCGCCAGGGCGGCAAAGCGATTGTTGTCGGCTTGCATGGTCGAGCCGTTCTTCGTCGCCGGCACAGGCCGCGCCGATCTCGCGCTGATGCAGGCGGCGCCTGGCCGAATATTTGCGAAGGGCGGCGCCGAAGGGGTCCATTGCGCGGCGCTTCCCGAGCTTGGCCTCGGCATCGCACTCAAATGCGATGATGGTGCCGGCCGGGCCGCCGAATCCATGGTGGCCGCAATCATCGCCCGACTGCTGCGCGCGGACGAGGTTTTGGCGGCGAAGCTGCTCGAAATGGCGAATGCACCCATCGAAAGCCGGATAGGCGCCAAGGTCGGTGCGCTCAGGCCGACGGCGGCACTGGCCTGAGCCGGACGCTCTCAACTGACATGATTGCGCTCGACGGTCAGATGCGGAAAGCCGGTGTCGGCTGACGCGGCGAGATCGCCCGTGGCCGGGTCGGCCCAGCGCTGCCCGACAATGGCGCCATTGCGTGCGCCGTCGATGACATTGTCGGAGATGATGGCGGTTCCGGCACCGTCGACCACGCTGACGACGATGCCGGTGCCCGCTTTGCGGATGATGTTGCCGGTGGCCACGACGTTGCGCAGATACGGTCCCCAGCCGATCGACATGCCGTAGAGCGGCGCATTCTCGATGACGTTGTTGGACACGGTGGTGTCGGCCTCGACGCCGATGCCGACGCCGAATCCCGGCGGGTCGGCGGGGTAGGGGCCTGATGTCGACAGGTTGCGCACGATGTTGCCCGAGCAAACACCCATGCGTCCGCCTTCGTTGAAATTGACGATCGAGATGCCGTTGGCGGCACCATCGACGATGTTGTTGCTGATAACGGCGCCCTCGAACGAGAATTCGGAATAGACCGCCGTTTCGCCGGAACGCATGCAAGTGTTGCCCGATACTTGCAGATTGCTGGCGCTGTTGGCGCGGATGGCGGAGAATGCGCAGTCCGAAACAATATTGCCGGAGACGATCACGTTGGCGGCGCGGAAGGCATTGATGCCATTGCCGTTCTGGCCAGTGCCGCCGCCGCGCGCCGCGATGCGTTCGACCCGGTTGCCGGTGACGATGGTGCCGTCCTCCGCCGCTTGCCAGCGGTGCACGAGGATGCCGCCATTGGCGCAGTCGGAGACGGTGTTGCCTGTGATCGCCAGCCCTGCGGCCTCGACCGAATAGATGCCGGCGTCCGCCGCTCCGGATATTTCCGTGCGCTCGACCCGGCCCGCCGCGTGCTCGAGCGCCAGCCCGTTCTTGCCGCTGCCGGTTATCTGGCAATTATCGACGATGAGATGCGCCACGCGGCGCAGATCGAGCAGTCCTTGCGCGTAGTCGCCCATCGAGCGGTTTGAGCCGTCGAGGACCAGGCCGCTGAGCTCGATGTGATCGGCTTGTTCGGCCATGAACAGGTGGCCGTCGCCACCATAGACGATGCGCGTTGCGCCAGGCACGCCGGTAAGGCGCACCCGGCCGGGCAGCGTCAGGTTGGACACGACATAGGTGCCGGGCTGCAGGAAAACCGGCATGTCGCGATCGCTGGCCTCGCGCAGCAGCTTGGCGAAAGCCTTGCTCTGATCGTCAAAGGTGCCGGGTTGCACGCCAAGCTCGGTGGCGTTGATCGATCCGCGCATCGAGGCTTTCTCGACGCCGGGCAAGCTCGCGGCGGCTGCCTTGCCCAGCGAAAGCCCGAACACGGCAAAACCGGCTGTCCGGACAAGCAGCTTGCGTCTGTTCAACATCGGCACAGGTCCTGGCTTTTGCCCATCTAGTGGCAGGATTCGTGCCAGTCAGGCACCTGCGTCCCCGGCGAGGGCAATGACTTGTGAAGTCGTGAGGGCGGGCATAAGTTCAAGGAATGAGCAGAGCCTTTACCCGCGAGGAAGACAGCGAAAACGCCATCGCAGGCGTCGGCGAACGGCCGATCAGTCAACACCGCAACCTGGTGACGGAGCGTGGCCTGGCAATGATCGACGAGAATCTGGCCGATCTGCGCGACATATTGGCCAAAGCCGAGCGGCGGGGAGACCGCGAGCGCATCGCACTGGTATCTCGCGACCTGCGCTATTGGACCGCGCGGCGCGAAAGTGCCGAGCTTTCGGTGCCCGAGCCCGGGAGCGACGTCATCCGCTTCGGCATGGGCGCCACGCTCGAAGCCGACGACGGCAAGAAGGTGCACTGGAAGATCGTCGGCGAGGACGAGGCTGATCCATCGAAAGGCAGCATTTCCCATGTATCGCCAATGGCGATTGCTTTGTTTGGCAAGAAGGTCGGCGATGTCGCCACCGTCAATGGCAAGGAATGGGAAATCGTCAAGCTGAGCGCGGGCGGCTGAACCCCAACATCAGTCCTCGGTCTTCACGATGTGGTCGCGAAAGAACGCGACTGCACCCGCTTCATCGATCTCGCCGGCGGCGATAGCCATCACGAATTCATAAAGCGTGCCGTTGTCCGCCGTCAGGACCTGACCGTTGACGATCAGGAAGGCGCCGGCGGCGACAATAGCCGTGCGTTTGTTGCCGTCGACAAAGGCATGATTTCTGGCAATGCCGAAGACATAGGCTGCTGCAAGATCTGCAATCGACGGAGTGCCGTAATTAGCCTTGTTCTCGGCCCGGGCCAGTGCCGATTCAAGTGCATTTTCATCCCGCAAACCTTGTGCGCCGCCATGCCGGCGCAATTGTTCGGCATGCATCGCCTCCACCGCGCGGCGCGACAGGAACTCCCAGTTCATTCGGCGAGCTTCTGAAGCGCGACCTTGTACTTGTCCATGACCTTGCGAGCAGCTTCCATCTGCCGCTCGAAACTATCGTCGACCGGTTTGAGGACGATGTCCTTGTCTGTTTCGAGAACCTGAAGCTGATCACCGGCTTTGAGATTCAGGCGGTCGAGTAGCTCCTTGGGCAGGATCACACCTTCGGAATTGCCGATCTTGCGAATGGTGGTGTTCATGCTGGATTGCTCCTGTTGCAACGTCAATTATAACTCGACCGCCGCACCGTTGCAACAGATATTATAACTTACGAATGGGAGGAAGGCCCGGACACACTCGTTGCCGATAACTCAGGACGCCAGCAGCCGGTCGATCAGCCGCTCCGCTGCTTGCGGGATCACGGTACCGGGCGGGAAGATTTCCGCCGCACCCGCTTGCAGCACGGCATCATAGTCCTGCGGAGGGATCACGCCGCCGGCAACGATCAGCATGTCGCTGTGGCCGAGCCTCTTCAGCGCATCCCTGAGCTCCGGGATCAGCGTCAGATGTCCCGCCGCCAGCGACGACGCGCCGACAATGTGCACATCCTGCTCGTGGGCGAGCTTCGCGATCTCCTCCGGCGTCTGGAACATGGCGCCGACGGTGACGTCGAAGCCGAGGTCGGCAAAGGCTGTGGCGATCACCTTCTGGCCGCGGTCATGTCCGTCCTGTCCCATTTTGGCGACCAGGATGCGCGGCTTGCCGCCGGTCTTCTTTTCGAACGCGCCGATCTTCTCCTGCAGCCGGTCGACGGCCGGATTGTCGCCGAGCGCCTGGCGGTAGACGCCGGAAATCGTCTGCACCGACGCGATGTGGCGGCCAAAGACCTTTTCCAGCGCCAGCGAAATCTCCCCGACCGTCGCATTGGCGCGCGCGGCGTGGATGGCGAATTCGAGCAGGTTCTCGCCGCTCTCGGCCGCGCGGGAGAGCGCTGCGAGCGCATTCTCGAGCACCGCGACGTCGCGCGTGCCCTTCAGCCGCTGCAGCTTCGATAGCTGCCGGGCTCTTACCTCGGCATTGTCGATCTTCAAGACGTCGACTTCGATATCCGCACCGGGCCGGTGCGCGTTGACGCCGACCAGCACCTGCTCGCCTGAATCGATGCGCGCCTGGGTGCGGGCGGCCGCCTCTTCGATGCGCAGCTTGGGAATGCCCTTCTCGGTGGCCGCGGCCATGCCGCCGAGCGCCTCGACCTCCTCGATATGGGCAAGCGCACGCGCTGCCAGATCATGCGTCAGCCTCTCGAGATAAGCCGAACCGCCCCACGGATCGATGATGCGCGTGGTGCCGGATTCCTTTTGCAGGATCAGCTGCGTGTTGCGGGCGATACGGGCCGAATGATCCGTCGGCAGCGCCATGGCCTCGTCGAAGGAATTGGTGTGCAGCGATTGTGTATGGCCCTGTGTGGCGGCCATCGCCTCGATCATCGTGCGGATGATGTTGTTGTAGGGATCCTGCGCCGTCAGCGACCAGCCAGAAGTCTGGCAGTGGGTGCGCAAGGACAGCGAACGCTCGTCCTTCGGCGAAAAATTGTTCATCATCAGGCTCGACCACAGAAGCCGCGCCGCCCTGAGCTTGGCGACTTCCATGAAGAAGTTCATGCCAACAGCCCAGAAGAAGGACAGGCGCGGGGCGAAGCGGTCGATGTCGAGCCCGGCCGCGACGCCGGCGCGGGCATATTCGATTCCGTCGGCAATCGTATAGGCGAGCTCCAGGTCCGCCGTCGCGCCGGCCTCCTGCATATGGTAGCCGGAGATCGAGATCGAGTTGAATTTCGGCATATGCCTGGATGCGTAGGAGAAGATGTCCGACACGATCCGCATCGAGGGCTTCGGCGGATAGATATAGGTGTTGCGGACCATGAACTCCTTCAGAATGTCGTTCTGAATGGTCCCTGCGAGATCCTTCTGCGCAACCCCTTGTTCCTCGGCCGCCACGATGTAGAGCGCCATGATCGGCAGCACCGCGCCGTTCATGGTCATCGACACCGTCATCTCGCCGAGCGGAATGCCGTCGAAGAGCTGGCGCATGTCGAGGATGGAATCGATGGCCACGCCCGCCATGCCGACATCGCCGGCCACCCGCGGATGATCGCTGTCATAGCCGCGGTGCGTGGCGAGATCGAAGGCGACCGACAGGCCTTTCTGGCCGGCGGCAAGATTGCGCCTGTAGAAGGCGTTGGACTCTTCCGCCGTCGAGAAACCGGCATATTGCCGGATCGTCCACGGCTGCTGGACATACATGGTCGGATAGGGTCCGCGCACGAAGGGCGGCATGCCCGGATACGTGTCGAGTTGCGGCAGCCCCTTGAGGTCGCCCTGATTGTACAGATGTTTGACGGCAAGGCCTTCCGGCGTCATCCGCTGGCCCTTGATCTCGACCGGCGCCCGCCGCGGCGGCGCCCAGCCGACCTGGCTGAAATCCGGAATCAAGAAGCGGCTCCGATCGATTGATCGATGCGGACCGGAAACAGCGGCTCGCACATGACGATGCCTTCCGTGAACGCAGGTCGCCGCTCCGCGGCCAGCGTCTCGACAGCGCGCTCGGTTTTCTGCGGATAGAGCGTGGCGCCGACGATGGCGCGCTCGCGGGATCGGAAGGCGGCAGCACGCTGGGCGGCGGCGGTGCGAACACGTTCCTGTATGCGTCCGTCCTGAAGGCTGGACAGCACGCCGCCCTCGGCCTCGATCGCCTGCAACTCGGACCAGGCCGCTTCGCAGAGGCCAGCGGTGAGCGCTTCGACGCCACCGGAGCCGCAGGCGGGATCGGCGACCTGATCGATGTGGCTTTCATTGGCCATGATCAACTGCGCATTACGGGCCACGCGGCGTGCGAAAGGCGCCGGCAGGCCATGCGCGACGGTGTGCGGCAGGATGGCGATCGAATCGGCTCCGCCCGCCGCCGCGGCGAAGCAGGCGATCGTCGTGCGCAGGATGTTGGTCTCCGGGTCCAATGCCGTCATCATCCGAAACGACGTCTCGGCGTGAATATTGGCCGTCGAAGTCGGGATCGAGCAGGCTTCCTGGACGCGAGCCCACAGCCTGCGCAAGGCCCGGACCTTGGCCATCGACAGGAACTGATCCTGGTCGGCGCTCAGCGCAAACCCGATATGGGGCGCTGCGTAGACGAGCGGTTGCCGCGCTTTCTCGAACATCCTGAGATAGGAGACGGCCGAAGCGAGCATGATGCCAAGCTCCTGCGCCTCCGTGGCGCCGGCATTGTGGAACACCCGCCCATCCGCCTCGAGCAGCACGCCGGGCACGCCCATCGAAAAGAAATGTGCCAGCGATTGCGGCATGGATTCCTGCAGCGCCTCGATCGACATGCGCAACCGGCCGGTTCCGGCCAGGATCGCCGCCGGATCGATCCCGAAGGAGAGGTTGAGCTTTGCCGGATCGGAGCGGCGCTTGCCAAGGAACGCCACCAGCCAGTCGGCCATGGGGCGGCTCCATGGGTGGGCGTCGATCCGGATCTGGACGCGGTTTAACGGGATGCCGTCCAGAACCGTCTCCAGCGCCTGCGCCGTTCTCGGCAGGCCGTAGCCGAAGGCGTTCGGGGCACCTTCGAAGACGAGCGACAATCCCGTCGCGCCCTGCGCGACGTCCTCCAGCGCCTGGGCTTTGGCGCGACCAATGTCGGGATCGTCGATGCGCTGGCTGACGATCCACGGCGATCCGGGGTTGGCGCGCACGATCGGCTCGGCCGCCGCCGCGCGCTCATAAAGCGGTTCCACGCGGATGCCGTCATCGGTGTGCGAGACCAGTTTTTCCTCGAAAGATGCGCCGGCGAGCGCCTTTTCAGCCAGGGCCAGCCATCGCTGCCGGTCGGCATTCGGAACTTCGTTATCCCTGGTCAAGGCTCCGGCGCTCATCCACTGTCCTCGTCACTATGCGGCCGCATCAGCCTGGAGCACTTCAGTCTACGGGTCCCGGTGCGATACCGCAATGCAATGCGCTTCCAAGACTCGAATTCGATCCCTCGAGCGTACACCAGCCTTCGAGCACGAAGCATGAACGATTGCCAAACATGGGCAAAATCCGCAAGCTCCAAAAAAGGCCATTTTCGCTGATCGCCATTGTCGCTGTGCAAGGGCCCCACTATACCTTCGGGCAAGGGGCTGGTTTTATACACAGCAGTTTGCGGAGACCGGACATATGGCTGACGACACCATTTTCATAGGCGCCAGCCGCAAGCCCGACGACAGCTATCAGCGTCCCGAAAACCTGCTTTTGCACTATGGCAACCGTCACGGCCTGGTGACCGGTGCCACCGGCACCGGCAAGACGGTCACCTTGCAAATATTGGCCGAGGGATTCTCCAATGCCGGCGTGCCGGTGTTCTGCGCCGACATCAAGGGCGATCTCTCCGGTATAGCCATGATCGGCACGGCGCAGGATTTCCTGGTCAAGCGCGCCGAGCAGGTCAAGCTCGACCCCTATGACTTTCAGGAATTCCCCGTCATCTTCTGGGATCTGTTCGGCGAACAGGGCCACCCCATCCGCGCCACCATCTCCGAGATGGGCCCGCTGCTCTTGTCGCGGTTGATGAATTTGTCCGAAGCCCAGGAAGGCATCATGAACATCGCCTTCCGCATCGCCGATGAGGAAGGCCTGCTGCTGCTCGATCTCAAGGACCTGCAGGCGCTGCTCGCCAATATCGCCGGGCGCGCCGAAGAGATCAGCGCCCGCTACGGCAATGTGACGAAACCCTCGGTCGGCGCCATCCAGCGCACGCTGCTGGTGCTGGAACAGCAGGGGGCGGCGAATTTCTTCGGCGAGCCGGCATTGCGCATCGCCGACATCATGCGCACCACCCGCGACGGCCGCGGCGCCATCAGCGTGCTGGCCGCCGACAAGCTGATGATGAATCCGCGACTCTACGCGACGTTCCTGCTTTGGCTGATGTCGGAACTGTTCGAGGAGCTGCCCGAAGTGGGCGATCCCGACAAGCCGAAGCTGGTCTTCTTCTTCGACGAGGCACATCTGCTTTTCGACGACGCGCCGAAGGTGCTGATCGACCGCGTCGAGCAGGTGGTGCGTCTGATTCGCTCGAAGGGCGTCGGCGTCTATTTCGTCACGCAGAACCCTCTGGATATTCCTGAGAAGGTTCTGGCCCAGCTCGGCAACCGGGTCCAGCATGCGTTGCGCGCCTACACGCCGCGCGAGCAGCAGGCGGTAAGGACCGCGGCCGAGACGTTCCGGCCAAATCCGGATTTCGATTGCGCGACCGTGATCACGCAACTGGGCACCGGCGAAGCGCTGGTTTCAGTGCTGGAAGCCAAGGGCATCCCGTCCATGGTCCAGCGCACGCTGATCCGTCCGCCATCGTCACGACTTGGGCCCATAACCCCAGCCGAGCGGCGGAAGCTGATCCAGGAAAGCCCGGTGATCGGTCAGTACGATGAGGGTGTCGATCGCGAATCGGCTTTCGAGATGCTGCAGAAAAAGGCCAAGGACGCGGCGGATGCCGAGGCACAGCAGGCCGACGCCGGCCGTTCACGCTGGACCATTCCGGGCTTCGGCAATGATGCTCCGCCGCCGCAACCCGGCGGCAGACGCCCGCCTCAACCGCGCCCGTCCAACCGCCAGACGGTGGCGGAAGCCGCGATCAAGTCGGTGGTGCGCTCTGTCGGCTCGTCGGTCGGCCGCGCCATCGTGCGCGGGATACTCGGGAGTCTGTCGAGGGGCAGATAGGGAAGCGCGATCGCGCAACGGCCATGCAGGGATAGGCTGATGTGGAGGTGAAGGCGGCGAGTCGCCGCATTCACCCTCGCTCCCATCAGAAAATCGCGTCGGTCACCGCTTTCACCGGGCCAAGCAGCACCGATCCGTCCGGCACGCCGGCATCGATCGGGATGGCTTTGTGATTCGCGGTCGCCACCATGGGCTGGCTGGCGTCGCTGGTCACGATGACCGGGGTCTTCGAAGGCACGCGATCATATAGGTCTATAATGTCCTGGTTCATCAGGCGCACGCAGCCCGACGACACCGACTTGCCGATCGAACGCCATTCCGGCGAGCCGTGCAGCCGGTAGAGCGTGTCGACGTTGCCCTGGAAGAGATAGAGCGCACGTGCACCGAGCGGGTTTTTCAGCCCGCCCGGCATACCGCCATTGTCAGCGCTGTATTGCCTCAGTTCCGGCTGCCGGGCGATCATCTCGTCCGGCGGCGTCCATTTCGGCCACTTCTGTTTCCACTGGACGACGGCATCGCCCGACCATTCGAAGCCGGCGCGGCCGAGGCCGACGCCGTAGCGGATCGCCTGGCCGCCCGGACGAATCAGATAGAGGAAGTGGCCGGTCGTATCGACGACGATGGTTCCCGGCTTCTGGCCGGTCGGGTCGGGCACGATCTGGCGCAGGAATTGCGGATCGATCCTGTCGACGGGAATGGCCGGCACTTCGAAACCGCCATCGCTGACGGCGGCGTACATCGTCACGTAGTCGGCGAGCGGCGGCTCGACATAGGCCGGTGGCGGTGGCTCGACTGGCCCGGACCCGGTGGTGGCGCATGCGGAAACCGCGATCGAGGCGGCGCCCAGGGCTGCGGCATTGAGAAAGCCGCGACGGCTCAGGCGATAGGATTCGATTTCGGCTGGGAACATGGTTGCCTTCTTTAAGTCTGAAATCGCAACAAAGCATGAATATGCCGACCGTTGCGAGGGTGCCTGATCAACACTTGGGCGCGATAGGCGGTTCCGAATCTGGCCTCAAGGTGGACAAACAAAGGCGAAGCTGTGACCGCGTCGCCACTGTGGCGCTACGGTCACAGGAGCGAAAACCAGGATTACTTTTGGGCCGCATGCGTTAGCCACCTGTGACAAGGGCATCGAGCGACGGCAGGATCAGGGCCGGTGGAAAATCTCGATACTCCTCCGGCTGGTTGGAGCGGTTGATCCACACGGTGCGGAAGCCGAACTTGGTCGCGCCGGCAATGTCCCAGCGGTTGGACGACTGGAAGGAGACCGCACCCGGATAGAGGCGCCAGCCTGTCGTGACCATGTCGTAGACCGACGGATCGGTCTTGAAGCGCCGTACCGCATCGACGGAATAGATATCGTCCAGCACCTGATCGAGCGCCGCGGATTTAACGGCTGCCTCCAGCATTTCCGGTGAACCGTTGGACAGGATTGCCAGCTTGGCGCCGGACGCCTTCAGCGCCTTCAGCACGGCGGGCACTTCCGCATAGCAGTCCAGCCGCCAATAGGCATCCAGCAATACCGCCTTGAGGCCGGGATCGGCAGAGGGCACCTTGTGCAACGCGAAATCAAGTGCCTGCTCGGTGAGTTGCCAAAAATCGGCATAGGCGCCCATCAACGTACGCACCCAGGAATATTCGAGTTGCTTGGCGCGCCAGATCTCGGACAGCAACTGGCCGTCCGGTCCGATGGCGTCGGCGTGGCGGCGCACGGCGGCATGAACATCGAACAGTGTGCCGTAGGCGTCGAAAACATAAGCGGCGTATTGCATGGCAACAGTTTTGAGGCGAGGCGGGGCAAGGTGCAAGTCTTGATTGCAGCGCGCCGTCCGTGGCCTCAACAAAACTCCCCGATGCTGGTTGACGACGCCGGCCAAAGCGTCATCCAATGCTGCAACACGAGATTGGTCGGAACGGGACAAAGCAATGACACTGGCGGCTGCCGCACTTTCCGCGACATGGACTTTCGTCGACGGCGACTGGTACGAGGGCAATGTCGCCGTTTTGGGCCCGCGCAGCCACGCAATGTGGCTCGGCACCAGCGTGTTCGACGGCGCCCGCTGGTTCGAGGGCGTCGCTCCCGATCTTGAGCTTCATGCCGCGCGCGTGAATGCCTCGGCGATCGCGCTCGGTCTCAAGCCTTCGATGACGGCCGAGAAGATCGTCGGACTGACCTGGGACGGATTGAAGAAATTCGATGGCAAGACGGCTGTCTATATCAGGCCGATGTATTGGGCCGAGCACGGCGGCTATATGGGCGTGCCGGCCGATCCCGCGTCGACCCGTTTCTGCCTGTGCCTCTACGAATCGCCGATGATCTCGCCGACCGGCTTTTCCGTGACGGTTTCGCCGTTCCGGCGCCCGACTATCGAAACCATGCCGACCAACGCCAAGGCCGGCTGCCTCTATCCCAACAATGGCCGCGCCATCCTCGAAGCCAAGATGCGCGGCTTCGACAACGCCCTGGTGCTCGACATGCTGGGCAACGTCGCCGAGACCGGAACCTCGAACATCTTCCTGGTCAAGGACGGCCACGTCCTGACGCCGGCGCCGAACGGCACCTTCCTGTCCGGCATCACCCGCTCGCGCACGATGACGTTGCTTGGCGAGTACGGGTTCAAGACCACCGAAAAGGCGCTGTCGGTGCGTGAATTCCTCGAGGCGGATGAGATTTTTTCGACCGGCAACCATTCCAAGGTCATTCCGATCACGCGCATCGAGGACCGCAGCCTGCAGCCCGGGCCGGTGGCCAAGAAGGCGCGGGAGCTCTATTGGGATTGGGCGCATTCGACGTCGGCGGGCTGATCCGTCCAGACTTTTCGTCGCAATGCGCCCGGTTTCCGGAAACTGTGTGACAGTTCTCCGGAACCCGCTTAGAAAGAGCACCCGGCGCTTCACTTTTCGGAGTTGTCCGAACCCAATCCAGACCTATCTTAGTCCGGTATCGACACCGGATTTTCCTTGAGGGAGTACCTTCCATGGCTTTTGAATTGCCCGCTCTGCCTTACGACTATGAGGCCTTGCAGCCCTACCTGTCGAAAGAGACGCTGGAATATCACCACGACAAGCACCACAAGGCCTATGTCGACAACGGCAACAAGCTTGCCGCCGAAGCCGGCCTTGGCGATCTGTCGGTAGAAGAGGTGGTCAAGCAGTCGTTCGGCAAGAATGCCGGCCTCTTCAACAATGCCGCCCAGCACTACAATCACATCCATTTCTGGAAGTGGATGAAAAAGGGCGGCGGCGGCAACAAGCTGCCGGGCGCGTTGCAGACGGCTTTCGACAGCGATCTGGGTGGCTACGACAAATTCAAGGCCGACTTCATCGCCGCCGGCACGACCCAGTTCGGTTCCGGCTGGGCCTGGGTTTCGGTCAAGGATGGCAAGCTGGCGATCTCGAAGACGCCGAACGGCGAGAATCCCCTCGTCCATGGCGCGGCGCCGATTCTCGGCGTCGATGTCTGGGAGCACTCCTATTACATCGACTATCGCAACGCCCGGCCGAAATATCTCGAGGCCTTCGTCGACAGCCTGATCAACTGGGATCATGTTCTCGAACTCTACGAAAAAGCGAAAGCCTGATCGAGATTCAGAAAGCCCCGGCACTCCCGGGGCTTTTCTTTTTGTGTGCCGAGATCCCACAGCAGTAAAGGTCTGGCAAAATCGTTGGGGGAAGGGAATATTCCTCCCTTCACGTCCGTTAACGTCCTGTCCCGAAATGCCTTCATCATGGAGCCAATTGAATGAGAAAGCTTGTCGTCGCCATCTCTATGCTCGCGTTCGCCGGTTCGGCGGCCTTTGCCGACCCGATCCTCGACCGCCAGGCCCTGATGAAGGAGCGCGGGAAGATCGTCGGCGGCCTGTCGAAAGTGGTCAAGGGTGAGGAGCCCTTTGATGCCGCCGCCGTACTGACTGCGCTGCAGGCGCTCCAGGCGAACGCGGAAAAATTCGACGCCGACGTCCTGTTCCCGGCGGGCAGCGACACGGGCGACACCACGGCGGCGCCGAAGATCTGGCAAGACATGGCCGGCTTCAAGGCGACGGAAGACAAGTATCTTGCCGACGTCAAGGCCGCGGTCGCTGCGGCCCCAGCCGACGTGGAGTCCCTGAAGACGCAGATCGGCGTCATCGGCTCCGACTGCGGCACCTGCCACAAGGGCTACAGGGTCAAGAAAGGCTGATCGCCGGCCATGGCATGGCTGAGGAAGTTTGTCGGCGCCGCACTCGTGCTCGGCGGCGTCGGCGCGGTTGCCGCGTGGACGCTTTCGGCGCCGGTGAAGCTCGACGCGGAAACTATGGCCAAGCTCGCGCCTGGTGACGCGGCCAGAGGCAAGCGCATTTTTGATGCCGGCGGCTGCACCTCCTGCCATGCAAAACCCGGTTCGAAAGGCGATGAGCGGCTCGAACTTGTCGGCGGCCTTGAACTCAAGACCCCGTTTGGCACGTTTGTGCCGCCCAACATTTCGCAAGACCCGAAGGACGGCATCGGCGCGTGGTCGGCCGAGGATCTCGCCAATGCCATGCTGAAGGGTGTCTCGCCGTCGGGCGAGCATTTCTATCCGGCATTTCCCTATACGTCCTACGCGCGCATGAAGCCCGCCGACATTGCCGATCTCTATGCCTTCCTGAAGACGCTGCCGGCGGTTGCCGGCCGAGCGCCGGCCAATTCATTGAGTTTCCCGTTCAACATCCGTCGCGGCATCGGCTTGTGGAAACGGCTCTATCTCAGCGAGCAGCCTGTTGTGTCCCTGCCCGAAGGCGCGCCTGGTCCTGTGATTGCCGGTCGCTACCTGGTCGAGGGACCGGGTCATTGCGGCGAATGTCACACACCGCGTGACCTTGCGGGGGGGACAAAGAAGAGCGAGTGGCTGGCTGGAGCCACAGCCGCCGAAGGCAGCGGCATCGTCCCCAATGTCACCTCCGGGGAGGGCGGCATCGGCGACTGGTCGCAGGCCGATATCGCCAACTATCTCGAAACCGGCTTCACGCCCGATTTCGATTCCGTTGGCGGGGCCATGGTCGACGTGCAGAGGAACATGGCCGAACTGGCGCCCGAGGACCGCGCGGCGATCGCGGCCTATCTCAAGGCGGTTCCGCCGCATCCGAACGGCTATCCGGCGCGCAAAAAACCGGCGAGCTGACTACGGGTGGCGATCGCCCAGGAAGTCGAAGCCCGCCGCGAAGAAATGATTGTAGTTGCAGGTCAGTTCCTCGCCGGCCGCGATGTCGCGCAACGCAAAGCTTTCCTCCGGCGAGGATACGTCGCAATTCGGCTCGTCGGCGTGGTTCATGTAGCGTGCATCGTCGGCCTCGAAGACGATGTAGTTCGGATCTCGCCTGTCCGGATAGGCATAGCGATCGAGATAGCTCTTCACCGGTCCTGTCTGGCTCTCATAGGTCTCGACCTCGATGAGCCGGTCGAATCTCGGATCCAGCTTCCAGATCATCGTGCCGCGGGAAATGGGATTCTTGGCAAAGACACCAATGCCCTGGATGGGGGATTTGTCGAGATAGACGTCGACGAGCAGCATGGCAGGCCCTTGTGCGATTGTGGGCTGTCATGGCCCGGGACAAAACGCGCCTTGGGTAGCGCGCGGGCATCGCAATTGCGAGCGAAAACCAGCAACACGGAATTCAAAAACCAATGATTGCCCGGCTCGCCGAGAAGGCCGCGCCGGTCACCGTTTCGCGTCAGCGCTGCTGAAGCGCCAGCCGCACGCCCAGGCCGCAATAGATGCCGCCGACAATCTTGCCCTGCCATTTTAACACCGTGGGATTTCGACGCAGGAAAGTGCCAAGCCCGCCTGCGCTCACCGCGAAAACCACTGTGCTGAAGAGGCCCAGCAGAACAAAGATGATCCCCAATACCGCCAGCTGGAGCATTACCCATCCGTTTTCGGGCCGGACGAACTGTGGCAGGAACGCGAGGAAGAAAAGCGCCGTCTTGGGGTTGAGCATCTCAGTCAGTATGGCTTGCCGAAATGCCTTGCCCGCTGAGATTGGGAACCTGCCGGCGGCGAGATCGGCCGGCGTCTTTTCCATGATCGCGCGAATGCCGAGATAAACGAGATATGCCGCACCGAGATACTTCACGGCGCTGAACAACACCGCCGATGCGGCGACGATCGCCGAGATGCCGACCATGGCCGTGAAGGTGTGAAACACGTCGCCGGCCGCGATCCCTGCGCCGGTTGCGATGCCGGCTTTGGTTCCCGAACTCGTTGCCCGCGCGACCGTCAGCAGCGTGGCGGGGCCGGGAATAAACACAAAACCGAGCACCACGGCGACATAGGTGGTCAATGTGGCCAGGTCGATCATTGCTCGCATCCTCCTCGGCGTTCGTCGCCGATCAAGTCACGCCAGGGGCCGAAGGGCAATGACCGCTTCAGCCCTGCGGCCCTGTTGCCTTGCCTGTCACTTTCAAGGCGAATGAATATGTGTAGGCGATCTCCTCCAGCCGGGAAAACCGGCCGGACGCGCCGGCATGGCCCGATTCCATGTTGATCTTGAACAGGACCGGATTGTCGCCCGTCTTGCGCTCGCGCAGCCGCGCCACCCATTTGGCCGGTTCCCAATAGGTGACGCGCGGGTCGGTGAGACCGGCTAGCGCCAGGATCGGTGGATAGCAGAGCGCGGCGACATTGTCATAGGGCGAGTAGGCGGCGATCGTCCGGTAGTCGTCCGCCGACGCGATCGGATTGCCCCATTCAGGCCACTCCGGCGGGGTCAGCGGCAGGCTGGCGTCGAGCATGGTGGTGAGCACGTCGACGAAAGGCACCTCGGCAACGATGCCGCCGAAACAGTCCGGCGCCATGTTGGCGACCGCGCCCATCAGCATGCCGCCGGCGGATCCACCTTGCGCGACGATGCGGTCATGCACAGTGTAGCGTTCGGCGACCAGATGGCGTGCACAGGCGATGAAATCGGTGAAAGTGTTCATCTTGTGCGCCCGCTTGCCGTCATCGTACCAGCCATAGCCCTTGTCCTTGCCGCCGCGGACGTGGGCGATTGCAAAGACAAAGCCGCGGTCGACCAGCGAGAACCAGTTGGTGTTGAAGGCCGCCGGCACCGTGATGCCATAGGAACCGTAGCCGTAAAGCAGGCAAGGCGCGGAGCCGTCCAGCGGGGTATCGCGGCGGTACAAGAGCGAGACCGGCACCAATTCGCCATCAGCCGCGGGCGCCATCAGCCGACGCGTGACATAGCGCTCCGGGTCGTGGCCGGACGGCACCTCCTGGGTCTTGAGCAACACGCGCTCGCGGGTGCGCATGTTGTAGTCGAAGACCTGCGCCGGCGTCGTCATCGATGAATAGGTGAAGCGCATGATCTCGGTGTCGTATTCCAGGGATCCCGACAGGCCGAGCGAAAACGCCTCCTCGTCGAAGGAGATCAGGTGTTCCTCGCCGGTTGCACGGTCGCGCACGACGATGCGCGGCAGGCCCTCCTTGCGCTCCAGCCTGACCATATGGTTCTTGAAGCCGATCACCGACAGGATCAGCCGGCCGGCCTCGTGCGGAACCAGTTCCTGCCAGTTGGCGCGGATCGGATCGCTCGCCGGCGCCGTCATGATCTTGAAGTCCTTGGCCCCATCGGCGTTGGTCAGGATGAAGAAAATGTCGCCGCCTTCCTCCATCTCGTATTGAAGACCGGTCTCGCGCGCCGCCACCAGCTTCGGCTCGCCAAACGGCTCGTCCGCGCTCAGCAGCCGGTATTCCGATGTCTCGTGGTCGTTGATGGCAACCATGATCCATTCATTGGAGCGCGTGCCGCCGACATTCATGAAGAAGCCGGGATCATTTTCCTCATAGATCAGCCGGTCGCTTGCCGGATCCTGCCCAAGCGCATGGAACAGCACCTTGGAGGGACGGTGGTTGGGGTCGAGCCGGGTGTAGAAAAACCCGTCATTGGCGGCGTTCCACACCCCCGAACCGCCAGTGTCTGGAACCGTGTCCGCGAGTTCCTTGCCGTCGGAGAGGTCGCGCACCCGAAGCGTATAGAATTCGGAGCCCTTGTCGTCGAACGCCCATAAAAGCTTGCCATGGTCGGCCGAATGATCGACGCCGCCAAGCCGGAAATAGGCCTTGCCTTCGGCCTCGGCATCGCCGTCGAGCAGGATATGCTGCGCGCCGCCGTCCCGCGGCATGCGGAAATAGCGCGGCTGCTCGCCGCCGAGTTTGAAGGAGGAGCCATACGCGTAGGGTCCGTCCTTCATCGGCACGGAAGAATCGTCCTCCTTGATGCGACCCTTCATCTCCTTGAACAGCCGCTTCCGCAAATCGGCCGTGTCGGCCATCAGTTTCGACTGGTAGGCGTTCTCGGCTTCGAGATGGGCGCGGATGCCCGCATCGAGCAATGCGGGGTCCCTGAACATCTCCTGCCAATTGTCGGCCCGCAGCCAGGAATAGTCGTCCGTTCGCGTGATACCGTGATGCGTGTCGAAAACCGGCCGCTTCTCGGGCGTTGGCGGGGTGACATCCGGGAATGCAGAAGTTTTGGTCATTGCGTCTCGCTTTGGAAATGTCCTGAATGGCCAATGAACACGCCGATCAGCGCGGGTTCAAGAGCCGGGTCTTATTGCTGCGCCGGGCTCCAGAAAGCGGGCCAGGAGGAGAAATAATGTATATCTATGCTCGCACCGTCGCGGCTCTCGCCGTCGTTTCCGCAACTATGGCCATCGCCGGCCAATCTCATGCGACCGTATTCGCCGCTTGGCAAGTGGCCAACGTGCCGTTCGGCGACACGCTCGACGTGCGCAAATATCCCTCGGGCACGTTCCAGAAACAGGCCGCATATCCGAACGGCACCGTTTTGCAGATGACCGGGCGATGCACCGGCGGGACGAACCTGCTCGATATCGCCAATCAGCCGGCATGGAAGCAGCAGCAGGCGGTTCGCTATCGCTGGTGCGAAGTCTGGCATGATCCGGCGAAGAACGGCGGTTTCGTCACCGGGTGGGCCTATGGCAAATACATCGCCCCGTATTGAGTGATCCGAGCTGGTCGGCTGCACGACGCGTGAGGGCCGGCAATGGCCGAGGTGGGGCAACCTCTGGTTTTGCGAAAGGGGGTGAGCAACCAAGATTGCCGGCGCGATCTCCAAGCAAAGCAAAGCACTCGGAGATGCTTTGTGAGTTAGCGCGAATGTAACGGTTAGCTAACGCTGCGTCACCGGTCGCTGGTTTCGCCTGCGAAATATCGAAAAATTACATCGTGCACGAAAGATTGAAGCTGATCCGGAAATATTTGATCAACATCGTTCAATATAGTGCAAGGATCGAATTGACTTACTTGCTAGGTAGGTTCATTGATGCCCCCGCGACACGAATCGCAGAAGCTCTGTCTGCACAAAATTCGTGCAATGCCTTGCCTGTAAAAAAGGGCGCACTAAACTAACTCTCGTTGGGGCCTGAAGACCATGGATATTGTCGAAACACCTTCCAGAAACAGCGACGCGCTGATCGAGCTGACCGCCGACGTGGTGGCCGCCTATGTCAGCAACAATCCCGTGCCGGTCGGCGAACTGCCGAACCTCATCTCCGATGTCCATGCTGCTCTCGGGCGTGTGGGCGGAACCGCCGAACAGCCGCCCGCCGACAAGCAGAAGCCGGCAGTGAACCCGAAGCGCTCGGTTCATGACGACTACATCGTTTGCCTTGAAGACGGCAAAAAGTTCAAGTCGCTCAAGCGTCACCTGATGACCCACTATGATCTGACGCCGGATCAGTATCGCGAAAAGTGGAACCTCGACCCGAGCTACCCGATGGTTGCTCCGAACTACGCGGCCGCCCGCTCCCAGCTCGCCAAGAAGATGGGCCTCGGCCGCAAGCGCAAGGCCCGCTAAGCATTTGCTGCCAGGGGAGTACACTTGGTATCGCAGAATGCGGCTCAAACGATAGATAGAGCCGGACGGACAGTTCAACCGGATCGATATCGGCGCCTTCGGGCGCCGTTTTACTTTGCCGGCCGGGCCGGGACAGAGCTGGTAACAGTGCGCGGTACGATGCGATCGGCTGATCGCGGAGGCGGTATCAGGCCGTCTGCTCGAGCGCGGCCTCTGCGTCGCGCCTGATGCGCTTGACCATCGAGCGAAGGCCGTTGGCGCGCTGCGGCGACAGGTGCTCGTCCAGGCCGAGCGCCTTCAGCGTCGCTTCCGCATCGATTTTCTGGATTTCGCTGGCGGTCTTGCCGGAGAACAGCGCCAGCATGATCGCCACCAGCCCGCGTACGATATGGGCGTCCGAATCGCCCCTGAAGGTGATGACCGGATCGCCGCCCGGTCCCCGTTCGGTGGTCAGCCAGACCTGGCTGACGCAGCCCGGCACCTTGTTGGCGGCGGTGCGTTCCTCATCCGGGAATGGCGGCAGCGCCTCGCCGAGTTCGATGACATAACGATAGCGGTCCTCCCATTCGTCAAGGAATGAGAAGTCGTCGCGGATCGTCTGGATCGTGGTCGTCATGACAGGGATATAGTCATCCACCGTCGCCGCGTCACGGAAAAACAAGGACACCGCGGGCGTCGAGAGGCAGACTGCCCGCGGTGCGCCGTCGAAACGGCTTAATTCTTTACCGGCAGGTTGACCGTCTCGGGCAAGACGACCTCTTCGGGAACGCTGCCGGTCATTGTGGAGATGTCGGGGCCTGCGGACTTGTCGTCCAGCATGGCGGCCGCGATCTTGGCTGTCTCCTTGGCCCTTGCGGTGATGGTGTGCATTGCCGACTTGCCGGTCTCACAGACATCGGGCTTGCGTTCGCAAATACCGGCGATGTCGCCGACCGCGTCGCGGGCTGCGAACAGGGCCTGGATCGGTCCTACGCTTTCCTGGCCCGGCTCGCCGGGACCGACGCCCAGCGGCAGTGCCAGCAGCACCAGCGAAAACCAGAAAGCCATTCTCATCAGGAAGAACATGCTCGCCTCGTGTCGTGACCGGATCATGCAGCCATGAGCATGACCTCTTTTGTGGGCGGGATATTGGCACACAGGCGCAAAGGACGGCTTGCGGGTTAGCCGAGAATTTTCTTCAAATTTGAGGCAAATTCGAAACGAAGCGTTTTGCTGTCGATTTGTCTCAGATTGGAACCATTTTTCTTATCATCCATCAGCCATATATTCCTTTGTTTCTATTGCGTTTTCCACAAAATCAGGCGGTCGGTGCGCTGCGGCTGGCCACGCTGCGGGCGGCCCCTGCGGATAACCCTCCGTTTACTATGGTGGCATTTGCCCGCCTTTTCGGGCGCTCCCATCCCGATATTCGCCGTGGGCCGGGCCTTGGGTCGGCCCTGCCTTATCCATTCTTTAAAGGCTGGGTGCGAGTTTCAGAGTCAATCAAAACGATCTGCAAAAGCAGAGCTGTTCACGACGAGTGCGGGTGCGTTGAGTTGATGCCGATCAAGGCCAGATACGTTGAATTGCCTGGGGCAATGGCCGCCGGTTGTGAACGTATGGTCCATCCCTCCATTCTTGGGCTGGACGACCGCGAGCGTCAGCGTCGCTTTATCGGCGCCATGCTGGCCGCTCCGTTCTTTGCCGCCGGTGCCGCGGTCACGCTCGTCACGTCAGGCATGGGCGCAGCCGTCACCGTGGCCGCCATCTTCGCGGCCTTTGGTCTTTGCTGGTTCATCGCCTTGCTGGTGGCCGCGACCGGCAGGATGGATCTGGCCGGCCGGGCCGCGCTGGCGATCGCGGGAGTTGCGCTCGTCGGTCTTGTTGCCGCTGCCGGCGGGCTGAGCTCTCCGGTCGCGATGCTTTTCGTGGCGCTGCCGTTCGAAGCCTGGTGGATCGGCGCCTCGCGCCGCGCGGCGCTGTGGGGGGCCGTCTGCGCCATCGTCGCCATTATGTTGCAGCCTGTGACGGCAACCGTCCTCCCGCACGCCGCGGCGCCGGTCGCCGCGTGGCACTGGCTGCTGCCATTGGCCTGGGCACTGACGCTGGTGCCGCGTATATCGGCGGTTCGCAACGCGGCGGCTGCGGCCGACGTAGGGGACACCGGCGATCGTCTGGAAGACATGATCGACGCGGTGGTCCTGCGCGTCGCCCGCCATGGCGAGGTTATCGATGCCTCGGCAAAGGCGCGTACGCTGTTGAAACTGCCCCCGGAACTGCTTTGCGGAACCGGGCTTTTCGATCGCGTGCATCTCTCGGATCGCGTCTCCTATCTTAGCGCCTTGGCCGACATGCGAGACGGGGCGCTGTCGCGCAGGCTGGAGTTGCGCGTCAGGCTGCCGCAGGACGGCAATGGACAGAATGGCAATGGCCCGGCAGACAACTATCGGCCGTTTTCGCTCGAACTGATGCGCGCTCAGGAGCAGGGCGACGTTTTCACGCTTGTGCTGCGCGAGAACGACGAGGTCGCCCGGTTGCGCGAAGACCTCGGCGCCGCCAATGACGCGGCCGCCGCCGCCGAAGTGGCGAAAGGGCGCTTCCTGGCGGTGGTGAGCCACGAACTGCGCACGCCGCTCAATGCCATCATCGGATTCTCCGACATGCTGCTGCACGAGATGTTCGGCGCCTTCAAGGATCCACGGCAGAAGGAATATGTCGGTCTGGTGCGCGATTCCGGCCAGCATCTGCTTGCCGTCGTAACCTCCATTCTCGACGTGTCGCGGATCGAATCGGGCGTCTATGCGACCGAACCGGAGCCATTCCGCTTCATGGAAGCCGTCGACATGTGTCAGCAGATGATGCGGCTCCAGGCGCAGGCCAAGAACATCGATCTCAAGGCGCAGATCGCGCCGGACGCCGGCGAAATCAACGCCGACCGGCGCGCCGTGCAGCAGATCCTCATCAATCTCGTCTCGAATGCGATCAAGTTCACGCCCGATGGCGGCGATGTCGTCGTCGGTGCCAAGCGGATCGGTTCGCGCCTGCATTTCTGGGTGCGGGACACCGGCATCGGTATCGCCGAGGAAGATTTCGCCAATCTCGGCAAGCCGTTCATGCAAATCCAGAACGACTATACCCGTCGTTTCGAGGGGACCGGCCTTGGCCTGTCGCTGGTCAAGGGACTGGTGGCGCTGCACGAAGGCACCATGTCGATCGAAAGCATGCCGGGCGAGGGCACCACGGTCACCATCAGCCTGCCGGTGAACGGGCCGAAAGGGCGGCCGGCGGACAAGGCCGGGGTGCTGACGATGCCGCTGGCCAGGGCGAAAGGGGACGGAAATGGCGCGCTCCGCAAAACAGCCTAAGGCGGCCAAGCGCCGCAGCAACGCCTTCCAGGACGGAGCCGTCGCCCTCGGCGGCATGATTTCGCGCAATCCCGTCCTGGCGGGAGGGTCGACGGCATTCCTGGTGACGCTGTTCTACGTTTCGGCGAATGCGCTGTGGTACCAGCCTTTTCCGCATGCCGGCGCCTTCTTCGCGACCCGCAGCATGCAGGGCGTTCCGCACGCGGCCGCTGATGAGCCGGAGACCACCTTCAACATCGTGCGGCCAGGTACCGCGCCGGCGCCGGTCAAGGGCGATCCGGTGGTGGAGCAGGTGCAGGGCATATTGAAGGATCTCGATTTCTACGCCGGCACGGTCGACGGCATTTCCGGACCCAACACGCGCAAGGCGATCCAGGCCTATCAGCAGAAGGTTGGGCTCAACACGTCCGGCGAGATCGACGCGCTGCTGCTCGATCAGCTGGGCGCGACCCCGAAAACCGCCGCCGTGCCGAAACCGCAACCGCGTCCCGAAGTGTCGCAGGCGGTTCCAGTGTCGCTGCAGACCGATACGGCTTCCCAAGCGCCGGATCCTCGCATTGTCAAGATACAGGCCGGGCTCAAGGCCTTCGGCAATGACGACATGCAGCTCGACGGCGTCGTCGGCGCCCGTACCAAGGCGGCCATCAAGGAATTCCAGTCGCTGTTCGGCCTGCCGCAGACCGGCGAGCCCGACGAACTGGTCTATGTCAAGATGCGCGAGATCGGCCTGACCAACTGACGGCGCAAACAACGGCTCGCCCAGCGGTGTAAATACCGATAGATAGCCCGCATGCTGTCCGGACTTTTCTCATGCGCGTGACCACGGATCTCTGGGTATCGGCCCTGTTGCGTCGGGTTTTCGGCGCGGGCGGGTTTGCCGCCGTGGTCAAGCGCGGCGCGACCGAAGCCGGCGCCGTGTTCGTCCTGACGCGGAGCCGGCTTGGTGAAATCGCTCTCTATGGGCCGGCGCCACAGACGAGCTACGATTCGGCCAAGCCCGACGACCGTTTCTTTAGCCTTCTCGCCACCGCCGCCGATGCTTCGGTGCTGGACGCCAGGCTGGAACGCGAGAAGAAATTCGATCCCGACATCTGGGTGGTTGAGATCGAGGCCGGCGCTGTTCCTGTCGAGGAGCTTATTTCCGTGAAGATGTCCTGAGGCCAGGGAAGGCCGCTGCATCGTCACTGTTCGACGCCTCGCGGCTGGCGCTGTTGGTGGGGGCGGCGTCGCGAACCACATCGGACAGGGTCACGGCCTTCCATTCCCGCACCTTGTCCAGCGCCGCGTCGCGGTGCAGGAGCCGGTAGCGATCGAGGAAGGTTCGGATCGCCTGCGGATGTGGAAACTCGCGGGAGTAGACGGCAACCGTGATCAGGAATGCCCGGTCCTCGCTGAGGTCGAGCGAGCGCAGCGCCGCCAGCAGCGGCATGTAATTCTGGTTCGCCGTCAGCAACCTGGCCGTCGAGAAATCGATATCGAGCGCATCGGCGAGCGCGGTCTGGAAGAAGGCGGCGTTTCCGGTCAGCGCCGTCTCGCGCAATTTGGCATAGGTGTCGGCTCCGGTGAACGGATCGACCTGCGCCGCCTGCGCCTCCTCGCCGGTCCGCATCATGGAGCGCAGTCTGCGCCGCGCATTTTCGGCACCAACGCCCGGCGTCTGCTGCTTCGCCGCGCTGTCGGCGGCCGGCGCCTTCGAGGGAGCGGTTTGTGCCGGAGAGGCTTCCGCTTCCGGATCGCGCACCCGCACCAGCGTCGGCCTTTCCAGTGCCCTGATCAGATCGGCGATAGTCGGATTAAGGTTCTTGCGGCGCGCGATCGCGCGCGCATGCGGCAGCCCGTGCCGGCCGATCAGCGCAATGAGGTCGATGTCACTGACTGCGCGCGAGCGGATGAGCAAGGGGGCGGCGATGCCCACCGGCTCCTCGCACAGGCGCCGCACCAGCCCGGCCGGAGCATATTCGCATTCAGAGAGGGCCGCCGCCACGTAGCGGCGCGATTCGGCGGACACGTTGTCGAACAGCGGCAGCGTCAGATCTTCGAGCTGGCCAATTTCACGGCGGGATGGCCGGGTGAGCGAGCAGAACGCAGACACCGCTGCGCGGAACAGCCTTTCGGCCTTTCCTGATTCCGTCCCTGCCGCGATTTGCCTGAAGTCCGAAGATGACACGAGGGATACGCCCGATACTCTATACACGCTTGACCATGCTCGACCGGAACCGTGTCGGTTTCGCGATTGCCTCGGTCAGGATGTCCTGACCTTAGAACAAAGATCAATTTAGCCGGGATCCGTTAGCGCTCCGTTAACCCTCTGCCGGCCTTAACAGCGACCCGTATTTGAAGAAAAAGTAACGCTAAAGCTTAGCATGTTGTGCCGGGTCGCCTTGCCCGGCGTGCCGATTGGATCGTATTTCACGCGAACAAAAGAGGAACATTTTCCTTGCTCGCCAAGACAGTTCGTGCGATCTATGCACGCATGAACGACGATGACCTCCAGCTACAACGCCGAGAGTTGCGGCATGCTCCGACAGTACTTTCTAACGTACACCCCACGATAGTGGGGAAGGGCTGCGCACGTTCTCGTAATATTCTATTGCGCGCTATGACATCCGGTCTCTACGATAGCTTACCGAGTCAAATACATTTGGCGGTAGGCATGAGTAAAAAATTCTTTGAAGAGCGCGGCGACCAGTCAGCAGTCAAGGCGGAGATTATTCAAAAATATTTCGCAACCTGGGCAAATATCATTCTGCCGACCGCTCAGCGATACGGTGGCGGCAAGATAGCCTATATCGATCTTTACGCCGGCCCCGGTCGATACAAGGACGGGGCGGCTTCAACTCCGCTGCTGGTGCTTCAAAAAGCGATAGAAAACCCCAGCCTCAGCGGTGCCTTGGTTGCACTGTTCAACGATATGGACGTCAACAATACCCAGACTTTGCAGTCGGAAATCGATGCACTGCTAGGAATTGAAAAATTAAAGTATAAACCAGAGGTGAATTGCAACGCAGTAGACCATGACGCCGAGGAGTATTTCGCGACCACGAAGCTTATACCTTCGTTTACGTTCCTCGATCCTTTCGGATACAAAGGACTGTCGCTACGTCTTGTAAACGGGGTCATTAAGGATTGGGGCTGCGACTGTGTGTTTTTCTTCAACTACAATCGTATCAGCCTCGGTATCTCCAACCCCATGGTTCAAAGTCACATGGCGGCGCTTTTTGGCGACGATCGAGCGGCCGAGCTCAGGAAGAACGTGGAAGGGGTGAAGCCAGCGCTTCGAGAGCAGATGATACTCGAAGAGTTGACGCAGGCTCTGACTGAGATGGGTGGGAAGTTTGTCCTGCCGTTCCGTTTCCGAAACGACAAGGGGCGGCTGACGCATCATTTGGTCTTCGTGTCGAAGAGCTTCAAGGGATATGCGACGATGAAGGGGATCATGGCATCCGCAAGCTCGAAAGCGGATCAAGGAGTCGCATCTTTCGCGTATTCGCCTGCCGATAGCTCAATGCCGCTATTGTTCGAGCTTACGCGCCCGCTCGATGACCTGGAAGGTTTACTGAAAAAGGAATATGCGGGCAGAACAGTGTCCATGCTCGACATCTACGAGAGCCATAGTGTTGGTCGGCCATATCTGAGCAAGAATTACAAAGACGTTTTGAAAAAACTTGAAGATGCCGGCGACGTTTCGGTCGTCGACCCAGATGGCAAACCTCGCCGTAGCAACTCATTCGCCGACCGTCTGATGGTCAGTTTTCCCAAGGTTAAGAAGTAGATGGCCAATAACTCACGGATTGAGTGGACCGAGGCTACGTGGAACCCCGTCGCAGGGTGCACCATCGTGTCGCCGGGCTGCACGAATTGCTATGCCATGAGAATGGCGGAACGCTTAGATTTGATGGGCCAAGCGAAATATCGGGCGCTCACAAGGCGGAGCGGGGGCCGGGCCAAATGGAACGGAACTGTACGCGTAGATGAGCATGCGCTGACGATCCCACACTCTTGGAAGACTGGACGAATGATATTCGTTAATTCCATGTCTGACTTATTCCACGAGGGTATTCCCATCGAGTTCATTGGCAAAGTCTTCAAGGTGATGAAAGACTGTCCGCAGCACACGTTTCAAGTTCTTACAAAGCGTTCGAAACGGCTCCTAGAAGTTGCTGACGGGCTTGAGTGGCCCGCTAACGTGTGGATGGGAGTGAGTGTAGAGAACCACCAATACGTCAACCGGATTGATGATTTGCGCCGCACTCCCGCAGCAGTAAAATTCCTGAGCCTAGAGCCCCTCGTCGGCGATCTAGGTTCACTTAATTTGTCGGGGATCGATTGGGCCATTGCTGGAGGCGAAAGCGGTCCTAGCGCTCGTCCGATGGATCCAGCGTGGGTGCGCTCGATCCGGGATCAATGCGTAGATGCTGATGTCGCGTTCCACTTCAAGCAATGGGGCGGAGTCAATAAAAAGCGAACAGGGCGAGTCCTTGATGGTAGGACGTGGAATCAATTTCCGCAGTCAGCAGCAATTTAAAGCGGGACGAAGACGCGCTCAAGGAATAACCTTGTTTTAGTCCGTCACACCAGCATCATGATGGCATCAAGGATGGCTTCGTAAACGCTGCCAGTGCCTTCCTCAATTTCGCTGCTGGTAATCCCTGACGCCTTTCCATCCTCAAATAGCTGCTCGGTCAGTTCGGCAACCGAAATCATATCGGCTGTTGCATGAACCTTGGTGGACAACCACTCGTCGAGGAATTTGTACCGCGTGTGCTCATCACACTTAAGCTGACTGTGGTTGTTGGGTTCCATTAGCAAGTAAACAAAGTCTGATTCCAACAGGCTCATTGACTCCACCAGCTCCTCAGACGAAAGAGCGTCAAGGGGAGACAATTTTCGATGAGTCAACTGACGAACCTTTGGCACTATCTCTATTCCAGTCCCAATTTTGTCCCATCGGTTGTTGGTGTGGCTGCAGCATTCGCCGGCTCTTGGGGAGCACAGGTTGCGATTTTGCGTCGCGATCAACGGAAAGAATTGTTAGCCACATTGAGAGCGGTGAACGAAGCGCAAGCGCTCTGTTTCGCCATCGGCAACACCTTCATGTCTCTTAAAAAACAGCATCTGATCGGAATGTTAGAGCGGTTTCGCGAGACCGAAAAAAGCTTCTTGGCCTTTCTTGAGAAGCTTCACGCAGCTGAACCGGACCCACAAATTGAGAAATTTCACTGTCAAACGGAATTGCATACGTTGCCGATATCAAAGGTGCCGATAGAGCGACTGGAAGCCGTCGTCTTCGAAAAGCTAAGCTTAGATACGAAGACACTGAATCTAGTCATCGAAATAAATAAAGGAATTGATGCCCTCAACACCTCGATAGCGTTCAGAAACGAACTGGTGCGGAGATGGTATGAGGGACCAGCGATGAGCCATGACGAAGTGACGATTCGCTACCTCGGTGTTCATACTTCAAATGGCGCGGATGAAACGTACAAGCAGACACTTTTTGCCATCGAGATATACTGCAACGATTGTATCTTTTTCAGCATGCTCCTTTCCAAAGCTCTTAATGAACACGGCAACACAGTTCGTAGAAATAGATATCGTGTTTTCAGGCCGTTGCCGAAGATCGCAGAAGCTGACTACTCGTCTGAAAAAGCCCAGCGGCTGATTCCAGATTCGAAGGAGTACGACGACTGGCTAAGTGGGTTTCAACCCCAGCCAACGTTTGGAGAGAAATTTAAGGCGATCTTCAGCCTCAAAGTGACTACTCGCCCCAAAAATCCTGAAGCGTAGCGTGACGCAATTTATCGTCACCGCGACGGTGTTTGATGTGCGCCTTGATACCAGGCTTCACCCATATCGTTGCCGGTCGCCTTTCGCCCGTCGGGGCTGGAGCCTCACTCGATGACTACTGCACTGTGCACCGGATATCAGCAGGGACCCAACGCGACGAAATTGCCGAACGGGTGATGGCCCTGTTCCAAGGGGTCACGGGCCTCCCGGACCTTGCAGCCGGTCTGGAACCTTTGGCGGAAAAACTTCCCCGCAGAGCCTAAAAGCAAAACGGTCTGGTTGATACAGAGACCGACCAGACCGGGCGCGGGCGTTTTAGGTTTCGGGCAAAACGTTTAGGCACTGCCAGCGAATTTAGCTGAAAAATCAACCCATTATTTTAACGCTCCGTTAACCCTCTGCCGGCCTTAATGATATTTGGAGGCGTTGCGTTGTGCTCCGGGGCAACCGAGAGGAATACGCGAACCATGGGCATGGTACTGTCTTTCGTGCCGAGAACGGCACCGACCAATCGAGCAAAGCAAACCACCGAAATACCGGCGGCGGTGATCATCTTTCCCGGTATCCGCTATGAGCGGTCCGCCGCGGGGGAAGCGCGGCCTGCCGGCCCTGACAAGCCGGGATCGCCACGCACGCCAGTGCCGCACCACTGAACGTTCTTGAGGCCGAGGCGGGAATCATCCCTGCGGCACCGCCCTTGATTGTTGTGATGCTGACTGTCCGGGCCGCCGTCTAAAAGTCCTGCAGCTCGCACGAACTCTGCTCCAGAAAGCGCGACACGATCGACTTCCAGCTGTCGTCCGGCACGAAGCTGCGGATGACGAATATGCCCTCGTCGATCGGCGCTTCGACGAAGATCGCTCCCTGAAGCTCCTCGGGAAGGTCCCTGCGTATGTCGATCATCTGCGCCGGCGTCAGCACCACGGCATCCAGCTTGCTCCCGGTCGCCGTGTGGTCGTTGAATGAATAGATGTTGTGGCCGTTGCGGTCATAGACCGACACCGACCAGAAGGGCACATTGCCCGGCGCCCTGATCCTCACCATTCCCTCATCGAGGTCGAACCGGCAAGCCGTCGCATAAAACAGCGGGTCGACCGATTTCACCACCGGCGCGCCGCCCGCCTCGGCATCGAGCCGGGTCATCCGGTAGAGATCCGACGCCATCGACAGCCGTGACCAGGCATCGCGTTCCGAGAATTCAGGCACCAGAAGCAGCACGACGATATGCACGATGCCGGCGCCGACGAGGCCGAGCAGGACGGCATGTAGAAGTCTGCGCGTCGCGGCATAGACACTACGCATCGCAGCTGACCTTGGTGATCTTGGGCAGCGACACATCCGACAGGCCGGTGCTGCTGGCGATCGGCGTGTCGTAGAATGTCAAGACGAAATACATCCTGCCGGAACCGTCGGTCAGCAGCCAATTGCCGGGCATCGGGTGATGGCCGACGGAAATGAGCACCGAATTGTCGGATCGGCGCAGCACGCCATAGGATTGAAGCGCGGCAAGCCGCGATTTGCCGGTCTCGACCACGCCGAGCGATTGGTCGGCGGCATAGAGGGTCCAGAATCGGGCGGTCGGAAATCCGCCTTCGATCGTGTAGGTACATTCGCGCCTGAGCTCTCCGCCAGCTGCGTCGTCCTCGGCGACAAAGGACAGCCCTTCGGCGCGGCCAAGCGCGAGCACGCCCTCGCGCGCCACGCGGGCCTTGGAATAGGGGTCGGCTGCGGGTGTACCGATGTCGGGAAAGGCGGTCCACTGGCCGATCCTGATCGCCCCGACGCCGTCCTGCATTTTCAGCGCATACCAGACGCTGGCGCCGCCGCCGCCGATGGCTATGGCAAGCGAAAGCAGCGTCAGGAAGGCGTTCTTGAGCATGAAAGGCCGGGCGCATGAAGAATTGCCGCTCGGGGATATCGCGGCGCGGGGTCGTGTGGCAAGCCGCAGGACGCGGATTCGCAAGGTGTGGCTTTTCCATCTTCCCGAAGACAGAAGGGAAGAGGCGCCGCGATCACAGCGCCGACAGCGTTTCGGGCGGAGCAGATGCACCGAGCCTGCGCGCCGTTTCGAACAGGTGGGTCATGTCCCTGAGCGTCTGTGTCGTCCGGCTGGACAGCACCGGCGGCCGTTCGGCGGCGGCATCGGCCGCTGCCTGTTCCTCGCTCTTCTTCTGCGCTTCCGCGGCCTTGGCCGCGATCTCCTCGTCGACGAAGGGCTTGTCGATGCCGGGGATAGGCTTGAGGTCGATGTTCTGATGCGCATAGACCATGAGCCGCTGCCACACCATCGCCGGCAGCGAGCCGCCTGTCATGTTCTTGGTCGGCGTGAAATCGTCGTTGCCCAGCCAGACGGCCGCCGTGTAGTTGCCGGTGAAGCCGACGAACCAGGCATCGCGGTAGGATTGCGTCGTGCCGGTCTTGCCGGCGACGACGATGTTGGGGATCTGCGCGCGCCTGGCGGTACCCATCGCCGGTACCGCGACAAGCATGGTGTTCATCGATTTCAGCGCCTGCTCGGACAGCACGCGATGCGGCGGCGGCGCATCCTTGGCGAAATCGTAGACCACCTCGCCGGTGCGGGTGACGAGCTGCGTGATCCCATGCCTGGAGCCGACAAAGCCGTTCTGCGCGAACACGCTGTAGCCCGTCGCCTGGTCCATCACTGTCATGCCCGAGGTGCCGAGCACCATGGTCTTGTGCGCTTCGAGCGGCGATTCCACGCCGAACGATTCCGCCATCGCCTTGATCGGCCCGATACCGAGATAATCCTTGGCAAGCCGCACGGGCACGGTATTGATCGACTTGGCCATGGCCACGATCAGCGGGACCTTGCCCGCCGACTCGCCACCGTAATTGTGCGGCGACCAGTTGCCCCAGCTGATCGGCCCGCCTGATACGATCGAATTCGGCGTAAAGCCGTGCTCCATCGCCGTTGCATAGACGTAGGGCTTAAAGGAGGAGCCGGTCTGGCGCAGTGCCTTGGTGGCGCGGTTGAACTGGCTGGCGCCATAGTCGCGGCCGCCGACGATCGCGCGCACCGCGCCGTTGGTCTCGATGACCACCACGGCGCCTTCGGTGACGTTGTACTCCTTGCCGAACTGGCGCAGGTGGAACTCCACCGACTCTTCTGCCGCCTTCTGGATGTTGGCGTCGAAGGTGGTGTGCGCCACCAGCGAGTGCTGCCCGGGCTTGGCGATCTTCTTGACCTCGTCGAAGGCCCAGTCGAGGAAATAATCGGGGCTCTTCTGTTCGCCGCGGTCGACGACATCGGCCGGATGCAGCCTTGCCTGCAGCACCTGGCCCTCGGTCATGAAGCCGGAATCGACGAGATTGGACAGCACCACATTGGCGCGCGCGCGCGCCGCCGGCAGGTTGATGTGCGGCGCGTATTTGGTCGGCGCCTTGAACAGGCCTGCAAGCATCGCCGCCTCGGCGAGATTGAGGTCCTTGACGCTCTTGCCGAAATAGAAGTCCGCCGCCGCCTCGATGCCGAACGTGCCGCCGCCCATATAGGCGCGGTCGAGATAGAGCTGCAAGATTTCCTTCTTCGACAGATTGGCTTCGAGCCACAGCGACAGGAAGGCTTCCTTGATCTTGCGCTCGAAGGTGCGCTCATTGGTCAGGAACAGGTTCTTGGCCAGCTGCTGCGTGATGCTGGAGCCGCCCTGGACGACCGAGTTTGCCCGCACATTTTCGAAGATTGCGCGCGACAGGCCGAGAACGTCGATGCCGTAATGGTCGAAGAAGCGCCGGTCCTCGGTGGCAAGCACCGCCTTGATGACGTGGTCCGGCATTTCGTCGACCGGCACGGAATCGCGCTGGATGATGCCGCGCTGGCCGATCTCGTCGCCATAACGGTCGAGGAAGGTAACGGCGAAGTCGCCCTGGGCGCGCCAGTCGCCGGCCGTGTCCTGGAAGGCGGGAATAGCCAGCGCCAGCATGACGACGATGCCGCCGGCGCCAAGCGTGAAACCTTCGCTCAAAAGCTCGACGATGCCACGGCGCCAGCCGTTGACGCGGAAACGCCGGGAGAAAATCGTCGCGCCCTCCCAGAACTGGCGCGCCTTGAACCCGATCTCGTAGAGAGAAGAATCGATCCATGCGTCGAGCGCCAGCAGCCGGGCGGCGATCGCACCTCTTCTCTTGCGTGGTTCAGGACTGACCATTCAAAAACCCGGACGGCTATGGCGCGGCCTGAAAACCAAGCGGGCAGTTTCAGGGCGACGCCGCCCTGACTATTCATCCATTTGCGGACGCCCACAAGGGTGGCGAGGACACACCTGCAGGGTTTGTTGATGGGGGCGGTACAAACCGCCATTCACCCGCCTGACGCTGATCAGGCGGGTGAAGATGGGGTTGCCGTTCCGGGCTCAGGCCGCCTCGCGCTTCAACGCCTGCGCCATGCAGTGGATGCCGCCGCCGGTCTTGGAGATCTCGCTCATGTCGACGGCCGCCACTTCGAAGCCGCGCGCCTTGAGTTGACCGATCAGCGACTGGCTGGATGTCGGCGCGATCACCCTGTCCTTGCCCAGCGACATGAAGTTGCAGCCGAGCGCCATCGTGTCCTGGAACGGCACGTCGATGATCTCGTGCCCTTTGCCCCTCAGCCAGTCGACGATCCCCGGCTCGGCGCAGGCGAGGCAGACGGCGGTGAGCTTTTCCGCGATCGGCACCACCATCAGGTCGATATGGACATAGTACTCGTCGATGAAGGCGATTCGTGTTTCCCAACCCTCTTTTTCGAACCAGGCCTGCACCTGCCGGGCGCCTTCTTCCTGCGTGCGGGCGCCGCCGCAGCCGATCAGCACCACGCCGTCCTCGATGACGTTGAAATCGCCGCCCTCGAAGGTGCCCGCGGTGACCATGTCATAGATCGGGATGCCGAGTTTTTCATAGGTGCGGATGGCGGCGTAATTCTCGCCGCGCCGCCACCAATTGGCCATGGCGGTGATGATGGCGCCGTAGGGCGTCATTACGCTGGAATCGCGGGAGTAGACCTGCATCGGCAGCTCCGGCGTCGGCTCGTGCCAGTGGATGTTGACGCCGAAATGCTCGTAGGCCGCGACCAGATCCTTGTGTTGTGCCTGCGCGATCTGGATGTTGCAGGGCGCCTCGCGCAGGTGCTTGCGCGACAGGGAGCTGGTCGAGAGATGGCGCAGGAAATTGGGCGAGCCGAGCAGCACGTCGGTCAAGACGTCGGTCTCGTTGGCGAAACCCCATGATGTCAGCGGCTTGGTGCCGCCGGCTGGGTTGCGGCGCTGCAGCGAAAACGGCTCGGCGATGATGCGGTCATGAACGGTCATGCGGTTCTCCTCGTATGGGCGTTTGCGGTCATTGCTTGCTTGGTATCCACCAGTCGCGGCCGCGCGGCGTGGTGACATATTCCGGCCAGCGGAAGTTGATGGGCGGATCGTAGTCGCAGAGCGGCGCGATCCAGGTCGAACCGCCAATGCCGCCGCCGGTTCGGGTGACGAACTCGTCCATCGCCATGTCGCGCGCGGCCTTGTCTTCCAGCAGGCGAAGGGCGGATAGCGCGACGGTCTTCGCCGCGCAGATGACCATCGGGTCGATGGTCGCCGGGATGCCACCCAGCGCGTTCATCGCCCAGGCTGGAAAAACATGACCGTTTGCCGAACGCAGGGCAGGGCGGGCGACATAGAAACGCGCCGTCGGCGCGTGCCAGCTCATATCGGTGTAGTCGTCCGAGGTCGAGTTCACCTGCGACGGCGGCAGGTCGCGGCGCAGGATCGCCTCTGCCTCCTGTGGTGCAATCAGCCGCTCCAGCTCGTCGATGAAGGGGTTTTCGCTCGCCACCCCACCGACATTGACCTGGATCTCGCGGGCGATCTTCTTCGCCGCCTCGTCCCAGCGGGGCGGGCCGACGCTCGCCAACGCCTCATAGGCGATCCCGGCCATGGCATGATTGGCCAGCCCCGGCCGCGACTTCGAAACCCAGTGCCGTTCGTAGCGGCAGCCGCTGATCGCGGCGGCGGCCGAGGCGTTTCGGTCGAGCACGGCGGTGACCTGCTCGGCCATGGCGATGGTCGGAACACGGATCATGTACTGGATCTCGGCAAGGCCTGCCGGCAGATTGTCGGCGGTGGCCTGGCCCGCCGTCAGGATCGCCTCGCTGATCGACCAGCCGCCCTGGTGCGGCAGCATGGAATCGCGCAGCGCCTTGGAGGCCATGTACATCGTCATCAGCGCGTCGTTGGCGCCGGGCGCGCGAACCGCCGAATGTGCCTGCGGGATCGGGGCGCCGTCGCCGGCGGCGCGTGCCCAATTCTCGGGCTCATCGCAGATGAAGCGATAGATCATCGCGTAGGCAGCGCCGCAATGGGTGTCCCAGCGCGCAGTGTTGCAGAGCGGCAGCATGTAGAAGGGATGGAATGAGATCATGCCGGCAAGGCCGTCATAATAGCCTTTGGCTGCATGGATCGGTTTCGAGCCGCGCACCTTCTCCGCCGGCTCGCCGGTGAAGCGCAGCGTGCCTGCAATGCCGTGGCGCTGCATGGCGGCCTTTGTGGCGAGCAGACCGCCCAGGCTGGCCATGCCCAGGCCCGAGTGCGGATCGGTATGGCCGCCGGCTTCGGAGCCGAGCCCTGGGCGGGGCCGCTTCACCGTGGCAGCGTCCTGGCAGTTGCCGGGCACGGCGTCATATTCGGCATACATGCCGATGGTCGGACCGTCCCCATTGGTCCAGTGGGCGCAGAAGGCCGTCGGCATGCCGGCGGAGCCTTCCTCGACCGAAAACCCCTCGCGCTTCAGCGAATCGACGTACCAGTCTGCCGACTGGTACTCGCGCCAGGCGGTCTCGCCGAAGTCGAAGATGGTGCGCGTCCAGGCCGACAGCAGCGGCTGGATGCCGTCGAGGCAGGCAAGAGCGGTTTCTTGCGCCGATGTCGTCACCGGTTTCTCCATGCGCCAAAGAAAGCAGTGAAGCGGCTCGCCAAAAAGTGATATGTTTTCCCGGTTCGTGCAAATTCGGTTCACCTCTTGAGAATTCCATCGACGCAGGCGCTGCGCGCCCTCGACAGTTTCGCCCGTCATGGCAGCGTCTGGCGCGCCGCTGACGAATTGCACCTCACCCGCAGCGCGGTCAGCCATCAATTGCGCTTGCTCGAACGCGACCTCGGCTTCGATCTGCTGGAGCGCATCGGCAAGGGCGTGGCGCTGACGCCGCGCGGCCAGCGCTATGCCGCGGACGTGCGCAAGGCGCTGACCGTGCTCGGCGACGCGGTGGCGCAAAACGCCGGCACCGGGGTCGGCGGCTCCTTCGCAGTCTCATGCACACCAGGCTTTGCCTCGCTGTTCTTGTGCACCCATATCGGCGAGTTCCGGCAGATGTATCCGGACGTGGCGCTGAGCATACTGACGCCCCGGCGGCTCGACGACGTCAGCAATCCGGACGCCGACGCCTTCATTGCCTTTGGCGTCGGCAACTGGCCGAACCGCGTGGTGGAACTGCTGTGCGAAATCTCGTTCACGCCGCTCTGCAGCCCGACGCTACTCAACAAAGTGGGCGGCTTTTCCAAGCCGGCCGACGTCCTGCGCGCCAACCTGCTGCATCTTGGCGATACGGAGGACTGGGCGCGCTGGCTGGCGCTGGCCAAGGTCGAGAACCCCGACACCGAGGGCGGCATCTTCTTTTCCGACATGAACCTCGTTTTCTCGGCGGCGATTGCCGGCCAGGGCATCGCCATGGGGGACGAGCTGACCAGCCGTCGGGCGCTGAGTGAAGGCCGGCTGGTCAAGCCGTTCGAGACCTCGATCCCGTCGCCGCGTTCCTATTTCCTGGTTTCCGAGCACGCCAAGGCGGGTCACCCTGTGCTGGAGGCGTTTGGGGGATGGTTGAGATCGAAGCTATCGGAAAACAGGCTGCGGACATATTGAGATCAGCCGATCTCCCTACGAGGGGTGAAATCGGCGGCTCCAGCGTCGCCGGTATTCACCATAGATGAATCAAATTTGCCGATCCGGCGAAAACTATTCGGTTGCGGTGAGCCTTCGCGCTGCCTACGATTTCCCAGCCACCAAGGAAGAGGCAGGATGCAGCAACCCGGCCGGGCCGCAGAGATCAAGGCGAACGGGATCGGCAAGAGCTTCGGCTCGTTCCGTGCGCTGGACAATCTGACGCTCAATATCGGCCGCGGCGAGTTTTTGACGCTGCTTGGCCCCTCCGGCTCCGGCAAAACCACCTTCCTGATGATCCTGGCCGGCTTCCTGCAGCCCAGCGAGGGCCGCCTGTTCAGCGACGGCGTCGATATTACCGACCGGCCGGCCGAGCAGCGCGCCGCCGGCATGGTGTTCCAGGGCTATGCGCTCTTCCCGCATATGAGCGTCGAGCAAAACATCGCCTTTCCCCTCAAGGTGCGCAAGAAATCTGCCGCCGAAATCAAGCGTAGCGTCGGCGAGATGATAGAGCGCGTCGGTCTGCTCGGCCACGAGAAGAAGCTGCCGGCGCAGCTTTCCGGCGGCCAGCAACAACGCGTGGCGCTGGCCCGCGCGCTGGTGTTCGAGCCGGGCGTGCTTTTGCTCGACGAGCCGTTCTCGGCGCTGGACAAGAGCCTGCGCGGCCAGATGCAGGCCGAGATGAAGCGCCTGCACCAGGAGACCGGCACCACCTTCGTCTTCGTCACCCACGACCAGAGCGAGGCGCTGGCGCTGTCCTCGCGTGTCGCCATCTTCAACCATGGCAAATTGTTGCAGGTCGGAGCGCCTGACGAGGTCTATGACCGGCCCGCCAACCGCTTCGTCGCCGAGTTCCTGGGCGAGATCAATATGCTGCCGCTGAAGGGCGTGCGCGTCGCCGACCATGGCGCGACCGCGCTCTGCGAAGACCGGGCAATCAAGCTGCGCGGCAACGCCGAAGCAGTGGATGGCAATGCCATCCTGGCGATCCGGCCAGAACATATGTCGATAGCGCGCGAGGCGGCGGCAGGCGAGAACGGCATAGCTGCCACCGCGATCGGATCGACCTATCTGGGCGCGGCGACCAAACTCGACCTTACGACACGCCAAGGTGCGAAGGTGACCGTCTCTGTGCCGAACGAGGTCGCGGCCGCGGCACTCAGCAAAGGCAATTCCGTCTGGCTGACCTGGCCGGCGGAAAAGGGTTTCCTCCTTCCGGACGGAGGGCAATGAGCACCGGCGCGGCCTGAATTCGCCGCACCGGATTCCGGATTCGATCAACGAAAACAAAGGGGAACTAACATGAACGATACCAAGAAACAGGCCATCGAAACGCTCTCCGAAAGGACAAGGCGCGGTGAGATCTCGCGCCGGCAATTCACGCAACTTGCAGGCCTCGTGCTTGCCGGCACGCCGCTGCTGCTGCGCTCGACCAAGTCCTTCGCCGCCGCGAAGGAACTGGTGCTGGTCAACTGGGGCGGCGACGCCATCACGGCTTACGACGCCGCCTATGGCCAGGCTTTCACCAAGGACACCGGCATCACCGTCAAGATGGATGGCTCCGGCCCGACCGAAGGGGCCATCGCGGCACAATTTAAAAGCGGTGCGCCGACCTGGGATCTTGTCGACGTCGACCCGTTCTCGGCCATCACGCTTGGCGCGCAAGGCATGCTCGAGCCGATCGACTACACAATAGTCGACAAGAAGAAGATGCGGCCGGGCTTCGGCTGGGATTACGCCGCCTCGACCTATTTCTTCTCCTATGTGATCGCCTACGATTCGCAGAAATACGGCAGCAATGCCCCGACCGGCATGGCCGATTTCTTCGACGTGAAGAAATTCCCCGGCAAGCGCTCCCTCTACAAATGGGGCGTGTCGAGCTGGGAGGCGGCTCTTCTCGCCGACGGCATCGCGCCGGCGTCGCTCTATCCGCTCGACCTCAAGCGCGCGCATGACAAGATCGCCGCGTTCAAGGAGAACGTCGTCGCCTATTGGGGCGGCGGCGCGGAAAGCCAGAGCGTGTTGCTCAACGGCGAAGCCTCGATGGCGATCGTCTGGTCGACGCGAGCCTCGCTGATCGAGCAGGATTCGGGCGGTCAGATCAAGTTCATCTGGGACCAGGGCCTGATTTCGCCCGGCGCACTGGCCGTGTTGAAGAACAACCCCGGCGGCAAGGACGCGGCGATGAAGTTCATCGCCAGCGCGCAGGACCCTGCAAAGCAGCTTGTCATGTTCGACAAGCTCGGTCAGGGCCCGGCCAACCCGGCTGCCGACGCTCTGGTTCCCGCCGACAAGAAGCGCATCAACCCGGTCGATCCCGAGAACATGAAGAAGCAGATCCCGCTCGACATGGACTGGTACGCCAAGAATTACGGGGCGGCGCTGGACGAATATACCAAGATCATCTCCGCCTGACCGGCGCTGGGCTGACATGAGAGGCGTTCTCTCGGATAGGATGGGCGCGGCGCTGCTGATGGCGCCGCTGCTCCTGTTCCTTGGCCTCGCCTATGCCTGGCCGTTCCTCGGCGTGGTGAAGTGGAGCTTCACGCTGCCGACGCCGGGGCTTGGCCAGTACGGCGCGCTGATAACCGACCCGCTGGTACAGTCGGTGTTCGTCCGCACGCTGCGCATCGCGGCGATCGTCACCGTTGTATCGGTTGCCGCTGCCTACGCCATCACCGTGGTCTGGGTGCGCGGCAGCCCGGCGCAGCGGGTGCTGGCCGAATTCTGCATCCTGGTGCCGTTCTGGATATCGGTGCTGACGCGCGCCTTCGGCTGGGTGGCGCTTCTCTCCAACCGCGGCCTGATCAACACCTGGCTGCAGTCGATCGGCTTCATTGGCGAACCGCTGACGCTGGTGCGCAACGAATTCGGCGTCATCGTCGGCATGACGCACTTCCTCATTCCTTTCGCCGTCTTTCCGCTGGCGTCTTCCATGCGCAGCCTCGACGAGCGTGTGCTGCTCGCCGCGCGCGGGCTGGGTTCCAGCCGCATGCGCACCTTCTGGACGGTGTTCGTGCCGATGACGCGCTCCGGCATCATCGGCTCCGCGCTGATCGTCTTCGTCTTCTCGCTCGGCTTCTTCGTCACGCCGGCGATCCTTGGCGGTGGCCGCAGCGTCATGATCGCCGAACTGATCTATCTCCGCATCTTCCAGAGCCCGGACTGGGGGCTGGGTGCTGCCATCAGCGTGGTGCTGGTGTTGTTCGTCGGCATCCTGATGGCGCTGCTTTTCCGCTACGTCAGACCGAAGCAATTGGTGTAGCCTATGCCGACCTATCGCCCCGGTCCCGTCTCGCTTGCCCTCGCCGTCCTGGTGGCGCTGTTCCTGCTCCTGCCGCTGCTGGCCGTGATCCCGGTGTCGCTGACGCCGAGCCGCATGCTGGCGATGCCGACCGGCGAATTGTCGCTGCGCCACTACCGCTCGCTAATCGAGGATCCGCGCTGGCTCCAGTCCATCCTGCTCTCGATCAGGATCGGCATCGTCAGCAGTGTCATCTCGACGGTGCTGGCACTGTGCTTCAGCCTTGGCGTGTGGATGTTCCAGCCGCGCTTCACCGCGGCTCTGGTCGGCTTCGTGCTGTTGCCAATGGTGGTGCCGCCGGTGGTCTCGGCGGTGACGCTCTATTTCCTGCTCACCTCGATCTCCGGCGTCAGTTCCTTTTTCGGCTACGACACGTGGCTGGGTGTGGCCATGGCGCATTCGGTGATGACGGTGCCCTTCGCCACGGTGCTGATCCTGGTCTCCCTCAGCCAGCTTGACCGCCGTATCGACCTCGCAGCGCGTGGCCTTGGCGCCAGCGTTTGGGAGCGCGCCACGCGCATCATCATGCCCAACATCAAATTCGGCATCGTCACCGCGGCACTGCTGTCCTTCGTGCTCTCCTGGGAGGAAATCGGCGTCACGCTGTTCATCACCTCGGTCAACGCCATCACGCTGCCCAGGTTGATGTGGATGGGTCTGCGCGACAATATCGACCCGGCGATCGCGGCACTTTCAGTGATCCTGATCGTCATCACCGTGCTGGTGCTTGCAGTGCGCAGCGTTGTGGTGCGGCTGCGTGGAGGACAATGACCGGGGGCCTGTCTGCCTCAGGGGATTGTCACAGGGGTAAAACTGCTAGCAGAAGCGCACCGAGACCCGGCCGAACCTGCCCAAATCGCCGATGACTTCGTCGCCGGCCTCGACATTTATCGGCGTCACGCAGGTGCCGGTTATCACCACTTGCCCCGGCTGGAGCGTTATGCCCAGCCCCGACAGTTCGTTGACGATCCAGGTCAGCGCAACACGCGGATCGCCCAACACGGCTGCTCCTGATCCGATATGCTGCGACTTTCCAGAGACAGAAGCGGCCACCGGGTGCTTCGCGAAATCTACGTCACGCCAATCGTCTTCCGCCGCCTCGCCGATGACGAACAGATTGGCACAAGCATTGTCGGCGATGAGCTGCGGCGCGCCGACAGCGCAGAAATCGTCATAGCGGGAGTCCGGTATTTCGATCGCCGGATGCAAACTCGCCACGGCGTCCACTACATCACCGATTTCATAAGGCGCCGGGCGAGGCGGCAACTGACGGCCGAACCGGAAGGCGAATTCGATCTCGGCGACACGCATCTTGCTTGTCGCCAGGGAAACGGAGCCACCGACCTCGACCGCCTTCTCGGCGAGGAGGCGCCCGGCCATCGGGCCGTCGACGTTGATATGCCGCTGGCCGGCCAGGCTGGTTGCCGCGATCTTCCAGCCGAAGAGCGGAGCCACTGAGCGATCCATGACGTGCGACTGGATGGCGTAGCCTTCGGCCCGCGTCTTCGGCCGCAATTCCTCGGGTATGGCGTCGAGGCGGGTGCCCTTGTCCCAATGGCCTACCAGGAGGCGCGACGCGGCCCTGGCCTTTTCTGGATCGAGCATGATCAGCTCCTGAAATTAGGAAATGCGGCGCTGCCGGGCGTTGCTGATGCTTGCGGTTCGCAAAGGGTACCCGCTATTCATCGTCGCTGACGAGATTGGCGGGAAGTCGTATTTTCGATATCATCGACATTCATCATCGTGACAACGAATCGGCAATCGTGTTCGTTCGGTAAATGGCTATATATGGCAAAGCGTCTGGAGTGCGGAAGAGCTTCTGGCGAGCAGGGTCGATAGCGCACCGGGTGAGGGAGAAACGATGACGGCGCCCGGCGATTTGCAACAGGCACTGTTTCTGAGGCTAAAAAGCGATCCGTCCCTGTCGGCTCTGCTGGGCGGCGCCGGACTGCGCGAACAACCAACCGACAACGTCGCCTTTCCCTACGTGACATGCGGCCAGACCTGCGCCTTTGACTGGGATACCGGCGCCGAGAACCGCGACGATCAACTTATTACGCTGCATGTCTGGTCGAAGGCCCATGGGGAAGCCGAAACGCGGGCTATCATGGATGCCATCGAGGCGCGCCTTGCCGACGCGGTGCTGGAGGTCGGTGCTCGCGGCCAGACACGCCTGTCGCTCGAATTCAGCGAGGCGCGGTATGACGAGGAACTGCTTGTCCATCACGGCCTGCTGCGTTTTCGGGCACTGACCCAGGAAAACGCCTGACGCGCGCTTTCAATATGAACGAAACGGAGTCTAGACTGGAACTTCATGGGTTTCATCGGGTTGGGCGGTGAAATCTCAATTTGTTTGTCTCGCATTGCAGGGGTGGCGAGCATGGTTTCAGCGGCGATCACCGTTCATTTCACGTTCAGCGCCGATGCGTTACAACGCTGGCCATGAGAACGCTTCGCTCCCATTTCCGAACCGCGACCCTGGCGCTCTGCGCCGGGCTGCTTGCGGTGCCGGCAAGCGTTGCGCCGGCAGCCGCGCAGGATGAATCGATTGTCGTGGCGGCGGCCGACTGCTACGCGATCGGCCAGCAGGTGGCCGAGCAGAATGGCGGGACGCTTGCCAAGGCCTCGCAGTCGACGCGAGGCGGGCAGCCGGTCTGCGTCATCGTCGTGCTCGTTCCGGGCAAGAACGGGCAGCGTCCGCGCCGCTCCGAGATCGTCGTCCCGCAGAACTGACCCCCGTCGTTTCCCAGGCCGGCGGAATCGGCCTATAGCTGAAGCAATCGGTCAACAGGCAGTGGTCTTCGCATGCGCGTACTGGTCGTCGAGGATGACAAGGATCTCAACCGGCAGATATCGGATGCGCTGGTCGACGCCGGCTATGTCGTCGACCGGGCATATGACGGCGAGGAGGGCCATTTTCTCGGTGACACCGAGCCCTACGACGCGGTCGTGCTCGACATCGGCCTGCCGCAGATGGACGGCATCAGCGTGGTCGAGCGCTGGCGGCGCGGCGGCCGCAAGATGCCGGTGCTGATCCTGACCGCCCGCGACCGCTGGAGCGACAAGGTCTCCGGCATCGACGCCGGCGCGGACGACTATGTCACCAAGCCGTTCCACATCGAGGAGGTCCTGGCGCGGGTCAGGGCGCTGATCCGCCGCGCCGCCGGCCACGCCTCATCCGAACTGACCTGCGGGCCGCTACGCCTCGACACCAAGGCCTCGAAGGCCGATGTCGCCGGCGTGCCGTTGAAGCTGACATCGCATGAGTTCCGCCTGCTTGCCTACCTGATGCATCACATGGGCGAGGTCGTCTCGCGGACCGAACTGGTAGAGCATCTCTACGACCAGGATTTCGACCGCGATTCCAACACGATCGAGGTGTTTGTCGGACGGCTCCGTAAGAAAATGGGCATCGACATGATCGAAACCGTGCGCGGCATGGGTTATCGCATGCGTGAGCCGGAGGCGTAAGGCGGAACCGCTCCCTACCAACCCAACCGTGAGCAAGCGGCTCTCACTGCGCTTGTGGCCGCGCTCGCTGACGTTCCGCGTCATCGCCTTTTCCACGGTCTGGGCGATCCTGACCCTCATCGTCATTTTCACCCTCATTACCACGCTCTACCGCCAGGCCAGCGAGCGCGGTTTCGACAGCCTGCTTTCTGCGCATCTGTTCAACCTGATCGGCTCCATCGGCATTTCCGACACCGGCGCGCTCGCCGGCGCTCCGGATCTCGGCGACCTCCGCTTCTCGGAACCGAATTCGGGCTGGTACTGGTCCGTCGAACCCGCTTCGGAAGGCGTGCACGGCAATCTCCACTCATCGTCGATGACCAGGACGATCCCGTCGCCCGATGTGGCGGACGTTCCCTTCAACGCCAATTTCCAGCGCAGCTACGCGGCGCAAGGCATCGATGGCGAGGAGTTGGTCGTGTTCGAGAGCGAATTCGTTCTCGATGCCAAGAACCGCGCCGCCCGCTTTCGCGTCATGGGCAACAAGACCGAACTGGAACAGGAGATCGCCACCTTCCAGCGCCGCCTCCTGACCTACCTTTCCCTGTTCGGCGTCGGCATGATCGCCATCAACGCCATCGCCATCCTGCTCGGCCTGCAACCGCTGCGAAGGGTCAGGAACGCGCTCGCCATGGTGCGCGAAGGCACCGCGCAAAGACTTGACGGCCAGTTTCCAGCCGAGATTGAACCGCTTGCCAACGAAACCAATGCCTTGATCGAGAACAACCGGCGTATCGTCGAGCGCTCGCGGACTCAGGTCGGCAATCTCGCCCATTCCCTGAAGACACCGCTGGCGGTGCTGCTCAACGAGGGGCGGGCGCTTGGTGGCGCCAAGGGGCAACTGATCGCCGAACAGGCCGCTTCCATGCAGAAGCAGGTCGATCACTATCTCCAGCGCGCCCGCGTCGCGGCGCAGCGCGACAGCGTCGTCTATCGCACGCCGATAGCGCCGTTGGTGCAGCGCATGGTCAGGGTCTTGCAGAAGCTCAATCCGCAGACCAACCTGTCGTTGTCGCTGCCGCCGATCGAGATCGTCTTTGCCGGCGAGCGCGAGGACCTCGAGGAGTTGCTCGGCAATCTGCTCGAAAACGCGATGAAATGGGCGAAGAGCGCGGTTTCGATTTCCGTCGTTCCCGTGGGTGACAAGGACGACAACATGTTCGAGATCGCCATCGAAGACGACGGACCGGGCATACCCGAGGAAAAAGCGCGCGAAGCGTTGAAACGCGGACGACGCCTGGACGAGACCAAGCCGGGCACGGGTCTCGGCTTGGCCATTGTCGCCGACCTCGTCAACGAGTATGGAGGCATACTGCTGCTCGAACGGTCCGGCATGGGCGGATTGAAGGCGGTAGTGCGATTGCGGAGCCTTCAGTGATGCCTTTCCCCGGCCGATCGACATTGACGGGCTGGGCATGTTATGGCGGCGCACCGATTGGCTCCGTAGCGGGCCCAACGGCCAAATTTCCGACAAATATCAACATTATAGGCTCGCCGACTTCTCCGATGACGCGGCCCCCGGCTCATCCATGACAGGCTCCAGCTCAAGAAAACCGGTTGTTGGCATGAAGATTCGCGTCGCGCTTGTTTCCGCATTGATGGCCGTTTCTGGCTGCACCACCTTGGGCGGCAAGGCTCCCACCATCGCTGCGACGCCGGCCTCGACGCCATCCGGCGGCGGCAAAGTCGCCACGACGATTATCTCTGCGATGGGCGGCGGCCTCATTGGCGGGTCGATCGGCAGCGGGCTTAGCGACGCCGAAAAGCGCAGCGCGCTCGAGGCTGAATACAAGGCGCTCGAATACACCACGAGCGGCCAGAAGGTGACGTGGAAGGGCACCCAGGCGTCCCGTTATGGCGAAGTGGTTCCGGCTCAGCCCTACCGCGTCGGCTCACAGGACTGCCGCCAGTACACGCAGACCGTCTTTACCGGCGGGGCAGGGGTCACGGCGCGTGGAACGGCTTGCCGCAACGCCGATGGCAGTTGGACGCCGCTCACCTGACAGGCTAGCCGGTCCATTTCGGACCCGGCCGGTTGATGTCGATGAAGGATATGCGGCGCGCCCGCCGTCAAAGCGTCGCAGTATGCTTGTGTTGGCAGGGCAAGGCTCTGCCGTTATTGGAAGAACCATGCTGTTCTGGGTCATAGCCGCAATCCTAACGCTGGGCGCCAGCCTGGCGGTGCTGCTGCCGCTGGCCGGTGGCGCCAGGAGCGCGTCTTCGAGCGGCGAGCACGATCTGGAAGTTTATCGCGACCAACTGTCCGAACTCGACCGCGATGCCGCCCGTGGCCTGATCAAGCCTGCCGAAGCCGATGAGGCGCGCGCCGAGATCGCCCGGCGCATCCTTCGCCTCGACAATGCGGACCAGGCCGGCAGCGCATCCGTCGGACGTACATGCGTCGCGACGCGGCTTGTCGCCACCGCGGCCGTGCTGGCGGTGCCGCTGGTCAGTTGGGGCCTCTACATCAACATAGGCTCGCCCGATCTGCCCTCGCAGCCGCTCAGCGAGCGCCTGGCCAAGAATCCGGCCGACAGCTCGGTCGACGAACTTGTGGGTCGCGCCGAAGCCCATCTTGCCGCCAATCCGTCCGACGGCAGGGGATGGGACGTGCTGGCGCCGGTCTATCTGCGCATGCAGCGCTTTTCCGACGCGGTCGCCGCCTATCGCAACGCCATTCGCCTCGACGGCGACAGCGCCGTTCGCCGGGCCGGTCTCGGCGAGGCGATTGCCAGCGCCGCCGGCGGCATCGTTTCGGCGGATGCCCAGGAGGCTTTCGAAGCGGCCCTGAAGCTTGACCCGGCCAATGCCAAGGCCAGCTTCTACCTTGCCATGGCCTTGGCCCAGGAGGGTCGCAGCAAGGAGGCGGCCGCGGCCTGGCAGGCGATGCTGGGCACGCTGCCGAAGGATTCGCCATGGCGCGGCGCGATCGAGCAGGCGCTGGCCAAGTCCGATAGTTCCGGCGCCGGCAATGCAGGCGTCGCTTCGAGCGAGCCGGCAAACGGACCGACCGCGGGCGATATCGATGCCGCTTCATCGATGTCGCCGCAGGACAGGGAAGCCATGATCAACACCATGGTCGCCGGGCTCGACGAGAAGCTGCGGCAGAATCCGCGCGACCCGGAAGGATGGATGCGGCTCGTTCGTTCATACATCGTGCTGGGCAAGGCCGACCAGGCGCGCGAGGCGTTGAGCCGAGCTATTGCCGTCTTTGGAGCCGACAGTGACGAAGCCAGGAAATTCACCGCTTTTGCCGCTTCGCTCGGCCTGACGGCGACGCAATAGGGCTGGACCGGACAATGACACGCAAACAGAAACGATTGTCGGTGATCGCGGGCGGCCTGGCCTTCCTCGGCGCCGCCACCGGCCTGACATTCTATGCGCTCGGCCAGAAGGCGTCCTATTTCTACATGCCCGCCGATCTGGCCACGGCGACGGTGCAGCCGGGCCAGCGCATCAGGCTGGGCGGCCTGGTGGAAAAAGGCACGATCCAGCGCGGGCAGGGGGCGACAGTGGCGTTTTCTGTGACCGACACCCATAAATCGGTCAAGGTCACCTATACAGGCATCCTGCCTGACCTATTTCGCGAGGAGCAGGGGGTCATCACCGAGGGCACGTTCGGCCCGGATGGCGTCTTTGTGGCCGACAGCGTTCTGGCCAAGCACGACGAGCGCTACATGCCCAAGGAAGTGGCCGATGGGCTGAAGGCCAAGGGCGTTTGGCAGGAGAGCAAGAGTGAATAGGCAGGCTCGATATAGCCGGGTTGGCGATCATGGTTGAGACCGGACATTTCGCGCTGGTCCTGGCCTTCGCGCTGGCGCTGGTGCAGACGGTGGTGCCGCTGTTTGGCGCCCGCACCAACAATCAGCGCCTGATGGCGGTCGGCGCTCCCGTCGCGATCACCGGCTTTGCCCTGACGGCGCTGTCCTTCGCCGCACTGGTCAGCGCCTATGCGAGCTCCGATTTCTCGGTCGCCAGCGTCTGGGAAAATTCCCATTCGCTGCAGCCGATGATCTATAAGATCACTGGAACCTGGGGCAATCACGAAGGCTCGATGCTGCTCTGGGTGTTGATCCTGACCTTCTTCGGTGCGCTGGTCGCCGCCTTCGGCTCCAACCTGCCGGCGACGCTACGCGCCAACGTGCTTGCCGTGCAGGGTGCGATCGGCGCGACATTCTTCCTGTTTATCCTGGCAACGTCCAATCCCTTCGCCAGGCTTTCGCCGGCGCCCATCGAAGGGCGCGATCTCAATCCCATTTTGCAGGATCTCGGCCTCGCAGTGCACCCGCCACTGCTCTATCTCGGCTATGTCGGCTTCTCGATCTGTTTCTCGTTCTCGGTAGCCGCGCTCATCGACGGACGCATCGATGCGTCCTGGGCGCGATGGGTACGGCCGTGGACCCTGGTGGCCTGGATGTTCCTGACCGGCGGCATCGCCATGGGCTCGTATTGGGCTTATTACGAGCTCGGCTGGGGCGGCTTCTGGTTCTGGGATCCGGTCGAGAACGCCTCCTTCATGCCGTGGCTGGCGGGCACCGCGCTGCTCCATTCGGCCATCGTCATGGAAAAGCGTTCGGCGCTGAAGATCTGGACGCTGCTGCTCGCCATCCTGACCTTTTCACTGTCGTTGCTCGGCACCTTCCTGGTGCGTTCGGGCGTCCTGACCTCGGTGCATGCCTTCGCCACCGATCCGACGCGCGGCATCTTCATCCTGTGCATACTGACGCTGTTCATCGGTGGATCATTGACGCTGTTTGCACTGCGGGCCTCGAGGCTGACGGCCGGCGGCCTCTTTCATCCGGTTTCGCGCGAAGGCGCGCTGGTGCTGAACAATTTGTTCCTGACCACGGCCACCGCCACCGTGCTCGTCGGTACGCTCTATCCGTTGGCCGTCGAGGCCCTTTCGGCCGACAAGATTTCGGTCGGCGCGCCGTTCTTCGACCTCACCTTCGGACCGCTCATGGTGCCGTTGCTGGCCATGGTTCCGTTCGGGCCGCTGCTGGCCTGGAAGCGCGGCGACGTCTTCGCCGTCGCGCAGCGCCTGATGGCAGCTTTCGCGGCGGCGCTTCTGGCAACGCTGGTCACCGCCCTGTTCATCAACGGCGCTTCGGTATTCGCAGCCCTTGGCGTGGGTCTTGCCGTCTGGCTGATCCTCGGCGCTCTCACCGACCTCGCCGTCAAGGCGGGGTTCGGCAATGTGGCTGCGAGGGTCATGGTCAGGCGCCTGCTCGGCCTGCCGCGCTCGGTCTTCGGCACAGCGCTTGCCCACCTCGGTCTTGGCCTGACCACGCTTGGCATCGTCGGCACGCTTTGCTTCGGCACCGAGAAGATACTGTCGATGCATGCCGGGCAAACCGTCGAATTGTCCGGCCACACTCTGCGTTTCGTCGGGCTCCATCCGGCGCAGGGACCGAATTACAGCGAGGATCGCGGTCGCTTCCAACTGATCGGCGTCGGCGGCAGTCCGGTTGGCGAAATCAGCTCGGCCAAGCGCTTCTATCCGGTACGCCAGACGACGACGACGGAATCAGGCATCAGGACGATGGGCCTTTCGCAGCTTTACATTTCGCTCGGCGACGAGGGCAATGACGGATCGGTCGTGGTGCGCCTGTGGTGGAAACCGCTGGTGACGCTGATCTGGGGCGGCGGCCTGGTCATGATGGTTGGTGCGGCCATGTCGCTGATGGACAGGCGCCTGCGCGTCGGCGCACCCTCGCGCCGCCGCAAGCAGGCCGGCGCCATGAGCCCCGCGGGCCTGCCATGAAGGCGAAGTTGTCCATCGCGTCGCTCGTGATGGTGCTGGCGCTGTCCTTTGCCGGCACGGCGCTGGCGGTGAAGCCCGACGAGATGCTTGCCGATCCGACGCTGGAAGCGAGGGCGCGAGCGCTGTCGGAAGGGCTGCGCTGCATGGTCTGCCAGAACCAGTCGATCGACGAATCCGATGCCGATCTTGCCCGTGACCTGCGCGTTCTGGTGCGCCAGCGCCTGGTCGCTGGCGATACCGACAAGCAGGTGATGGACTATGTGGTTTCGCGCTACGGCGAGTTCGTGCTGCTGAAGCCGCGCTTCGACCTGCGCAACGCTCTGCTTTGGGGCACGCCGGTGATCCTGCTTTTGGCCGGTGGCCTGTTCGTCGTGCTCAGCGCGAGATCGCGCCGGACACTGGCGACAAAATCCCTCTCCGCCGACGAGCGGGCGGCACTGGAGGCGATCCTGCGCCGCGATTGAGTGCAGGCGGCGATCGTTCGCCAACATTACCAAAGTTTCATGCGTCGGAAATGGCGTCGTAATGTACGCCGCTCTAATTCTCTTCCTCAGGATGCCGACAAGGCGCGTCCCTTCGAAAAGAGGATACGAGACCCCATGAATATTGCCCCCAATTCATATTCCCGCACCCGCAAGCGTCTCCTGGCTGCCGTCGCTTCCGTCGCCGTTGCCGGCGCGATCGGCGTTGGCGCGTTGACCAGCGGAACCAGCCCCGTTCTGGCCGATGCCGTGCGCGTCGAGGCGCCGCAGGTCCCCAGCTTCGCCGATGTCGTCGAGCGCGTTTCGCCCGCCGTTGTCAGCGTCAAGGTCAAGGCCAAGGTCCAGCCCACCGCCGATGACGGCTCCGACGACCAGGACGGTTTCGACAATTTGCCCAACAATCCGCAGCTGCGCCGCTTTTTCAAGGAATTCCGCGGCTTTGGCGATCAGGGCGGCCAGAACGACGATGGCCACCGCCGGTTCGGGCATCGTGACCGCGGTAATGGCGAGCCGCGCCCGGTGGCTCAAGGGTCGGGCTTCTTCATCTCCGAGGATGGCTATCTCGTCACCAACAACCATGTCGTCGAAGAGGGCACCGCCTTCACCGTGGTGACCAATGACGGCAAGGAACTCGACGCCAAGCTGGTCGGTACCGACCCGCGCACCGACCTCGCGGTGCTCAAGGTCGAGGGTGGCGGCAAATTTACCTATGTCGACTTCGCCGACGACTCCAAGGTTCGGGTCGGCGATTGGGTCGTGGCCGTCGGCAACCCCTTCGGTCTCGGCGGCACCGTCACCGCCGGCATTGTCTCGGCGCGGGGCCGTGACATCGGCGCCGGTCCCTATGATGATTTCATCCAGATCGACGCCTCGGTCAACCGCGGCAATTCTGGCGGCCCGACCTTCAACCTCAGCGGTCAGGTGGTCGGCATCAACACCGCTATCTTCTCGCCTTCCGGCGGCAGCGTCGGCATCGCCTTCGACATTCCTGCCTCGACCGCCAAGCAGGTCGTCGAGGATCTGATGAAGAGCGGTGCCGTGCAGCGCGGCTGGCTCGGCGTCGAGATCCAGCCGGTCACATCAGACATCGCCGAATCGCTCGGCCTGAAGTCCAACAACGGCGCACTGGTATCCAGCGCACAGGACGACGGCCCCGGCAAGAAGAGCGGCATCACCGCCGGTGACGTGATCACCCAGGTCGACGGCAAGGATGTTGCTTCGCCGAAGGAGCTCGCCCGCCTGATTGGCGCCTATTCGCCGGGCAAGTCGGTTGACGTCACGGTCTGGCGCGACGGCAAGAGCCAGAGCGTCAAGGTGGAGCTCGGCAAGCTGCCTTCAAGCGACAAGCAGGCCTCGGCCGACGACAAGCCTGCGGCTCCGGCTAAGGCCGATACGCTCGCCGATCTCGGTCTGACCGTCACCAAATCCGAGAACGGCAAGGGTTTGGTGGTGACCGATGTCGATCCCGACAGCGATGCCGCCGACCGTGGCATCCAGCCGGGCGACATCATCACCGCGGTCAATTCGATGGAAGTCAACGGCACCGACGACGTCACCAAGGCCATGGACGAAGCGGTGAAATCCGGGCGCAAGGCCGTCCTGATGCAGATTACCCGCGACGACAACAACCGCTTCGTGGCGCTGCCCGTCGCCAAGGGCTGACAACGACTTTTCCAGTGCGGCGGTTTCAAACACCCCCGAGCCGCCGCACGGGAAGTATGGAGCCGAGCACGTTAGTCAGTCATCGTGCTCCCCTCCGGCGGCAGCGGGCTTCCCATCGCCCGCTGCCGCACTCACCCCGCGGGCCATGCGCTCAGGCTGAGCGAACAAGCGGAGCGCTTTGGTGGCAACGGCATGCCGGCAGCATGCTGGGACAGTAACACCAGAGAACCAAGACTTTATCGCGCGCGGCCTGGATCATCTTGATCGCGATGCGCTTTGGCGAAGGCTAAAATGCAGATGCCGGCTACTCAATCTTCCAGCGAAATCGCGTATAACGGTCCTATGAAGATTCTCGTCATAGAAGACGATCGCGAGGCTGCGGATTATCTGCAGAAAGCCTTTACCGAGGCCGGGCACACCGCGCATGTCGCGGGTGACGGCGAGACCGGCTTCGCGCTCGCCGATGCCGGCGACTACGACGTGATGGTCATCGACCGGATGATGCCGCGCCGCGACGGCCTTTCGGTCATCGCCGGCCTGCGCTCCAGGGGGAACGCCACGCCGGTACTGATCCTGTCGGCGCTGGGCGAGGTCGACGATCGGGTCACCGGCCTACGCGCCGGCGGCGACGATTATCTGACCAAGCCCTATGCCTTTTCCGAGCTGCTCGCCCGCGTCGAGGTGCTGAACCGCCGGGCCAGCGCCAAGGAAGCCGAAACCGTCTACCGCGTCGGCGATCTCGAACTTGACCGGCTTTCGCATTCGGTCAGGCGCGCCGGACGCGAGATCACGCTGCAGCCACGCGAGTTCCGCCTGCTTGAATATCTGATGCGCCATGCCGGTCAGGTGGTGACGCGCACCATGCTGCTCGAAAATGTCTGGGATTATCATTTCGATCCGCAGACCAACGTCATCGACGTCCATGTCTCGCGACTGCGCGGCAAGATCGAAAAAGGCTTCGACAAGCCCATCCTGCATACGATTCGCGGCGCCGGTTACATGCTTAGGGCCGGTTAGGCGGCGGCATGGCCCTTTCCGTGCCTGCCATCATGAAGACGACGGCTGCGCGGCTCTCGGCGCTCTATCTCTTGCTCTTCGCGCTCTGCGCCGTACTGCTTGTCCTCTACATGACCTCGCTTTCGGCGCGCATGCTGACCGCGCAGACGCAGGAGACCATCAACGACGAGGTGCTCGGCCTTGCCCGCGCCTACCAGCGCGGCGGCCTGCCGGTCCTGGTGCGCGTGGTGGAGCAGCGCTCGCGCCAGCCCGGCGCCAATCTCTATTTGATCGCCGACGCCAACGGCCAGATCCTGACCGGCAACGTGCAGAGCCTGGAGCCGGGGGTCATCGAAACCGAAGGCTGGACGACCGAGCCGTTCTCCTACCGTCGTTTCGGCGAAGGCGAGCTCGACCGGCAGCGCAGCACACCTTCCGATCAGACCACGCCCCAAGCCGGCGATACGGCGGTCCGATCCGAAGGTGAGAAGGGCCACAATGCGATCGCCCTGGTGCTGCGCCTGCCGAACCAGATGATCATGCTGGTCGGCCGCGATCTCGGCGAACCTGAGCGGTTCCGCGCCGTCATCCGCCGCTCCCTGATGCTGGCGCTCGGCATGATGGGGCTGGGCGGGCTGTTGATCTGGTTCTTCGTCGGCCGCGCCGCGCTGAAGCGCATCGATGGCGTTTCGGAAGCCAGCCGCCGCATCATGGGCGGCGATCTTTCGGGCCGGCTGCCGGTGACCGGTGCCGGTGACGAATTCGACCGGCTTTCCGAGAACCTCAACGCCATGCTGGCCAGGATCGCCATGCTCAACGAGGGACTGAAGCAGGTTTCCGACAACATCGCGCATGATCTGAAGACGCCGCTGACCCGGCTGCGCAACCGCGCCGAGGCGACGCTTTCGGGCAAGCACAAGACATCGGACTACCGCCAGGCGCTGGAAGGCACCATCGCCGAGTCCGACCAGCTCATAAAGACCTTCAACGCCATCCTGATGATCTCCCGGCTGGAGGCGGGTTATTCCTCCGAAAGCACCAGTCGCGTCGATCTGGCCGCAGCCGTGCGCGATGTCGTCGAACTCTACGAGCCGGTGGCGGAAGAGGCTGGCGTTTCGCTCGAAGCCGCGGTCAATGGCGCATTCCTTGTCGACGGCAACCGCGAGCTGATCGGCCAGGCGCTGTCTAACATCGTCGACAATGCGATCAAGTACTCGACCGATTCCACCTCCAAGCCGACTGTCCGCGTGACGCTCGAACGCGCGCATGGCGAAATCAGGCTTGTCGTCGCCGACAACGGCCAGGGCATTCCGGACGATGCCGATCGCGCCCGGGCGACGGAACGGTTCGTGCGGCTCGAGAAGAGCCGTTCCCAGCCAGGTTCCGGGCTTGGCCTCAGCCTCGCAAAGGCGGTCATGACATTCCACTATGGCCGGCTTGATCTGTTGCCTGGTAATCCCGGATTATCCGTGGTCATGAGTTTTCCCGCGCGGGAGGATCATTGATGACGGCGGCTGCAAAGCGGACGGCGAAGGACTGGCTGTTGAAGCCCGCGGCAAGGCTTGCTCCTCTGGACGACAGCCGGGCCCGGCAGGAGCTGGCCGAGATCGCCACCTTGGCACCCGAAGAAGGATTGACACGGCTGGCGAAATTCCTGGCTGGAACGGGTGAGGCGCAGGACTTCCTGGCCGCTGTCTTCGACCTCTCGCCGTTCCTGCGTGACATGGCGCGTCGCCGGCCGCAGATATTGGATGGGCTTTTCGACCAGCCGGTCGAGGCCCGGCTGAAGGCGATCATCGTGGCGATCGACCGGGCATCGTTCTCCGAGACGATCTCCGAATCCAGATTGATGATGGAACTGCGGCAATGGAAGGCCGATGCGCATTTCCTGATCGCGCTGGCCGATCTGGCCGCCGAGGCCGAGACCTCGCTTACGGTGCGGCGGTTGAGCGACCTTGCCGATGCGTGCACGCGCGCCGCCGTCGATTTTCTGCTGCGCGACGCGCATGGCCAGGGCAAGCTGAAGTTGCCGGATCCCGCCAATCCCTCGAACCGGTCGGGCTGGATCCTGCTCGGCATGGGCAAGCTTGGCGCGCATGAGCTCAATTTTTCCTCCGATATCGACCTCGTGGTCTTCTTCGACCCGGAAGCGTCGGCCGTCGTCGATCCGCTCGATGCGACGGAGCTGTTTTCGCGGCTGACGCGCCGTCTGGTGCGCATCCTGCAGGACCGCACCGAACATGGTTATGTCTTCCGCACCGACCTCAGGCTGCGTCCCGATCCCGGTTCGACCCCGCTGGCGATCCCGGTCGAGGCGGCGCTGCGCTACTACGAGGCGCGCGGCCAGAACTGGGAGCGCGCTGCCATGATCAAGGCGCGTCCTGTGGCCGGCGATCTGGACGCCGGCACCGCTTTCCTCAAGGAGCTCCAACCTTACATCTGGCGCAAATACATGGACTATGCCGCGATCGCCGACGTCCACTCGATCAAACGCCAGATCCACGCCCACAAGGGGCATGGCGAAATCGCGGTCAAGGGCCACAACGTCAAGCTCGGACGCGGCGGCATCCGCGAGATCGAGTTCTTCGTCCAGACGCAGCAGCTCATCGCCGGCGGCCGCTTCCCGGAACTGCGAGGCCGCGAGACCGTGCCGATGCTCGGCCAACTGGCCGCGCGCGGCTGGATCACCGCCGAGGCACGCGACGCACTGGCCCGGCAATATTGGTTCCTGCGCCGGGTCGAGCATGCCATCCAGATGGTGGCCGACGAGCAGACGCACACCCTGCCGGAGGATGATGAAGGGCTGGAGCGAATCGCGCGCATGCTGGGCTTTGCCGATGCGGCTGCTTTTTCCCTGGGCTTCCGCGCCTCGCTGCAGCAGGTCGAACGTCACTACGCGGCGCTGTTCGAAACCGCGCCGGAGCTTTCGGCAGGCATCGGCAATCTGGTCTTCACCGGCGACGTCGACGACCCCGATACGCTGCAGACGTTGCACGGTCTCGGCTTCCAGCGAACGAGCGACATCTGCCGCGTGATCCGTGGCTGGCATTTCGGTCGCTACCGCGTCACCCAGTCGGCTGAGGCGCGCGAGCGACTGACGGAACTGACGCCGGCGCTGCTCAAGGCTTTCGGCCAGACGCGTCGGGCCGATGAGGCGTTGATCCGTTTCGACGAGTTCCTCGCCGGCCTGCCTGCAGGCATCCAGCTCTTCTCGCTGCTCCAGTCCAATCCGGCGTTGCTGAAGCTTATGGCGACGATCATGGGCGCCGCGCCACGACTGGCCGCGATCATCACGCGCCGGCCACATGTGTTCGATGGCCTGCTCGATCCCGCTCTTCTCACCGAATTGCCGGATCGTGGCTATCTATCGGCACGGCTTACCGCTTTCCTCGAAGGCGACCGCGCCTATGAGGACGTTCTCGATCGTTTGCGCATCTTTGCCTCCGAGCAGAAATTCCTGATCGGCGTGCGGCTGCTCGCCGGCTCGATCGATCCGGCCCGCGCAGGCCGCGCCTTTTCTGACCTGGCCGACCTCACCATTGAGGCCGCGTTGCGCGCGGTTATGGCCGAATTCGAGGCGCGCCATGGTACAATCGCCGGCGGCGTGGTTTCGCTGCTCGGCATGGGTAAGCTCGGCAGCCGTGAATTGACGGCGGGGTCGGATGTCGACCTCATCCTGCTCTACGATCACGATGCGGACGCCGAGGAATCCGACGGTGAAAAACCGCTGGCGCCCTCGCATTACTACACCAGGATGACGCAGCGCCTCATCTCGGCCGTTTCCGCGCCGACCGCGGAAGGCGTGCTCTATGAACTCGACCTGCGGCTGCGGCCGTCCGGCAACAAGGGGCCAGTGGCCACCCACGTCGACGCCTTCAAGAAATACCAGCGCCAGGAGGCCTGGACCTGGGAGCACATGGCGCTGTCGCGGGCGCGCGCCATTGCCGGAGATGCCAGGCTCTGTGCCGAGGTCGAAGCCGACGTTGCGGCGGTGCTCGGGCAATTGCGCGACGCAGCAAAGGTGAAAGCGGAAGCGTCCGACATGCGCACCATGATCGAAAAGGAAAAGCCGCCGCGCGACCTCTGGGACATCAAACTCATTGCCGGCGGCCTGATCGATCTCGAATTCATCGCCCAGGTGGCCGTCGTCACGGGCAATGTCGAGTCCGGCCGCAGGGTCACGGCAACCGCGGAGGTATTGTCGCGCCTTGCGCCACAATTCGCAGCCGCCGATGTCAGGGAGGAGCTTGGCGAGGCCTACCGCCTCTATCTGGCGCTGACCCAGATGATCAGGCTTTGCCTCACCGGCCAGTTCGAGCGGGACGATGTGCCGCCGGGGCTTTCGGATCTGCTTCTGGCGGTCACCGACTTGCCGGATTTCGGTGTGCTGGAAGCACATCTCAAGGAGACGTCGCGGAAGGTCAGGAAGGATTTCAACCTTCTGCTTCGTGCCGGGCGGCCGTGATCAACGGCCGTGCGGATCGCATCGGGGGTGACGATGCAACAGGAGAAGACCATGAGAAAGACAACCAAGCTCGCGTTCGCCTTCATCGCGTTGGCAGGAGCCGTCGGCACTGCGGCCTATGCCGAGAACATCGACAGCGCAAACATGCGTGAGCGCACGATGATGCGCCTCAACAAGGCGATGAAGGACAATGACGGCACCATCAGCTTCGACCAGTTCTCAAGCGTCATGGATTCGCGGTTGAAGAAGCTGGTCGCCGACAATGGTGGCAAGCTCACGGTGGAGCAGCTCGCCGCAGCGCTGGAAAAGGCCCGCTTCGAGCACATGGCCAGGCGCATCATCGCGCGTTACGACAACAAGGGCGACGGTACGCTGACGACGGACGACATCGCCAGTCGCGACAAGAAGCTCTTTGCCCTGCTCGACAAGAACAACGACGGAAAGATCAAGAAGGGCGAACTGCCAAAGGGCGGCCGCTTTGGCTTACACCGTCAGTGGGATGACGAAGGCGACGACGGCAGCATGCAATAACGCCTTCCGGCACGGGCTTCGGCGACATCGCCGGAGCCCGTTGCTTAAGCCGCGACCTTGACCACGGGCGTCGCCTTCTTCACGGGAATGCGCACCGACACGATCGTGCCGACACCTTCGGTTGAGCGGATTTTCAGGGCACCGCCTTGCAGTTCGGCCAAAGAGCGCGAGATGGCGAGGCCGAGGCCGGACCCGGCATGGCTCTTGGAGAACTGGTTCTGCACCTGTTCGAAGGGCCGTCCGAGCTTGCCGAGCGCCTCCTTCGGGATGCCGCAGCCATTATCCTCGATCGTCAGCACCAGCGCCCCTGAGGTATTACGGGCCCTGACCGATATGTGGCCGCCTTGGCCGGTGAATTTCACTGCGTTGGACAAAAGGTTTATGACGATCTGCTTGATCGCTCGGCGGTCGGCAAACAGCGTCAGCGCGTCGGCGATGCGGGTCTCCACGGTGATCGCCTTCTGTGCGGCCTGCAGCGAGACGACCCTGACCGTCTCGCTGATCAGCGGGCCGAGATCGATCTCTTCGCGGTCGAGCGAGAATTGGCCGGCCTCGATTTTCGACATGTCGAGAATGTCGTTGATGACGCCCAGGAGATATTTGCCACTGCTGTTGATGTCGGTGGCGTATTCCTCGTAGCGCTCCGATCCCAGCGGGCCGAACAGCCCCTGTTCCATCAGCTCGGAGAAGCCGATGATGGCGTTCAAGGGCGTGCGCAGTTCATGCGACATGTTGGCCAGGAATTCGGACTTGGCCCGGTTCGCCGCTTCGGCGCGCTCGGTTTCCTTCATGTATTTGCGGTTGAGCTCGACCAGTTCGCGCGCGCGCTCCTCTTCGGCCCGGCGGGCGAGGCTGAGATCGTGTATGGTCGCCATCAGCCGGCGCTCGCTGTCGACCAGCTTTTCTTGATGCAGCTTGATCTGGGTGATGTCGGATCCGACCGAGACAATGCCGCCGTCGCGGGTTCTGAGTTCGTTGACCTGCAACCAGCGGCCGTCGGCCAGCTGCCGTTCGAACGTCGCGCCGCCCTGCGGTCCATTGCTGTTGGCAAGCCGCCGATCGGAAGCGAAAGCGAGCATGCGCTCTTCCAACGTGGCGCGCACGGCGCCTGGCATCACGTCACGGTCCGAAAGGCCATTGTCCTTCTGGTATTTGGAATTGCACATGATCAGCCGCTCGGCGGCATCCCACAGCACGAAGGACTCGTTGATGTTCTCGATCGCCGTCCTCAGGCGCAAATCGGCTGCCTCGGAACGAAGCGCCAGGTGACGCTGCTCGGTGACGTCGACGGCGATGCCGATCAACTGGATTTCGGGTGCTTCCGGATCCATGACCTGCGCCCTTGCGCGCATCCATACCCACTGCCCGTCGGCATGCCGCATCCGGAACACCTGATCGATATGATCGATCTCGCGCGCGACGATCTTGTTGGCGAGCTGGAACAAGTCGCCATCATTGGGATGGATGATCTCGTCGACCTCGCCGAAGGACAGCATCGTGTCGCATGGCTCGTAGCCCAGCATGTCGTACATCGAGCGCGACCAATACATCTTGCCGCGCACCATGTCCCAGTCCCACAAGCCGCAGCGGCCGCGTACCAGCGCCATGTCGATGCGTTGATGCGCTTCGAGATAGATGCGGTCGGCCGCCTGCGCGCGCGCCGCCTGGCCGAAATAGGCATAGAGGATGATGATCAGCACGCCGGCCGTCAGTACGAACAGCGTCACATTCAGCGAGACTGTCTTGCGCCAGGCGTCGAAAACCGCGTCCTGCGGCACCAGCGCCGCTGCCGCGCCTTTGCGACCGTTCGTCAGGCTGACCGCTGCATACCAGTCCTGCCCGCCAATATCGACCTCCATCACTCCGGCGCGGTCGCCGAACATGAACAGAGGCTGGCCGCCCTGGGCGAGGCTATCCAGCGAACGGCCTTGCCAGGACATCGAGCGCGGCGTCACCGCGGTGATCTTGAAGGCGCTGTCGGTGATGACAAGAACGTGGCCGCGGCTCATCGCGCCCTGGCGGCTGGTCGTTTCCAACAGGTCCTGGATGGCGCCCGGCGCGGTGTCGGACGTGGTGGCCAGCGAACTCGCCAGTTGACCGGACGCCAGCATCAGGATCGCCTTGGCGTTGCGCTCGATATCGTCGCGTTCGTTCATCAGCGACAGGACGCGCAGCGCCGCGATCGCGATCAGGAAGATGACGATGAGAGCCGGTATCGATCGGCGCAGCAATGGCTCCGCCGCCAGAAGCCGCTTGTAGGCCGGTTCGGCGATGAGCCGCGTATTCCCGGCAAGGCCGTCGCCTCGCGGCGTCTCGCGACGCGCAAAAGCTATCCCTCCGGGCGCGCCCCACGCGTCCGCCTTCGCCATAAATGGCACTCCCCGATTTGCCTATGCTTGATGATCCGGCAAACGCCGCACTTCCGAATCGCCATTAAAGAATCAAAGGTGATTCGCCTTGTCCAGTGGTCCGGCGAAAAAAGATTAAAAATCGACTAAAATAGCGGCTTTTCCGCCAACCGAGCAAAGGCATGCGATGGCGATTACCGTGGAAAGGGAATAATATTAGAAATCACGCATATTCCGTGCGGGATTGCACATTGGGAGGAAAGCATGAATCGCAGATCTGCAATTGCTCTCGGCGTGTCAGCGGCAGCGGTAACGCCTTTGTTCGCCCTGGCGGCGTCGGCAAAAACGAGGACATACGGCCCGAAGGAGGGCAAGGAGATTGCGCCCGGCATCAGAGTGGTGGAGGTAGGCACGGGAAACTCAGACATTCCTGCCTACAAAAGCATCTCAATCGTCGATGTCGTGTTTCAGCCCGGCACACATGCGCCGGCGATGGTGATGGACAACGACATGGTATGCACCATCACTGCGGGCGAATTCACGATCAAGAAGGCCGACAAGGAGTTCAAGCTCAAGGAAGGCGACATATACACTTGCGCCAAGGGCAAGACCGACGAGGCGACGAATACGAGCGCCGAGGTCGGCGTGCATCGCATCGCCATGTTGATACCCGCGTAGGGAGGCGGGAATCCGTTCGAGCAGCAGAAGCACAGCCTGACGGGCCGGTGGCGTTGCCTTGGCATTGCCGCCGACCACCATGGTGGCCGCTTGGGTCTGGCTCACGCCAGCGTACGCTCGACAATATCGCTTAAATCCGCCGACAGGTTTTCGGCATTGGCAATCGAAAGCAGCGCTTCCCTGGCCTTGGCCTGCCTGCCAGGTTCGAGCGAACGCCACGACCGGAGCGCCGTTGCCAATCTTGCCGCCACCTGCGGATTGCGTTTTTCGACCTCGAGCACGGTCTGCGTGAAGAATCGGTAGCCTTCGCCGTCGGCGCGGTGGAATCCGGTCTGGTTGGCACTGGAGAATGTGCCGATCAACGAGCGCACCCGGTTCGGATTGGCCATCGAGAAGGCCGGATGCGTGGTCAGGGCGCGAACCGTCTCCACCGCCTGCGGACCGGGTACGCTGGCCTGAATCTGGAACCATTTGTCCATCACAAGCGGGTCGGACGCATATGTCGCTTCGAAAGCCGCCAGTGCCTTGTTTGCCTCCGGCGAACCATGGTGGCGGTGCGCGAGCACGGTCAGTGCCGCCGCGCGGTCAGTCATATTGGTGGCCGACCGGAAGTGCTCCGCCGCAAGCCCGGCGCCATCTGACAGCAGCGAGAGATAATCGAGCATGACGTTGCGCAGCGCCCGCCGTCCGGCGGAAGCTGCGTCCGGGCTGAACGGGCCGGCGTCGGCAAGCCGCTCGTAGAGGCCGGCGAACGCGTCGCGGTTAGCCCTGGCGATTGCCAGCGCCAGCGCCTCGCGCGCAGCGAAGATGGCGTTGGGTTCGATGTTCTTGCCGATGTCGCGCGCTATGTCGGTCTCGCCCGGAAGCGAAAGCGCCAGCGCCCGGTAGGCCGGCTCCAGCGTCTCGTCGCTCGCGATCCTGCCGGCAAGCTCGGTCAGCCGCGCGGTGAAGCCAGGCTCGGCGCCGTCGAGAATCTGGCGGAAGGCCAAGATCAATGCATCCGTAAGCAGCGTGTTGAAGGTCTGCCAGCGCGAGAAGCTGTCGCTGTCGTGGCCGGCAAGGAAGAACTGGTCGTCGGTCTTCTGCTCGACGGCAAGCGTTATCGGCGCCGAGAAGCCGCGGTTCAGCGAAATCGCCGGACGCTCGGCGACGCCTGAGAAGCGCACCACATGCCGGCGCTTGCGGATGTGGATGATGCCGTCCTCGACGCTGGCGCCGTCGACCGCGTCATAGGCGACCGGCTCGCCGCCGGCGCCAATCAGACCGAAGGCGAGCGGTATGTGCATCAGTCGTTTGCGGCTTTCCGACGGGGTCGGCGGCACCGATTGCTCGATTTCCAGAGTGAATTCCCGCTCCGCCCGGTTATAGGTCGAGCTCACCGCCAGGTTAGGGGTGCCGGCCTGATGGTACCAGAGCGCGAATTGCGACAAGTCGCGGCCGGACACCTCCTCGAACACTGTCAGGAAATCCTCGATCGTCGCCGCCGTGCCGTCGTGCCGCTCGAAATAGAGGTCCATGCCGGCGCGAAAGCTATCAGGCCCGAGGATGGTACGGATCATGCGCACCACCTCCGAGCCTTTTTCGTAGACGGTCGCCGTGTAGAAATTATTGATCTCGCGATAGCGGCGCGGCCTGACCGGATGCGCCAGCGGCCCCTGGTCCTCGGGGAATTGATGCGCGCGCAGCGTGCGTACCTCGGCGATGCGCTTGACCGCACGCGAACGTTGGTCGGCGGAGAATTCGTGGTCGCGATAAACGGTCAGCCCTTCCTTCAGGCAAAGCTGGAACCAGTCGCGGCAAGTGATTCTGTTGCCTGTCCAATTGTGGAAATACTCATGCGCGATGATCGCCTCGATATTGGCGAAATCGGCGTCCGTCGCGGTCTCCCGGTCGGCCAGCACATATTTGTCGTTGAAGACGTTGAGGCCTTTGTTCTCCATCGCCCCCATGTTGAAGTCGGACACGGCGACGATGTTGAAGACATCGAGGTCGTATTCGCGGCCGAATGCCTCCTCGTCCCATTGCATCGATCGCTTCAAGGCATCCATGGCGTAGCCGGCGAGCTTCTCCTTGCCGGGCTCGACATAGATGCCGAGCTCGACCGTGCGGCCGGACATGGTGACGAAACTGTCGGCGACCCGGCCGAGATTGCCGGCGACCAGCGCGAACAGATACGATGGCTTGGGGAAGGGATCGTGCCAAATGGCATAGTGCCAGCCATCGCCGAGATCGCCCTTGTCGACCCGGTTTCCGTTGGACAGAAGCAGCGGCGCCTCGTCGCGGCGGGCTTCGATCCGCACGGTGTAGACGGAAAGGATGTCGGGGCGGTCGAGGAAATAGGTGATGCGGCGGAAGCCCTCTGCTTCGCATTGCGTGCAATAGACGTTGCTTGAGCGGTAGAGGCCCATCAGCGCTTCATTGCCCGACGGCGCCAGCTCGGTCTCGATCGACAGCCGAAAGCGACGCGCCGCCGGGGGCCTGAGGATGGTCAGTCGGTCGGGCGTCACGGCAAAATCCGTCGGCTTGGCTTTCCTGCCGTCGATCTCGACGCGCCTGAGCGTCAGCCCGTCGCCATCCAGCACAAGCGGCGTAGAGGCCGCGACGCCATCCCGGCGCTCGACGGTCAAAATTGCCGTGACGATCGTCGCGCCTGGCGAAAGACGGAATTCAAGGTTCGTTTCCGGAATGAGATAGTCGCTGGGGCGATAGTCTTCGAGTTTGAAGACCTGGCCAGTGTCGGTGCGCATTCCTTGGTTCCTGTCTTTCCGGGCCTGTCCTGCCCGTCCAAAATTTTGAAGTCCGCGCTCTTTACACGAACCGGCGGCTCGACAAAACTGCGACAAGGTCTATTCAGACCTTCCTTTCCAGCATCGCGAGGCAGTCATGGCCGCCGTCTACGACGTCAGGCATATCGAGAGACCGGCAACGCCGGCGCGCACCTGGGCAACCACGCGGGAAGCGGCGGGAGCGTGACAGCAGGCCGCGACAACAGTGACAATACCGTAGGGCACAACACGCTCACCGGCATTATGCTGAAGATCGTCTCGGTGGCGGTCTTCGTCGGCATGTCGACCTGCATCAAGGCGGCGGGCACTGTGCCGGCGGGACAGATCGTCTTCTTCCGCTCCTTCTTCGCTATCTTTCCGATCATTGCCTTTCTGGCTTTCAAGGGAAATCTCGGCACGGCTTTCAGTACAAGCCGTCCGTTCAACCACATCGCGCGCGGCGTCGTCGGCGTCTGCGCCATGGGGCTCGGCTTCTTCGCGCTGACGCGGTTGCCGCTGCCAGAAGCAATCACGCTGAATTACGCCCAGCCACTGTTGGTGGTGGTGTTCAGCTCGATTTTCCTCGGCGAAGCCATTCGTGTCTATCGCTGGAGCGCGGTCGCCGTCGGCCTCGTCGGTGTGCTGATCATCTCCTGGCCGGAGCTGACGCTCCTGAGTTCCGGCGAGGCGCTCGATGACCAGGAGGTGCTCGGCGTCATCGCGGCATTGATAGCGGCGGCGATTTCGGCCGTCGCCATGCTGCTCGTGCGCAATCTCGTGCAAAGCGAGCGCACCGCCACGATCGTGCTTTGGTTTTCGGTCACCGCGAGCGTCATGGCGCTGCTGTCGCTGCCGTTTGGGTGGCAGGCGCTGACGCCGGGGCAGGCGGTCCTTCTTGTCGCCGCCGGCTTCTGCGGCGGCCTTGGCCAGATCCTGATGACCTCGGCTTACCGCCATGCCGAGGCATCGGTGGTGGCGCCGTTCGAATACACCTCGATGATCCTCGGCGTCTTGGTCGGCTATCTCGTCTTCGGCGATGTCGCCACGCTGAACACGCTGACCGGCGGTCTGATCGTCGTTGCCGCCGGCATCTTCATCATCTGGCGCGAACGTCAACTCGGCCTGGAACGCACCCGCACGCGCAAGGCCGCCCCGCCGCAGGGGTGATCAGCACCGTTAGGCCCGCTCTTTCGCCAATCTTACCAGCGCCGTCCGCGTCTGCTCGTCGGCCGGAAAGAAGGACTCGATCGCCAGCTCCGACAGCGTCACGTCCAGCGGCGTGCCGAACACGGTGATGGTGCTGATGAACGACAGCACCTGATCCCCATGGGCAAGCCGCAGCGGATGCACGATGCCGCTCGGCTCGACCCGCGCCGGCCGCCCACTCTTCAGGCCGGAGGGATAACCGCGCAACTCACGCTCCAGTTCGATCAGCACCGGATCGCCTGACGCGTCGTTCTGGTGCTTCAGGCGTTCCAGCAGGTGCGCCCGCCACTCCGCGAGATTGACGATGCGCGGCGCGACACCTCCAGGGTGCAGGCTGAGCCGCAGCACGTTGACTGGCGGCTTGAGCAGCGAGGGCTCGGAAACGTCGGCCAGGAACGGCCCAATGGCAGTGTTTGCCGAAACGAGGTTCCAGTGCCGGTCCACCGCGAGCGCCGGGAACGGCTCGTGCCCTCGAAGCACCGTCTCGACCGCCGCCATGGCCGGTGCCAGCGAAATGTCGGTCAGCGGCCTTTCGCTGAAGCTCGGCGCAAAGCCCGCCGCCAGCAAGAGCTGGTTGCGCTGGCGAAGCGGGATCGAAAGCTGCTCGGCCAGGTGTAGCACCATGTCGCGCGACGGCGCGGCCCGCCCGCTCTCGACGAAGCTCAGATGCCGCTGCGAGATATCGGCTTCCGTGGCGAGGTCGAGCTGGCTCATCCGGCGTCGCGTGCGCCATTCACGGATGAGGCTGCCGGCGGAGGTTTGAGGAGATATCATGAGGGCATGGTTAGGGCGACGGCAGGCGCATTTCAATTACCCGCGAGGTCATGGAGAGGTGAGCGCTCTTAGCTTCGCCTTCACCTCGAGAAAATCCCGCCAAGCCAGCTTCTTGTGCGCCGGCGTCCTCAGTAGATAGGCCGGGTGCAGCGTCGGCATCGCCGGAATAACGACGCCGGACGCTGTCGTGTGGGCGCGCCAGTTGCCGCGCAGCCGCAAGATGCCTTCGCTCGTATTCAGAAGGGTTTTGGCCGAGGGCCCGCCGAGATTGACCAGCACCTTCGGCTTGACCAGTTCGATCTGCCTTTCGATGAACGGCCGGCAGATCTCGGTTTCGTGCGGCGTCGGCGTGCGGTTTCCCGGCGGCCGCCAGGGGATGACATTGGCGATGTAGACGGATGTCCGGTCTAGCCCGATCGCGGCCAACATGCGGTCTAGCAGCCGGCCGGAGCGGCCGACGAAGGGCAGGCCTTCTATATCCTCGTCACGGCCGGGCGCCTCGCCGACCAGCATCACCGATGCATCCGGGTTGCCGTCGGCAAAGACCAGGTTCTTGGCGGTGAACTTCAGGTTGCAGCCGTCAAAAGTCGACATGTGCTGGCGAAGCTCGTCCAGCGTCGAGGCAGCCGAGGCCAATTCACGCGCCAGCGCCGCCTGCGCCTCGTCGGATACCGCCGAAATGGGCGGGCGCGCCGGCGGAGCGTTAGGCACGGCGCTCGCATCGAGACGCGGTTGGGCGGGCCGCTCCGGTGCTCTGCTATCGCTCGGCGCGGCAGCCGGCATCCGCTCCGCCGGCTTGGGCGCGGCTTCCGCGAAGCGGTTCACCGGCGCGTCCTCCAACGCCTCGTCGACGCCCGCGCTGGCATAGAAGGCGAGCAGCTCGGCGATATCAGGTCGGCTGTTTGGGGAAGCGGCAGTCATGGCGCCACCATCGTTCGACTGGTCGCATATTGCAAGTTGGTGATTGGGGACATTGGCACAACCGGGCAATGACGGCCTGTCTGTGGCAGCGTCATACGCTCACCGCAACCTAACCCGTCGGTATGCGCGGGTCCTGCACCAGATAAAAGGTCCAGCGCGGCGTATAGTCGGTGATCAGGAATTCGAACCTGGCGGTCTTTAGCGGGTCGACCTTGCCGTTCTTGAACAGCAGACGGTCATACGGTTCAAAATCGCGGTCGAAATCGGCAAAATTGCTCGACCAGATATTGTCAGGCGTCTTGTTGCGCTGGTCGAACGAAAGCCCGTCGCCGAAGACGCTCGGCTGATTCAGGACCTCCTGAAGCTCGAACTGGAATTCGATCCAGGCCTGGCCGCTGTTGTTGAGCACGTCCAAGCGCAAATACATGATGCCGTTGGCGAACTCGCCCGCCTTGCCGAACGCCTGGATCGGCTTGGTTGCACGGATGGTCAACGTCACCGGCGTCGCTGAATTCAGCTCTTCGGTGATGACGAGCGGATCGTCCTTGGTGCCGGTGCCGGAAGCGCCGGTGATTTCGAACCCGCCAAGCTCGTCGGAGAAGGAGTAGGCACCGGTGGCCCAGACCTTCACCTCGTCTGCAAAGGCATGGACCGGCGCCAGCAGGGGGAGGGCCGAAAGGAACGCCCGGCAGGCCCTGCCGGGCGTCGATGGGAAGCGCGTTGATGAGAAGCCGGCTGGCCCAGGAATGCGCATGGTGCGAAGTATGGCCGATAAGCAAGCCGTCGAACAATTAAAAACGTACGCGTTGCGGGCAGGCCGGCGCAAAACGGGTGTCCTTCGGCACGATGCGCGACTTTTTGGCCAAATCCGCGTTGTCACAGACGCGCCGGTTTCCTGTCGCGACTTGATGCGCTATGCAGCGCATGAGCCAGCAAGATACGCGCAATAGCGACAAGCCAGTGCGGAGGGGTTGATGAGCGATATCGAACGCGAAAGCATGGAATTCGACGTGGTGATCGTCGGTGCGGGCCCGGCCGGCCTCGCCGCCGCCATCCGCCTGAAGCAAGTCAATCCCGAGCTTTCCGTGGTCGTGCTGGAAAAGGGCGGTGAGGTTGGCGCCCACATCTTGTCAGGAGCCGTCGTCGATCCAATCGGCATCGACCGGTTGCTGCCGGGCTGGCGCGACGAACAAGACCATCCATTCAAAACGCCGGTCACGGCGGACCATTTCCTGGTGCTTGGCCCCGCCGGCTCTTTCCGCCTGCCCAACATGATGATGCCGCCTCTGATGAACAATCACGGCAACTACATCGTCTCGCTTGGCAATGTCTGCCGCTGGCTGGCCGCCAAGGCCGAGGCGCTCGGCGTGGAAATCTATCCGGGGTTCGCCGCGGCCGGCCTGCTCTATAACGAGGAAGGCGCCGTCACCGGTGTTGTCACCGGCGACATGGGCGTCGAAAAGGATGGCACACACGGCCCGGGTTTCGCGCCGGGCATGGCGCTGATGGGCAAATATGTGCTGATCGGAGAGGGCGCGCGCGGCTCGCTCGCCAAGCAGTTGATCGCCAGGTTCAGGCTTTCCGAGGGCCGCGAGCCGGGCAAATACGGCATCGGCCTCAAGGAACTGTGGCAGGTCAAGCCGGAGAAGCACAGGCCGGGTCTCGTCCAGCACTCCTTCGGCTGGCCGCTCGATCTCAAGACCGGCGGCGGCTCTTTCCTCTATCATCTGGACGACAATCAGGTGGCGGTGGGCTTCGTCGTCCACCTCAATTACAAGAACCCCTGGCTGTCGCCGTTCGAGGAGTTCCAGCGCTTCAAGACCCACCCGGCGATCAGCGGTACTTTCGAGGGCGCCAGGCGGTTGGGCTATGGCGCGCGCGCGATTACCGAAGGCGGCTGGCAGTCGGTGCCGAAACTGTGCTTCCCGGGTGGCGCGTTGATGGGCTGCGCCGCCGGGCTCGTAAACGTCCCGCGCATCAAGGGCTCGCACAATGCCGTGTTGTCGGGAATGCTGGCGGCCGAGCATGTCGCCGAGGCAATCGCCGCCGGCCGCGCCAATGACGAGCTCTCCGCTTACGAAGCCGCGTGGCGGGCGACAGACATCGGCAAGGATCTGAAGAAGGTGCGCAACGTCAAGCCGCTGTGGTCGCGCTTCGGCACCATCGCCGGCGTCGCCATCGGCGGCCTGGACATGTGGCTGAACACTTTGTTCGGCTTCTCGCCCTTCGGCACGCTGAAGCATGGCAAGGCCGACTACGCCACGCTAGAGCCCGCCGCGAAGCACAAGAAAATAAACTATCCCAAGGCCGATGGCGTGCTGACCTTCGACCGCTTGTCCTCGGTGTTCCTGTCCAACACCAACCACGAGGAAAACGAGCCGGTGCATCTGCTGGTGGCGGACATGGAGCTGCAGAAGCGTTCCGAGCATGACGTCTTTGCCGGACCTTCGACGCGCTACTGCCCTGCAGGCGTCTACGAATGGGTCGACAAGGACGGCAATGCCGCTGCCGATCCGGCGGCCAAGGACGTGCGCTTCGTCATCAACGCGCAGAACTGCGTCCACTGCAAGACCTGCGACATCAAGGATCCGAACCAGAATATCGACTGGGTGCCGCCGCAAGGTGGCGAAGGCCCGGTCTATCAGAACATGTGAGCCGTGCCGGGCCAAGCCGTCACGAAGAACATGCGAGCAGCGGCGGACTTGTCTGTCACCGTCGACCGCCTGCCTCGATCAAGCCCGTTGAAGCCTTCCGCCGAGTGTGGTCTGCTCGGCTCCGACAAAGGAGGCGGACATGCGCCTGACCAGCCCCACGATGCTCGCCATGGTCTTCATGCTGCTTTGCGCATCAGCCGCGTCGGCGGGCACAAAGCTCACCGTTCACATCCGCACCTACGATGTCGCTGGAAATACCGGAGCCGCCCTTGTCGAGGCGATGGACCGGCTGGGACCCAAGCACGGCTATATGACGCGCGCCATCGCCGAAACCGGTTACGCCGTGCATTGGGATCTCGATATTGTCCGGGAGGATGGAGCCTGCCATCTGCGGCAGGCCAACGGGACGCTCAACCTGACCTACACTTTCCCGCGGCTCTCGTCGGCAAGCGCAGTCCTGCGCGAGCGTTGGGACCGTTTCATGGTCGGCGTTCGCAAGCACGAGCAGACGCATGGCGGTATCGCGAGGCGGATGATGCGGGCCACCGAGACCGCGCTTGCCGGACTGCGGCGCCCGGACAACTGGTTCTGCACCGGCACGCACCTCGAGGCGCGGCGCCGAATCAAGACCATCTATGTCGAATACGAAGCCAGGCAGAACGCTTTCGATGCGCGCGAGCATCGCGGCGGCGGGCCTGTCGAGCACCTTGTCGAAGCGTTGACCAAACCCTGAGAATGCCGAAGCATCAACCGCGCGGATTGTTTTCAAGGTCGCTCGCCGCGAGCGCGCTCTCATGCTCGTCATGGGGCAGCCTGTCGTCGGGGCGAAGCGAGAACTCCACGAATACGGGAAGATGGTCGGAGCCGGTATCTTCCAGTCGCGTTGACGACAGAATGGTCACGCCGCCCTTGCTGAACGCCTGGTCGATCGGGAGGCCTGCATAGCGGCGCAGGAAGTCGGGCAGCTTCCGGTGAATCCAGGTCGACCCGGCCGACGGCATGACCGTCAGTCCGCCGAGAGCGGCGACGCGCCGCACCGCAGCGCTCCATGGCACCGCGTTGCAATCGCCGGCCATGATGGCGGTTTGGCCGAGCGATGAAAGCTGCTCCGAGAGTTCGCCGATCTGCCAATACTGTTCCCGCGGCCACGGCCAGCTGAGATGGATGGCGGCGACGTCGGCGCTCCTGCCGCCGAAATCGATGGTCGCAACGGCCATTGCGCCCCGGCGCTCGCAATGTGGCGCGGTGCCGGCGAGAAAGGGCCGCCGCGAGAGCAGCGCGACGCCGAATACGCCGTTGGGATAGGGACAGAGGATCCGGTATGGATAGGCGCTGGCGATGTAGCCAAGCTCCGTCGCCCACATCGCCGACACCTCGTCCAGGGTGATGACGTCGGGATTGGTCCGGCCGATCAGTGACAGCACTTTTTTCGGCGTCGGGTTGTCGTAGCGCAGATTCATCTGCAGCAGGCTGTAGACTACCTGGTCGGTGGGTTTGGCGACCGCCTGAACCGGCCACGGCCGGGGCAAGGCGGTCGAAGCGGTGGCAAGAGCGGCCACGGCAAAAACCAGGGCCGCGGCCGCTTGCAGGCGAAACGATGTCGCCAGCAGCGGCAGCGCGCAAAGCGCCATCAGCACGGCGAGGTGAATGCGGAAATGCGAAAAGGAATCGAGCGCCGGGTGCAACGCGCCTAAGAAGCCGGCCACCAGCGCGACCGAGAGCGTCATCATCACGATGAATACCAGTGAAGCCGCCATGTCTCGACTGCGTTTCATCGGATCAGATCTGCATGAGTTGCCTGCGATGGTCCCCGCCCGGTTATCGGCAAAAATGCGGCTCAATCAAGATAGCGAATTGCCGGCAAGATGGCGAATCGCCGGCAAGACGGCGAATGGCTCTGGCGGCGCGCAGATCGGCTACTGGAAGGCCGTTTCCGAAAAACTTCTGAGCTTGCGCGAATGCAGCCGCTCCATCGGCATTTCCGAAAGCTTTTCCATCGCCCTGATGCCGATGGTGAGGTGCTGCGCCACCTGCCGCTTGTAGAATTCGGTCGCCATGCCGGGCAGCTTCAGTTCGCCATGCAGCGGCTTGTCGGAGACACACAAGAGCGTGCCGTAAGGCACGCGGAAGCGGAAGCCATTGGCCGCGATCGTTGCCGATTCCATGTCAAGTGCGATCGCCCTCGACTGCGAAAGCCGCTGCACCGGTCCGCGCTGGTCGCGCAGTTCCCAGTTGCGGTTGTCAATGGTGGCGACAGTGCCGGTGCGCATGATGCGCTTGAGATCGTACCCCGACAGGCCGGTGACTTCGGCCACCGCTTCCTGCAATGCCACCTGGATTTCGGCCAGCGGCGGGATCGGCACCCAGACTGGCAGGTCGTCGTCCAGCACGTGATCCTCGCGCACGTAGGCATGCGCCAGCACATAATCGCCCAGCGCCTGCGTATTGCGCAGACCCGCGCAGTGGCCGAGCATCACCCAGGCATGAGGCCTTAGCACAGCGATATGATCGGTGATCGTCTTGGCGTTGGAGGGTCCGACACCGATATTGACCATGGTAATGCCGCCATGGTTCGGCTTCTTCAAGTGGTAGGCCGGCATCTGCGGCAGGCGCTGTGGCGCCATCCCTTCGCTCGGGGCGCTCTGCCCGGCTTTGGTGACCACGTTGCCCGGTTCGATGAATTCGGCATATCCGCCGCCGCCACTCTCCATCAGGTCACGGGCGCGCGCCACGAACTCGTCGATATAGAACTGATAGTTGGTGAACAGCACGAAATTCTGGAAATGCTGCGGCGTGGTCGCGGTATAGTGCGACAGGCGGTGGAGCGAATAGTCGATCCGCTGCGCGGTGAAGGGCGCCAGCGGCCTTGGTTCTCCGAACGCCACTTCGAACGTGCCGTTGGCGATCTGGTCATCTGTACCGTCGAGATCTGGCACGTCGAACAGGTCTCGGATCGGCCGCTGGATACGCTCGGCCGCCGTTCCGTCGACATGGGTGCCTTCGAGAAAGGCGAAATGCAGCGGGATCGGCGTTGTCGATTCCGAGACCGTGACCGCGACCCCGTGGTTGCGCATGATCAGACGCAATTGCTCGACCAGATAGCTTTCGAACAGGCTCGGCTGGGTGATGGTGGTGGAAAAATGCCCCGGCGTCGGCATGTGGCCATAGGCTTGGCGTGAATCGATCTGGGTGAACGAGTTCGTTGTGACGCCGATCTCCGGGTAGAAGGCGCGGTAGCGCTTGCTGCTGTCGCCGCCGGCGGCAAGCGCCGCGAAGGAGTCGCGCAGGAACTTGGTGTTGCGGTCATAAAGGGCTTGCAGCGCCGCGACCGCCTTTTCGGCGGTGTCAAAGCTTTGCCGGCCAAAAGGCTCGGGCATGACGACAGATTCGATGGCTTGGGGGTAGATTCGCTTTTCCATGGCTCAATATAGAGATTTGGAAAGGCGGTTGGGAGGGGTGTCCCGATCGAAGGCGCAATTTATCCGCGCTGCAGGCTGACCAGCAGCACGAAACCGACGCCGGACTTCTTCAGTGCTGGCGCGTCGATCGTGGAACCGGCATCGGCACGCATCATCGGCACGGCCAGGACCGGCGCGGCAAGAAACGCCAGGATGAGCGCCGCCCGCGGCAGAAGCCGAACGGTTTTGAAGAGGTTGGCGGCGATGCGGTTCATGGTCTTTGCTTTTCTTTCGAGGTCTTGGTTTGGTCAGGTCTTTGGTTTCTGTCTCAGGGGCGAAGGGTGGCCGGGCAGGCGAGGCGGCAGGTTCTGGAACTGGCCTCGTTCCAGGAACGGGCCGGACGGCCCGCTTCGGCGACGAGGATGGCGAAGAACATTCCAAACAGGCTCACCAGCAGGCAGACGATGGTGAAGCGGCGGGCGAGCATTGGTCGTGTCTCCTTCAACACGCAGGAGAATGCCCGGGCACGACTGAACCGGCTCTGATGCCGACGTTCATCTGCCGTTCAAATTGGTTGATGGGTTTTGAGGCGGGGCTGGCTATAAGGAGCATGGCCGCCGGCACAGCATGCCAGGATCATGAAATGAAAACGGGGCCTGCCGGCCCCGTTTTCATGTCGCAAGGATGGGGTCGATCAGAGCTTGTGCCAGGTCTGGCTCTTGCAGATCAGCCCGCCGAGCACGCAGCCGCTCATTTTCAGCGAGGTGCCCGACAGTGTCGCCTTGCCGGAGTAGGTCTTGTCGTTTGCCGGGTCGGTTATGCTGCCGGCGTATTTGTTGTCGCCGGACGCCTTGAGCGAACCGATGGTCTTGCCGGCATATTTGCCGGACTTCAGCGTGATGGAAAATGAACCCGAGCCCCCGATGGCCGCGGTATCGCCGGCCTGCGTCTTCCAGTTTCCCTCGATCGGATCGGCCCAGGCCACACCGGTCAGGATCAAAGTGGCCGCCAGGGCCAGGCTTGCTTTTCGAAACATCTTTCCTCCCTTGGATACCCGGCAGGAGGCTCCGCCTCGCCGGTCTGCCGCTTACGCAAACGTAAGCTAATCCAGCTCCCCGCAAAACAAAAGCGGTGCCGCAGCGGAAGCTTTGGCAATTCAGAAGCGCCGACGGAAGCAATGTCGGCAGGGAAATGAATGTATGCATGCGCGGCGTTTGTTTCGCGTGGTTAGCGGAGTGTTGATTCCGCTCGCGAAAATTTTCGTCAAATTTGGCGCTATCCGGCTGAATCGCTGGCTTTGTATCCTTAACGAATTTCCACGTTTACCTATTGTTTTAGCTTTGTTTTCCTCAAATTAAGCACGCCATTTAACGACGGATTCAAGCCTGCGCGGCATTCTCGAAAGCATCGAAAGAGCAGCCCGGGCAGACAAACGGAGGCAGCTCTCGGGAGCCAGACAGGGCCGGAAGAGAGGATTGAAAATGGCACGTTTTGAAATGCTTGAAGCAGGCTTCGGCGCCATGGGGGCAACTGCCCAGGCCGACATTCTTTTCGAACTGGGGATGATGTATGCGACGGGCCGCGATTGCGAGACCGATGTCGTCGCCGCCCACAAATGGTTCAACATCGCCGCGATCAAGGGTTCGGCCCGCGCTGCGGAATTGCGTTCGGAACTGTCGGCTGCGATGTCGAAGGTCGAGATCGCCAAGGCGCTGCGCGAAGCCCGCGAATGGATGACGATGCACTGAATTTAGAGATAAGGCAGGGCGGCCTTCTGGTCCGCCAGGCAAGGACAAGGCCGCGGTAAGACGGCCACGCGACAAAACCAAGAACGCGGCACGCCCGACAGGGCCAGCGGCGCGGCGGCCATGATCCGGTTTTCGGAAAGATCAGGGCCAGCAGGAAGACAGGGAAGGCGAGTTGGGTTCGAGTGCGGGGGCGCTTGAGAAACAGCTCGACAGGCAAAGCCGCGACCGGCCGGAACAAGGCCGGCGCGGCTTTTGCCTTTTTGCTCCAGAGATGCTCCGCAGGCCTAATCGAGCGCCGCCAATGCGCCTAGACAGGCCACACGAAGGATGAAATTGTCCGGCCTCTCTGGAAGAAGCGTGGCCGGGGCGGCCGCGCGTGAGTGGAGGAGTCATACCGCAATGAAAAAATTAAGTATTTTGAACGCGGCCATCTTCGGCCTGATGATGAGCGCGCCGGTCGCCTATGCCGACGACATCACCTTTTCGGTGGTCGGTCCGATGACCGGACAGCTCGCCACCATTGGCGATCAGTTCAAGCAGGGCGCGCAGGCTGCCGCCGACGCGATCAATGCCGCCGGCGGTGTCGACGGTCGCCAGGTCAAGCTCGATATCGAGGATGACCAGTGCGACCCGAAGCAGGCGGTTTCGGTCGCCAACCGTATCGTCGCCAATGGCGTCAAGTTCATCGACGGCCACGCTTGCTCGGGTTCGAGCATTCCGGCTTCCGCCGTCTATGCCGAAGCCGGTGCCCTGATGATGAGCCCGGCCTCCTCGAACCCGGTGCTGACCGACGCCGCAGCGAAGGCCGGCTGGCCGACGATCATGCGCCTCTATACGCGTGACGATGCGCAGGGTGCCTTCATCGGCCCCTGGATCGCGAAGAAGTATGCCGGCAAGAACGTCGTCATCCTGCATGACAAGAGTGCCTACGGTCAGGGCGTTGCCGATGCGGTCAAGGCCACGATGAATGCCGGCGGCCTGAAGGAAGTGGACTATGAAGGCATCAATGCCGGCGAAAAGGACTATTCGGCGCTCGTCACCAAGCTCAAGGACCTCAAGGCCGACGTTGTCTATTTCGGCGGTTACCACCCGGAGGCTGGCCTGATCCTGCGCCAGTCGGCGGAACAGAGCATCAAGTTCCAGCTGATCATGCCGGATTCGATAGCCTCGCCGGAATTCTGGCAGGTTGCCGGCCCGGCCGGCGAAGGGACCATGTTCGTCTTCCCGTCGGATCCTCAGGCAAAGCCGGAAGCCAAGGCAGCCGTCGAGAAGATCAAAGCCGGCGGTTTCGTGCCGGAAGGCTTCACGCTATTCTCCTACGCCACGATCCAGGCCTTTGCGGAAGGCATCAAGCGTGCCGGCAGCGATGATCCGGCCAAGGTCGCCGAGGCGCTGAAGAACGGGCAGCCAATCAGCACGGTTGTCGGCAATGTCACCTTCGACGAGAAGGGCGACCTCAAGAACGCCAGCTACGACATCAACCAGTGGCACGACGGCAAGTATGCGCCGATCCAGCCGTAATCGCTGCCTATATCGATGAAATGGCCGGGCTCGTCCCGGCCATTTCATTTCTGCCTGTGTGTCTTGCCATGGACATATAACGGCGGTCGACATTCTACGGCGCCTCTCTCTGTCCGGCAGGACAGGGACGCTTGGCATCCGGCAGCGAGGCTGTCAGCCTTGCATATCCTCGAACCGCACCAGCACAGTGCCGTCGGTAACCTGCGCGCCCTCGGTGGCGATCTCGGCGATCACGCCATCATGCGGCGCGGCGATGGTGTGCTCCATCTTCATCGCCTCGAGAATAAGCAGCGGTTGCCCCTTCATCACCGTATCGCCCTTTGTCGCCCGCACAAGCTTGACCAGTCCCGGCATCGGCGCGCGCAAACTGCCTGACGCCGCCGCCGCATCATCGCCTCTGGCCAACGGGTCCGGCACCGCGAACGTATAGCCGGCCGCGCCTTCGAATATCGTGATGTGGCCTGGCCAGCGGGCGAGGCGAGGAACGGCGCGAAGGTCATGCGAATTGGCGCTGTCATAGGGTGCATGGAGCGTCACCTGGGAACGCCGGTCTGGTCGTACCGAAACCCTTGCCAGAATATCGTCCTCGCCAAACTTCAGCCGGATCTGTCGTGCCATGCCATGGAAATGCGTGTAGCCGGCAAGTGACGACCATGGATCATCCGATGCCGGCAGCGCGCCCGCCCCGGAGGCCGCTATGGCCGCGGCCGCGACCGTTTCGCCGCTCGGCGGCGCAATCTCGGTCAGCGCCTGCTGGTGGCGGCCTATCAGGCCGGTATCGACGTCGCCCGCCGAAAAGTCCGGATCGGTCACCAGCGCGGCGAGGAAGGCGGTATTGACGATCGAACCGGCGACTTCGGTTCGCGCAAGCGCCGCGCCGAGTGCCTCCAGCGCAGCCGGCCTGTCCCCGCCATGCACCACCAGCTTGGCGATCATCGGATCATAATAGGGAGAAATGGCGTCGCCGGCCCGCACCCCGGTTTCGACACGCATGGCGGCCCCTTGGGGAACCATGTCGGGAAATTTCAGATGATGCAGCGTGCCGGTCGCAGGCAGAAACTCCCTTGCGGCATCCTCGGCATAGAGGCGCGCCTCGAAGGCGTGGCCGGCTAGCTTTATCTCGCCTTGCGTTTTCGGCAGCTTCTCGCCGGATGCGACCCGCAACTGCCATTCTACCAGATCAGTGCCGGTGACCATCTCGGTGACCGGGTGCTCGACCTGCAACCTCGTGTTCATCTCCATGAACCAGAAGCGGTCAGGCGTCAGGCCTTGCGAGGCATCGACGATGAATTCGATGGTGCCGGCACCGCAGTAGCTGATCGCCTTGGTGGCCTTCACCGCCGCCTCGGTCATCGCCTTGCGCAACGCCTCCGTCATGCCGGGGGCGGGGGCTTCCTCGATAACCTTCTGATGGCGTCGCTGCGCCGAGCAGTCGCGTTCGAACAGATGGACGGCATTGCCGAAATTGTCGCCGAAAACCTGCACCTCGATGTGGCGCGGTTTGTCGATATATTTTTCCACCAGTACACGGTCGTCGCCAAAAGCGGATTTCGCCTCGCGTCGTGCGCTCGACAGCGCTTCGGAAAACTCGTCGGGGTGCTCGACCCGGCGCATGCCCTTGCCACCGCCGCCGGCCCGCGCCTTGATCAGCACGGGGTAGCCGATTTCGCGTGCCTTGGAGGCCAGGACCACGATCTCCTGTGCCTCGCCATGGTAGCCCGGCACGACGGGCACGCCGGCCTTTTCCATCAGCCGTTTGGCGGCATCCTTCAGCCCCATGGCGCGGATAGAGGCCGCCGACGGGCCGATGAAGGTGAGCCCCGCGGCCGCCACCTGGTCGACGAAATCAGGATTTTCCGACAGGAAGCCATAGCCGGGATGAACGGCTTGCGAGCCTGTCGCCAAGGCGGCCGCGACGATCTTGTCGCCGCGCAGATAGCTGTCGCTGACAGGCGAGGCACCGATATGTACCGCCTCGTCGGCCATCTCGACATGCAGGGATTTCGCATCGGCATCGGAATAGACGGCAACCGTGCGCACCCCCATCTTGCGCGCCGTGCGGATCACCCGGCATGCGATCTCGCCCCGATTGGCGATCAGGATCTTTGTGAACATGGAGCCTCCGTAGCCTGCGTTTGCCTCGAGGAAGCAAGGGCCTCACGGTATAGTTCGGCCATTCGTTCGTCGAAGCAGCAGAAGATGACGGTCTGCGGCGTCGTATTTCCGCTCAGGAAGCTGGTTACGGCGCAGACTGCAATTGCTGCCGCCTCATCCCTCGGATAGCGGTAGATGCCCGTCGAGATCGCCGGAAAGGCGACCGAGCGGCATTCCTTCTCGGCGGCGATTTCGAGCGAACGCCGATAGCAGGAGGCGAGCAACTCCGCCTCGCCCTTGCCGCCGCCCTGCCAGACCGGACCAACCGTATGGATGACGTAGCGGGCCGGCAGCCGATAGCCCTTGGTCAACTTTGCATCGCCGGTCTTGCAGCCGTTGAGCGTGCGGCATTCGGCGAGGAGGTCCGGCCCCGCCGCCCGGTGAATGGCGCCGTCGACCCCGCCGCCGCCGAGCAGCGAGGAATTGGCCGCGTTGACGATGGCATCGACATCCAGCTTGGTGATGTCGCCGACGTTAATGCGGATCCTGTCCTGCACCTCGCCCATTTCACATCCTGAACACGCCGAAGCGCGTTTCCTCGATCTCCGCTTTGAGCGCGGCCGAGAGGCTGAGCGCCAGCACCTCGCGCGTCTTGGCCGGATCGATGATGCCGTCGTCCCATAGCCTTGCGGAGGAATAGAGCGGGTGGCCTTCATGCTCGTATTTCATCAGGATCGGCTTCCTGAACTTCGCTTCTTCCTCAGCGCTCCATTCGCCGCCCTTGCGCTCGATACCCTCGCGCTTGACCATGGCCAGCACCGTCGCCGCCTGCTCGCCGCCCATCACCGAAATGCGGGCGTTCGGCCACATCCACAGGAAGCGGGGCGAATAGGCGCGCCCGCACATGCCGTAGTTGCCGGCGCCGAACGAGCCGCCGATGATCACGGTGACCTTGGGCACGCGGGCGGTGGCGACTGCCATCACCAGCTTGGCGCCGTCCTTGGCGATGCCGCCTGCCTCATATTTGCGCCCCACCATGAAACCGGTGATGTTCTGTAGGAACACCAGCGGGATTTTGCGCTGGCAGCACAGCTCGATGAAGTGCGCGCCCTTCAGCGCGCTTTCGGAAAACAGCACGCCATTGTTGGCGATGATACCGACCGGCATGCCGTGAAGATGGGCAAAGCCGGTGACGAGCGTGGTGCCGTAATACTGCTTGAACTCATCGAACTCCGAACCGTCGACGAGGCGCGCGATCACCTCGCGCACGTCATAGGGCTGGCGCAGATCCGTCGGCACGATGCCGTAGATCTCATCTGCCGGATGAAGCGGCGGAATCGGTTTCTGGACGGCAAGGCTTACGGTCTTGTTCCGATTGAGGTTCTTGATGATGCGCCGGCAGATGGCCAGCGCATGTTCGTCGTCGAGCGCGTAGTGGTCGGCGACGCCGGAGAGCCGTGTGTGGACGTCGGCGCCGCCGAGATCCTCGGCGCTGACATCCTCGCCGGTGGCGGCCTTCACCAGCGGGGGGCCGCCGAGGAAGATGGTCGCCTGGTTGCGCACCATGATCGTCTCGTCCGACATTGCCGGCACATAGGCGCCGCCCGCCGTGCACGAACCCATGACGCAGGCGATCTGCGGGATGCCTGAGGCGGACATGTTGGCCTGGTTGTAGAATATGCGCCCGAAATGCTCGCGGTCGGGAAACACCTCGTCCTGGTTGGGCAGGTTGGCGCCGCCGCTGTCGACCAGGTAGACGCAAGGCAGATTGTTCTGCAGCGCGATCTCCTGCGCGCGCAGATGCTTCTTCACCGTCAGCGGGTAATAGGTGCCGCCCTTCACCGTGGCGTCATTGACGACGACCATCACTTCCGTGCCTTCGACGCGCCCGATACCGGCGATGATGCCGGCGGAGGGAATGTCCTCGCCATACATCGACCATGCGGCGAACTGGCCGATCTCGAGAAAGGGCGACCCGGTGTCGAGCAATTGCGCCAGCCGCTCGCGCGGCAGCAGCTTGCCGCGCGCGACGTGTCGCTCGCGCGCCTCTTCCGAGCCACCGCGCTCGACGCTCGCGGCCTTTTCGGCGATATCGCCGACCAGCGCCCGCATGCGTTCGGCATTGGTGTGGAAGGTATCGGAGGAAGGGGAGATCTGGGTCCGGAGGACGGCCATGCTATACCCCCTCCGCCATGATCTCGCGGCCGATCAGCCATCGCCGGATTTCGCTGGTGCCGGCACCGATTTCGTAGAGCTTGGCGTCGCGTAGCAGCCGGCCGGTCGGATAGTCGTTGATGTATCCGTTGCCACCCAGAAGCTGGAGTGCGTCAAGCGTCATCTGCGTTGCTTTTTCGGCGGCAAACAGAATGCAGCCTGCGGCGTCCTTGCGGGTGGTCTGGCCGCGGTCGCAGGCGGCGGCGACCGCGTAGACATAGGCGCGCGCGGCGTTCATCGTCGTGTACATGTCGGCGAGCTTGCCTTGCACCAACTGGAATTCCCCGATCGCCTGGCCGAACTGCTTGCGCTCATGCACATAGGGCACCGCGACGTCGAGACACGCGGCCATCAGGCCGATCGGGCCACCGGCCAGCACCGTGCGCTCATAGTCGAGACCAGACATCAGCACCTCGACGCCACACCCTTCCTCGTGCAGCACGTTGTCGAACGGCACCTCCACATTATCGAAAACCAGTTCGCCGGTGTTGGAGCCGCGCATGCCGAGCTTGTCGAGCTTTTGCGCGACCGAAAATCCGGCAAAGGCCTTTTCGACGATGAAGGCGGTGATACCGCGGGCATGGCGCTCCGGATCGGTCTTGGCATAGACCACCAGCGTCTCGGCGTCCGGGCCGTTGGTGATCCACATCTTGGTGCCGTTGAGCACGTACCGGTCGTTGCGCTTTTCGGCGCGCAGCCTGAGCGAGACGACGTCGGAGCCGGCGCCGGGCTCCGACATGGCTAGCGCGCCGACGCGCTCGCCCGAGCAAAGCGGCGGCAGGAATTTCTCCTTCTGCGCCGGCGTTGCCCAGCGGTTGATCTGGTTGACGCAGAGATTGGAGTGGGCGCCGTAGGACAGGCCGACCGAGGCCGAGGCCCTTGAGATCTCCTCGACCGCGATCACGTGGGCGAGATAACCCATGCCGCTGCCGCCGAACTCCGGATCGGCGGTGATGCCGAGGAGGCCGAGATTGCCGAGCTCCGCCCACAGATGCGCCGGGAATTCGTTCGAGCGGTCGATTTCCGCCGCGATCGGCGCGATCCTGTCCTGGGCGAAGCGCCGCACCAGCTCGCGCAATGCCTCGACATCCTCGTCATGCCCGAAGCTGAGCGTGTTCGTGTACATCCGGTTCCTCCTGCCGCATGACCCCCGAAAATCGACTTGGATTTTCGGAAAAGATCATGCGCGAAACTAAAATCCCACGGCGTCGTTTGCGCGTCCAAACGGACGTGCGGCGCTGTACGTGTCGATCCTCGCGCCGACGAGCCGCATCGTCATCGAAAGATATGTCGCTGTGACTTCTGCGATCGACAGCCGCTCGCCCGGCCGGAACCAGACGATGACACCGGTCATCATCTGGATCAGCGCCATGGCGGTGAGGCCGGTGTCTTCGACGACGAACACGCCTGCCTCGGCGCCGTCACGCAGAATGGCGCGCAGTTCCTTCTCATAGGCCGTGCGCATCCGCAGTATCTGGGTCAGTCTTTCGGGCGACAGGCTGCGCAGCTCCATGTTCGAAACATGCGTCGCATGGCGGCGGGCGATGTGGAAGGCGATGTGGTTCTCGACATAGGCCGAAAGCCGGCTTGCCGGATCGGCATCGGCGGGCCGTGCGGCGTTCCAGGCTGCGATCAGCTCTTCCATATGCTCGCGCATCAGCGTGAACAGCAAATCCTCCTTGGTCGGGAAATAGCGATAAAGCGCGGCTGCCTGCACGCCTACTTCGGATGCCAGCTGGCGCATCGACATCGCCTCATAGCCGAGCCGCGCGATCAGGTTGACCGCCGCCTCGCGGGCTGCCGCCTCGGTCTTCCCGCCATCGGATCCTGTCGTGCGCGCCAAAAGAGCCTCCCTTGTTGCGAATTAATAAAACGAACGTTCAATTAATTCAAGAGGTATGCCGAAGCCGCATCAGGCATCGATCCGGAAGCCGGTAACAGGATTGCTGGATACCGCATCCTCGACGTCAACCCCGGAAACGGACGCTCCCGGCGGTCCTTTCCAAAGCCGGCCGATCATGGTCGAGACGGCTTCGCCTGTGCCGGCAATCTCAGCGGTCACCGAGCCATCCGCTTCATTGCGCACCCAGCCCGCAAGCCCAAGGCTGGCGGCCTGGCTTCGGACCCAGATCCTGTAGCCGACGCCTTGCACCTTGCCGTGGGCCCGCACACGCACTGCCTTGCGATCGTCAGCCATTGCGTCTCTCCCGAGGCTCGTCTGCTGGAATCTGGCGCAGGCGACGGGGAATGCAACAGGCCGGTCGAACGAGGATGGAGGGGGCCCGAGTCGAACTCGAATTTAATTGACTCAGTCCACTAAATTTCTAACACTGTGGCTATCATCACCCAAGGGCTGAACGCAGATGCTGGACCAACGCAGTGCTTTGGTGGCCGATATCAGGCACTTCAACCGTTTCTACACCCGCACTGTCGGCCTTCTCGACGAGACCTTGACGCAGAGCCCGTTCACGCTCACCGAGGCGCGCGTCCTGTTCGAGCTTGGTCATCGGGATCGCCCGGCGGCGGCGGAAATCGCCGGCGAGCGAGGCTTCCTTTCGGAGACATTCGACATCGATGTCGGCCCGGCCGCCTCCGACATCGCCAGGCAACTGCGTCTCGACGCGGCCTATCTGACGCGGATCCTGCGAAAATTCGCCGGCGAAGGCCTGACCGAGACCCGGACCGATCCGGTCGACCGGCGAAGGCGTATCCTGTCGCTGACGGCAAGGGGGCGGGACGCCCTTGCCGGTCTGCAGGCCGCGGCGGACCGCGACACTTCCCGGCTTATCGAGAACCTGCCCGACCACCGCTTGGCCGAACTCGGCGACGCCTTGCGCAAGGCAGCGGAGCTGCTGGGCGATCCGGCGGCTGAAGGCCAGGCGGCGCCCCCCGTCGTGACGTTGCGTCCGCATCGCGTCGGCGACATTGGCTGGGTGGTTCAGCGTCAGGCCCAGCTCTATGCCGAGGAATATGGCTGGAGCATCGAGTTCGAAGCCTTGGTTGCCGAAATCGGAGCCGACTTCATCCGCAATTTCAAGCCAGGGCGCGATTTCTGCTGGATCGCCGAACGCGCCGGCCTCCCGCTTGGCGCGGTGTTTCTGGTTCACCAGGACGACGAGGTCGCGAAACTGCGGCTGCTGCATGTCGAGGCTGCGGCGCGCGGGTTGGGCATCGGCAAGCGCCTGGTTGCGGAATGCGTGAACCAGGCGCGCGCCTGCGGCTACATCAAGCTCGTTCTGTGGACGAATGACATTCTGGTCGCCGCCCGCGCGATTTATGAGCGCGCCGGGTTCAGACTGGTTTCACAGGAGCGCCATCACAGTTTCGGCAAGGAACTCACCGGCCAGAACTGGGAGCTCGATCTCTAACCGGCCGGCAAGTGTCGCCGCGATGGCAACGCTCGTTTAGTTTCCACGGGCGGCGGCCAGTGCGCCGGGCAGTTCCTCGGCAAAAATGTCAAGCTCGTGGTCCAGTCCGACGCTGACGCGGATGCAACGATCGAGCCCCGGCGCCATCGGCTTGCGGATGAAGACGTCGCGCGACAACAGGCCTTGCAGGATCTTCAGCGCGAAAGCGCCGTCGCGGCAGCAATCGATGGTGACGAAATTGGTCGCCGACGGCAGGGGCGTCAGCCCGTTCTGTTCGGCTATCTGCGCGATGCGCCGGCGCCCTGCCGCCACCCGCGCCACCACTGAATCCAGATAATCCTGGTCGGCGAGCGCCTCGACGCCCGCCACCTGCGCCATGCGGCTGACGCCGTAGTGGTTGCGGATCTTCTCGAAATCGCTGATCACCTGGGCCTCGGCGACCGCATAGCCGCAGCGTATGCCGGCAAGCCCGTAAGCTTTCGAAAAGGTGCGCATGCGGATGACGTTCGGCCGCGAGACGTCGATGGGCGGCAGTGCGGAGGCCGGCCCCAATTCTCCATAGGCTTCATCGAGCACGAGCATGGTGGTTTCCGGCAGCGCTTCGATGAAGCGCGTCAGCTCGGCCGCTTCCCACCAGCTCCCCATGGGGTTGTCCGGATTGGACAGATAGACCAGCGGCGCTTTCTCCCTGGCGGCCGCAGCCAGCAGCCCTTCCAAATCCTCGTGGTCGTTCGCATAGGGCACGGTGACAAGCCTTCCGCCGACACCGGCAATGTGGAAGTTGAAGGTGGGATAGGCGCCGAGCGAGGTGACCACCGCATCGCCAGGCGCAACATACATGCGCGCCACCAGACCAAGCAGGCCATCGATGCCTTCGCCGACCACGACGTTCTCGACCTTGAGATTATGATGCGCTGCCGCGGCCACCTTCAGGTCGTGATTGTCCGGATCGCAATACATCCACATGTCGCGCGCGATCTCGGCCATCCGGGCGATGACGCGCGGCGAGGGTCCGAAGCTGCTCTCATTGGCGCCGATGCGGGCGCGGAATGCACGCCCGCGCTCGCGCTCCTGCGCTTCGGGGCCGACAAACGGCACGGTCGACGGAAGCGCTGCAACGAGCGGCATAAGGGGAGGGCGCAGACGCATGGCAAAAGCTCGCGTGAGGGAAGGGGCTTCTTGCTAGCGCGGTCAGTAGGCGGGTGCAAGTTGCGCGCAATGAGCAATCGTTGCCGCCCGCCTGATCCAAACACCTGATGCATCCCAGAGCAATCATCGTCCGCTGCGGAATCGCGCAGTCGAAACTCCCAATGAAAAAACCCGGCGGTTGCCCGCCGGGTTTCTATATTCGAAGCGATAGCTGTTAGAACGAGCGCTGGAAGCGGAGCATGCCGCCGACGCTGTTCTTCTTATCGGCAGGCGTAAACGATGGGTTGACGAAGCCAGCATCGTCAAACCGGCCGGCATGGAGGTAGTCGACTTCGGCCGTGACGGTGAAGCCGGGAACGACGTCATAAGCAACGTTCGCCGCAACGCCGACGTTCTTCCAGTCGTCAGCAGACACCTGAAGGTTGAACGAGGTCTTCTCGTTGAACTTGTAGGTGCCGCCGCCCCAGACTGCCCAGTTGCCGCCCCACGCCTTGTAGAAGCCGCGACCATGGGCTTCGACAAAATTGCCGGCGTCGTCGTTGAGGTTGTCATCGGTGCCGTAGCCGCCCATGATGAACAGCGACAGTGCGTCGCTGACATTGACGTCCAAGCGAACCTTGCCGGCGACTTCCTCGTAATTGCTGTCATAAGCGACGACGCCGGTGATGGCGCCCCAACCCTGCGTATACTTCACGCCGCCGACGACATGCGGAACATAGCTGTCGATCGTGTCGGTACCGGTGCCTTCTTCGAGCGAGACCACGGCCGAGAAGCCATTGCCCGCGTCGAAGTAGTACTGGACGACGTTGGTGTCGAAATCGCCGTAAGGAACCAGCGTATCCTGGATGACGTTGCCGGCGTAGCCGACGAACGTATCGAAGGCCGATTCGTCCTTACCAACCCGGAGACCACCGAGCTGGATCCAGGCGAAGTTCAGCGAGACGTCCCGGTTGTGGGCGGCGTTGATCGGCTCGTCGAAGGCATTGTCGTCGCCGAAGTTGAAGCGGGTCTCGGTGTAGGTCTTCAACGTGCCGAGTTCGGTTTCCTGGCCGGTCCAGGTCTTCAGCGTGAAGCGCGTGTTCTTGTAGTAGGTGTTGTGGTCGTCGCCATCCTGGTGATCGGCAGCCTTCGCACCGTCGAACGAGCCGGTGTCGCCCACGCCGATGTCGTAACGGACATAGCCGCCGACGCGCAGGCAGGTCTCGGTGCCGGGGATGTAGAAGTAGCCAGCGCCGTAGACGTCGCAAATCTTGACGTATTCAGCGGGCTCCGGCTCGGCGACGACGACGGCGTCGGCGGCGCGCGCACCGGAAACTGCGATCAGGGCCGCAGCGGAGCCGAGAAGAAGGCTCTTGATGTTCATTTTCTGACCTCCAGTCAGAATCGAACGAAACAACCGTTTTGGTGGTGCGTGTTTTTGCAGCAAACAATTGGTATTGCTGCGTTTTTCCGGGAATCCCTGGGTTTTTTCACAAGGAAGGGGCATTCACCACAGACGTTTGCTGGCGAAGGCGTGCCCGGAACCGGATTTGAGATAACGCTCAATGAAGTCGCCTTGGCTTGATTCGAGAACGCCACATAGGTGACGATCTGCCATGGCAGGAACTTGGATCTGTGACTGGATTTTCCGTGATTGTGCTCGGCAAGCCGTCGCTTCAAGTCGGACGTGATGCCGACATAACGCTCACCGTCGGCAGTCTTGCTTTCCAGCAGGTATACATACCACACGACCGGCCCTCCTTTGCCAAGGCTTCGGAGGGCATCCTGCTTCGCGCTGAGGTCTGGTCTGGGCTTGTCCTGCGAAGCTCGAAGAGCGAAGCAGGATGGCGGAGAGGATGGGATTCGAACCCACGAGAAGCTTTTGACCTCTACTCCCTTAGCAGGGGAGCGCCTTCGACCACTCGGCCACCTCTCCGTTGCGCCGCTGGATAAAGAAAAGCGCCGGCACAATCAACAAGCCCCAGCCAATATCTCGGAAAAAGAAGCCATTATACGGAAAAATAAGAACGCACCGGCCTGCGGCCTTCCGCGATGCGGCGGTTCTGCGGCGATTCCCTGGCTGGCGGCTCAAGGCCTCGCCATGATTCCGTCAGCCGATCGCCGGATTCGCCCGTAAACAAGGGGCTGGGGCGGGCCGAAGGTTAATGAGAGCTTTCTGAGTGAGGCCAAATCGTGTCATTTGTGCAACAACGCTGGGGGATAGCAGCCGCACAGCCCTTTCGCCGGTACGATCGTGGTTGAACCCCGTCTGCTCATGGGTAATGTCGATTTCGAAGGAGCGGCGCGGTGCGCATCTTTTTCGGTAGTGGGGATGGGGCAGGGAACGCTGTCCTTCAGCAAAGAATACCCAGACCCGTTTTTTAACTTTTGACTGGAGGTCAGAAAATGAACATCAAGAGCCTTCTTCTCGGCTCCGCTGCGGCCCTGATCGCAGTTTCCGGTGCGCGCGCCGCCGACGCCGTCGTCGTCGCCGAGCCGGAGCCCGCTGAATACGTCAAGATTTGCGACGTCTACGGCGCTGGCTACTTCTACATCCCCGGCACCGAGACCTGCCTGCGCATCGGCGGCTACATCCGTTATGACATCGGCGGCGGCGACGTCGGCACGTTCAACGGTTCGAAGACTGCGGACCACCAGGACGGCTCGGTAAATGATGCCTGGCACAAAAATGCCCGCTTCACGCTGAAGACCTGGACCGGCCAGGAAACCGAGCTCGGCACCTTGAAGACCTACACCGAGACCCGCTTCAACTTCGGCAACGACAACGCAATCGAGCCGTTCAACACCGCCCATAACAAGGACGTCTCGCTGAACTTCGCCTGGATCCAGCTCGGTGGTCTCCGCGTTGGTAAGGACGAATCGGCCTTCGATACGTTCGTCGGCTACGCCGGCAACGTGATCCAGGATACGCTTGTTCCTTACGGCGATTTCGACACCAACGTCGTCCAGTACTACTTCGACGCTGGCAACGGCTTCTCGGCCGTGGTCTCGCTCGAAGAAGGCGCGGGCGTTGTCGGCACGATCGACAGCTACGTTCCGCATGTCGTCGGCGGTCTGAAGTGGACGCAGGGCTGGGGCGCCATCAGCGGTGTCGTCGCTTATGACAGCAACTACGAAGAAGTTGCCGGCAAGGTTCGCTTGGACGTGAACGTCAACGACGCACTGTCGCTGTGGGTCATGGGCGGTTACGGCACCGATGACAACCTCAACGACGACGCCGGCAATTTTGTCGACGCCCATGGTCGCGGTTTCTACAAGCAGTGGGGCGGCAACTGGGCTGTCTGGGGCGGCGGTACCTACAAGTTCAACGAGAAGACCTCGTTCAACGCGCAGGTGTCGTATGACGATTGGAAGAACCTGGGCATCGCGGCGAACATCGCCTACGACGTCGTCCCGGGCTTCACGGTCACGGCCGAAGTCGACTACCTCAATGCAGGCAGGTTCGACGACGCCGACTTCTCCAACTGGACCGGCGCCGACAAGAAGAGCAGCATCGGCGGTATCCTCCGCTTCCAGCGCTCGTTCTAAGGGCTGGTTCCATACAGGTGAAATCCAGCCCGGGCGCATCAACGCCCGGGCTGTTTTTGTTTCGTGACTGGATCAAGGCAAACAGAAGGAACAGGGGGTAACGGTAGCTGAATAGAGTCCGTGGGATGGTTTCGTGGGATCCGCTGATGGCGGATGAAATCACAACTGCGTGATTCAAATCTCTTGAAAGGACGCTCCCAAGCGGATAGGGCTGAATCTATCCCACTCGGGGGTGTGGCAAATGATGACGACCGAAGCGATTCAAGAGGGCGAGCCCTCCGATCATTTTTCGATGTTTTCTTCTCAGAACTCAAAGTTTAACTACACCTACAATAGGATACGAGAAGTAAAATCGCATAGGGTTGGAGATCTTTTTTCGGCATATCGAGATATATTGTGGGATGATGGGCGACATAAATACAATGTCAGCTCGTTCATCGGCGAGATAGACGAGATTCTGCTCGGGGAGCGTTTCAGCGCCTTTGACCAGAGTACCCTGGACAACCTTATCGGCACCTTGCGCCAGCGCGGCAACAGCAACGCAACCATCAATCGGAAGATGGCTGCCCTCAGCAAACTGCTGCGCAAGGCCTACAAGATGGGAGATATCCACAGCCTGCCCGAGTTCCGCCGCCAGAAGGAGCGGTCGGGACGGATTCGTTTCCTTGAAAGGGACGAGGAGGCCAGGCTGTTTGCTGCCATCAGGAGCCGCAGCGAGAATGCCTACCGGCTTTCCGTCTTCCTGGTCGACACTGGCTGCCGCCTTGGCGAGGCGCTCGGGCTGATCTGGAACGACATCCAGGAGCATCGCGTCTCCTTCTGGATCACCAAGTCCGGCCGAAGCCGCACCATTCCGATGACCGAGCGTGTCAAGGAAGTGATCAAGCTGCCTCCCGGCGAAGGCCGTCGGCCGAAAGGCCCGTTCACCACATTCAGCCAGGCTCAATACCGTGCCATCTGGAACGATGCGAAGGCCGAAGTCGGTCTGGCCGCCGACGACCAGGTGGTGCCGCACATTCTGCGCCATACCTGCGCCTCGCGTCTTGTTCAGGGCGGTATCGACATCAGGCGCGTGCAGATGTGGCTCGGCCACCAGACCCTGTCGATGACGATGCGCTATGCGCATCTGGCCACCAATGACCTCGACGGCTGCGTCACCGTGCTGGAAGTACCCCGGTCTGGCGGCGCCGACAGCGTGAAGGCAGCGCCCGAACCGTCCCCGCGCGCTGCCGCGCGCGGTGCGGCAGACCAGCCGGCAGCCGTGAAGACCACGGCTAAGGCAATGAAGAAGGCCTCAAAGTCCCGATAAGTTCACGCTTTGAAGACGCTGTGGACAACCAATTCCGTGGATCCCCCGATCTGCGGGTTATTTCAGGCATGCTATTCCGGCTTCGGAACCTACCTTGGTCGCCCTGCTGTCGTTTGCCTCGCCGGCAACGGTTTTTAAAGGCGAGTCGGCAGCCGCTCGGCTCTGTCGAGGAAAGCGGCGATGTCGCCCGGCAAGGTTCCGGTTTCGAGAAAAGGGGCGTGACCCTGGCCTTCGACGGTGATCGTCTGCATTGCCGGATGGCGCTCCCGCATCTGCCGCTGTGTGCCCACCGACAGCAAACTCGAATTGGCGCCGCGTATGGCGAGCATGGGAAGGGCCGAGAGGGCGTCGAATTGCGGCCACAGCGCCGGCAGCGGCTGCGTCAGGTCGAGATTTGCAACCGTGTCGACCAGCTTCGGGTCGAAATCCGGCAGCAGGCCCTGATCCGTTTCGCGGTAGAGCGCCAGCACCATGCGCTCCCAGTCCGCATCGGCGAGCGCTGAAAAATCCCGGCCGTGAACGCGGCGCTGGGCTGCCACTGCTTCGGCGAAGGTCTTCGGCTTCGGTTTGCGTTCGAGATACGACTGGATATGGGCAAGGCCGGCCGGCTCGATCACCGGTCCGATATCGTTCAGCACGATCGCTTTCAATATGGCCGGCCGCAGCGCACCCAGGACGTGAATGATCAGGCCGCCGCGCGAGGTGCCGACGAAGGCGGCTTCCTCGATTCCCAAGGCCGCCAGTCCGGCAAGAATGTCGCCGGCTTCGACGCCGACATTATAGCGGCTGACATCGGGATCATAATCGGACTGCCCGCGGCCGCGATAGTCAAAGGCGACGACCTTGCGTGGGCTCCCCGCTTTGCCGGCCAAATAGAGCGCGAGTTCGTGGAAGTCGCGTGCATTGCGGGTGAGCCCGGGCAGACAGACGACTGGCCAATGTCGCGAATTTGCGTCGCCATAGATCCGGGCATGGAGCTTCAGCCCATTGGGTCCCGCGTAGAAGAAATCGGAGAAACCTTCGCTCGCCATTGGAATGCTGCCCCTTGCTCTCGCCGGATGGTCCGTCTGCTACAGGCGAGGGAAGGGATGGTCAAATGGAGCAGTTACTTCTCCTCTTGCGGGCCGAAGGTGGCGAGGCCCTTCACTCAGCCAAGGCGAGTGGATCCGCGCGAGGCCAACTCCTCTCGCAAGGAAACGAAAGCCGTCAACTTCGCCCGTTCACAAGATCTCCCACAATGTCATACTTGCCGGAAATGCGCATCTTGTACACCTCGTAGTTCTCCATCACGCGCTGCACATAACTCCTTGTTTCCGTGTAAGGAATCCGTTCGATCCAGTCGACGACGGCGTCGATGTCCTTGCCGCGCGGATCGCCGTATTTCGCCACCCATTGGGCAGCGCGGCTGGGGCCGGCATTGTAGCCGGCGAAGGTCAGCACATAGGAGCCGTTGAAGCGATCGAGCTGCTGGCCGAGGAAGGCTGAGCCCAGCGTCGCATTGTAGCCGGCATCGGTGGTCAGGCGTGCCTGAGAGAATTGCAGCCCGGCCTTCTTCGCCAGTTGCTTGGCGGTTGCCGGCATCAGCTGCAGCAGCCCGCGCGCGCCGGCGCTCGATATGGCGCCGATGTTGAATTCGCTTTCCTGGCGGGCGATGGCATAGGCCAGCGCCTTGCCCGAACCGGAAATATCGGCGCTGTCGGGGATGACCCCCAAAGGATGCGACAGCGCTCCGACGTCGATGCCACGCGCGCCGGCGATCTTGCCGATCTTGAGCGACATGAAGTGGTTGCCCTGCTTTTCCGCCAGCACGGCCAGCAGCGCCAGTTCGCCCGGGCTGGTCAACTGTCCTGCAAGGTCACGATAGAGCGTCTCGGCATAGCGGTCGTAGCCCGCCTCCTGCAATCGCTTGATGGCGGCGACGGCCTCGCGGCCCGCGAAACTCTGGCGATCGGCGGCGCTCGGCGTGGGATAGGCGATGTTCAGCGCCGGACGACCAATGCGCTCGGCGGCGAGCTGGCCGTAGAATGTCGTGCCGTAGGCCGCCGCGCGCGCAAAATAATCCTTTGCGTTACCCGGACCACCAACTTCGGCGGCGCGGCCGAGCCAGTAATAGGCGCGCGACAATGTCATCGGCCCCTGCGCAAGGTCGGCAATGCGCGCGAAATGGGTTGCCGAAAGCCTGGGATCGTTCAGGCCGCGCAGCGCGTACCAGCCGGCATGGAATTCGGCTTCGGCGGCGTTCGCGGTGCTTTCGGCCGCATGCATGGCGACGATCTTGTAGGCGGCCTTCATGTCACCCTTGTCGACCAGCTCGCGCGACAGTACCCGGCGCTCCACCCACCAGGCATCCGGGTCGACCAGCGCTTCGCGATCCGTCGGCGCCTTCATCACGATGGCGGCGGCGTCGGCAATATTGTCTTGCTTGCGCAGATATTCGGCTTGCGCGAAGAAATAGCCGGCCGAACGCTGTGAAGCCGGTACCGCCTTGAGCAGCTTGGGGGTGTTCTTGTCGCCCTTGTCGGCCGCCGCCCAGGCGGTGGCCAGTTGCTCCGCTTGCGCCGGGCCGGCGACGCGCTGCGCCGCGCCGACCCGGTCGGCGTAGAACATGCGCTCCATGCGGAATCGGTGATCGGCGGCCGGGATCAGCCCGCCGAACTCCTTGATCAGCGCTGTCTCGTCCTTGGCCTCCAGGATCGCGGTGCGCCAGAACGGCACCAGCACCGAACGCGCCGCCTCTGCCTTGCCCAGGGCCACATAGGCGCGGGCAAGAAGCATCACGCCTTCGAATGTCTGCGGCTGGCTGCCGTCGAACGCCTGCACAACGATGTCGGGGGCGGGGTTCTCGCGATAGAGTGCGCGTTCGCTGTTCTTGCGCAGCGCGGTTGTCCCCGGCCAGTTGGGCAACATCTTCGCTGCGGCCGCAATGTCGCCGCTCGGCACCTTGTCGCCGCCATAAAGCGCGATTGCCCAGGCAAGGATGTGCTGGTCGAGCGAACCGGCGGAAAGGGCATCGCGCGCGGCGCGGGCACCGGGAATGTCGCCCGCCGCCAGTGCGTCCAGACCGCTCTTCAACTGCACGATGCTGGCAGAGGGGGCCGTATCGCGTGGACCCGCATCTTGCGAGCTTTGCATGCCGGGCATCGGAATGGCCGATGTCAACTGCACGTCGACGCTGCCGCCGATCGCCATCTCGGGCATCAGCGCGACGACCGCGCCCAGGAGCGCGAAAAGATGAGGCCGCCTAGTCGGCATCGTTCAGCCTTTACACATCACCAGCAGGCGCGGAAGCTTCGCGACCTGGACCAGACCGTAAACTTAGGTCATGAAGGGCCAGTTAACAAAAGGTTATCGAGGCCGTTCGAATTGCGTTTGCTGGCAGCATGGCAATGCTTGCCGCGCAACCATGTCGAGACTATGGTGCGCCGCCTCGCTTTCGGTTAGAAGGCGCGACATTAAGACCAGAGACGAAAACACCCATGCCTATCGCCCAAAAGTGGCTACCGGTTTTGGGATAACGATATGCGTGAACAAGAAGTCCCAAGGAGTTGGACGAACATGCTGAGAGGCTCGCTGACCGCGCTCGTGACACCGTTCGAAAAGAGCGGGCGTTTCGACGAGAAAGCCTTTCGCGCCTTTGTCGACTGGCAACTTGCGGAGGGCACGACAGGCCTTGTTCCCGTTGGCACCACCGGCGAGTCGCCGACGCTGTCGCATGACGAGCATCGTCAGGTGGTCAAGGTCTGCATCGAGGCGGCCAGGGGCCGCGCCCCGGTCGTCGCCGGCGCTGGCTCCAACAACACCGCGGAAGCGATCGGCCTGGTCCAATATGCCGAACAGGCAGGCGCCGATGCTGCACTTGTCGTCACTCCCTACTACAACAAGCCGACGCAGCGCGGCCTCTATGAGCACTTCGCCGCCGTCGCCAGGGCAACCAAGCTGCCGATCATCATCTACAACATCCCGCCGCGCTCGGTCATCGACATGATGCCGGAGACGATGGGCCGGCTGGCGCACGACTTCAAGAATATCGTCGGCGTCAAGGACGCGACCGGCAAGGTCGAACGGGTTTCCGAGCAGCGTATGACCTGCGGCAAGGATTTCATCCAGCTTTCCGGCGAAGATGCATCCGCGCTCGGCTTCAACGCGCATGGCGGTGTCGGCTGTATCTCGGTGACGGCCAACGTCGCGCCGCGGCTTTGTGCCGAATTCCAGGAGGCGACGCTGTCCGGCGACAGCGCCAAGGCGCTGGAATTGCAGGATCGCTTGCTGCCGCTGCACAAGGCGATCTTTATCGAACCCGGCGTGTCCGGCGCCAAATATGCGCTTTCAAAGCTCGGCAAGGTCGAGAACGTGCTGCGCTCGCCGCTGGTCACGGTCGAACAATCGACGGCCGAAAAGATCGACGCGGCGATGAAGCACGCCGGCTTGATAAATTAGGGATGAGGCGCCACCTCTCCGCATTATGAATCAAGTCAGAAAAGCCGATCCCAACAACAAGACCGTTGCGGAAAACCGCAAGGCGCGGTTTTCCTATGAGGTGCTCGACACGATCGAGGCCGGCCTGGTGCTGACCGGCACCGAGGTCAAGTCGCTGCGCCAGGGCCAGGCCAACATCCAGGACAGCTATGCCTCGGTCGAGGGCGGCGAGATTTGGCTGATCAACTCCTATCTACCGGAATATCTGCAGGCCAACCGCTTCAACCACGAGCCGCGCCGGCGCCGCAAACTGCTGCTCAACAAGCGCGAGATGGCCAGGCTGTCGCAGAGCGTCGACCGCGAAGGCATGACCCTGGTGCCGCTGAAGATCTATTTCAACGACCAGGGCCGGGCCAAGCTGCTGCTCGCCGTCGGTCGCGGCAAGAAGCTGCATGACAAGCGCGAGACGGAAAAGCAGCGCGACTGGTCGCGTGAGAAGGGCAGGCTCTTGAAAGAGCGCGGGTGACCGCCACCAGGCGGTAGCCAAGCGGATAAGTGTTTGGCTTTCAGGGTTCTAGCCAAGGAGCCAGAATACCGGAGGGGACAGTCTTGAAGAACCGGATCATCCTCTGGGGATCGGTCAGCCTGGTTTTTGCAATGCTCATGGTCGCTGGCGGCTTCTTCTATTTCCATGCGTTTTCTCCGGATCGCGGCAAATATCCTGTCAGGGGCATCGACGTTTCGCATCATCAGGGCCGGATCGACTGGCGACGCGTTGCCGCCGCCGATGTCGCCTTTGCGGTCATCAAGGCGACCGAGGGCGGCGATCATGTCGACGATGCCTTTGCCATCAATCTGCGCGAGGCTCGTGCTGCCGGGCTCGCTGTCGGCGCCTATCACTTTTTCACCTTCTGCCGGCCGGGCGCCGACCAGGCGAAGAATTTCATCGCCGTGGTGCCGCACGACCAGCCTTTGCTGCCGCCGGTTGTCGACATCGAGTTCGGCGGCAATTGCCCGCAGCGTCCTTCGCCCGAACAACTCGACACCGAACTCCAGGCCTTCCTCGGTCCCGTTGAAGCCGCCTTTGGCAAGAAAGCCATCATCTATCTGACCGACGATGCAGCAACGGCCTATGCAGGACAGATCGCCGCCCGTCCGCTCTGGCTTCGCTCACTGCTGCTCGAGCCGGGTCGCGACGATTGGGTCTACTGGCAGTACCACAACAGGGGCCGCGTCGAGGGCATCGTCGGTGACGTCGACCTGAACGTCCTGCAAGGCGGTCAGGAGAAACTGTCCGCATTGTTCGCGCCGGCGTTGTAAGCCAATTCCAGACCCTACGAATCCAGGAACGCCGCAATTTCCCTGAAAACGCTGACGAACATCGCTTCGGTCAGCACGCCGGTGTTGGTGTTGTAGCGCGAGCAGTGATAGCTGGAAAACAGCGTGATGCCCCCGGCCTCCTGCCGCCCGCCATGCTTGAAGGGATAGGCGGCGACGCGCTGGCCCAGTGCCCGCACGGTCGACTGGTGCGCGATCGAACCAAGTGTCAGCACGGCCCGCAAATTGGGAAACCGTGTGATCGTCGGCACAAGGAAAGTCCGGCAGGTGGCGATCTCGGCGCCCACAGGCTTGTTCTCGGGAGGCACGCAGCGGACGGCGTTGGTGATTGCCGTTCCAACGAGCTCCAACCCATCGTCAGGCCGCGCCTTGAACTCGCCGCGCGCCAGGCCGTGCGCGATCAACGTGCCGTAGAGCAGGTCGCCGGCATAGTCGCCCGTGAAAGGCCGGCCCGTGCGGTTCGCTCCGCGCAGGCCGGGCGCAAGCCCGACGATCAGCAGCCGGACCGAATCGTCGCCTTCGGGCGGCAGGAAGGTCGGAACCGGCGCGTTGAACCACGATGGCTCGCGTTGCCGCCACTCGGCAATGAAACCATGCAGCCGCGGACAGAGCGGGCAATCGCGATCGGGTTCCGGGGAGGCGGCCAGATGTGCGGCCAACGCAGCCGCCCTCAGTACTCGTCCTCTTCCGTCTCGGCCGGTTCGGGTCGGCGCACCGGCCTTTCGGAGGGATCGCGGCCCACCTCGTTCTTCAGCGTCATCAGGTCGATGAAATGGTCGGCCTGGCGACGCAGATCGTCGGAGATCATCGGCGGCTGCGAGGCCATGGTCGAGACAATCGACACCTTGCGCCCGCGCCGCTGCAGCGCCTCGACCAGCGTGCGGAAATCGCCGTCCCCGGAGAAGATGACATAGTGGTCGACGACATCGGCCAGTTCCAGCGCATCGACGGTCAATTCGATGTCCATGTTGCCCTTGATCTTGCGGCGGCCGGTCGAATCGGTGAATTCCTTGGCCGGCTTGGTGACGACCTTGAAGCCGTTATAGTCGAGCCAGTCGATCAGCGGCCGGATCGAGGAATATTCCTGATCCTCGACCAGGGCGGTGTAATAGTAGGCGCGCAGCAGGTAACCGCGTTTCTGGAAGCTCGACAGGAGCTTGCGATAATCGATGTCGAAACCGAGCGCGCGCGACGTGGCGTAGAGATTGGCGCCGTCGATGAACAGGGCGATCTTTTCACGGGGGTCGAACATGGAAAAATTCCTTTTCGAAATAAGCGGCCGTCAAAACGAAATGCGACTATCAGTAGGGTTCGCAATAAACCGGCTGACCTTACGCTTTTCGAAATAACGCCAGTTTTGTGGCAATCCAAGGGTTCGTTGCCGCACTGCAAGCAATTGTGATCGCCGGCTTGGTACCGGGCGCACCGGAGCTCGACCGAAACCGGTTTCGGGGGAAATCCGACAAAGCAATGACAGATCGTCCGTTCTCCGGCCCCGGCATTCCATAATGCTTGTATTTCCGCGGCGTTCGGGTTATTGACCGCGCCTGTTTTCCATTAAATCCAGGCATGAAAGGGGCAATCCATGGCCCGCGTAACCGTTGAAGATTGCATCGACAAGGTCGACAACCGCTTCGAGCTGGTGCTTCTGGCCGGCCACCGTGCTCGTCAGATCAGCCAGGGCGCGCAGATCACCGTCCCGCGCGACAATGACAAGAACCCGGTCATCGCACTGCGCGAGATCGCCGACGAGACGTTGTCGCCCGACGACCTCAAGGAAGACCTGATCCATTCGCTGCAGAAGCATGTCGAAGTCGACGAGCCCGAAGCCGATGGCGAGGCGATCGCCGATCAGACCGGCGCAGCCGTCACGGCCGCCGATACCGATGATGCTGAGGACAACATCGCCTTCGATCGCATGACCGAGGAAGACCTGCTGGCCGGCATCGAAGGCCTGGTGCCGCCGGAAAAGAGCGACGACTACTAAGACTGCTTTGCGGAGGCGCCTGGAACAATCTTCCGGCACTTCCGTCCCGGCAGTTTCGTGGCTATCTATGACATGCGCCGTGCAGCAGTGCGGCGCATGATTCATTTCATCGCCGAGAGATTCCGCCCATGATGCGTCAGTATGAGCTTGTCGAGCGCGTCCAGCGCTACAAGCCTGACGTCAACGAGGCGTTGCTCAACAAGGCCTATGTCTATGCCATGCAGAAGCATGGCCACCAGAAGCGCGCTTCCGGCGACCCCTATTTCTCGCATCCGCTCGAAGTCGCCGCCATCCTCACCGAAATGCACATGGACGAGGCGACGATCGCCGTCGCCCTGCTGCATGACACGATCGAGGACACCACGGCGACCAGGGCCGAGATCGACGAACTGTTCGGGCCCGAGATGGGCAAGCTGGTCGAGGGCCTGACCAAGCTCAAGAAACTCGACCTCGTCTCCAAGAAGGCCGAGCAGGCCGAGAATTTGCGCAAGCTTCTGCTGGCAATCTCGGAAGATGTGCGCGTGCTTCTGGTCAAGCTCGCCGACCGCTTGCACAATATGCGCACCCTCGACCATGTGCCGGAAGCCAAGCGCCTGCGCATCGCCGAGGAGACGATGGATATCTATGCGCCGCTGGCCGGGCGCATGGGCATGCAGGGCATGCGCGAGGAGCTGGAGGAGATCGCCTTCCGCTACATCAATCCGGAAGCCTATCGCGCCGTCACCGCCAGGCTCGCCGAGATTTTCGAGCGCAACAAGGGCGTGCTGTCCGAGATCGAGAAAGCGCTGTCGGCTCTGTTCGAGAAGCATGCGATCAATGCAGGCGTCAAAAGCCGGCAGAAGAAGCCGTGGTCGGTGTTCCGCAAGATGGAGGCCAAGGCGCTCTCCTTCGAGCAATTGTCCGACATTTTCGGCTTTCGCGTCGTCGTCGACAATGTCGAGGACTGCTATCGCGCGCTTGGCGCCATCCACACCGCCTGGTCGATGGTGCCCGGCCGTTTCAAGGACTACATCTCAACACCGAAGCAGAACGATTACCGCTCGATCCACACCACCATCGTCGGGCCGTCGCGCCAGCGCGTCGAGCTTCAGATCCGCACCCGCGAGATGAACAAGATCGCCGAATATGGCGTCGCCGCCCATTCGATCTACAAGGATACCGGCGGCAAGGCGAACGGCACGGCCCATTCGATCTCGAAGGAAACCAATGCCTATGCCTGGCTGAGGCGCACGATCGAACAGCTCGCCGAGGGCGACAATCCCGAGGATTTCCTCGAGAACACCAAGCTGGAACTGTTCCAGGACCAGGTGTTCTGCTTCACCCCCAAGGGCATGCTGATCGCGCTGCCGAAAGGTGCCACGCCGATCGACTTCGCCTATGCGGTTCACACCGATGTCGGCGACACCTGCGTCGGCGCCAAGGTCAACGGCCGCATCATGCCGCTGATGACGGAGCTGAAGAATGGCGACGAGGTGGAGATCATCCGCTCCAAGGCGCAGGTGCCGCCGGCCGCGTGGGAATCCGTCGTCATCACTGGCAAGGCGCGCGCCGCCATTCGCCGCGCCACCAAGAACGCCATCCGCAAGCAGTATTCGGGTCTCGGCGCGCGCATTCTCGAACGGGCTTTCGAGCGGGCCGGCAAGAATTTCACCAAGGAAAACCTGAAGCCCGTCCTGCACCGGCTGGCGCGCAAGGACATCGAGGACGTGCTGGCGTCCGTCGGCCGCGGCGAATTGGCGTCCACCGACGTCATGAAAGCCGTCTTCCCAGATTACAAGGACGAGCGCGTCACGCCGGCGGCGCCCAAGCAGCGCGAGGAAGGCTGGTCGAAGATCCGCAACGCCGCCGGCATGCTGTTCCAGATCCCGGGCCGTGCCGCGCGCAAGGACAAGGACCAGCCGCGCGACGGCGCGGTGCCGATCCGTGGCGTGCGCGGTGACCTGCCGGTGCGTTTCGCGCCGGAAGGGGCGGTGCCTGGCGACCGCATCGTCGGCATCGTGCAGCCGGGCACCGGCATTACCATCTATCCGATCCAGTCGCCGGCGCTGCAGGCTTTCGACGACCAGCCCGAGCGCTGGATTGACGTGCGCTGGGACATCGACGAGCGCACCAAGGAACGCTTCCCCGCGCGTGTTTCCGTCACCGCCATCAATGCACCGGGATCGCTCGCCGACATCGCCCAGGTCGTTGCCTCGAACGATGCCAACATCCATACGCTGTCAATGGTGCGCACCGCGCCCGATTTCACCGAAATGCTGATCGATCTCGAAGTCTGGGATCTGAAGCATCTCAACCGGCTGCTGTCGCAGCTCAAGGACAATTCGAGCGTCAGCGATGCACGGCGTGTCAATGGCTAACTCGGCTGATCTACACGGGGATAGACGGATGAATACGGACGAAGTGCTGGATATTTTTCGCCAGGCTGGTGCTGTCCTGGAGGGGCATTTCATCCTGACGTCGGGTCTGCGCAGCCCGGTCTTCCTGCAGAAGGCGCGCGTGTTCATGCATGCCGATAAGACCGAGCGGCTGTGCAAGGCGCTGGCCGAAAAGATCCGCGCCGCCGTGCCGGGTAAAATCGACTATGTCGTCGGCCCGGCCATCGGCGGGCTGATCCCGGCCTACGAGACTTCGCGCCATCTTGGCGTGCCGGCGATCTGGGTCGAGCGGGAAGGGGGCGAGTTCCGGCTGCGCCGCTTCGAGATCGCGCGCGGCGCGCGTGTCGTCATTGTCGAGGACATCGTCACCACTGGATTGTCTATCCGCGAGACCATCGACTGCCTGTGCGAACTTGGCGCCGAGGTCACGGCGGCGGCCTGCATCATCGACCGCTCCGCCGGCAAGACCGATGTCGGCGTGCCGCTGATCGCCCTCGCCGAGTACGAGGTGCCGGCCTATCCGGCCGATCGGCTGCCGCCGGAACTCGCCGCCATACCGGCGATCAAGCCGGGCAGTCGCAATATCTGAGAGGGGCGGGATGATCATCAGTATCGATCATTTCGTGCTGACGGTGGCCTCACTCGAGGCGACCTGCGCCTTTTACCAGCGCGTTCTGGGCTTTAAGCGCATCGATACGCCGGGCCTGCCGACAGCCCTGGCTTTCGGCAACCAAAAGATCAATGTCCACGAGGTCGGCCGCACCTTCGAGCCGAAGGCGAAGTCGCCGACGCCCGGAGCCGGTGATTTCTGCCTGATCACCGATCGGCCGCTCGGCGAACTCCTCGCCAGTCTCGAAGCCGATCGTGTGGCGGTGGAACTTGGACCGGTCGAGCGGGTCGGCGCACGCGGTCGCATGATGTCTGTCTATTTCCGCGATCCCGAGGACAATCTGGTCGAGGTCAGTGAATATCTGGAATAGGCGCCGTTAAATCCGCGCGAGATCGAGCAGCATTGCGCAGCGCCGACTCGTTGGCATGCCGTGCGCGGCTTCCTGTCTCAGCCACCCGGCGAGCCGCGCATCGATCTGCGCATCCTCCAGGACGCGGAATCCGAACTTTCTGTAGAACGGCGCGTTCCAGGCAACATCGCGAAATGTCGTCAGCGTGATCGTCGCAAGGCCGCGGCGCCTGGACTCCTCGATAACGGTCTCCAGCAGGGCTCGGCCGATGCCCGAGCCCTGCCACTCAAAACGAACGTCGAATTCCAGGATATGCAATGCATCGTCCTCAACGCTGGCGCTCAAGAAGGCGATGGCGCGGTCGCGCTTGTCCGTGGCGACCCAGCATGTGCCCTCGGCGATCATTGCGAGGTGCCGCTCGACGCTCATATTGCCGTCGTCGGCGATCCAGGCGAGGTCCGGTATGGAACGAAACGCCAGCCCGGCGGATTGCTCGATATCGGGCAACTCTTTCGCGTCGTCCTCTCGCGCTGGTCGAATGGTGGTCATGCCGGCCATCCTTCTCTTCTCCTCAGTTTCGCCTCAATGGCGATCTTGTTACCCCCTGCGGCAGACCATCGCGGCAGCGTTTCGTTGTTCCGAAGCCAGCCTGTCGCTATATCAAAGTCGTTGTTGCCTTTCTGCGCCCCGGAAGCGCAAGATAAGTTGCTGTGACCCGGCTTGGGGTGGCAGACGGCGGGTATTGGTAGATCAGGAATTGGAATAGAGTGCTTTTTCGACGCCGCGAGCCTGATGGCCTCTTGGAGCGGGTGCGTACCTATCTATGGCCGCGCCGGTCGTTTTCGCGCTCGCTGCAGTACTTTTCCAAGCGCATCCTGCGGCTGAAGGCCACGCCGCATGCGGTGGCGGCCGGCGTCGCCGCTGGCGTCTTTGCTTCGTTCTTTCCGGTGGGTTTCCATTTCGCCATTGCCGCGGTGCTGTGCTGGCTCATCGCCGGTAATCTGGTGGCGGCCGCACTTGGCGCAGTATTCTTCGGCAATCCGCTGACGTTCCCGCTGCTGTGGGGCGCCTCCTGGGAGACCGGCAAGCTGATCCTGCACAGCCGCCTGCCAGCGCACGGCCCGCCAGCACATCTGGGCGAGATGCTGCACAACCTTTCCTTCGCGCAATTGTGGGCCCCGGTGCTGAAGCCGATGCTGATCGGTGCGATACCGCTTGGACTGGCGTTTGGGCTTCTGTTCTACGCCATCACGCGCTGGGGCATGAACGCCTTTCGCGAGCAGCGGCGCAAACGGCTGGCAGAGCGCGCGGCCCGCCATGAGCAATCGTCTCACCCAAACGCAAGCATCGGTTCCACCGCGCGATGATCATCGGCATCGGCAGCGACCTGATCGATATCAGACGCATTGAAAAGTCCTTGGAGCGCCATGGCCAGCGCTTTATCCAGAGGATCTACACTGAGGTCGAGCAAGCCCGCTCCGAAAACCGTCGGGCGCGGGCGGCCTCCTACGCCAAGCGCTTCGCAGCCAAGGAGGCCTGCGCCAAGGCACTGGGCACCGGCCTGGCGCAGGGCGTGTTCTGGCGCGACATGGGTGTCGTCAATCTTCCGAGCGGCGCGCCCACCATGGCACTGACCGGTGGCGCCGAGGCGCGGCTGAACGCGATTCTGCCAAAGGGCCATCGGGCGATGATCCATCTCACCATCACGGATGATTTTCCGCTTGCTCAAGCCTTTGTGATCATCGAAGCGTTGCCCGTCGAACAAGCGCCACATTGATTGCATCTGACCACCGGCATGACGTTGCCCAGCGCGCGCCGAGACTCTATACCATCCAACGCACAATCGAGGACGACATGAGCGTGGCTGAAAAACCCCAGAAGAAATCCGGCGGGCTTGGCGAAACCGTCAGCGTCATCGTCCAGGCGCTCTTGCTTGCCTTGGTCATTCGCACGCTCTTGTTCCAACCCTTTTCCATCCCGTCGGGTTCGATGCGGCCGACGCTGCTCGAGGGCGACTATCTCTTCGTCACCAAATGGTCCTACGGCTATTCCCGTTATTCGCTGCCCTTCGGCCCGGACATCTTCTCGGGCCGCATCTGGGGCTCCGAGCCGAAGCGCGGCGATGTGGCTGTGTTCAAGTTCCCGCCAGACCCGTCCGTCGACTATATCAAACGTGTGGTGGGCCTGCCTGGCGACAAGATCCAGGTGAAGGACGGCCAGCTGTTCATCAACGGCGTCGGCGTGCCGCGCGTGAAGACCGGACAGATCGACAATCCCGACATCACCGAAAAGGATTATCCGATCGACGTCTATCGTGAGACGCTGCCCAACGGCGTCAGCTACGACACGCTGGATCTGTCGCCGAACTCGATCGGCGACAACACGCGCGAGTTCGATGTTCCGCCCGGTCACTATTTCATGATGGGCGACAACAGGGACAACTCCGCCGACAGCCGATTCTCCGTCGGCTACGTTCCGGCCGAAAACCTGGTTGGCCGGGCCAACCTTGTTTTCTTCTCGATCGCCGGCAAGGCGAGCCCGCTCGAAATCTGGAAGTGGCCGTCGCTTATGCGTGCTTCGCGCCTCTTCCACTTCGTTAATTAGGGTCATGGCGGCGACAAGACGGCTGACCGCCGACGCGCTCGCCGAAGCGCTGGTGGAGCGCACGGGCCATGCCTTTGCCGACCGCAGGCGCCTGCAGCGTGCCTTGACCCATGCCAGCGCCCGCGGCGCCAATGCCGGCACCGACTATGAGCGCTTTGAGTTCCTGGGCGACCGGGTTCTCGGCCTCGTGGTGGCCGATATGCTGCTGGCCGCGTTTCCCGATGCGGCGGAAGGCGAATTGTCGCTGCGGTTCAACGCGCTGGTCAATGCCGAGGCGCTGTCGGAGATCGCCGAACATATTGGTCTGCCGGAGCTGATCCGCGCCGGATCCGACGTTCAAGGGCTCGAGGGACGCAAGCGCGTCAATCTGCGCGCCGACGCGCTGGAATCACTGATCGCCGTGCTCTACCTCGACGGAGGGCTGGAAGCGGCGCGCGCTTTCATCCACAAATATTGGCAGCCGCGCTCGCAGGCGTCGGGCGCCGGCCGACGCGACGCCAAGACCGAGTTGCAGGAATGGGCGCATCAGGCGGCAAGCGCCGTGCCCGTCTACCGCATCGATAGCCGCGAGGGGCCGGATCACGATCCGCTGTTCACCGTCAGTGTCATGGTTGGTGGGTTTCAGCCGGCTGTCGGCAGCGGCCGCTCCAAACGCGAGGCCGAGCAGGCCGCCGCCGCCGCCCTTCTCATTCGTGAAGGTGTCTGGATCGATCAGGGAGACGCGGCATGACAGCCACGGAAGACACGGTTCCGGCCGCGCCTGCGGCCGTTACGCATTCCGGCTTCGTAGCGCTGATCGGTGCGCCCAATGCCGGCAAGTCGACGCTGGTCAATCAGCTTGTCGGCGCCAAGGTGTCAATCGTCACCCACAAGGTGCAGACGACGCGTGCCATTGTCAGAGGCATCGCCACGCACGACAACGCGCAGATCGTCTTCGTCGATACGCCGGGCATCTTCAAGCCGAAGCGGCGTCTCGACACGGCAATGGTGACGACAGCCTGGGGCGGCGCCAAGGATGCCGATATCGTGCTGCTCCTGATCGATGCCGAGCGTGGCATTAGAGGTGATGCCGATGCCATTCTCGAACGCCTGAAGGATGTGCGCCAGCCGATGGCGCTGATCCTCAACAAGGTCGACCGCGTCAAGCCGGAGGCGTTGTTGACGCTGGCGGCAGCAGCGAACGAAAGAGTGCCGTTCAAGCGCACCTTCATGGTTTCGGCGCTGACCGGCTCGGGCTGCAAGGACCTCCTCGATTACCTTGCCGAGGCGCTCCCGGTGGGGCCCTGGTATTATCCGGAAGACCAGATCTCCGATCTGCCGATGCGCCAGCTCGCCGCTGAGATCACTCGCGAGAAGCTCTATCTCAGGCTGCATCAGGAACTGCCCTATTCCTCGCACATCGAAACCGAGAAATGGGAAGAGAAGAAGGACGGCTCGGTGCGCATCGAGCAGGTCATCTATGTCGAACGCGACAGCCAGAAGAAGATCGTGCTCGGCCACAAGGGCGAGACCATCCGCGCCATCGGCCAGGCGGCGCGTATGGAAATCGCCGGCATCCTCGAGCAAAAGGTGCATCTGTTCCTGTTCGTCAAGGTGCGCGAGAACTGGGGCGACGATCCCGAGCGCTACCGCGAGATGGGGCTCGAGTTTCCGCACTAGGATGGATGGTTAGCAAGTCGAATATCGACGCAGCTTTGGTCAGCCGGTTGATCGCGGCGCAGTTTCCTCGCTGGAGGGATCTTGCGGTTCGGCCGATTGAACCTGGCGGATGGGACAACAGAAGCTTTCGTCTCGGCGACGAGATGACCGTTCGGTTGCCCAGTGCCGCCGCCTATTCCCTGCAAGTGGAGAAGGAACATCGCTGGCTGCCGAGGCTGGCGCCGCTGTTGCCGCTGCCCATCCCTATACCGCTGGCGATGGGAGCCCCGGCCGAAGGCTATCCGTGGCATTGGTCCGTCTACAGGTGGATCGAAGGTGAGACTGCAAAGCGCGAGCGTATCGCCAACCTGTCGGAATTCGCGGCGGACCTGGCCGGCTTTCTGGTTGCGCTGAAGCGGATCGACCCGGCTGGCGGACCGGGGCCGGGCCAACACAATTTCTTTCGCGGCGGGCCGCTGAACGTCTATGACGGGGAGACGAGACAAGCGATCGCGGCGCTCGACACCCGTATCAACGCCGGCGCGGCAAGCGCTGTCTGGGAAACGGCTCTTGCCGCCCCTTGGCAAGGCCCGCCCGTCTGGTTCCACGGCGATGTCAGCTGGGGCAATCTTCTGGTTGAACACGGCAGGCTAAGCGCGGTGATCGACTTCGGCACCTCCGGCGTCGGCGAGCCCTCATGCGATCTGGCGATTGCCTGGACATTGTTCGAGGGAAAGAGCAGGGGGGCCTTCCGCGCTGGCCTCGGCGTCGACGACGCGACCTGGGCGCGCGGCCGCGGCTGGGCACTGTGGAAGGCGCTGATCACCGCCGCCGGCGAGATAGACGTCAACTCGGCCGAGATCGAACAATCCTGGCGCGTGATCGACGCGGTGCTGGCCGACCACAAGCGCCGGTAATAATGACCCAAACCGTTGGCTGGTGGCTATCGACCAGGGACGCCGAGGTTCCGTTGGGTCGACTTCTCAGTTGGCCAGCGCGGATTCTTGCAGACGAGTCCGCCGACGTCGGATTGATCTTCCCATCATGGCCTGTGGTCCGTCCCGGCGTGTCCGTGACCCGCTGAAAAGACTCCTTCGAGGGGATCGGCTTCGGTTTCACGTGGCTGGGGAATGGCTAGGTAGAAACGACCATGGAAGTGGGTTTATTTACGCGAAGTTTCTCAAACAATTGGTGTTCGTAGAATATCATCATAAAATTGGAACATACAGGGAATTATTACGGAAATATGACAATGTTCCACTTGTGCGGTGCCGTAGTCTGAAGTGAATTCTCCAGTGCTATTTCTGCAACACGGATTTAATCTATGTCATCAATCCCGAATGTTTGTGAAATTGTCATTGAAGGCGGAAGATTGATGGGTATGTTCGCCGCGAAAAGGGGACGCGGTGCGGGCCTTTTTCGTTGTGGTGAGGCGGGAAAATATATCCGCCAACCAAAATCCGAAGCCATTTTTAACTTTGACTGGAGAGGTCAGAAAATGAACATCAAGAGCCTTCTTCTCGGCTCAGCCGCGGCACTGATCGCGGTCTCCGGCGCTCGCGCCGCTGACGCTGTCGTCGTCGCCGAGCCGGAACCCGCTGAATACGTCAGGATCTGCGACGTCTACGGCGCCGGCTACTTCTATATCCCCGGCACCGAGACCTGCCTGCGCATCGGCGGCTATCTCCGCTATGACATAGGCGTCGGGGACAGCGGCACGCTGGATGGCGTCAACAACGTTGCCGATCACATGGACGGCGATAGCCACGACACCTATTACAAGAACATGCGCTTCGCGCTGAAGACCTGGACCGGCCAGGAAACCGAGCTCGGTACGTTGAAGACCTACACCGAGACTCGCTTTCAATTTGGCAACAGCAGCGGCGACTATGAGACTGGCGGCACTGGCTGGCAGGCCGGCAACAAGGCGACCACCCTCAACTTCGCCTGGATTCAGCTCGGCGGCCTGCGCGTCGGTAAGGATGAAACGGCATACGATTCGTTTATCGGCTATGCCGGCAACGTCATCCAGGACACGATCATCCCGTACGGTATCAAGGATACCAACGTCGTGCAGTACTATTTTGACGCTGGCAGCGGCTTCTCGGCCGTGGTCTCGCTCGAAGAAGGTACCGGCGTCAACACGATCGACAGCTATGTTCCGCATGTCGTCGGCGGCTTGAAGTACAAGGGCGACTGGGGTGCGGTCACCGGCGTCGTCGCCTATGATAGCAATTACGAGGAAGTGGCCGGCAAGGTTCGCTTGGACGTCAATGTCGGCAAGGAACTGACGCTGTTCGTCATGGGCGGCTACGGCACCAACGACAACATCAACGACTTCGGCACGGGCCGCACCCAATACAAGCCGTGGGGCGGAAACTGGGCGATCTGGGGTGGCGGCACCTACAAGTTCAACGACAAGACCTCGTTCAACGCCCAGATCTCCTATGACGACTGGAAGAACCTCGGCGTCGCTGCCAACGTCGCATACACGATTGTGCCCGGTTACACGATCACGGCTGAAGTCGATTACCTCAATGCAGGAAAATTCGACGACGCCGACTTCAACAACTGGACCAAGGCCGACAAGAAGAGCAGCGTCGGCGGCATCCTCCGCTTCCAGCGCTCGTTCTAACGGATCGACTGACCCCACCAGACCCGCCCGCAGCTGTGCTGCGGGCGGCTTTTTATGCACCCTTGCGAGAGCCAGCCCAGGCACCAAGCCCGTACCTTGATTTCGCCACCCGATCGGTGAAATGCTCCAGGCATGGAATGGCGCGACGAGGGAATCATTCTCGGCACCCGCAAGCATGGCGAAACCAGCGCCATCCTCGAGGTGATGACGCGTGCGCATGGCCGCCATCTCGGCCTCGTGCGTGGCGGGCGCTCGCGCAAGCAGCAGCCTGTTCTCCAGCCCGGCAACCGTGTCGACCTGCTTTGGCGGGCGCGCCTTGATGAGCACCTCGGCACGTTCCAGGCCGAAGCGATCGAGATGAATGCGGCCAGGTTGATGGAGAGTGCGGTCGCCGTGTATGGCCTGCAGACCATGGCCGCGCATCTGCGCCTGTTGCCCGAGCGCGACGCCCATGGCGGCCTCTACGAGGCGCTGTCGGTGATGATCGTGCATCTCGATGACGTCGATGCGGCCGGCGAACTGGTGGCCCGTTTCGAGCTCCTGATCCTCGACGAACTGGGTTTCGGTCTCGATCTCAGCCAGTGCGCCGCGACCGGCACGCGGCAGGATCTTGCCTATGTCTCGCCGAAATCGGGCCGAGCGGTGTCGCGGGAAGCCGGCGCGCCTTGGCGCGACAAGATGCTGGCGCTGCCGGCCTTCCTGCGTGGCTCCGGCCTGCGCGCCGATCCGGCGGCGATCCAGGATGCCTTCCGGCTCACCGGCTTCTTCTTCACCCGTCACGTCTACGAGCCGCGCGGCATCGAGCAGCCGGACGCGCGCTCCGGCTTCCTCGCCGCGCTGCGCAAGCACCACACGACAAAAGGCCTGTCGGGAGAAACCGCCGCGAGAGAAATCATCACATGAGCGAAGTGGAACTTTATCCAGGCCGGGTCTCGCCGCTCGGCCTCGGCACCATTCCGCATGCCGACATGCTTGCCTACACCGGCCTGGAACTTTTGCAGCGCATCATCGATGGCAAATATCCGGCGCCGCCGATTTCCTTCCAGCTCAGCTTCCCGTGCCGTGTTTCGGGGTGTGCCGAACGAGCGCCACCTGAACCCGTTGGGGGGCGTGCATGGCGGCTGGGCGGCGACACTGCTCGATTCGGCGCTTGCCTGCGCCGTGCAGACGCTGCTCGCAAAAGGCGAGGCCTATACGACGGCGGAATTCAAGGTGAACCTGACGCGGCCGATCACGCCCAGGACCGGAGAGGTGGTCTGTGAGGGCAAGGTTATTCACAAGGGTCGCACGCTGGCGGTATCCGAGGCGACGTTGAAGGATGCCGGCGGCAAGTTGCTGGCTTTCGGCACCGAGACATGCTCGATCTTCCCGGCCGCCAATCTGGCGGCACGATAAGGATCGTCCAAACACGCACTGGACGACCGGTGAGAACAGCAGGCGCCTATCCGGCTTTTTGCCGTTCCACGAAATCGTCCAGGATCGCGCGCTGGCCTTTGAGTATCTTGAGACCGGCCTCCAACTCTGAAAACCAACCGGCCCGGTCAACTTCGGGAAATGCCTTCATGGATCCCGACCTTGGCGGCCACTCCATGGTGAACATGTTGCTTCTGATGGCATCGGTGTCGACATCGGCCTCGACGCTCCACGCACTCACGATCTTGCCGCCAGGCTGCCGATAACTGCCGACAGGCTGGAAGTCGCCGTTGATGGCGACGCCGAGTTCTTCTTCCGCCTCACGTCGGGCGGCTTTCAACTCGTCCTCGCCTTCGTCGACGAGCCCTTTGGGGATAGACCATGCCCCCTCGTCTTTTCTTGCCCAGAACGGTCCACCCGGATGGACGAGCAGGAACTGGAGGGCCCCGGCGTTTCGCCGGTAGATCAGCAGTCCTGCGCTTCGTTGCGGCATACGTATTCCCATGACGTCGCTTGGAGAACCCTTTGCGGCCAAGGTATCATAGGCCATCGGCTGCGGGTTTGGCAGGCAATGTTCCGGAAACCGGCCATTCGCAAGCGATGCCGAGGGCCAATGGGCGCAAGCCGCTGGCTTTCGACGCCGAAACATGCTCGATCTTTCCAGCCGCCGATCCGACGGCCGTTGGCTGGTCGTTTGCAGGCCACATTTGATTGTCAGTAGCAACTGGTCTGGTTTGGGGGAGCCGCCATGTTTGAAAGCCTGATCGGCCTTGTCGCCATCATCGCGCTGTTCGTCATCATTTCGCGCCAGCAGAGCCGCATCGGACTGATCGAGCGTGAGCTAGGCGCACTGCGGAGCCTCGTCCTTTCCGGCGCCGTGCCGCCTCTCGCCAAGCAGTCCGAACCGGCGGCGACCGAGGGCCAGCCGGCCGAAGCCGTTGTTGCTGCGGCCGTGGTCGTTTCGCCAACGGCCAGCGAGGCAGCCACCGGGCAGGCGCTGCCGGCTCTGGAAACCGACGCCGCGACGGACGAGGTCAAGCCGGGACCATGGACACCAGGCGAGGCGGCGCCCAAGGTAGCAGAATCCGAGCCTGTCGCAGCGGTGAAAGCGCCCGGCAAACCCGATATCGAAACGGCGCTCGGCACCCGCTGGGCGGTCTGGGTCGGCGGTTTGGCACTGGCGCTGGGCGGCCTGTTTCTCATCCGCTACACGATCGAAGCCGGAATTTTCGGCCCCGGTGTGCGGCTGACCATGGCCGGGCTGCTCGGCCTTGTGCTGATTGCAGCCGGCGAATTCATTCGCCGCACCGGCTTCAGGGTGCCCGTGCAAGGCGCCGCAGGCGCCTACATCCCGGCGATCCTGACTGCGGCGGGCGCCTTCATCCTGTTTGGCGCCGTCTATGCCGCACATGGCATCTACGGATTTATCGGGCCGGCGCTCGCCTTCACGCTGCTCGGCGCCATCGGCATAGCGACGATTGCCGCCGCCCTTGTCCACGGCCAGGCGCTGGCTGGTATCGGCCTGGTCGGCGCCATGGGGACGCCGATGCTGATCGCTTCTCGGGCGCCCAATCCCTGGGCCCTGTTCGGCTATCTGGCGATCGTGCTTGCCGCCAGCGGCGTCATTGCCCGCATGCGCGATTGGAAGTTGCTGATGACGGCGGCCTTTGTCGGTACCGGCATCTGGACGATCCTCTACATGACCGATGCGCCGGGCGCGAATTTATCCGTGATCCTGTTCGTGAACACCGTCACGCTGGCCGTGCTCGCCTTCGTCTGGCTCGGCCGCCGCAGCGACGAAAGCGGATCAGGCAGGGCTTTCGACTGGCCCTCCGTCGCGCCGGGCTTGTTTGTTGCCCTCTCGGCGCTGGACCTTTCGGTCGATGCGGCCTTCGTCGCTGCCGGCGATGCCTTGCCGGGAGCCGTCGTGCTCGCCGCGATGGTGGCCGTCGCGCTCTACCGCCCCCCGGCGCTGCCACTGCTCTATGCGGCGGGACTGGTGACGGTGCTGATCTATCTCGGCATCATCCCGCCGACTTCGATCGCTTCCGATTTTTCCGGCGACGTCTTGGGTATCGACGCCGTGCCCCTGGCGACATCGAACGCACTGACCTTGCGCATCGGTGTTGCGCTTGGCCTTGTCTTCATCTGCGCCGGTTTCTGGGCCGCCCGCAAATTTGCCGCCGCGCCCCACTTCCGCGCTGCGTCATGGGCGGCGTGGGGCGTCATCGTGCCGTTGGTCGTCCTGCTGGCACTCTGGTTCACGTTCGGCAATCTCGACCGCGATCTTGCCTACGCCGCCGTGGCGGCGCTGCTGGTCGTGGTTTTCGCTGCCGTGGGCGAGTGGATCGCGCGCGGCGAGCAACCGCCGTTGCAGGGCAGGGCCGCCGTATCCTTCGCGCTCGGCGGAGCCGCGCTCGCAGGCCTGCTGATGCTGCATATGGCCTTCAGTTCCGGCTGGACAACCATCCTGCTTGGTGCGGCCGCAATCGTGCCGGCGCTGGCCACGCGCTGGCGTTCCTATCCGGTGCTCGGCTGGATTTCCGTCGGCGCGGTCGCGGCGGTGCTTGGTCGTGTCATCTTCGATCCGACCGTCGTTGGCCCCGAGTTCCTGTCGACGACCCCGGTCTTCAACTGGCTGCTGCCGAGCTATGGCGTGCCGGCGCTCGCCTCCGCTTTCGCCGCCTGGCAACTGGCCCGCACCACCGACGGCCGGCCGCGCCTGGCCATGGAAGCTTCGGCGGCGCTGTTTGCACTGCTGACGCTTGCCATGCTGGTGCGCCACGCCATGCATGGCGGTGTCCTCAACAGCGATGCGCCCACACTTGCCGAACAGGCCATCTACACGCTGATCGCGATCGGCGCCGGCGCCATACTCGTGGCCATCGACAGGCGCTCGCCAAGTTCCGTGCTGCGCTACGGGTCCATGGCGGCGGGCGTGATCTCGGTCGCCTTCATCGTCGTGCAGCATTTCCTGGTGCTGAACCCGCTTTTCACCGACGAGTCGACCGGGCAGATCCCGGTCTTCAACCTGTTGTTCCTCGCTTATCTGCTGCCGGCGGTCGCGGCCGGAGGGCTTGCGCTCTATGCCCGCAACAAGCGGCCGAAATGGTATGCCGCCATGCTGGCGCTGGTGGCGGCACTGCTTGCCTTCGCCTATGCCACGTTGTCGGTGCGGCGCCTGTTCAAGGGCGAGTTCATCGGCTTGTGGAGCGGCCTTGGCCAGTTGGAAACCTACACCTATTCGGCACTCTGGCTGATCATCGGCGTGGCGCTGCTGACCGCCGGCGTCTGGCTGAAATCACAGGTGCTGCGCATCGCCTCGGCCGCATTGATCGCGGTCGCCGTACTGAAGGTGTTCCTCTTCGACATGTCGGAGCTGGAGGGTGTGCTTCGCGCACTGTCCTTCATCGGCCTTGGCGCCGTGCTGATCGGCATCGGCCTGTTTTACCAGCGGCTTTTGACCAGGGCGGCGAAAGAGACTTGAGGGTTAGCATTGTTTGAATATTCAAAATGGAATATATGAATATTCCACGGGAGATATTCAAATGCCGCTCTATATCCGCGACGATGAGGTAGATGCTCTGGCGACGAAATTGCAGCGCGAGACGAATGCGCCGAGCAAAACGGAAGCCGTGCGAACCGCGCTTTTGCACGAACTTGAACGAAGCCGCGCCCGCAAACCGCTGCGGGAGAGGATTGCCGTTCTTCAAGCGCAAGCAGCGGCGTTGGGGCCGTCCGACACCACCTTCGATATGAAGGCATTCATGGACGAGATGTGGGAAGACTGATGTTTGTCGACGCATCGGTTGTCGTTGCAATTCTCGCCAAGGAATCGGGTTGGGAGGAATTGCTGAAGCGGATCGCCGACGTCGACGGTCAGCTGTACATTTCAGCGCTTGTTCGGCTCGAAGCTACGCTTGCCCTCGGGCGAGTGAATGCCGGTGCCAAAAAGCCGACTCCCGGAATGCTGTCTGCGGCGCGCAATCTGGTCGATGCGTTCATTGTTGAGATCGACGCTCGCAATGTAACCATCAACGAGGATATCGGTGGGCGCGCCATTGATGCCAGCATCCGGTACAGCAAAGCGGTCGGTCATCCGGCCGACCTTAATTTTGGTGATTGCTTTTCCTACGCCTGCGCCAAGGCTCTTGATGTTCCGTTGCTCTTTAAAGGCAATGACTTTCTCAAGACCGATTTGGCGTAGTTGGCCTCCTGTTGATTGCGGGAATAAACCCGCCGCTCCCATCGTTACATCATTGCTTGGGTGACCGGGGCGGTGGACCGCTTCGCACTGGCTGCTTGCGTCGCGCCGCGAAGGCGCGTTCAATCTGATGAATAGGGCAATTCCGAAAACCAGCGGTCATGGACGAAAAGAAGGCAGCAATCCTCGGCGAAATACCGCGCCTGCGCCGCTACGCACGCTCGTTGTTGCGCGACCGCGATGCCGCCGACGATCTCGTCCAGGACTGTCTCGAACGGGCCCTCATGCGGCTCGACAACTGGCAGACGGGAGAAAGCCCCAGGAGGTGGCTGTTTACGATCATGCATCATTTGTTCATTGACCAGATGCGCAAAGTGAACCGGCGCGGCGAAGCCGCGATGCTGCCGCTGGAAGCGGGCGAGGCGATTGCACAGCCGGCCGAGCAGGTGGAAAGCATCGCCTCGCGCGAGATCGTTGACGCATTGCAGGCGATCAGCCCCGACCGCCGTGCAGCGCTCGTTATGGTCGCGATCGAAGGCTTTTCCTATGCCGAGGCCGCCAACATCCTGGGCGTGCCGGCCGGAACGCTGATGTCGCGCATTGCGCGCGGGCGCGAGGAGTTGCGCGGACTGCTGGACGACACGGCACGCCGCCGTTCGATAAGGATCGTCTAGAAATGATCCGCCGCGATTTCTCCGAACGCGACATCCACATGGCACTCGACGGCGAGTTGCCGGCCGATGAGCGCGCCGCCTATGACGCATGGCTCGACGCCACTCCCGAGATGAAGGCGAAAAGCGCCCGTTTCATCGCCGACAGGACGGCATTGCGAGATGCCTTCGCTGGCGTGATCGACGAGCCGGTGCCGGTGCGGTTGCGCAAGGTGGTGCTTGGCGAGACGCCAGCCAGGACGCCAATGCCACGCTCGCGCTGGTGGCTTGCCGCCGCCGCTGCCGGTCTACTGGCCGCGGGCGGGTTTGGCGGCTACTTTGCCGGCAGCGACGGTATTGGCCGGGAAGATCAGGCCGAGGATCAGTTGGCCGAGCAGGCGATCGCCGCGCATGTCATCTATGCCGCCGAGAAGCGGCATGCGGTGGAAGTGCCGGCAAGCGACAGGGACCATCTGCTGACCTGGCTGTCCAACCGGGTCGGATTGAAGCTGGTTGCGCCGGACTTGACCGGCAGCGGGTTCCAACTGGTCGGCGGCAGGTTGCTACCGGCTGGCGAGAGCAAGGCGGCAATGCTGCTCTATGAAGACGACAAGGGCGAGCGCATATCGCTCTTTGTAACGGCCGAATCGGTGGAGAACGCCAGGGGGACCTACGCTTCGGCGCAAGCCGGCCCGCAGGCGGTCTACTGGCTGGACAAGGGCTATGGCTGCGCTGTCGTCGGCTCAGTGCCGCGCGAGCAATTGGCCATCGTGGCCAAGAGCGCCTACAGCCAGCTTCTGGCCGGCCTGGCGAGTTGAACAGCATCGTTTTTGGCGCCGCCGCCTACTCGAAAACGGTGACCTGGTTCAAAGCCTTTGTCCTCCCGGGCTGGCGCCGAATCTGTCACAATTCGGCCCTAATCGAGGTGCGATAGCGCTGGATGGGCGCTGCCGTTTTGGGCTGGTGTCTGGACGTTTCGAATAGGGCCTTCATCACAACCCAATCGAGGTTTTCCAAGCCCGCATGCCTGCCGAGATCCGCACGGCCCGCGCGACTGACGTCGATGATCTCGCCGCCATCGAGAAAGCTGTTTTCTCCAGCGACCGCATTTCCCGTCGCTCCTTCCGACAGTTCATCGAGCGCGAGACCGCCGAGACGCTGGTCGCCGAAAGAGATGGCCGCGTCGCCGGTTATGCGATTGTGCTGTTTCGCAAGGGCAGCGGCGTGGCGCGCCTTTATTCGATCGCCACCAGTCCCTTTTTTGGCGCCCTCGGCATCGGCCGCCGGTTGCTAGTGGCGGCGGAGGAGGCGGCCTTCGAACACGACCGCATGATGCTGCGCCTAGAAGTGCGGGAGGATAATGCCCGCGCCATCGGCATCTACGAGCAGGCCGGCTACCGCAAGATCGGCCGCGAACCCGGTTACTACGAGGACGGCGCCACGGCACTGCGCTACGAGAAGACCTTGCGCGGCGAACTTCCGGCCGCCACGAGCGTGCCATTCTACCAGCAGACCTGCGAATTCACTTGCGGTCCCTGCTGCCTGATGATGGCCATGGGCAATTTCGATCACGACTTCGTACCGGACCCGGTCAGGGAAATTCGTCTTTGGCGCGAAGCGACGACCGTCTTCATGATGTCGGGCCCGGGTGGCTGCGAGCCGTTCGGCCTCGCGGTCGCCGGCTATGAGAGCGGCCTTGCGGCCGAGATTTACGTGTCGTTCTACGGCGCGTTGTTCCTCCAGTCGGTGCGCAGCGCGGACAAGCGCCGGGTGATGGAACTGGCCCAGGTCGACTTTCGCCGACGCGCGGAACTTTACGGCATCCCGGTGAATTACCGTTCATTCACCATCGACGACATTCGCGCCGCGATCGCGAAAGGAAAATTGGTGCTGGTGCTGATCAGCGGCTTCCTGATGTTCGGCAAGAAGGTGCCGCACTGGGTGTTGGCCATCGGCGACGACGGCGACCATATCCTGATCCACGATCCCTGGGTTGAGGACGAGAGGCAGGAGACCATCCTTGATGCCGCCAACATTCCCGTGCCTTACGGCATCTTTATGAACATGGCGCAGTTCGGCCGCGACGGACTGCGCGCCGCCATCACTCTGGGGAAGCGCTGATAACAATGACCTGGGTTATCTTAACTGGCCGGCAGAGCGATCTCGACCAGGTGGCGACACCGCACAAGATTATCACGAACCGCGACTATCTCGCGCATCCGGCGCTGTTTCGCGGCCAGCGTCCCAAAGTCATCAACCTGTCGAACAATTACGGCTACCAGAGCCGCGGCTATTATGCCTCGCTGCTGGCGGGTTCGCGCGGTCACAAGGTCATCCCGACCGTCGAAACCATGATCGATCTGTCGGAGCGCAAGCTTTACGAACATGCGCTGCCCGAACTGGAGCTGGCGCTCAACAAGTGCCGCAAGGATCTTGGCGGCGCTTTTCCTGCGAAGGTCTGCATCTTCTTCGGCATTGGCCCGTCCAAGGTGTGGGACCGATTCGCCAAGCTCCTGTTCGACTGGTTCCGCGCGCCGGCGCTCGAGGTCCACATCAAGGATAGTGCCGAATGGGCTTCGATCCGCAAGATCGGCTTTCATCCCCTGGCGCGTATGACCGAGGAGGAGGAGAGCTTCTTCCTGCAATGCCTGGACACCTATACCAATCGCGAATGGCGCGACACCAAGGGCCGCACGCCGGCGCGCTACACTTTCGCCACGCTGGTCGATCCGCATGAGGAATTGCCGCCCTCGGAAATCTCCTCGCTGCGCTACTGGGCCAGGATCGCCGAAAAGATGGGCGTCGAAATCGAGCCGATCACCAAGAGGGACCTCGCCAAGCTCGCCAATTACGACGCGCTGTTCATCCGCGAGACCACCTCGATCTCCAACCATACCTATCGTTTCGCGCGCCGCGCCCAGCAGGAAGGCATGCCGGTCATCGACGACCCGCTGTCGATGATCCGCTGCACCAACAAGGTCTATCTCAACGAGCTGATGGCCTACAACAAGGTGCCGGTTCCGCCGACCGTGATGATAGCCGGCACTTCCGACCTTGAACTCGCGGCGCAGACGCTGGGTTTTCCGCTGGTGCTGAAGATCCCGGATTCCTCCTTCTCGCGCGGCGTCAAGAAATGCGCCAATTTCGAGGAATTGAAGACACTCGCCACCGAATGGCTGGAGGATTCCGATCTTCTGATCGCGCAGAAATTCATCCCGACCGAATATGACTGGCGTGTCGGCGTGCTCGGCGGCCAACCGCTGTTTGCCGTACATTACCTAATGGCCAAGAAGCACTGGCAGATCGTCAACCACAAGGCCAGCGGCAAGCCCGACCAGGGCGGCATCAAGACCTTCACGCTGAAGGAGACGCCGCCCCATGTCGTCGAGACGGCAGTCAAGGCGGCGCGCTGCATCGGCGACGGCCTCTACGGCGTCGACCTCAAGGAGACCAAGGACGGCGTCTTCGTCATCGAGGTCAACGACAATCCCAACCTCGATCATGGCTGGGAGGACTCCGGCGAGAAGGACGAGGTCTGGGTACGGCTGACCCAATGGTTCCTGGAACGTTTGGAGCGGCCGGGCCGATAATCATCCAATCGGGGGCAGAGATGCTGTTTTTGGTGACCGAGGATTTTCGCGGCTGCGACCGCAAGGAGATCTACCGCCGCTTCCGCGATTACGGTCGCCTGAAGCCCGAGGAGCTTCTGGTGCACCATAGCTGGATCGCGGCGGACATGAGCCGCTGTTTCCTGCTGGTGGAGACCGACGACGTCACGCTGCTGCAGCGCTGGGTGATCGAGTGGGCGGATCTGGTGGAGTTCGAGATCGTGCCCGTGGCGGCGAACAAGGACATGGTCGAGGCATTGAGCGGGCACCTCTGACCATCGCCGCTTGCTGGCTCAGCGGAGCGCCGGCGAGTTCACCACGCGCTGGCATTCATCGACCAGCCAGTCACGGAACGCCGCCACGACGTCCCTTCTTGCGCTCCGCTGCGGAATTGTCAGGCAATAGGGCTGGCGCAGCGCAATCGCCTTGGCGACAGGCCGGACCAGCCGGCCGTCCTCCACGGCCTCGGCGCAATAGATCCCTTGCGCCAGCGCCACGCCCAGTCCCGAAATGGCGAGGTCGAGCGCCGCGCGCGAGGAGTTTGCCGACAGGCCGCGCTGAATGCCGCGCCCAGGCGCTATGCCGGCCGCCTCGAACCAACTGCGCCATGAGGGAAAGGATGCGCCGGTCGGTCCCCAGTCGGTGTGGATCAGGGGCAGCCCGGCGAGCGGACCGCCATCCGCCTCCAGCACGCTGGCGAGCTTTGGCGCGCAGACGGGATAGACCGCGTCCTGGACAATGTCCTCGATCGGGTGCTCACGATAGTGCGGACCGTAGGAGAGCCTGACGTCGATCAGGTCGCGGTCGAACGACACCGGGTCGTCATCGCCCCTGAGAGATATGTCGACGGCACCGTGGATGGCGATGAAGCCGGCAAGGCGCTCGGAAAGCCAGCCCATGGCCATGGACGGCGGGACCGAGACGACGAGCCGCGGGCGGAACGCATCGCCTGCAAGCTGGCGCGAGACGCTGCCGATTTCCTGGAAGGCCATGGTCAATCGAGGCAGCATCTCGACGCCAGCCTCGCTCAGGACGACACGCCGGTTGGCGCGGTGGAAGAGCTTGCGGCCAACTTGCTCCTCGACGATGCGGATGAGCTGGCTGACTGCGGCGGCCGAGACCGAAAGCTCTTCCGCCGCCGCGGCGAAGCTGCCGGTGCGCGCAGCCGCCTCGAAGGCCTGAAGACCTCGCAACGATGGCAGTGCAACCATGGCGGTGACCAAAAAGATAAGTTCAGCTTATCTATATTGCAGAAATCCTCGTTGTTAAAAAGGTTTCTTGCTGGGGTATGCTGACCGAATGAATTCAATCGGCCGAAATGCCCCTATGGATCATCGTGACGTGATCGCCTCGCTGACGAACGAGGAGCGCAGTCGGCTGACCGGCAAGTCGGATGGGCCTGGCCTTGTTCAGCTCGCGTTCCACCTCGGCGCGATCATGCTCCTCGGATGGTTGATCGCCGCCAAGGTGCCGTTTTGGCCGCTGCTGATGCTGCCGCAAGGCATACTGATCGTGTTCCTATTCACGCTGCTGCATGAGACGGTGCATCGCACGGCTTTCGAAAGGCAATGGCTGAACGACGCAGTCGCGCGCGTCTGCAGCCTCGCGATCGCGCTGCCGGCCGACTGGTTCCGCTATTTCCATTTCGCCCATCACCGTTTCACCCAGGATCCCGAACGCGATCCGGAGCTGGATTTCCCGAAGCCGGAAACCTGGCGGCAGTATCTGGTCCACGTTTCCGGACTTCCAGTGTGGTTGGGGCATCTGAAGACGCTCCAGGCCAATGCCATGGGACGTTGCCAGGACAACCACGTGCCCCCAAAGGGGCGTCCAAAGGTGCGCGCCGAGGCGCGCGCGATGATTGCCTTCTACGCCGTCGTGCTGATGCTCGCGCTGTGGTTCAAGGCAACGGTGCTGCTCCATGTCTGGATCTTTCCCGCGCTGCTCGGCCAGCCGTTCCTGCGGCTCTACCTGTTGGCCGAGCATGGCCGCTGCCCCTTCGTCGCCAACATGCTAGAGAACACCAGGACGACGCTGACCAACTGGGCTGTGCGCAAGCTTGCCTGGAACATGCCCTTCCATGCCGAGCATCACGCCTATCCGGGCGTGCCCTTCCACCGGTTGCCGGAGTTTCACGCGCTGATCGAGCGGCATCTGAAGGTTGTCGAGCCGGGTTATGTCAGCTTCCACGAAAAATACATCGAGACGCTGCGCTGATTTATGGCGTCAGCCGGTCTGGCTGCGCACCGCGCTCGATTTCAACAGGTGCTGAATCTCCGCCGCCTTTGACGGCACGCCGATCAGATAGCCTTGCGCCTCAACGCAGCCGTTTCGGCGCAGCATGTCGAGCTGTGCTTCGGTTTCCACGCCTTCGGCGGTGACGGTGATGCCCAGTTCGGCGCCCAGCCCGATGATCGTGCGCACGATCGCTGCGGTGTCGAGATTGCCGATGTCGGAGATGAAGGAACGATCGATCTTGATCTTGTCGACGGGAAAGCGCCTGAGATAGCCGAGTGAGGAATAGCCGGTGCCAAAGTCGTCGAGCGCGATGCGGATGCCGAGTTCACGCAACTGTCGCAGCGTCTTCAGGACGGCTTTGCTCTCGTCCATCAGCACGGTTTCGGTGATCTCCAGTTCCAGTCGTCTGGCCGGCACGCCCGAAAAGGCCAGGGCAGAGATGACGCTGCGAGCAAAGCCGCCGCTTTTGAGCTGCACGGCGGAGACATTGACCGCAATGCGCAGGCCAGGTGGCCAGGCTGCCGCCGTCGCACAGGCCTTTCGCAGCGCCCATTCGCCAAGCGGCACGATCAGCCCGGTTTCCTCGGCGACCGGAATGAATTCGTCCGGCGCCACAGTGCCGCGCGACGGCGAATGCCAGCGCATCAGGGCCTCGGCGCCGACAATCTCGCCCGAAGCTATGGCCATGATCGGTTGGAAATCGAGATCGAATTCCCGGCTCGGCAGCGCCGTATCGAGATCGGCTTCGAGCGCCCGGCGCGCGCGCACCGTGGCATCCATGCCGGGCTCGAAGAAACGGTACAGGTTGCGCCCTTCGCTTTTTGCCCGGTAGAGCGCCATGTCGGCGTTTGTCAGCAATGTATCGGCGTCCCTGCCATCGCCGGGAGAAAGCGCGATGCCAACGCTGACGCCAACATGCATGTCCCGGCTCTTGTCATGAAATGGTTTGGCGATGGCCTCGACAATGCGTTTCGCCAGTTTTTCCGCGCTCGCCAGGCCCTCGACGTTGAATTGGACGATCACGAACTCGTCGCCGCCAAAACGGGCGACGATATCTGCGTCGTTGTCCACGCAGCGCAGCAGTCTTGCGGCCACGCCTTTCAGCAGCCGGTCGCCAGCCGGATGTCCCAGCGTATCGTTGACGACCTTGAAGCGGTCGAGGTCGAGCGAGAAGATTGCCAGCGGTCCCGCGGCCGCATCCTCCAGTGCCCGGTCGAGCCGGTCGCGAAACACCGAGCGATTGGGCAACCCGGTCAGCACGTCGTGATGCGCAAGATGGGTCATGCGCTCCTCGGCAAGCCTGCTCTCGGTCACGTCATCGAAAGTGGCGACCCAGCCGCCGCCGCTCATCGGCCGGCGGGCAACCATCAGCGTTCGTCCGTCGGCGAGCCGGCGGGGGGTCGACCGCGTCTGGCCGGCCAGCACGCGAGCCTCGGTCCTCGAAACTTCGTCCTCGACATCTATGGGCGCATAGACCCCAAGGCGCACCAGCCGTTCGAGGAGTTCGCGGTGAGTCATGCCGAGCGGCAGATCCACCTCGGTCACACCATAAAGCTCCAGGATGCGCTGATTGCGTACGATCAGCCTGCCGCCGGCGTCATACATCAGCAGGCCCTGCGACATGTTCTCGAGCGCCGCGTCGAAGCGGCGATGCTGTTCCTTGAGATCCTGTTCGGCGCGCCGCTGCTCGGTGATGTCTTCGTAGATCGAAACCCAGCCGCCCGATGCCAATGGCCGGTGCGAGATGCTGATGATGCGTCCATCAGAGAGCGCCTCCTCATAGGTCGAGGGTTTCGCTCCATCGATATAGGGCTTGCGGATGGCGTAAAGTTCTTCGGCGCTTTGCGAGGCGATGCCGACATCGACGCTGTGCCGCAGGATGTCGATGAAACGGATCCCCGGCTGCGCCACGTTGGCGTCGAGGCAGAAGATGTTGATATAGTTGCCGTTGCAGATGATCATACGCTCGTCGGCGTCGAACATGCAAAGACCATGCGACATGTTCTCGACGGCGGCCGAAAAGCGTTCGTTTTGTTCGCGCAGTTCGTCTTCCATATCACGACGATCCACGCCTTCGGCCCCCTGTTCAGGGACGGTCGAACCATCCTTGTCGTCAACGACGGGCATGAGGCGTGCCTGCGGCTCGTGATCGAACACCGCACTGTCGGCTGTTCCGGTTAATTTAGCGTTTTCTATCCTACCGCCGTAGCAACCTTGCGCCGCGACTTCTCGATCGCGAAAAAACGCTTCAGGAAGGCATTCTGTGCCCAGGTTACCGAGCGCGGCGTGAAATCGAAGCGCTCGGCACTGAAGCCGCGTGGACGACCGAAGAACTCGGTCGCCTCCGCGGTCGAAAAGCCGGCGAGCAGCGTTGCCTCGAAATAGGCGGCGATCTGGTCCGCGCGCTTGATCTCCTTGCGCAGGCCGGCGCCTGGTTCCGGCGGTAGCGAGAAGCGCAGATGGATGGCGCGCTGCAAGCGCAGTTCACAGTCCTTGTAGCTGCCGCCCATCACCGATTTGAACGGCGAGATCATGTCGCCGATGACATATTCGGGCGCATCGTGCAGCAATGCCATAAGCCGGGCGTCCGCCGGCGCATCGGGCATCAGGTCGCAAAACAGCGCTTCCACCAGCAGCGAATGCTGGGCGACCGAGAAGGCGTGCTCGCCGCGGGTTTGGCCGTTCCAGCGCGCGACGCGGGCGAGCCCGTGGGCGATGTCCGAAATCTCGATATCGAGGGGTGAGGGGTCGAGCAAGTCGAGCCGGCGGCCGGACAGCATGCGCTGCCAGGCGCGTGGCGGCGCACCGATGCGGTCGGCCGCCATCAGGCCTCCTCCGTGCCGGCGGCTTCCTGGGGAAAGCTGAATTTGGCGAAAGGTGGAATGGCCACCGTAACCGGCACGTCTCCGGCCAGGATCGGCTGGCCGGCGTCGAGCGCTGTCTTGACCCTGTCGATACGGGCGATGCCGAGGCCGATCGTGCCGGCATTCGAGCCGAGAGTGCCCACCGATCGCCCGTCGACGGTCAATTCGGCGCCGGCCTCAGGCAAGGCCCGTTCGGCCCTGACGATCAGCACCCGCCGCCTTGCCGTGCCACGATGCTGCATGCGCGAGACGACCTCCTGGCCGACATAGCAGCCTTTCCTGAAGCCGACGCCACCGGTCTCGTCGAGCAGCACGTCATGCGGGAAGGCGTCGCCGAGCTGGTAGTCGGTGCCGCTCTCGGCAATGCCATGCGCGATGCGCAAGGCCTGCCATGCGGCACCGTCGTCAGTCTCTTGAGCGCTGCCATAGGAGCGGGTGACGCTTTCATCGCGAAAGCGCCGGTCGGCCAGCACGGTTGAATCCTTTGAGGGAGCTGACTCATTTCCCCAGGCAATGGAGACAAGCGTCTGTTCGGATTTGGCAATCTCGACCTTGGCGCGCAACTTGTACAGCATCAGCCGGCGTACGAAATCGTCAGCGATGTCGGCGCGGCATTCGAGGCGGAACGCGTTTTCGCCGGCCCGTGAGATCAGGAAGTCAAACAGGATCTTGCCTTGCGGTGTCAAAAGCGCGCCCGGTTTTGCCTCGCCGGCGCCGAGCGCGTCGAGATCGGTGGTCAGGATGTTCTGCAGGAAGTGTTCGGCATCCGGACCGGAGACGGAGATCAGCGCGCGGTCTTTCAGCAGGGCAAAGGGCATGGGGCGGATAAAAGCCTGATCTTGCAAAACAGATGGCCATTACGTAAGCCGCTGACACTTCCCCTGCAAGAGATCGATCAGCATGGCCAACACCTACGACCTCATCCTGACAGGCGGCATGGTGGTCAACCATGACGGCGAGGGGCAACGCGATGTCGGCGTGAAGAATGGGCGCATCGCCGCCATCGGCGATCTGCGCCAGGCCTCGGCCGGCGAGACGATCGACTGCCGGGGCCTGCATATCCTTCCGGGCGTCGTCGACAGCCAGGTGCATTTCCGCGAGCCGGGACTGGAGCACAAGGAGGATCTGGAGACTGGATCTCGGGCGGCGGTGCTCGGTGGCGTCACCGCCGTGTTCGAAATGCCCAACACCAATCCATTGACCACCAGCGAAGAAACGCTTGCCGACAAGGTCCGACGCGGCACCGGCCGTATGCACTGCGACTTCGCCTTCTGGGTCGGCGGCACCCGCGACAACGCCAACGATGTCGCCGAGCTCGAGCGCCTGCCGGGCGCGGCCGGGATAAAGGTTTTCATGGGCTCGTCCACCGGCGACCTGCTGGTCGAGGACGATGAAGGCGTCGCGTCGATCCTCAGGAACACCCGCCGCCGCGCCGCTTTCCATTCGGAAGACGAGTTCCGGCTGCGCGAACGCCTTGGCGAGCGCATCGAGGGCGATCCTTCATCGCATCCGGTCTGGCGCGACGAGATCGCCGCCCTGCGCTGCACCGAGCGGCTGGTGCGCGTCGCGCGGGCCGCCCGTGCCCGCATCCACGTCCTGCACGTCTCCACGGCCGAGGAGATATTGTTCCTCGAACAGCACAAGGATGTCGCCACCTGCGAGGCGACACCGCACCATTTGACACTGTCGGCGGACGACTACAAACGGCTCGGCACGCTGATCCAGATGAACCCGCCCGTCCGTGCCCCGCGCCATCGCGACGGCGTCTGGCACGGCATCGCGCAAGGCATTGTCGACGTACTCGGTTCCGACCATGCCCCGCACACATTGGCCGAAAAAGCAAAACCATATCCGGCATCGCCCTCGGGCATGACCGGGGTGCAGACGCTGGTGCCGATCATGCTCGACCACGTCAACGCCGGCAGGCTGACCTTGCAGCGCTTCGTCGATCTTTCAAGCCACGGCCCGCAGCGCATCTTCGGCATGGCCAGGAAAGGCCGTATCGCCGCCGGCTATGATGCCGATTTCACAATTGTCGACATGAAGCGGCGCGAGACCATCACCAATGCACAAGCCGGCTCGAAGGCCGGCTGGACGCCTTATGACGGCAAGGAAGTCACCGGCTGGCCGGTCGGCACTGTCATTCGAGGCCAGCGCATCATGTGGGAGGGCGAGATCGCGACGCCGGGCCAGGGCAGGGCAGTGGAGTTCTCCGAAGCGCCGTCCGCGTAGCTATTTCACATCATTGGATTTCTTAGGCACGATCCACTAAATTGAGTGGTTATGCGCACAGATATCACGCCAATGATTGTTCCCGCTGAGTTTCCGGAGCTCCAGGCACTCGTCTGGAGCCGCGATGTAACGCGCCCAATTCCTGCCGAGGAAGCTTTCGCCATCTACGAGCGCAACTGGCGGTTTGTCGATCAAGAGCGCCTTACAACATCTGAAAGGCTGCTTATCCAGAACTTGGCGGAAAAATTCGGCCAGGGCATTCTTTTGACCACTGGCTGAAGTTTCGTTTCCTTCCTGATTTCTCCGCAACTGGAATATTAACGGGCCCGATGCAGCCATTCGACGAGGCGATCCGCACGAATAGGCACTCGCGTGTCCGAGTTTCAGTCGCCGGCGACGAAAAACGTCCATTGCCCAGCGGGCGTGATGCCGACGCGGTAGAAGATGTAGGCGCCGAACTGCTTCATGTCGTCGAAGTCACTCGCGGTGACGATCTTGAACAGCTCGACCCGTTGCCTGGCGTCGAGCTTGTCCAGGGGTAGAGCGAAGAAATACGGCCAGACATAGAGCTCTTGTGGCGTCCCGGCATCGACATGGACATAGCCGGCATTGAGCACCTCCTCCAGTATGGCAAGAATCTCCTGGCCATCCTGGTCGCCGGAGAGCCCCTTGAGGAAGGTAATGGCATCGCCATCTATGTCGGTCAGTGACAATTGGGTCATGCCGTCGCCCTTGCCGATCAAAGGCCTCAGTCTTTCGACGTCGCCGCTCTCGCAGGCTTCGATGATCAGGTCATGCATGCGCCGCACCGGTTCAGGCAGCTTGCCGAGGTCGTAGACGACCTCCGGCGTGGGCGCGTCGGGATCGACGCGCGGCCTGTTGGTGGCACCGTCGCCGTTCGGCGGGGTGACCGGCTCGGCCTTGTCCGGAGCGGTTGGCTGGCTGGTCGAAGATGGCGTTCCGACCGGATCGGGTATCGGCACGGTGCTTCCCGGCGACGACACGTCGTCGTCCACCATCGGTTGGATCGGCGACGGGAATTCTTCGCGCTTGATCTCGCTCAGCGCATAAGCGGGGCTGCTTGCCAGACACGCAACCAAGGGAATTGCGGCACTGCACGCGGCGAAACAGATGCAAAGGACCAAGCCGCGCGGCTTGCCTGACATCGAAAAATCCACTGCCCGTTTCTCCCTGCTTCCGGGCATGATGCCCGAGCGGCATTTGCCGTCAAAGAACCGGACGTCGGTTCAGTGCCGCAGCCGTTCGGGTTCGAAGGCGCCAGCAATCACCTTTTCACGCATGCGGTCGAGCAGGGCAAGGGCCGATGTCTCGCCGTTGGCGCGCAGCATTTCGCCGAACGCGGTTTCAAGCGCCGCTTCGGCGATGATCTCGGGTTCTATGCCTGCCGAAAGACCTTCGGCCCAGGCCTCGCTGTGGCTCTCCACCGCGGTCAGGCGCTTTTCTTCCCTGACCAGCGCGTCGATGTCGTTGACACCATGTTCCATAAGCGATGTCCACCCTTGCAAGCAGCGATCCGTCGATGGATCAGGCTTGATCTGTTCCGTTTACACGCAGCCGCAAATAAGTCTTTGTAAATACGACATTTTTTTGATCGTTCTTTACAGGAGGCCGGTTGCGCTTGCGAAGCTGCATTCAATCCTGGTCAAACTTAGCCGATTAGGCGTGCCTGCGGGGTGAAAACCTTCAGTTTGAGTTAATTCCACATCCGCGCGCTAACGTTTCATTAACGCTGTTGCATAAGCGCAACAAAAGGATTGCACCATGACAGTTCTCGACACAAGCTGGATATGCCCGCAGTCGCCGCCAATGGACCGGATATCTGTTGATGAAGGCCGGATGCGCTCTTGCGAGGGCACTTTGGGCGATATGCGCTAGTTGCCGTAGCGCGAGGCGATGTCGCGCGACAGGGTCTCGCCTTCCTTCATGTAGCGGCCGATGGCTTCGGTCGCCGACGCGGTGCATTGCGTGTAGGTGCCGCCGAATGAGCGGTAGCCGCGATTGAAGCTGGCGATGAAGCGGGCGCGCCGTTGCGGATCCGGGTTCTCCGATTCGAGCAGCTTCTGCATCTCGCCGCGCCACTGGTCGCCCTTTTCGCCGCACAGATTGCGCAGGAAATGCAGCGACCCCAGAACCTCCGCCAGCCGCATCAGCCCCGGTTCGAAGGGTGCCTCGGCGCTGAACGCCGGTCGTGCCGCCACAGGGCTGACGGCAAGGCATGTCGCGAGAAGGAGAGGAAGGCAACGCATAAGTCAATCTGGCCAAACAATTTGCCGCCTGCAAGGCGATTGTGCCGGGCGAATTCCGGATTTCAGGGTCGCTCAGGGGTTTGCGACGGCCGTCCGAGCAGTTCCTCGGCGACCGCGAGCACCGAACCGGCAAGCGGCAGATCAGCCATTTCGGCCAGCGTGTAGAAGGCGGCGGTCTCGGCGTCGTCGCTGGCCACGGCCTCGCCCCCGGCATGGGCCGCACCGAATACCGTCAGCAGGTAATCGACCGGATGCCCGTCGAGCGTGCCGTCGATGAGGATTTCGCGCAGCCGTCGGTAGTTTTCGGCCTGCAATTGCGTCTCCTCCAGCAATTCGCGCCGTGCCGCCTGTTCCAGCGTCTCACCGGCTTCGACCTTGCCGCCCGGGAATGCATAGAACCCTTGCGAGGGTTGTCGCGCCCGCTTGACCAGAAGCACGGCGTCGCCGCGCACAACGGCGACCGAGACCGCGGGAATGACTTTTCGCACTTCGTCCATGGATATCCGATCGCCCTGATTTACGGCAGCCTGTTGTGGACCGGCCGACGCCGGACAGCTTTAACGGTTGCAGTGCAGCTGTTCCATCGCCACTTTCGAAACCGGACATCAGGACCAATAGACATGTGCGGACGTTTTGCCTTGACCGCGACACCGGACCAGACAGCCGCTTTCCTCGGGCTGGCGGAGGTGGAGCAGTTTCCTACGCGCTACAATATAGCGCCGACGCAGCCGGTGCTGATGGCGATCTCAGGCCCGCCGCGGGCGCCGGGTTCCAACCTGCCGGACCGCCGGCCGATGCTGGTGCGCTGGGGCCTGATCCCCGCCTGGGTAAAGGAGGTCGGCGAATTTCCGCTGCTGTTCAACGCACGCTCCGAAGGCGTGATCGAAAAGGCCTCGTTCAAAGCCGCCATGCGCCATCGCCGGGCGCTGGTGCCGGCATCAGGTTTTTACGAATGGCGCCAGGCGCGGCCCGGAGAGGCGGGCGGCAGGAAGGGGCAGCCTTACTGGATCAGGCCGCGGCATGGCGGGTTGGTCGCCTTTGCCGGGCTGGTTGAAACCTATGCGGAACCGGGCGGCTCGGAGTTGGACACCGGCGCCATTCTAACGGTCGAGGCCAATGCCGACATCGCGCATATCCATGACCGCATGCCCGTGGTGATCGCACCTGAAGACTTCACCCGCTGGCTCGATTGCCGCGGACTTGAGCCGCGCGACGTCGCCGACCTGTTGCGGCCGGCGCAACGCGACTTCTTCGAAGCGATTCCGGTCTCCGACCTCGTCAACAAGGTCGCCAACACCGGGCCGGAGATTCAGGAGAAGGGGGAGATCGGGCCCGAGCCCGAGAAGGTCAAGCGCCGGAAACCCGGCGCGGACGACAGTCAGATGACGCTGTTTTAGCAGGAACTCTGTTCGAGGTGCGGTTTGGCGCCTCGTTCCGACCCTTGGGCCGATCGCGCACTGCTTCAGGCAGCGCGGGGCGATACGATTTTCTGCACCGGCTTTTTCTTCTTCGCGGTGTGGAGTAGGGCGGCGACGATCGCGGCCGGGCCGATTGCGCGATAATGGTTTGCCAGCGCTGGTTGCTTGGCGCGGTTGGCTTCCTGCTTGCTTCGAGGCATGTGTCTCTTCCCAGATAACGTTTCCGTGTCTGCGTTTGGCGGCCGAATCCGACCAAATCGTGACGCAGGTTGATCTAGCCGGCGTATGTTTCATGACTGTGCCGACATGTTTAATAAAATGTTTCAGTGGCTGATTCCGTGTGATCGGGCGACGCATTTGCCAGTTCTGGCGTCGTTTTTCTCGGGATAAGCGACTTGACGGCAACACTGGCCAAGGCGATAAAGCCGCCTATGAAAACGTCTTTCGCCATTTGTGGCATTTGCATTATTGGCTAGCTTCGCGCTGGTCCGGACGTTTTCGCCTCATCTTCCCCTAGATTGGACAAACGCCCCGGCCAGCAGGCTGGAGTCCGTTTTGCGCCTCGGCGCGGAGCTGGCTTCATCCAGGCAAAAGTTCTGAACCGGAAAGGCATGGAATGTCTGACGCACCGAAGGGCCTGCGCCTCTACAACACGCTGACGCGCGCGAAGCAGGATTTCGTCCCGATCGACGCGCTGAACGTGCGCATGTATGTCTGCGGTCCGACCGTCTACGACTTCGCCCATATCGGCAATGCCAGGCCCGTAATCGTCTTCGACGTGCTGTTCCGGCTGCTGCGCCATCTCTATGGCGAGACGCACGTCACCTATGTGCGCAACATCACGGATGTCGACGACAAGATCAATGCACGCGCACTGCGCGATTTCGGCAGCGAGATATCAGCCGGCAGACTGTCGCTTAACGAGGCGATAAGGCGGGTGACGGAGAAGACCGCGGGCCAATTCCACAAGGACGTCGCGACGCTCGGCTGCCTGGAGCCAACAGTCGAGCCGCGCGCCACCGAGTTCGTCGAGCCCCGTGCCGACGGCAAGGCAGACATGATCACCTTGATTCAAAGCCTGATCAAACGCGGCCATGCCTATGTTGCCGCAGGCGAAGTGCTGTTCGACACCGCTTCGATGCCCGACTACGGCCAGTTGTCGAAGCGAAATCTCGACGAGCAGCAGGCCGGTGCTCGCGTTGCAGTCGACGCGCACAAGAAGAATCCTGGCGACTTCGTGCTGTGGAAGTTGTCGTCCCCGGAGGAGCCGGGCTGGCAGAGCCCATGGGGCAGGGGCCGGCCGGGCTGGCACATCGAATGCTCGGCCATGTCCGCCGCCTATCTGGGCGAGGTCTTCGATATTCATGGCGGCGGTCTCGACCTGATCTTCCCGCACCACGAGAACGAGATCGCCCAGTCACGCTGCGCGCACGGCACCGATGTGATGGCCAACATCTGGATGCACAACGGCTTCCTGCAGGTCGAAGGGCAGAAGATGTCGAAGAGCCTCGGCAATTTTTACTCGATCAACGAGCTGCTGGAGACCGAAACGTTCGGCGGCCGCAAATGGCCCGGCGAGGTGCTCAGGCTGGCTATGCTGATGACCCATTATCGCGAACCGATCGACTTTTCCGTGCGCAAGCTCGAGGAAGCGGAGAACACGCTGCGCAAGTGGAAACGCGCGGCCGATCTGGCGCCGGCGGTCGGGCAATTGCCGGCCGAGGTCGTGCAGGCGTTGTCGGATGATCTCGCCACCTACGCCGCCTTCCAGGTTTTGACCCAGTTGGCCGGCGAGGCGGTCGACTTCGGCGGCGATGGCGAAAACGCCGCAGCGGCCTCGCTGAAGGGTGCGCTTGCCTTCCTGGGTTTCGATGTGGGGGCGGCCAAGGTCGACGAAGCCGCGGTCGCCAAGGCGATCGCCAGGCGCCTGGAATTGATCGCCGCCAAGAACTGGGCCGAAGCCGACCGCATCCGCGACGAGTTGTTGGCGCAAGGCGTACAACTGAAGGACGGCAAGGACCCGGTCACCGGCGAACGTGTGACGACGTGGGAGGTGAAGCGGTGAGGGCGACTGTTCTTGTGGCGGGAATGGAGAGGTTGGCGCGAAGCACCCCCCTCTGTCCTGCCGGACATCTCCCCCTCAAGGGGGGAGATTGGATATCACCGAGGCTTTCGCCAATCGCTGACGTTGGAGGTTGGGCACCGTCAGCGAAACTGCCGATCTCCCCCCTTGAGGGGGAGATGTCCGGCAGGACAGAGGGGGGCGCCTCGCCGTGATCCATTATCGTGTGTCTCCTGTCAATCGAGGCAATGCGCGCAAGATGCGCAAGGCTATGACCGACGCCGAACTGAAGCTTTGGAATGAGATACGCGCACACCGACTCATGGGGCTGGCGTTTCGACGTCAAATGCCAATAGCGGGCTACATCGTCGATTTTGCTTGCCCTAACAGGAAGCTGATCGTTGAGCTGGATGGTTCTCAGCACGCCTCTCATGAGGTCTCGGCGTCTGACACCGCGCGAACAGCCAAGCTCACAGCGCTCGGCTGGACCACCCTGCGCTTCTGGAACGATGACGTGATCCGCGATATCGACAATGTCTGTCAGCATATCGTGATTGCGGCCGGCCTGGCTGGCGCGGAAGTGCCGGAACCAGCAACGGAGGAGTTCGTTTCATGATCGACCATCTCGGCATCGACGTTGCCGATTTCGAGGCTTCGAAGGCTTTCTATGACAAGGCGATGGCGCCGCTTGGCGCCTCGCTGCTCCATATGGTGCCGCTGGAATACACCGGCGGCGCCAAGGTCGGTGGCTACGGCCGCGATCGGCCGGTGTTCTGGCTGCAGGAAGGCAAGGAGGGGCAAAAGGCCCACCAGCACGTTGCCTTCACCGCGCGCAGCCGCGCCGAGGTTGATGCTTTCCATGCTGCCGCTCTCGCCGCCGGCGGCAAGGACAATGGCGGGCCGGGCCTGCGCCCGCACTATCATGCGGACTACTATGGCGCCTTCGTCTTCGATCCCGACGGCAACAATGTCGAGGCCGTCTGCCATGATGCGGAGTGACCTGCCATGAGCCTCGACAACCGGCCGATCTACACCGGCGGCTGCCAGTGCGGCGCCGTGCGCTTTCGCGTCGAGGGCGCACTCGGCGATGCCTCGGTCTGCCATTGCCGCATGTGCCAGAAGGCGAGCGGCAATTTCTACCTTCCGCTGGTCTCGGTGCGCGGCGCCAAGGTGGACTGGACGCGCGGCGAGCCCAAGCGCTTCCGCTCGTCGAACGCTGCCTGGCGTGGGTTCTGCGCCGAATGCGGAACGCCGCTGACTTTCGAGGCGCCGGACGGCATGGCGCTGGCGATTGCCGCCTTCGACGCTCCGGCTGATATCGCGCCGACCATCCAATGGGGCACCGAGGCAAAGCTGCCTTACGTCGATTCCATTCCAGAATTGCCGGGCGAGGATACGATGGCGGATATGGGTTCGGCCCCCTATCTGGCAGAGCTTGTCTCCTACCAGCATCCCGACCACGACACCGAGCAATGGCCGCCGGAGAAAACATCATGAGCGAGACCATTCGAACCGGCGGCTGCCAGTGCGGCGCCGTGCGCTTCCGCATCAAAGGCAAGCTTGGACGCCCGTCCATCTGCCACTGTCGCATGTGCCAGAAACAGTTCGGTTCCTTTTTCGGCGCCCTGGTGACAGCGCCGAAGGACGGCGTCGAATGGACCCGTGAGGAGCCGAGCTATTTCCAGTCCTCGGTCAACATCGATCGCGGTTTCTGCGCCCGCTGCGGCACGCCGCTGACCTACCGCCAGCCCGGCGGCTTCGAGATCGCCATCGGCGCCTTCGACGATCGCTCCGACCTGGCGCCGCAGATCCAGGTCAATTACGCCGGGCGGCTGCCTTGGGTGGAGACGATCTTCGACCAGCCCGTCCACCAGGATCCAGACTATTACGCTAGGCAGGAGGAGATCATCTCCTTCCAGCATCCCGACCATGAAACGACGGACTGGCCGTCCAAAGGTTTGCAACTATGAGCTCTGAACTGCGCACGCTTTATCCCGAGATCGAAGCTTTCGAGAGCGGTATGCTCGACGTCGGCGACGGCCACCAGGTCTATTGGGAACGCTCCGGCACCAAAGGCGCCAAGCCGGCGGTATTCCTGCATGGCGGGCCGGGCGGCACCATCTCGCCAAAGCATCGGCGGCTGTTCGATCCCGATCTCTACGACGTCATCCTGTTCGACCAGCGCGGTTGCGGCAAGTCGACGCCGAATGCCTCGCTGGAGGCCAACACCACGTGGCACCTGGTCGCCGATATCGAGCGCTTGCGCGAAATGGCCGGCTTCGACAAATGGCTGGTCTTCGGCGGTTCCTGGGGTTCGACGCTGGCGCTCGCCTACGCCGAGACGCACCCGCAACGCGTCAGTGAGCTCGTCGTGCGGGGCATATATACGCTGACCCGCCCCGAACTCGAATGGTACTATCAGTTCGGCGTCTCCGAGATGTTTCCCGACAAGTGGGAGCGCTTCCTGGCGCCGATCCCCGAGGCCGAGCGCGGCGACATGATGGCCGCCTATCGCAAGCGGCTGGTGGGGTCCGACAGAAACGCGCAGATCGAGGCGGCCCGCGCCTGGAGCCTGTGGGAAGGCGAGACGATCACGCTTTTGCCCGAGCCGGAGACCAGCGGACCGTTTGGTGAGGACGACTACGCCGTCGCCTTCGCCCGCATAGAGAACCACTACTTCGTCCATGCCGGTTGGCTGGAGGAGGGACAGTTGCTGCGCGATGCCTGGAAGTTGAAGGACATTCCCGGCACCATCGTCCACGGCCGCTACGACATGCCGTGCCCGGCACGCTACGCCTGGGCGCTGCACAAGGCCTGGCCGAAGGCGGATTTTCACCTGATCGAGGGTGCCGGCCATGCCTATTCCGAGCCAGGTATATTGGACCGGCTGATCCGGGCGACGGATGGGTTTGTGGGGAAAAACTGATGTCGGCGCTCACCCCCCTCTGGCCTGCCGGCCATCTCCCCCTCAAGGGGGGAGATTGGCCATCACCTGGGGTTTCGCAAATTTTCAGCGCCGCAGGTGATGGCGGGACATTCGAACTGCCGATCTCCCCCCTTGAGGGGGAGATGTCCGGTAGGACAGAGGGGGGCGTTCAAGCGCCCACAGGACGATGAAAAAGCAACGCCTCTACCTCTTCGACACAACACTTCGCGATGGCCAGCAGACGCCCGGTATCGACTTCTCGGTCGAGGACAAGATCGCCATCGCCAAGCTGCTCGACGAATTCGGCCTCGACTATGTCGAGGGCGGTTACCCCGGCGCCAACCCGACCGACACGGCCTTCTTTAGGGAGAAGCGCACCGCGCAGGCAAAGTTCGTCGCCTTCGGCATGACCAAGCGGGCGGGGGTGTCGGCTTCCAACGATCCTGGGCTTGCCGCACTCGTCCAGTCGCGGTCGGACGCCATCTGCTTTGTCGCCAAGAGCTGGGACTATCATGTCCGTGTGGCGCTCGGCTGCACCAATGAGGAGAATCTGGAGTCCATCAAGGCCTCGGTGGAAGCCGCCATTGCCGCGGGGAAGGAGGCGATGGTCGATTGCGAGCATTTCTTCGACGGGTTCAAGGCCAATTCGGATTATGCGCTGGCGTGCGCCAAGACCGCTTATGATGCCGGCGCGCGCTGGGTGGTGCTGTGCGACACCAATGGCGGCACGCAGCCCTCGGAACTACGCGCAACCGTCGAAAGGGTCGTCGCCGCGGGCATTCCCGGCGACCATCTCGGCATCCATGCCCATGATGACACCGGCCAGGCGGTGGCGAATTCGCTGGCCGCGGTCGAAGCGGGCGTGCGCCAGATCCAGGGCACGCTGAACGGCATTGGCGAACGCTGCGGCAACGCCAATCTGATCTCCATCGTGCCGACGCTGGCGTTGAAGCCGGCCTTCGCCGACCGTTTCGAGACGGGGATTTCCGCCGAGGCGCTTACCGGCATTTCGCGCTTGTCGCGCGCCTTCGACGAACTCTTGAACCGCGCTCCGGAGGCGCAGGCGCCCTATGTCGGCGCTTCCGCCTTCGCCACCAAGGCCGGCATCCACGCTTCGGCGCTCGCCAAGGAACCTGCGACCTACGAGCATGTGCCGCCGGAAGCGGTTGGCAACCGCCGCCGCGTCATGGTTTCCGACCAGGGCGGCAAGGCCAATTTCCTGGCCGAGCTGAAGCGGCGCGGCATCGATGTGCCGAAGGACGATCACCGGCTCGACGCATTGATATCGGTGGTCAAGGAGCGTGAGGCCTCCGGCTATGCCTATGAGGGCGCCGACGCCTCCTTCGAGCTTCTGGCACGCAAGATGCTGCACGGTTTGCCCGAGTTCTTCCATGTCACCTCGTTCCGCTGCATGATCGAACGCCGCTTCGATGCCAATGGCCAGTTGAAGACGGTGTCGGAAGCGGTGGTCAAGGTGCTGGTCGAGGGCGAGGAGAAGATGTCGGTGGCCGAGGGGCACGGCCCCGTCAATGCGCTCGACATCGCGCTGCGCAAGGATCTCGGCAAATACCAGGGCGAAATCGCCGATCTGGAACTCGCCGACTTCAAGGTGCGTATCCTCAATGGCGGCACCGAGGCGATCACTCGCGTTCTGATCGAATCGCATGATGCGACCGGTGCCCGCTGGTGGACGGTCGGCGTTTCCGAAAACATCATCGACGCCTCGTTCCAGGCGCTGATGGATTCCATCATCTACAAGCTGATGAAGAACCGGGACATGGCGGGTCTGGTGGCGGCGGAGTAAGTTTGAACCATCAGCGAAAGTCCATTGATCCATCAGAACTTTGCGATGGTCTTGCCAAGGTTACTGGGCCATAGCGTTGGGCCATGGCCGCTGAAGCAATTACCCAGGACGCAGTTTCAAAAGCCCGCCGCGGCTTCCTGCTGGCGCTGGGTGCCTATTTCTTGTGGGGTTTGCTGCCTTTCTACATGAAAGCGGTTGCGCACCTGCCGCTTGCCGAGGTGATTGCCCACCGCATCGTCTGGTCGGTGCCGATCGCCGCCGCGGTTCTGGTCTGGGCCGGCCGCACGGCGGATTTCAAGGCGGCAATCCGTTCGCCCCGCACGATCGCCATGGCGGCGCTGACGGCGGCGCTGATCTCGGTCAATTGGGGCGTCTACGTCTGGGCGATCGCCGTCGACCGCACCGTAGAAACCGCCCTTGGCTATTACATCAATCCCCTGGTCAGCGTCGTGGTCGGCGCCCTGCTGCTCGGCGAGCGGCTCGATCGGCTGCAGATCGCGGCCGTGGTGCTTGCGGCGATCGCGGTCGCCGTGCTGACGATCGAGGCTGGCAAGTTGCCATGGGTATCGCTGGCGCTGGCCTTTTCCTTCGCCGCCTACGGTTTTTTCCGCAAGACGCTGCCGATCGGCCCCAGCCAGGGTTTTCTGCTCGAAGTGCTTCTGTTGTCGGTGCCGGCCTTGGGTTATATCGCCTGGCTGATCGCCACCGGACAGGACCATTTCGTTTCCGGCAACGGCGTCGATGCGGCGTTGCTGGCCGGTTGCGGGCCGGTGACCGCGGTGCCGCTGCTGCTGTTCGCATTCGGCGCCAGGCTTTTGCGTCTCTCCACCATAGGTATCATGCAATATATTGCGCCGACCATTGTGTTCCTGATCGCCGTGCTGATCTTCAAAGAGCCGTTCGACACCACCCAGGCTGTCGCCTTTGCCCTGATCTGGGCGGCGCTGGCCATGTATTCCTGGTCGATGCTGGCGACGGCGCGCCGGGCTACATCTGCCCGAGCCGCCTGACGAAGAGATAGGTCGCTCCGGCGATCAGCATCGAAACCGCAGTCACCACCCAGAAGCCTATCGGCGTGTTGACCAGCGGCAAGCCGCCGACATTCATGCCGAACAGGCCCGAGATGATCGTCATTGGCAACAGCACCGCGGTCATCACCGACAGCACGTAGAGCAGCCGGTTCGACTGCGTCGTCAGCTTGGCCATCAGCTCGTCCTGCAACAGCCTGGCGCGCGCCTGCAACTGCTCGCCATCATAGTGCAGCGTCTGCGCGCGGTGCGAAAGCCGTGCTGCCATGTCGTTGATCGAATCGGGCAGGTCGTTGCGGTGCGAATGGTCGAGATGGCGAAACAGATTGGTCAGGGTCGCCATCTGCCGGTGAATCACCACCAGGTGCCGGCGCGCATCGACGAGCGCCTGCCGCTCATTGTGCCATGCGTCGCAGACGATGCGGTCCTCGATGCCGTCGAGACTGTCGCCAAGTGCAGCGAGTTCCACCGCCATGCCGTCGAACGACTGGCCCACGACCGCCTCGATCAGCTCGGCCGGCGAGCGAAACTTGCGCGAGCCGTTCTCGATCGCCTTGCGGATATTGTCGACCGACTGCAAGGGCTGCTTGCGGGCGCCGACCAGCATGGTGTCGTTGAGGGCGAAACGGAAATGGCCAAGCCCGCCGGCTTCCGCCGAATAGTCGTGACGCAGGTCCGGCAGGTCGCCGTAGAGCCAGTCATCCTCGAGGTCGATGTGGCAGCCATGGCTGGCGGACAGGAAGGCCTCGCGCACTGGCGCCGGCAGGGCCTGTTCGGCGGCGATCTCGTGGCGTGCGCGCATGTCGGAAAGCTGGTAGCTGCGCCACGTCCATTGCGCGCCGGCGGCATCCTTGGTGCGCAGGCCGTCGGCGGTGAAATGATAGATGAAGAACAGCCCATGCTCGTCTGGCAGGTAGGGCGACAGGTCGGTGCCTTCCGGGGCGAGAGCAGTATCCATGGTGTAGTGCCGGATGCATATTTCGAGCATCGCACCGCTTGGCGGCGCGTGATTGCAACATCTAGCATGGGCGGCGGGGTTTCGTGTGACGGTTCCTTGACAGCCGATCACACTCTCTCGAGCGGCCGCGTCAGTGCGGCGGCGCCTTTCGCCGCCACCGCATTGCGACTGCCACACTTAGCGCTTCGGACCGAAACCGGGATAAGGGTTCAGCGGCACGATTGCGGCAATGTCCATCATGCCGGCCTTGACCAGCGGCAAGCTGCCGAGATGACTGCGCACGTCGGCATCGCTGGCCGCCTCGAACATCATGCCGCTCCCGGGAATGTCGCCACGGTTCCAGACCTGGCGAACCGCGCCCTGGGCATAGAGCGTGCGCCGCTGCTCGGCCTCGCCGGGCAGCAGCGGCGCGAAATCGGCATCGGTAAACTTTTCGGTGTTGCGGGTGAGAAGGGCAAAGAACTGCATGTCGGTCTCCTGTTTGTCAGCGGTTGATGACAGCAGGTATCGCGCTGGGTGGTCAGACTGTCAAAGACCGATTAGGCTAAAGTTGAGACCTTTGGGGACTGGATGCCGCGAAGCAAAAAATGTTCGACTTGCGCCAGATCAGATATTTCGTCGCAGTCGCGGAAACCGGCAATGTCGGTCGCGCCGCCGAACTGCTGCATATTTCGCAGTCGCCGCTGAGCCGGCAGATCATGCAGCTTGAACAGCAGCTTGGCGTGATCCTGTTCGAACGGGTAAAACAGCGCGTCCGTCTCAATGCCGAGGGCCGCGCCTTTCTCGCCGAGGCCCGCGCGCTGCTGTCGAACGCGCGCCGGCTGGAGGAACTTGGTCGAAACCTTGCCAGCGGGTCTGTCGGGCGTCTTGCCATCGGTTATGTCGAAGGCGCCGTGCATTCCGGGCTTGTCGCCGCGATGCTGCGCCAATTCCGCCGCGACCGGCCGGATTTTCATCTCCAGTTGAGAAGCCTGCGCTCGGCGGCGCAGATCGAGGAACTGCGGCAGCGGTCGTTGGATCTGGGCCTGGTCTATTCGCCGCCCGCCGCGGACGATCCCGATATCGCCAGCACGCCGCTGCGCCACGAGCCGCTGGTGCTGGCGATGCCCGAAGACGATCCGCTCGCCGAAGTGGCCGATATCCAGCCGCACTATCTCGACGGCCGCGTCTGGATCACCGTCGTGCGCCAGCCCGACGACACCAATCGCGGCCAGTTCCTGGCCGCCTGCGCCAAGGCGGGTTTCCTGCCCGATATCGCCTATGAGACGGCGGACCCGTTGACCTCGCTCGGCCTTGTCAGCGCCGGGCTCGGCCTTGCCACCGTGCAGGCGAGCCTGCGCACCGCATCGCCGGCCGGGATCCTGTTTCGGGACCTGCCATGGTTCGAGCGCAAGGTCTCGATCCATCTCGCCTGGCGGCGCCAGGATCGGCGGGCGGTAATCGATGATCTGCGGCTGGCCGGCAGTAGGGCAGTAGGTTCTGTCTTCAGCTACTGCCTTACATCTTGTCTATCACCGACTGCACGCCCTCCGTCGGCGCATCGACCGAGGAGCCTGCCACCATGATGGCGGCGACGATTGCCTCGGGGTCATTGACGACCAGCGGCTTGACCCGCTGTGCGGTGTGAATGAAGCCTTCGGTTGCCATATGGTCGATAAGCGCCAGCATGGGATCCCAGAATCCGCCGACATTGCCGAAGACGATCGGCTTGCGGTGATGGCCAAGTTGCGCCCAGGTCATGACCTCGACGATCTCCTCGACTGTGCCGATGCCGCCCGGCAGCGCCACAAAGGCGTCGGATTTCTCGAACATCTTATGTTTGCGCTCGTGCATGTTTTCGGTGATCACGAGCTCGTCGAGCCGGTCTAGCGCGGTTTCGGTTGCTTCCCTGTTGATCAGGAAGCGGGGAATGATGCCGGTGACCTTGCCGCCGGCCTTGAGCGCGCCTTCAGCGACGGCGCCCATGATACCTTTGGTGCCGCCGCCATAGATCAGCCTGAGGCCGGAGCGCGCAAGCGATCGCCCGAGCAGGTGACCAGCCTTGGCATAGGTTTCATCACGGCCCGGAGACGAGCCGCAATACACGCAGACGGATCGAATCGTATTCATGCCGATGATTGGTGATTGGGTCTGAAAGCGCGGTCAAGCCCTAAGGGCCGAGAAGTCCGGGCTTTTTCTTGTCGGTGATGGTAAAACAGGCTAGACCGGCGTTAGGTGGCTAAGGGGCAGGGAAGTAGATGGCGATCAATCCGTTGAAGGCGTTTCTGTTCGCGGCGGGTGGGACCGTTGCGGTCGCGGGAACCGCCTATGTGTCGGGCGCGCTCGACCCATATTTCAATCGCACGCCGCCGGCGGACGTCGCGGCGCAGGCTCCGCCTGTGGCGCCGAAGCCGGCCAATCCGGGCACGGAAGCGCGGCTGCCGCAGGCTGCGGCACCGTCCGCTCCCACCTCTGAGGCAACCGCGCCTGCCGTCGCGGGTCCGATCGCCCCGACCTTCGACGTGGTGCGCGTTGAAGGCGATGGTTCGATCGTCGTCGCCGGCAATGCCGCGCCCAATTCAAAGGTCGAGATCCTCAACGGTTCGACCGTGATCGGCTCGACGGTCGCCGGTCCGGATGGCGCCTTCGTCATCGTGCTCGATGATCCGCTGAAGCCTGGTGACTATACGATTGCCTTGCGCTCCACCGCCGGCGATGTCGCGACCGCTTCCGCCCAGACGGCCGTCGTCTCCATTCCCGCCAATGCGAGCGGCCAGGTGCTGGCCATGGTCGAGGAACCGGGCAAGCCGGCCGAACTGCTGACCGTGCCCCAGCCGCAGACAACACCGGAAGCGCCTGCAGCCGCGGCTCCGGCGCCAGGCGCGTCCGCCGCCATCGAAGCAACGCCTGCTCCTGCGGCGCCGACAACGCCGCCCGCGCCATCCGTGGCCGAACCCAAGATCGTCGTCGAAGCGGTCGAGATTGACGGCAGCAAGATCTTTGTCGCCGGCCTCGCCGACCCGGGCCGCAAGGTGCGCGCCTATGCCAACGACATCCTGCTTGGCGAGGCGCAGACATCGCCGAATGGCCATTTCCTGGTTGAGGCGAGGCGCGACGTACCGGTCGGCAGTTACACCATCCGTGTCGATGGCCTCGATGCCGACGGGGTGAAGGTGGTGGCCCGCGCCGCCGTACCGTTCGAGCGCGAACCGGGCGAGGCGGTCGCCGCCGTGGCGCCTGCTGGATCCAAGGCGGCCGATGCAAAGCCTGCCGAACCGTCGGCTGCCGCTGAAGCGCCCGCCAATCCGGCGGAACCGGCTCCGGCCGATGCAGTGGCCACGCCGCCTTCCGATGTGGCCGAGACCGTTTCACCCAAGCTCGAACATGCCAATGGCGCCGTGATCATCCGCCGTCATGACACGCTGTGGCGGATTTCGCGGCGCGTTTACGGTTATGGCATGCGCTACTCGACCATCTATCTCGCCAACCAGGACCAGATCCGCAATCCCGACCGCATCTGGCCGGGACAGGTGTTCAAGGTCCCGCCACGGTCTAAGGAAGGCGAGGCCGCCGACCTCAAAGCGATGGGTGACCAGATGACGACGCATTCGGCGAAGACGGAGTAGGCAAGCGTCAGCGGGGCGGCTGCAAGCCGTTCCGAAGCCGATCCTTCGCAGCCCTCCGCCTGCAATCTCCCCATCCGGCCAGCTTGCCTCGTCATCGTTCATCGTCTATCGCCGATGAACGATGACCGAATCCCTGCCTGAACCGGACCGCGCGACGAGCGCGCCAACCTCTTGCACCACCGACAGCCACTCCATCGCGGCCCGCTTCGCCGCGCTCTCGCACCCTGCGCGCATCGAGATCCTGAAACGCCTGTCCGCCAGCGGTTTCTGCTGCTGTCGGGACGTTGTCGACCATCTCGATCTCGCCCAGTCGACCGTCTCGCAGCATCTGAAGATCCTGGTCGAGGCGGGGCTGGTGCGCTTCGCGCCTGACCGCCAGCGCTCGCGCTACGAGGTGGACCAAGCCGCGCTTGCCGGCGTGTCGGCTTCGTTGAGCGCGCTCGTCGTTTCCTGCTCGACCAGCCGCTGACCCTCTCACCCAAAAGGCAAGAAAAGTGGCCGAAAAAACCGTCTCCGCCGATTCCCCGACCTTCAAGACGCTGCTTAACCTCTGGCCCTATATGTGGCCGGCGGATCGTGCCGATCTGCGGGCGCGCGTCACCTGGGCGACAATTCTGCTGGTGGTTGCCAAGCTGACATTGGTCGCGGGACCCTATTTCTTCAAATGGGCGACCGACGCCTTGGCCGGTGACGGCAGATCGACGCCGCCGCTGCCCGCCTTCCTGCTCGCCCCAGTCATGTTGGTTGTCGCCTACAATGTGGTGCGGCTCGTGCAACTCGGCTTCAACCAGTTGCGCGACGCGCTGTTTGCCCGCGTCGGACAGTACGCGGTGCGCCAGCTTGCCTTCCGCACCTTCGTCCACATGCACCAGTTGTCCCTGCGCTTCCATCTCGAACGGCGCACCGGCGGCCTGTCGCGCATCATCGAGCGCGGCACCAAGGGCATCGAGACGATCGTGCGCTTCATCATGCTCAACACGGCGCCGACCATCCTCGAATTCGCGCTGACCACGGGCATCTTCGCCTACACCTATGGCTGGAAATACGTAGCCGTGGTGGCGGTCACCGTCTGGCTCTATGTCTGGTTCACGGTTCGCGCCAGCGACTGGCGCATTTCGATCCGCCGCGACATGAACGACAGCGACACCGACGCCAACACCAAGGCGATCGACTCTCTGCTCAATTTCGAGACGGTCAAATATTTCAACAACGAGGCCATGGAGGCCGAGCGCTTCGACCGCTCCATGGCGCGCTACGAGATGTCGGCGACGAGAATCTGGACGTCGCTCGGCTGGCTGAATTTCGGCCAGGGCGTCATCTATGGGCTGGGCACGGTCATCGTGATGTGCATGTCCGCGCTCGAAGTGCAACGTGGCACGCAGACCGTCGGTGATTTCGTCTTCATCAACGCCATGCTGATGCAGCTCTCGGTGCCGCTCAATTTCATCGGCTTCATCTACCGCGAGATTCGCCAGGGCCTCACCGATATCGAGCAGATGTTCGACCTGCTCGACGTGCCGCAGGAGATCGTCGACAAATCTGATGCCAGGCCGCTCGCGATCGAGGCCGGCAAGGTCGAATTCCGTGACGTGCATTTCTCCTACGACCCGAACCGCAAGATCCTGAAAGGCATCAGCTTCGAGGTGCCGGCCGGCAAGACCGTCGCCATCGTCGGTCCTTCGGGCGCGGGCAAGTCGACCATCTCGCGGCTGCTGTTCCGCTTCTACGACATCCAGTCGGGCCAGGTGCTGATCGACGGCCAGGATGTCAGGGAGGTGACGCAGGAGAGCCTGCGCGCGGCGATCGGCATGGTGCCTCAGGACACCGTGCTGTTCAACGACACCATCGCCTACAACATCCGCTACGGCCGCATCGGCGCCAGCGAGGAGGAGGTGCGCAAGGCGGCCGAACTCGCCCAGATCGGCCCCTTCATCGAGCGGCTGCCCGAGGGTTACCGCTCGATGGTCGGCGAGCGCGGGCTGAAGCTTTCCGGCGGCGAGAAGCAGCGCGTGGCGATTGCCCGCACCATCCTCAAGGCGCCGCCAATCCTGATGCTCGATGAGGCGACTTCGGCGCTGGACAGCCATACCGAACAGGAAATCCAGGCCGCGCTCGACCTGGTCAGCCGGGGCCGCACCACCATCGTCATCGCCCACCGGCTGTCGACGGTGATCACGGCCGACGAAATCATCGTGCTCAAGGACGGCCAGATCGCCGAACGCGGCACACATGCCGATCTGATGCGCAAGCACGGGCTTTACGCCTCGATGTGGGACCGCCAGCGCGAGGCGACCGAAGCCGAGGAGCGTCTGCGCATCGCCCGCGAAAGCGACGAACTGGGTGTGGTGGTGCGCAGGCGCACGTCGGAGCTGTCGTAGCGGCGTTGGCTATCTCCGTCGCTTTCGCCAATCAGCGTGTGACCGAAATGTAAGACGGCCATCCCGCGCCAGGCGAGGAAACAGCGACGCCCAGCACCTGACCAGTGCGGGCGTCGCTTGTCATGTGGTCGAAGCCGCGCCACTCGGCTGCGGTGATGAACAGCGTCCTGCCGTCGACACCGCCCAGCATGCAGGCGAAGCAGCCGCGATCGGCGGTCACGGTCTGCATCACTTCACCGCCTTCGCGTACCTGCGCACAGCGCTTGTTGGGAACATCCGCGTACCAGACCGCCCCTTCGGCATCGAGGCAGATGCCATCGGGATAGCCGTCGACATCGGCCCACACCCGCCGATTAGCCAGAGTGCCGTCGGCGGCTATGTCGAAGGCGGTCAGCCGGTTGGAGTGGGACTCGGCAATGATCAGCGTCCTGTTGTCCGGGGTCACAGCCATGCCATTGGCAAACGCGATATTCCCAGCCACTTGCATGGCCGTCCCGTCCGGCGTGATCAGCACGATCGTGCCCGGGCCGAAATGCTGGCCGGGTGCCGGCGCCGGGCCGCCGCCATTGACATAGATATTGCCGCGCCCATCGACGACGATCTCGTTCCAGGGGCTTTTCGAAAGGTCGCGCAGATCGGCATGGGTGACGAGCCTGCCATCCACCTCCTGCCTTAGCAGCAGGCCTTCGCGGCCTGAAATCACGAGCAACCTGCCATCCGGCAGCCAGTCGATGGAGTAGGGCAGGACCGCTGGCACGGTGAGCATCACCCTGCTCTTGCCCTCGTCGCTCACGGCGACGATCTCTCCGGTACCCCAGTTGCAGAGCCACAGGCGTCCCTCATGCCAACGCGGCGATTCCCCGAAAGCGAGGCCCTTGGCGATAATCTTGGCGTTCTCGGCAACGGATGACATTGGCTGGCTCCTTGGCTGCGTGACCCACGTCACCGTTCCGAAGGCGTCGCGGGGCACTGTCCTCCCAAGGACGGGCGAGCGTATGGCTTGCCGACATGGCGGCCGACAATTCTAAAAGGCTACTGCGCGCCCCTCTCTCGCCATTGTCGCGTTGCGGGCAGAGGGTGTTTCGGTTATTGAGGCCGAACCTGAAACAGGGACTGCCCCATCCCATGAGCCTTGTCGATACGGTCAAGAACGCGTTCGTACCGATCCATCGCGAGGGCTATCCGTTCATCGCCGCCTTCGGCGCGGGCACGCTTTTCCTCGGCTATTTCTCCTCGATCCTGTTTTGGATCGGGCTCATCCTCACCGCCTGGTGCGCCTATTTCTTCCGCGATCCCGAGCGGGTGACGCCGGTCGATGACAGTCTGGTGGTGAGCCCCGCCGACGGCGTCATCTCGGCGGTCGGCCCGGCCGTGCCGCCGCGCGAGCTTGGCCTCGGCAATGCCGAAATGACCCGCATATCGGTGTTCATGAACGTCTTTTCCTGCCACGTGAACCGCGCCCCGGTGCGCGGCAAGATTTCCCGTATCGAGCATCGGCCGGGGAAATTCCTCAATGCCGAACTCGACAAGGCAAGCACCGAGAACGAGCGCAACGGGCTGGTCATCGACAGCCCCAACGGCACCGTCGCGGCAGTGCAGATCGCCGGCCTCGTGGCGCGGCGCATCGTCTGCTGGGCCGAGACCGGCGGCTCGATCGCCATCGGCGAGCGTTTCGGCCTGATCCGCTTCGGCTCGCGCGTCGACGTCTTCCTGCCGGAGGCGGCGACACCACGCGTGGCCGTCGGCCAGACGGCGGTCGCCGGCGAAACGGTGCTGGCGGAATTCGGCGGTATCGCCGCCACGCCTCTCGTGCGGATCTCCTGACCGGTGGGCGCGCCGTTCAAGAAATTCGAGGCGCATGCCAGCGGCGGCCCGCGCATCCGCGAAATCCCGATGCGCATGGTGCTGCCCAATCTGGTTACGGTGCTCGCCATCTGTGCCGGCTTGTCCGGCATCCGCTTCGCTTTCGAGAACCGCTTCGAGCCCGCGGTGGTCATGGTGCTGCTCGCCGCGTTTCTCGACGGCATAGACGGCCGACTGGCGCGGATGCTGAAGGCGACGTCGAAATTCGGCGCGCAGATGGATTCGCTGGCCGACATCGTCAATTTCGGCGTCGCGCCCGCGCTGGTGCTTTACGCTTTCCTGCTCGACCGCGCGGGATCGCCGGGTTGGATTGCCGCCCTTTTGTTCACCATCGCCTGCGGCATGCGGCTCGCCCGCTTCAATGTTCTTGACGAGGAAAAGGCCGAGCGGCCGGCATGGCAGACCGAATATTTCGTTGGGGTACCGGCGCCGGCGGGCGCCGTGCTGGTGATGCTGCCGCTTTATCTGTATTTCCTGCGGCTTGGGCTGGAGCCCGGCCGCCCGGCCGCCTTCATCGCCACCGGCTTCACCATACTGGTCGCCTTCCTGCTGGTCAGCCGTTTGCCGGTCTATTCGGGTAAGAGCGTCAAGGTGCCGGGTGACAAGGTATTGCCGGTCATCCTGGGGGTCGTGCTCTACATCCTGCTCTTAATGACCTATCCCTGGTACACGCTGACGGCCTCCGTCGCCGGTTATCTCCTCTTCCTGCCCTTCAGCGTGCGTGCCTATTCGAAGCGCGCCAGGCTGGAAGGCGAGCAGGTGCCGCCTTCGGATATAGGATAACGCTGTTATCCCTCTTTGAAGTCGGGGATGTCGCCGAAGGCGACAGAGGGTGCATTGAAGGCCAGCGCTTTGCGCCCGGGCCTGCGATTTAGGCGAGACGACCCTTCAGGCCGTTCGCCTACGCCGCCGCACTCAGCCCCAGACGATCGATGGCCAGTCTGCGGGCCGACACGTAGTCGGTCTTGCCCGAGCCCAGCGCCGGGATCTCTTCCACCTTGACGATGTCGTTGGGCACCATCAGTTCGGCCGCCCCGGCCTTCTTGCCGAATTGGCGCAGTTCCTCGGCACTCGCATCGTCGGCGGTGGTCACCAGCACGATGCGCTCGCCGCGCCGTTTGTCGGGCACCGCCACGGCGGCATGGCGCTCTTCCGGCCACAGCGACTGCACCAGCATCTCGACCGCACCCAGCGACACCATCTCGCCGGCGATCTTGGCGAAACGCTTGGCCCGGCCGCGAATGGTGATGAAGCCCTCGCGGTCGACCGAGACGATGTCGCCGGTGTCGTGCCAGCCTTCGAGCCGCTGCAATTCGCCCGGTCGGTCGGCGGTCATGTAGCCCATCATCACATTCGGACCGTCGAGCCACAGACGGCCGGCGCCATCGATGCCTTCGACGGGTTCGAGCTTCATGCGGATGGCCGGCAGCAGCCGCCCGACGGTGCCGTCGCGGCTATGGATGGCGGTGTTGACGGCAACCACGGGCGCGGCCTCGGTCAGCCCAAAGCCTTCGATGATCTCGGCCTGGAAACGCTCGCGATAGGTGCGGCGGGTTTCCGGCTTCACCGCTTCGGCGCCGGCGACGACGAAGCGCAGGCTGGAAAAATCGCCGTCCTTGGCGGCGCGCGCGTAATTGGCGAGGAAAGTGTCGGTGCCGAACATGACCGTCGGCTTCACCTTACGGGCGATCTCGGGGATGATCTTGTAATGGAGAGGCGAAGGGTAAAGGAACAGCTTTACGCCTGTAACCAGCGGCAGGATGGTGCCGCCCGTCAGCCCGAAGGAGTGGAACACAGGCAATACGTTGAGCAGGATATCGGCCGGCGAGATGGTGATACGGGCTTCCGCCTGCATGGCGTTGGCGTAAAGGTTCTTGTGCGACAGCACCACCGCCTTCGGCGTGCCTTCCGAACCGGAGGTGAACAGGATGACCGCGGGTTTGGCTGCGTCCTGGCGCTGCAGCGGCCAGCGCCACAGCAAGGCGGCGGTAAGCTTTTCCAGCGCTGTCACGCTTGCGCGTGTATCCTCCAGCCAGAGAAATTTGGCGCCGCCCTTTTCGACCGCCGTCACGATATCGCCGAGGTCGGCCTTCTCGATGAAGGCGCGGGAGGAGACGACCGTGCGGATCACCGCCGTGCGGATGGCGGCGGTGACGCTGGCCGGACCCGCGGTGTAGTTGATCATCGCGGCCACCCGCCCGGCCGAGAGCAGCCCGACCAAGGACAGCACCACGCCATTGGCGTTGGGCAGGAGCAGGCCGACCGCTTCGCCGGGCGCCGTCACCGCCTCGAAACGCCTGCCCAGCACGCGCGCGCCGATGAGCAGTTTTCGATAGCTGAGCGCGCCCGAGACGACGTCCTCGATGATCGGATGGGATGCGCCGACCCTGGTTGCGGCATCACGCATGGCCAGGAACAGGCCGCGATCGAGATCGGCGGCTGCGAAGCGCGCCTCGGCGAAGCGGTCGAACAGCGCGTTGGTGTTCGAGGCCTGCTCGGGAATGCGCGCCACCAGCTCGGCGATGGTCATTGGTTCCAATGCGCTGATCGACAGGCGCGGGAACCAGCGCCGGGGCACGATGCTGGCCGGCGTCAACGAGACCGGAAGGTCGCGGGCGCCGCCGACGAAGATCGGCACGATGCGGGCATCGGCCTGCATGGCGATGCGCGTGACAGCGCGAAACAGCCGGAACGACTTGACGTCGGGCTCGACCGCGTCCGGCAGGTAGACGGCAAGCCGGCCCTTACCCTTCAGCACGCGCACCAGCCTGCGGCTGACGAAGACGTGCTCGGCGTTGAAGGCGATGGTGCGGCCGAGCTCGCGCCACGGCTCCAGCCATGGCGCCCTGGCCGAGGCTCCGTCGAGGATGTGCAGCGTGTCGTCAGGCAGCAGCGACAGCATCAGCGCCGGTTCGAAGTGCGACTGATGTGAGATGACATAGATGACTGGCGCCGCCGCATCGCGCGCGATTGCCATGCGGCTGTCGCTGATCCGGTAGGCGAGCTTGAACGGCACGTAGAGCAGCGCCTGGGCAAAGCGCAGGCCGAGGCGGAACTTTTCCACTACCCCGATCAGCAGCCAGGCCACGACCAGACCCGCAAGCAGCGCCAGTGTCAGGATCATGCCGCGTCTCTCCCAACGTTCCTTGCACCTCGGCTCTGCGGCCGCTTCGGCAAGAACCTAGACGATGTGCGGGCAAGGTCAATGCGCAAGGGCCTCTTGCCACCTCTCACGAAGGGAAGGCAAAAGCGGCATCCTTTACGCCGCCTTCAGTCTCCCGCTGATGAAGCGGAATTCCTGCGTTTTGCCGCCATAACCGTAGGCGGCGGCCGGCACTTCGTGGACGAAGGCGTAGCTTTCTTCGTGCACGGACCCGAGCAGGCGCCCGAAGGCGGCGAAGATCGCCTTGAGATAGGCTTCCAGCTCGAGCTTGGTGTTGGTGCCGTCGACCACCTTGATGTCGAGCCAGAACGTATTGGTCCCATGCTCGGCCAGCGACGTGCCGCCGGCGAACCAGTGCTGCGGATCGAGATAAGAGACGGCAACCGCCGTTATGGTCGGATCCTTGCGAAGGTGCGTGGCGGTGAGTTCGGTCGCCTCCTTGGCGATCCTGGCGGACAGCGTCGCGTCGGGCTTCCCGGTGACGCTGACGTTGATGATGGGCATTGTCCTTCTCCTTGGTTCTGGCGGCCTCTGTCAGCCGATGACGCAACCCTGTCATCAACCAGGAAACATGAAAATCGAATTGTTTTCAGAGAATACTTCGATAATATCGAATTATGAAAACGCTCGATCCCGACCTCTTGAGGACATTCCTCGCCTTCGCCGACGGCGGCTCGCTGGCGCAGGCGGCCTCTATCGTCGGCCGTTCACCGTCGGCTGTGACGGCGCAGATGCAGCGGCTGGAAGAGGCTGTCGGCGAACCGTTGCTGGCGCCGCAGGGCAGGGGCCGCAGCCTGACGCCGACCGGTGAGGAGCTTGTCGGCCATGCCCGGCGTATCCTTGCAGCGCATCGTGAAGCCTGGCTCGGCCTGAAGGGCGCAAGGGCCGACGGACGCATCGCGATCGGTACGACGCAGGATTTCGCCGACAGCGGCTTGCCCGATTTGCTGCGTGCCTTCGCCGAAAGCCATCCGCGCGTCAGGATCGAGCTGCGCGTCGGCCGCTCCGCCGAACTGGCGCAAGCCCTTCAGGGCGGTAGCCTGGATCTGGCGATCGTTATGCGGCAAGCTGCGACGCCGGACGAAATCGGCATGCTGCGCGAGCCGATGATGTGGCTCTGTTCGCAAAAAGGACTGGCAGCGCGACAGGACGAGTTGCCGCTTGCACTGCTCGATCCGCATTGCGGCTTCCGCGAAGCGGCTATCTCGGCGCTCGATGCGGCCGGCCGGCGCTATCGCATCGCGGCCGGCAGCGCGAGCTTGGCCGGGCTGCGCACGGCGGTCAAGGCCGGCATCGCGCTGACGCTGCGCACCGCGCGCTTTGCCCATTCCGGCATCGTCGAAGCACCGCGCACGTTCGACCTGCCGCCCGTGCCCGTTGCCGAATTCGCCATCCGGCTGCGCGCCGATGCCGAGAACCCGGCGCGGGATCTGGCCGCACTGCTCGGCACCGGCCTAGCTCTGCCAGGACTTTTTGGCTGACAGCCGCCTGTCGTCCCGCGCGGGCCAAAGAAAAAGCCGACCTTGCGGTCGGCTTGGAGTAGGACGGACCGAGGGGTTTGGGGGGACTCGGGGGGTGGTCCGTCGGCTCAACAATGCCTGAACGGGATGATGGTTCCGTGACTGCGCAAATTTTTTTGGGCTCGGCTTTCACAACGGCCCTGGCGCTTGTTGCTGCTTTGCCGACAGCCAGTCGCGGCCGGCATGGGCAAAGACCGCGCAAAGCACGATCGCGCCGCCGATCATGCTGGCCATGGGCGGTATCTCGGCCAGGAAAAGGAACGCAAACAGGATCGCGAACGGCACTTCGGCAGAGCCGAGCAGGCCGGATTCAGCCGCCGGGATGAGCCGCGCGCCTTCCGTCCACAGGACGGAGGAGAGCGCAAAGCTCGAGCCGAAGGCAACGAGCAGCACGGCATCCCTTGCCGAGACGGCAAGCGGGTCGGTGACGAACCAGCCGAGTATGAACAACAGCAGGGCCGAGACCGCGCCTGCCCAGACCGCCGGCGTGTCGCGGAAGGCGCGCACCATGATCATGTAGAGCGCGCTGCCGATCGTCATCAGCAGCGCCAGCCCGTCTCCGAACAGATTGCCTGTGCCGAAGCTCGACCAGACCATGACCGCAACGCCGCAAAGCGAGACGGCGGCGGCTAACATCGTCTGAAGGCGGAAGGGCTCGCGCACCAGCAGGAAGGCGAGCAGCGCGGCAATGAAAGGCGACGTCGCGTAGATGACCGTGACATTGGCGACGAAGGTGAATTTGAAGGCGCAGATGAAGGCGATGCTGGCCAGCGCGCCTTCCACCGCCAGCAGCCAGCCGCGCCAGCCGAGCCGCAGCGTTTCGCGGTTGCCGGAGCGGTGGCGGCGCCACCGCACATAGAGGCTGATCAGGATCGAGCCGACGAAACCGCGCCAGCAGGTGATGGTCAGCGGATCGGCATGGATCGATTTGGTCAGCACGCCGGTCAATCCGAACACCGCCGCCGATGACGACACCAGGATGATGCCAAGTGTCCGTTCTGCGGTGTCGGTGGCGGCTGCTACATCGGTCATGAAAGCCAATTTACGTGGTTCTGTCCTGACATCGTAGTGTCAGCAGTCTGGCCCGTCACAGCCGTTTGCGGAAATGCTCGCCGCCGACGATCAGGAGCCCTGCGGTGATGATGAGAGCAGCGCCGAAAAACACTTCGCGACGCGGCACGTCGCCCCAGATGGCGAAGCCGAGCGCGAAGGCCCACAACAGCGAAGTGTATTCCAGCGGCGCGATGATCGAGGCCGGCGTCCGTTTCATGCCTTCGAAGAGAAGATACTGCGCCAAGCCGCCGAGCGCGCCGACGCTGGCAAGCAGAAGCAGTTCGCTCCAGCCGGGCATCTTCCACCAGAGCAGCGCGGGCACCGCCGAGAATATCAGGAAATAGAAATTGTTGAGCAGGAGCTGGATCATCGAGCGCTCGGCAAGTGCTGTCTTGCGCAACAGCACGATGGCGACGCCCCACAGGAAAGCGGCGGCCAGCACCAGCAGCACCGGCACGGACAGGCCGAGATGGGCAGGGTCGCAGGCGACGAAGACGCCGGCGAAGCCGATCGCCACCGCCAGCCAGCGCAGCATTGGCACTTTTTCGCCAAGCATCACCACCGAAAGCACGGTGACGATGATCGGGGCCGCGTAATAGACGGTGGTCAGTTCGGCGAGCTGCAGGCTGCGCGCGGCATTGTAATAACAAAGCCACGCCGCCAGGGTGAAGACGCTGCGCAACAGCATCGGCCACACGATCGGCGACCGCGCCGTCTCCGCATAGAGATGCCGTCCGCCGATCGCCGCGCAGGCGGTCAGTATGGTGATGCTGCGGAAGAACAGGATCTGCCAGACGCTCATGCCGGCTACCAGCAGCTTGATCGAAGCGTCCTGCGTCGAAAAAAGCAAATAGGCGGCGCCGGTCAGGAGGATACCGGCGAGAACCCTTTCGCGTGTTTCGAGAATGGCGACATCGGCCATGCGACAAGCGGCCTTGTGTGAAAACGGCTCCGGCCCCTGTCGGCTCCGCTCCCGCCAGCTATAGGGGCGAAACCTTGCATGGCGCTGCTCCAGCGCCGTGCTTGCGTTGGGGCAGGGCCGATCCCGATGCGGCTTCTGGCGCGGCGCGACTGATTGGTTTAGCATCGTCTCACAAAGCCGGCGCGTAAGGTTCGGCGAGCCAAGGGAACGGTGCGGATCAGGAAGCCAGCGCTCGCATAAGAGACGCCATTCGCATCATGCGCGGCGGGCCTGACAGCTGGCACTTACGGATATCGAAACGCCGACATCAGGGGGAGAACGCAATGCAGAAACTGCAATCGCAAGGCGTCCATCACATCACGCTGGTCGGCGCCGATCGCCAGACGTCGATCGATTTCTGGGAAGGCGTGCTGGGCATGCCTTTCATTTTCGAGCAACCCAACCTCGACAAGGCAGCCGAAAGCCATCTCTATTTCGATCCGGGCGACGGGCGGCTGATCACCATCTTTACCGACGAGACCCGCACGCCGGCAAAGCGCCGCACGCCGACCGACACGGGCTGCGTCCACCACATCGCCTTTGCCGTGTCGCGCGTGACCTTCCTGCAGGCGGTCGCCCGGCTTGACGAGCGCGCCATCAAGCACAGTGGCGTCAAGGACCGCGGTTTCATGGATTCGATCTATTTCGAGGATCCGCTTGGCCTGCTGATCGAACTTGCTTCCTACCGTTTCGAGCCGCCGGCCGGCTTTAGCCATGCCGACGTGCTGATGGAAGCGCACAAGCTCCGCGTCGCGCGTGGCGACTACAACATCGCCGAGGCGCATCTGGCCGACGCCATCCAGGCGCTGGTCGAGCGCTTGCGCGCGACATTGTCGGCCGACAGGGCGCCGCGCAATCCGTATTGATTTTTGAATAAGCAAAGGGAGGAACACATGGCAAAGACAGCGACGAAGGGTGCGAGGAAGCCGGCAGCTAAGGGCACACCAAAGGCTATGGCAAGACCAGCAGCAAAAGCTTCAACCAAGCCGGCGCCAAAAATATCGGCAAAGCCTTCGGCCAAGGCGGCGTCAAAAGCAGCAACCGCCGGCAAAACCGCGTCCAGGACCAAGGGGAAATCGGCGAAGAACCCCGCCCTGATGATCAGCATGCTGAAGCCCAGCGTCAACAACATGACGGTTCGGGTGTTTGCCCGCGCCGCCGGGCTGGACCATGCCGAGGCCGACGCCTGGGGCAGCACGCGTTCGCCCGAATTCATGGCGCGCAACCCGGCCCATCTGACCCCGATGATCGAGGACAAGGGCCTGCCGCGAGGGGTGCTTTGGGAAAGCTGCGCCATCATGCAGTATCTCGCCAACAAGCACGGGCTGGAGAAATTCTACCCCAAGGCGCCTGCCAAGCGGGCGATGATCGACAGCGCCATGTTCTACCTGATCGGTACGCTCTATCCCTATGTGGCGCGCGCCACCTATCCGGCGCTCGGTTTCCCGCAATATGCCGGAGAGGTCGGCCACAGCGACGCTCATCCCGACAGGAAGGCCGAGGCGCAGAAGGCGGCGATCGCAGCCATCTCCGAACCGCTGGAGGTGTTCCACTCCTTCTTCAGGGACGGCAAGCCCTTCATTGGAGGCAAGAACCCGTCTATCGCCGACATCCGCCTGGCGGCGACACTCGAATTTCTCGCCGTCATCGACTATGCCCTGCCGGAATGGGCCAGCGACTACATGGCCGCGATGGAGAAGAAGCTCGGCAAGGCCTATGCAGACCCGGCCAGCGACGTACGCGGCTACATTGCCCATGTGAAGTCACAGCCACGGGTGTGAGATCGCTTCGGCGCCGCAGGCCGGTTGAAGGCGGCCGGCCGCCAAGATGAACTGCAATGTCCTTCGCGGCTCCTTTGCCTGGAGGACAGAGGAGGGCACCGTCCCGCCAGCGTGTCGCGGACTGCCGGTCACTCCGGTGCTACCAAGCGACGCTTACTGCGTCGCTTGGTAAAGCTCCGCCGCCGCTGCCTTGAGCGCCCGCCTTCCGTCCGGCCTGAAATACATCATGTGTCCTCCGTCCAGCACATCGACGCGGATGGGCTTTGCACCGGCCAGCGTCGGTACCTGGTTCACCAGATAGCGAGATGCCAGATAGGGCGTGACGAGGTCGGTGTAGCCGTTGACGATGACGACGCCGAGTGCGGGATTGAGCGAGCGCGCCCGCTGCAGATCGTTCATCACGCCGGCATAGCCTTGCCGCGATGTGCCGTAGTCCCAATTGCGGCTGATCTCGCCATTGAGCAGCCGGTAGCTGACATCGGTGTGGTAGTTCAATTCGTCCCGGGCATAGCCGACAAAAGCCGAGGTCAATGCTGGAACGCTGCGGTCGAGCACCGGATCGGGTCCGGCGGTGCGAGCGCTTTCAGGAGCGATGTCGGCCGTGCCGATCATGGCGTCATAGGGGCTGAGTACCTTGCTTTTCGAGCGGGCGAACTCCCTCGCGAAAAGGCTGGTCGGTATACGCGCGAAATTCCGCTGCACGAGGTCGAGGGGCAGGCCGGTGATCTCGGCCACCCGCTGGCTCGCCAGCCGCCCGCCTTGCTCCAGCCCGCTGGCCAGCGCCGTGAGGTAGTCGCCAAGCGCATAGCGCTCGACCGCGGCCAACTGCGCCCGCAGCGCCTCGCCGGTAACGCCGTCGGCACTGAGCCGCACCGACGCCAGCGAGGGGAGTTCGAGAGCCCAGTGCAGCGGCTCGAATTCGTCGGGTTGCACCAGCATGAATTCCAGCGCCGGCGAGATCAGCACGATGCCGCTCGGGCTAAGGCCGACATCTTCCTGCAAAGTCCTGGCGAGCAGCGCCGCGCGAAACCCGCCATAGCTCTCTCCGGCCAGGAAAAGCGGCGAGCTGCTGCGGCCGTTCTGGGCCAGATAGAGCCGGATGAAGGCGCCGATCGAGCTGGCGTCCTGGTTGACGCCCCAGAAGTCGTGGGTGTTCTGCCCGGGAGCCTCGCGGCTGTAGCCGGTGCCGACCGGATCGACAAACACGAGGTCGGTCATGTCGAGCCAGCTGTCCGGATTGTCGACGATCTTTTGCGGCGGCGGCAGGAATTCGCCATCGGCTCCGGTCGTGATGATGCGCGGACCGAGCGCACCGAGATGCAGATAGGCGGAAGCCGCCCCAGGGCCGCCATTGAAGACGAAGGTAATGGGGCGTGGTGCCGTTTTTGCCGCGTCAGCCGGTGGCCGCAGCGTATAGGCGACATAAAAGATCTCCGCCGTGACGTCGGCCTTGCCTGAAAGCAGCGACAGCGTGCCGGTCTTGGCCTGATAGTCCAGCTTGCGTCCGGCAACCGTGATCGAATGGCTGGTGACCTGCGGCGGCGGCAGCAGCGACAGCACACCGCCGGTCGGCGCCGGCCTCTCCGGCGTTTCAGCCAGGACAGGCTGTGCGAAGGCAGCAAGCATCAGCAGGATGAGAGAGATCAGTTTCAACTTGAACGGCATGACGCCTCCGCGAGAACGCTTGTCGCATAGCTATAGCCGATGCGATCGAAGTCAAAGGAAAGGCTTGTCCGGCAACGAATCCGGGTCAGCGGGTTCCGTGCAAGCCTTCTCGACGCGCTATTGAGAGAGCATTGAATGAAAAAAACCGCCTGTACGGCGGGTCCGTGGCGCAACTCAGCACCATAACCAGAAATGTACCATAGCTGCCTTCACCCTGTCAAGAAAAAATTCCTATCAGGAGAAACCGTTGGCACACCCGACTGCCCATCGCCAGCCTTGTTGACCCGAGTCGGTCACCAGAAAATGGGACGACGGCACTCGCACGGCTCAGACGGTCTTTGAGACCTCGTCCGTCAATGTCCATTTGGGATAGTGATTGCGCGCCTGTGTCCCAACGCGATGATTATGTTTGCTTTCCGGTGTGATCGGGTCAAATCTCGGTGGGTTGACGCATGCCAGCGCCAGAAACGATCGTCGAAAGGGGCAGCGAAATGGACGCCACCGCACTGAAGGCCATGCAGGCGCCGCTGAAAGAGACCTATCGCGATGATGCTTCGCGCGCGCTCATCACGCTCAGGGCCAGAGGCAGTCTCGATGACCAGTCGATCGCCTGCAAGGTCGAGACGGGCAGGGCTCTCGCGATTGCCGGTCTGCATCCCGCAACCGGCGGCTCGGGGCTCGAGCTTTGCTCGGGCGACATGCTGCTGGAGGCACTTGTGGCCTGCGCCGGCGTGACGCTCAAGGCGGTGGCGACGGCGCTCGAATTCAAGCTCGGCGCCGCCACGGTCGAGGCCGAAGGCGACCTTGATTTTCGCGGCACGCTTGGCGTTGCCAAGGATGCGCCGGTCGGTTTTCGCGCCATCAGGCTGAATTTCAGTCTCGACACCGATGAGCCGCAGGAGCGCATCGATTCCTTGCTGAAGCTGACCGAACGCTACTGCGTGGTGTTCCAGACCATCAACCAGAAGCCGGAACTGACGGTCAGCGCACGGCGCTGACGCCGCATCGCGCCTTACTGCGCTGCCGGTTCCTCCGCGTCGCCCTCATCGGTGAAGGGTGACGCGCTCGGCACGCATTGCAGCGACCAGCCGGTCGGGGCCGGCTGCTTCTGGTATTCGGTGATGGCGGCGGTGCATTGTTCGCGCTTGTCGAACGTGCTGGGCAACACGACCATGCCGCCTTGCGGGCCGGCGATTACCAGGTACCAGACCAACGCTACGCTCGAAGCCATGGGAATTTCCTTGCTCTGCCCAGCCGGGCTTGTTGTGGGAATCTATGCGATCCTATCAACTCTGCGGAAATGACGAAAGCATGACCGCGACTCAGCTTTCCGCCGCCACATCACAGCCGCGTGATGTGGCGGGGCGGGCGAGGTCTGGTCAATTCGTTGCGAAACAATAGAACAGGCCGTCGCCGCCGGTGCCTTTCAGCGCCTCCTGGCCGCAGCCGCCGCGCGAAGCATGCGAAGAGTTCCAGGATTTGGCGGCAGCTGAATCGTCGAGCCCGGTGCGGTCGTGATGGCCCATCATGGCTGCCCCTTCCGTGCCGCTCATCGTCCAGTCACCGCAGGTCTGGTCGGCGATCCTGGTGCCGTCGGGTTTCGAGCCGGTCAGCATATCGTGGCGGTTCGGCGTGTCGCCGCGGCCGTTGACCATCTCGCCTTTCTCGGTGAGCGCCGTCTGCTTGGTGATGCCGTTGGCATCGCCGTGCAGCGAGGCGACGTCGTCGGCTATCTTGACGCCCTTGGCATTCACCCACGGTCCCTTGCCGATGCGGTCGCGCGCATCCTCGGTGCTGGTCGACAGATATGCGGCCCAGGTCTTGCCGGTGACGCCGGCTGCTTCCGCCAGCGAGGCGCAATGCGCGTCGGCGCCCTTCAGGCCGCCGAGGTCGGCCCCCTTGCCCGAGCCGACGCTGGTGACGAAGAAACTCATCTTGGCATCTTGTGACAAGGCTGTGCCGGCGGCCAAGGCGGAGATAGTGGCGGTGGCGGCGATGAGAATAAGTCTGCGCATGTCGGTCCTCCGGGTTTGAGCTTCGAATGTACATTCGAGGAACGCCGCCCGGAGCCGAATTCTTCCGACAAAAAAGATGCGGCTATTCCGGCTGTCGGTAGGCGACGAAACGGTTGTGCTTGGCCTGGAAGATCAGTCCTGTCTCTTTCAGGTCGGGGCTTGCCAGCGGCACGATGCGTTTGGCGATCTCGGAAGGATGCGGCAGCGTTTCCGGGTCCTCGCCGGGCACGGCTTGCGCGCGCATCACGGTACGGGTGGCGCCGGGGTCGGCGGCATTGACGCGCAACGGCAGGCTCTGCGTCTCATGTGCCCAGGAGCGCATCATCGTCTCGACCGCCGCCTTGGAAGCCGCGTAGGGCGCCCAGAAGGCGCGCGCCGAGTGAGCAGCGTTGGACGACAGGATGATGGCCCGGCCGGCGTCGGAGAGCCGCAGCAGTGGGTCGACCGAGCGGATCAGCCGCCAGGTCGAGGTGACGTTGATGGTCATCACCTTCTCGAAGGTTTTCGCCTCGACATGGCCGATCGGCGAGATCACGCCGAGCACGCCCGCATTGGCGACGAGAATGTCGAGCTTGCCCCACCGCTCATGGATGGCGCCGCCCAGGCGGTCGATGCCGACCATGTCGGCAAGGTCGAGCGGCACCAGCGTCGCTTCGCCCTTGCCGGTTTTGGCGCGCTCGGCCTTGATCTGGTCGTCGAGTTCTTCCAGCCCGCCCACGGTGCGCGCCACGGCAATGACGTGGGCGCCGGCGGCAGCCAGTTCCCTGGCGATGAAGTAACCGATGCCGCGCGAGGCGCCGGTGACGACCGCAACGCGGCCGGAAAGGTCGAAGGTCATGCGATAGATTCCGGAAATATGGCTATGGCAACTGGCAGTGCGGCAATCCTATGCGCCGCTCGTCGCCAGCAGCGACAGCGTGCGCACATTGTCGTGGCCTTCGAAGTCGAGCAGGCGGGTCGGATACTGGCCGGTGAAGCAGGCGTCGCAGAATTGCGGCTGCTCGTTGTCGCGGTTGGCCTCGCCGACGGCGCGATAGAGTCCGTCGATCGACAGGAAGCCGAGCGAATCGACGCGGATGAATTCGGCCATCTCCTCGATCGACATACGTGATGCCAAAAGCTTCGATTTTTCCGGCGTATCGACGCCGTAGAAGCAGGAGGCGCTGGTCGGCGGCGAGGCGATGCGCATATGCACTTCCTTGGCGCCGGCGTCTCGCACCATCTGCACGATCTTCTGGCTGGTGGTGCCGCGCACGATGGAATCGTCGACCAGCACGACGCGCTTGCCCTCGATCATGCGGCGGTTGGCGTTGTGCTTCAGCTTGACGCCCATGTGGCGGATCGAATCGCCGGGCTGGATGAAGGTGCGGCCGACATAGTGGTTGCGGATGATGCCGAGCTCGAAGGGGATGCCCGCGGCTTGCGAAAAGCCGATTGCCGCCGGCGTGCCGGAATCCGGCACCGGCACGACGATGTCGGCCTCGACGGGATTTTCCTGCGCGAGTTCCGCGCCGATGCGCTTGCGCACCTCGTAGACGTTGCGGCCTTCGACCGAAGAGTCCGGGCGTGCGAAATAGACATATTCGAAAATGCAGAAGCGGGTCTTCTGCGGCTCGAACGGGAACAGGCTCTCGATGCCCTTGGAGGTAACGACGACCATCTCGCCTGGCTTCAGGTCGCGCACGAAACGCGCGCCGATGATGTCCAGCGCGCAGGTTTCGGAGGCCAGGATCCAGGCACCGTCGAGGTCACCCAGTACCAGCGGGCGGATGCCGAGCGGGTCACGGCAACCGATCATCTTCTTGGCCGTCATCGCCACCAGCGAAAAGGCGCCCTCGACCTGGCGCACCGCATCGATGAAGCGCGAGTTGAGATCGCGCTCCTTGCTGGTGGCGACGAGGTGCAGAAGCGTCTCGGTGTCGGAGGTCGAGGAGAAGATCGCGCCTTGCTTCTGCAGCGCGCGCTGCACGGTCATGGCGTTGGTCAGATTGCCGTTATGGGCCACGGCAAAACCGCCATCGGCCAGTTCGGCGAAGAAGGGCTGGATGTTGCGCATGCCGGCCCCGCCGGTCGTGGCGTAGCGCGTGTGGCCGATGGCGCGATTGCCTTGCAGGCTGTCGATGACGCGCTGCTTGGTGAAGGTGTCGCCGATCAGGCCGACATGGCGTTCGACATGGAACTGGGAGCCGTCGTAGGAGACGATGCCGGCCGCTTCCTGGCCGCGATGCTGCAGCGCGTGCAGGCCGAGCGTGACGATGGCCGCCGCGTCCTGCCGGCCGAAAATGCCGAACACGCCGCATTCGTCGTGGAAGTGATCGTCAGCTTCCGCGGAAAGCACGTGGTCTGCGTCTGCCATGGGGCTCAAGCTCCGCTAAAATCGCCATATAAGGCGACAGCGTCGTAAAAGCAACGCGCCCGGCGATGGTTCACGATCACCGCCAGTCTCGGGCGCCTGTTCCGCGGCGCCCGATCACTCATCAATTCGCCGGCGCCGCCGGGGCCGGATTGGCCGGTGCGTTGTCCGCGGGAGGCGTTCCGGCATCGCTGTCGTCAGGAGCCGGCGCATTGGCATCGTCCCCTCCCGCCGGGGCATCCGTGGCCGGTGCGTCCGGTGCGGCGGGCGTTTCGGCGGCCGGCTGATTCGGATTGAGCTTCTTGAGGATGGCGTTTTCCGGATCCTCGGGCAGCAGGCTTTCAAGCTTGGCGCCGATCTGTTCCAGCAGCGGCCGCGACTTGGCCTCCGTGACCCAGGCCGGTGCCTTGGCGCCGGCCAGCCAATTGAAGAACAGCAGGGCCACGGCAACCACCAGAATGCCGCGGGCGGCGCCATAGAGGAAGCCGAGCGTGCGGTCGAGCGCGCCGATGCGGGAATCGATGATCCAGTCGGCGAGCTTCATGGTGATGACGCTGACGACGATCAAAGCGATGATGAAGACGACGCCGGCGGAGGCCGCCATGGCGATCTTTTCATTGTCGATGTAGGGTTTCAGGTAGGGCAGCACGGGCTTGTAGAAAAAGAACGCCGCCGCGGCTGCCGCCGCCCAGGACACGATGGACAGGACCTCGCGTGAAAAGCCGCGAACCATGGCGAGCATCGCCGAGACCAGGGTGAAGCCGACGAGAATTCCGTCAAGCAGCGTTATCGGCATCTTTGTCGCCCCCACTCCCTGTCGCTCACCACCAGGTGAGCCCGTCATTCTTCGTCGTTGGCGCGGCTGCGCCGTGAGCCGGCTATGCGCGCCACGAGGTCGGCGAGCTCGGTGGGCTGGAAAGCGCCGGCCCCGATTCCTCCGGCAAGTTCCTCGCTGCCCAAGGGCAGAACCGCGCTTGCGAAACCCAGCTTTTCGGCCTCCTTGAGACGCTGCTGCGCATGCGCAACCGGCCTCACGGCGCCAGAAAGGCTGATTTCGCCGAAATAGACGCAATCGGCGGGAAGGGCAAGACCGGTGAGCGAGGAAACCAGTGCGGCCGCCACCGCCACATCGGCCGCGGGCTCGGAAATGCGGTAGCCGCCGGCTACGTTCAGATAGACGTCTTGTTGGCCGAAGCGCACGCCGCAATGCGCCTCGAGCACCGCCAGGATCATCGACAGCCGGGCGCCGTCCCAGCCAACGACGGCGCGGCGCGGCGTGCCGAGCGAGGAGGGTGCAACCAGCGCCTGGATTTCGACCAGCACCGGCCTTGTGCCTTCCATACCGGCGAAAACCGCCGCTCCAGGCGATTTCGCGTGGCGCTCGCCGAGGAACAGCTCGGACGGATTGGCAACCTCGCGCAGCCCCTTGTCCGACATTTCGAAGACGCCGATCTCGTCGGTCGGGCCGAAGCGGTTCTTGACGGTGCGCAGGATACGGTAGTGATGGCCGCCTTCGCCCTCGAAATAGAGTACGGCGTCGACCATGTGCTCGACGACGCGCGGGCCGGCGATCTGGCCTTCCTTGGTGACATGGCCGACGAGCACGATCGCAGCACCGGTGGATTTCGCATAGCGGATCATCGCCTGGGCGGCGGCACGCACCTGGGTGACGGTGCCGGGCGCCGAATCGGCGAGGTCGGTCCACAGCGTCTGGATCGAATCGAGGATCACCAGGTCCGGCCGCTTGCCGTCGGCGATCGTGGCAAGGATATCCTCGACATTGGTCTCGGCCGCAAGCTCGACCGGTGTGGAAGCGACGCCGAGGCGCTGCGCGCGCAGCCTGATCTGGGCGACCGCCTCCTCACCCGAGACATAGACGATGCGGTGGCCCCTCGAGGCAAGGGCAGCAGCAGCCTGGGTGAGCAGCGTCGACTTGCCGATACCGGGATCGCCGCCGACCAGCAGCGCCGAGCCGCGCACGAAGCCGCCGCCCGTGGCGCGGTCGAGCTCACCGATGCCCGACACGATGCGCGGCGCGTCCTCGATATCGCCGGAAAGCGTGGTCAGCACCACCGCGCGGCCCTTGCGGGCGTTGCGCGTATTGGCCGGCCCGGAACCGATGCCGCCGGACGTACCTTCCTCGACCAGCGTGTTCCATTCGCCGCAGGCGTCGCATTTGCCGGCCCAGCGCTGATGCACCGATCCGCAGTTCTGGCAGATGAACTGGACGCGGGACTTAGCCATTAGCGAGGCCTGCTTCGGGATCGCCGATGCTGGATCGGTGGGCGGGCCAGAGGGGGGGGTGACGGAGCGCGACGGTGAGTCAAAAAGCTACTCAAACCTTTCAGCGATATGATGTTCCTCCGCCAGATCCGAGAAGCGGGTGAATTCGCCGTGGAAGGCGAGCGTGACCGTGCCCGTCGGTCCGTGACGCTGCTTGGCCACGATCACCTCGGCCTTGCCGCGCATCTCGTTCATCTCGTTTTCCCACTTGATGTACTCGTCGGTGCCGAGCTTCGGCTCGCGGTTCTTGAGGTAGTATTCCTCGCGGTAGACGAAGATCACGACGTCGGCGTCCTGCTCGATCGAGCCGGATTCGCGCAAGTCCGAGAGCTGCGGGCGCTTGTCGTCGCGGCTTTCAACCTGTCGCGAGAGCTGCGACAGCGCGATGATCGGCACCGCGAGCTCCTTGGCCAGTGCCTTGAGGCCGGTGGTGATCTCGGTGATTTCCTGCACGCGGTTCTGCGAGGCCCTGGCGCTGGAGCCCTGCATCAGCTGGATATAGTCGATGACGATGAGGTCGAGGCCGCGCTGGCGCTTCAGGCGCCGGGCGCGGGCCGAGAGCTGGGCGATCGAGATGCCGCCGGTCTGGTCGATGAACAGCGGAATCTTCTGCATGGTCTGCGAACAGGCGACCAGCTTTTCGAAGTCCATTTCGGTAATCTCGCCGCGGCGGATCTTCGAGGAGGAGATTTCCGTCTGTTCGGAGATGATACGGGTCGCGAGCTGTTCCGACGACATTTCGAGCGAGAAGAAGCCGACGACACCGCCATTCGCCGCCTTGAACGACCCGTCGGCCTGCTGCGCCGGCACATAGGCCTCGGCGACGTTGAAAGCGATGTTGGTGGCGAGCGACGTCTTGCCCATGCCCGGACGGCCGGCAAGGACGATCAGATCGGACGATTGCAGGCCGCCCATGCGGCGGTCGAGGTCGCGCATGCCGGTGGCCAGCCCCGACAGGTGGCCGTCGCGCATGTAGGCGGCGTTGGCCATGTCGACCGCGGTCTTGACCGCGTCGGTGAAGCTCTCGAAGCCGCCGTCATAGCGTCCGGTTTCGGCCAGCTCGAACAGGCGCCGTTCGGCATCCTCGATCTGCTCGGACGGCGACATGTCGACCGGCGCGTCATAGGCGATGTTGACCATGTCCTCGCCGACGGTGATCAGGGCGCGACGCGTCGCAAGGTCATAGATGGCGCGACCGTAATCTGCGGCGTTGACGACCGTGACGGCTTCGACCGCCAGGCGCACGACATATTGTGCTACCGTCATGTCGCCGACCTTCTCGTCGGCCGGCAGGAAGGTCTTCAGCGTGATCGGCGTTGCCACCTTGCCCATGCGAATGAGCTCTGCCGCGATCTCGAAGATCTTGCGATGCAGGGGTTCGTAAAAGTGGCTGGCCTTCAGGAAGTCGGAGACGCGATAGAAGGCATCGTTGTTGACCAGGATCGCGCCGAGCAGCGCCTGTTCCGCCTCGATGTTGTTCGGCGCCTCGCGATAGAGCGGTTGCTCCGCCACGCCGAATTTCCGCGCTGCCTCTGCCATGATGTCCCCGATTTCGATCCCGGTCTCTCGATATCAGAATCGGAAAATTGAGTGCTGACTTATCTGCAACAGTTATCACCCAAGCAGATTTGATGCCCACTGTTCACAGAAACAAAAAACCGTCCACAGGACAGTATTCCCGTGCCCTGATTCCGATTGACTCGACAAGGTGCTGATTCTACGCGACGGTTTGGAACAAAGCAAGAACGATCGTCACCCGAATCCCTACGCTGTATCGAGCACATCGCCCCAGTCCGACCGCCGTGCCGCCTTGAACAGTTCACCGTCACGCTTGCTGAAAAGCGTCTCTCCGGCACTGCCGTCCGGCCGGCAAAGCTTGAGCGCCGCCTTGCCCGAGCCGGTTTTCGGTGGCGCGATCACCCGCGCCGCGCGGACTGGCGCCGGCTGCCTCGAAGCCGCGACATAGATGAACTTCTCGTCCTCCCATGGCACTTCGGCGTCCTTGGCCAGCCGGTGCAGGCGCGAGCGGGCGACGCGCCGCGAAAAGTGGCACCAGTCGGGCGGGATGAGCGGGCAGGGGGCTTCGTGCGGGCAAGGTGCCAGCACATGCGCGCCCGCTTCTGTCAGTTGCCGGCGAACCGCGAGAACACGCTGCCAGCCCGCCGGCGTGCCCGGCTCCACGATCAGCAGCGTGTCTGTCGTGAGCTGCCACAGCCGATCGACTATTTTGGGCAGGGATGCCGGTGCGATCTCATCCAGCACATAGGCGCAGGTGACGAGATCCGCCGGCTGCGAACCGTCAAGGTCGATGGTCACATCGCCGGCCTGCCAGGCGATCCGGGCAGCGATTGCATCGGCGGCAAGCGCCTCGCCGACCTTGCGCACCGCAGCACTGGCCTCCAGCAAAACCGCATGCTGAAGATCGGGCCACAGGTCCGCCGTGGCCCAAAGCACGGTGCCCGGGCCGGCGCCGACATCGAGCAGGGTTTTCGGCGCGAATTCCGGCTGGGCTTCGTTCACCGCGTCGAGGCTGGCGCGGACGGCGGCATAGGTCGCCGGCAGCCGCGTCGCCAGATAAGCCTTGACCGCCATATCCTGCGCCATATGCAGGCGGCCGTCGCGCATCTCGGCGCGGTATCGGTCCGACAGGGTTTTCGCCGCCTGCCTGAGCACCGGCAGCGGCACGTTTTCGAGGGCACGGTCGACGGCCTGTCGAAGCGGGGCGGGCAGTTCCACGGCTCATGCCCCTCGTGGTGCGAGCAGGATGACAGAGGCACCCAGTATGCAGAGCGCCGCCCCCGCAAGGTCCCACCGGTCGGGACGCACGCTTTCCACCAGCCAAAGCCAGGCCAGTGACGCCGCGATGTAGATGCCGCCATAGGCGGCATAGGCGCGGCCGGCCGCGCCGGTGTCCACCAGGGCCAGAAGCCAGGCGAACACAAGCAACGAAACGAACCCTGGTAGCAGCCACAGCGGCGATTTCTCCAGCCGCCACCACGCCCACACCGAAAAACAGCCAGCGATCTCGGCGAGCGCCGCGGCTGCATAGAGGAGGTAGGTCATGAAAAAGGCCTCGCGACGATCACGAGGCCTTTTTCAGGGCACGAGCCGGGAATGGCAAGCGCCAATGCGGCAAAGCGGTCTGTTCCTATTCCGCCACCTTGCGGCGCCGGGCGGGCTTGGCGGCCTCTTCGACCGGAGCCGCTTCGCGATGGCCCATGTCGCGCATTTCGAGCGCCTTTTCACATTTGACCATATAGTCGCGCGCCATCGGCAGGGTGTCGTTCTTCCTGGCAAGCTGGATCTGGAAGATGACCAGATCCTGCCAGCGGAAGGCGGCTTCCGAGGCTGCCAGATAGAATTCCCACATGCGGCAGAAGCGTTCGTCATAGATCGCCTTGGCCTTGTCGCGGTTGGCGGCGAAGCGCTGGCCCCAATGCTTCAACGTGTCGGCATAATGGAGCCGCAGGATTTCGATGTCCGTGACGACGAGGCCTGACTTCTCGATCGCCGGCATGACTTCGGAAAGCGCGGGAATGTAGCCGCCCGGGAAGATGTATTTGCGGATGAAGGCGCTGGTCGCCCACGGCACGCCGGAGCGGCCGATCGTGTGCAGGAGCATGACGCCATCAGGCTTCAGCAACGTCGCGCTCTTGTCGAAGAAAGTGCGGTAGTGATTGACCCCGACATGTTCGAACATGCCGACCGAAACGATGCGGTCGAAGCGTTCGTTGAGTTCGCGGTAATCCTTCAGCTCGAAGTGAACGTGGTTTTCCAGGCCCTGGGCATGCGCCCGGTCGGTGGCGACGCCGTGCTGCTCGGTCGACAGTGTCACGCCCTGTACGTCGACGTCGAAGGCCTTGGCAAGGTAGAGGCCTAGCCCGCCCCAGCCGGAGCCGATGTCGAGCACCGTCTGCCCGGCCTTCAGCCTGAGCTTGGCGGCGATGTGGCGCTTCTTGGCTGCCTGCGCCTCGTCCAGCGTCATGTCCGGCTGCTCGAAATAGGCGCAGGAATACTGCATGTCCTCATCGAGGAAGAGCCGGTAAAGGTCACCCGACAGATCATAGTGGCGCTGCACGTTGCGGCGCGAACGCGACGCGGTGTTGATCTGCTGCAGGCGGCGGAAAGCGTGGCGCAGGCCTTCGATGGCTTTCGACCACGTCGCGTCGATGCCGCCGCTGCCCATGTTCTGGAAAGCGATGCGCATCAGGCCAAGGACGCCGCCCTCGAGGATGTCGAGTTCGCCATCCATGTAGGCTTCCGGCACGGCCAGCATCGGGTCGAAGGTGATGGCGCGCTCGGCGTGCCTGGTCTTGATGTGCAGATGCACCGGCTCGCCGCTGCCGTCACCGAACACGAATGTCGTGCCCTGTGGGCCGGTCACCTTGAGATTGCCTGTGCGCACCAGGCGGTCGAGAACGCGTTTCAACAGAATATTCATGACCCAAATGTCCCCTCTCGGTCAGACAGGCTGTCCTACTCTGCATCAATATATAGGGTTTCGAAAAGTTCCTTTTGGCACAAAAATGCCCAGGTGGTGGACCCGGGCATTGGTCCAGTCTGACTTGAACTGCCAGTCTGACTGGAGCTGCCAGTCTGATCGGAGCTGCCAGTCTGATCGGAGCTGATTGGCCGAAGCCGAATGCGGCGCGCCGGCAGGCGCGCCGCGCCGATGTCAGGCGTTCTCTTCGCCGCCCTCGAACTCGGCGTTCGGGTCGAAGAAGTTCTCCGGCCGGGCATTGTCGTTGATGTCCTCGCCATAGATGGCCTCGGCGGTGGTCAGCGTCTCGCCCTTGGCTTGGCGCTCGGCTTCGTCGGCCGTGCGGGCGATGTTGAGCGTGATCGTGACCTCGACTTCCGGATGCAGCGCGATCGCCACATTGGTCACGCCGATGGTCTTGATCGGCTGGTTGAGCTGGATCTGGTTGCGGTTGACCGAAAAGCCCTCTGCCGTCAGCAGGTCGGCGATATCGCGCGTCGACACCGAGCCGTAGAGCTGGCCGGTCTCGCCGGCCGAGCGAACGGCGATGAAGCTCTTGCCGTCGAGCTGTTCGGCGACCTGCGAGGCTTCGGACTTCCGCTCGAGGTTGCGGGCTTCGAGCTGCGCGCGCTGGCCTTCGAACTTCTTCTTGTTGGCCTCGTTGGCGCGCAGCGCCTTGCCCTGCGGCAACAGGAAATTGCGGGCAAAGCCGTCCTTGACCTTGACGGTGTCGCCCATTTGGCCGAGGCGGGAAACGCGTTCGAGAAGAATGACTTCCATGGTTTTGTTCCTTTCGTTAGGGCGCCGATCGAGAGATCGGCACCGAATTCTCTGGAACAGGTCAGGAAGCAAAAGGGCGTTGCCGCCGGTGTCGCTGTCCTGCCTGTCGCGGCAGTTAGAGGCTTTTGGCCTCAACTCGGGATTTGATGCGCAATCCAGCGGCGCCCGTCGCCGTGGAAGAGAAGCGGGCGGCAGAGCCGCCCGCGTCAAGGATTAGCGAACCACGTAGGGCAGCAGGCCGAGGAAGCGGGCGCGCTTGATCGCCTTGGCGAGCTCGCGCTGCTTCTTCTGGCTGACGGCGGTGATGCGCGACGGCACGATCTTGCCGCGCTCGGAAATGTAGCGCTGCAGGAGGCGCACGTCCTTGTAGTCGATCTTGGGCGCGTTGGCGCCCGAGAACGGGCAGGTCTTGCGGCGGCGATGGAACGGGCGCCGGGTCGGGATCTGGTTGATGTCGACCATTATTCTGCACCCCCCTCAAAGCCTTCGCGCGGACGGCGCGGACCACGATCGCCACCGGCGTCGCCGCCGAAGCTGCGTGGCGGACGATCGCCGCGATCACGGTCGCCGAACGAGCGCGGACCGCGGTCGCCGCGGTCACGGTCGCCGAAGCCGCCGCGTTCCGAGCGCTCTTCGCGCTTCTGCATCATGGCGGAGGGACCTTCCTCATGCGCATCGACCTTGATGGTCAGGAAACGCAGCACGTCCTCGGACAGGCCCATCTGGCGCTCCATTTCGTTGAGCGCTGCCGGCGGGCAGTCAAGATCCATCAGCGTGTAGTATGCCTTCCGGTTCTTGTTGACCCGGTAGGTGAGGGACTTCAGTCCCCAGTTCTCGACCCGGCCGACGGACCCGCCATTGGCGGAGATGACGCCCTTGTACTGTTCGACAAGCGCATCGACCTGCTGCTGCGAGAGGTCCTGCCGGGCAAGAAACACATGTTCGTAAAGAGCCATTATGTCTTTTCGCCTTTCTTCGTTTCTCTCCCGGTTCCCGGCGGCAAAAGCCTCTGCAACTTCTCTGACCCGCCAGGAGCGGGGAAGAAAGGAGCATGACGAGACGGTCGAGAGCGGAGACACGGGAGGCGGAAGCGCTTCTGGCTTCACGCGAAGGTTTTCGAAAACCTCCGGCCCTCCGTTCAGCCCCCAGCTGGGACCGGCAGATTGGCGGCGTCTATATAGCAATCCACGTGGAAGGCAAGAGCAGGCGGCAATCCCGGATGTCGCAGGGCCGGAAAACCGGCATGTGCGGCGATAGGACTCCGTGGTTCCCGGAAACCAGGCCTTAACCACCATGACAGGTTGTATGGGGTTGCGGCCCCGGCATCAACCGCCGATTCATCATGTCTGGCGCAAAAAGCGGCATCCCGCTGTCAGCAACGGGCTAGGCATTTCCGGGGGTAAGGATGCTTCTCAAGAAATTCTGGCGCTCGAAAAGCGGCAACTTCGCGCTTTTGCTCGGGATCGGCTTGCCGGCCATCCTGTCGGCGGTGGCCTTCGCAGCCGATGTCTCCACCATCATGCGGGCCAAGAGCAACCTGCAGAATGCGCTCGACGCGGCAAATCTCGCCTCCTCGCATCTCGGCGATCTGGACATCACCCGCACCGACGCCTTCAACCGCTATTTCCAGGCCAACGTAGCCGGACATGGCGAACTCACAAATGCGCGGGCCACGTTGACGGTCGACAGGGGCGTCAACTTCGTCAAGACGAAGGCCGTCGCCTCGGCTGACGTCGATTTGAACTTCGCCTTCCTGCTCGGTGAGAGCAGGCACATCGTGGTCGATGCCTCGGCGGTCGAATCGAACAACCAGCTCGAAGTCGTGCTGGTTCTGGACAACACCGGCTCGATGGCCGGCGCCAAAATTGCTGCCCTCAAGACAGCGACGGACAATCTGCTCAAATATCTGGAAGCGGCGCAATCACCGACGCGCAAGGTCCGCGTGGCGCTGGTACCCTTCGTCACGGCTGTCAATGTCAACGGCGACGGGTTCGACCCGTCCTGGATCGACATGGACGGCAAGTCATCCACCAATGGAATCAATTTCCCCGTCATCAACGACAAGCGTCCCAATCATATGGCGCTGTTCAGGCAGTTGATGAAAGATCCGGCCTCTGCCGCCAAATTGACGGGGTGGAAGGACGGCAAGGGGGAGGATACGGGTTGGAAAGGCTGCGTCGAGGCGCGGCCTGGTGTCCTTAATATCGCCGATACGCCGCCTGATCCACGTTACCCTGACACTCTGTTCGTGCCTTATTTCGCGCCGGACAGTCCGGGAAAGGGGACGAGACCTTCCAGCGGCTATTCAAACGATGCCTATCACTACAACAATTCCTTTATCGACGACGCCCCTGATGAGGCCAAACTTGCTCGGAATGGCGGACTGAATATTCTCGGAATAGACCTGAGCGGCTTGCTTGGAAGTGCTGCCGGGCTTTTGCGGGGTGATCTTGAAACAGTCGCCAAATATGTGGCGCCGCAGAACACCGCCATTGCCACCGCGGTCACAAACGATCCAAACGCCTTGCAATTGACGGTGGGGCCAAACCGGTCCTGTCCCTCGCCAATCGTCCCCTTGACCGAAGACTTTACAAAACTTCGCAACGAGGCCGCCAAGATGCTTGCATGGGCGGGGTCCGGCACCAATGTTTCCGAGGGCCTGGCCTGGGGCCAGCGGGTGTTGTCGCCGGGTGCGCCATACGCCGAGGGTACGCCTTGGAAGACGCCTGGGGTGAGCAAGATCGTCATGTTGCTCACCGACGGCGAGAATGTCGTCTACGGCGCCAGCAACGAGACGACCAAGTCAGACTATACGTCCTATGGTTTTCTCGCGGGCTCAACCTATGGCGCTGCCGGTCGGCTTGGATCGGACAATCAGACCACCGCCGCGCGCAATGTCGACGGATGGACCAAAAGCGTCTGCACGCAGTTGAAGAAGCAGGGCGCCGAAATCTACACGATGGTGCTGCAATCCGATACCGCCGCCAACCGCACGCTTTACAGCGCCTGCGCCTCGGATCCCAGCGACTACTACGCCGTCAACGATCCAAACAAATTGCCGAACGTGTTCCAGCAGATCGCCAACAAATTCTCGAAATTGCAACTGACGAATTGAACGCTCGACCCCGCTGGGCGGCATCCTGGAAGGATGCCGCGAATTTCAGCTCATATGGGCGACGACCTTGTCCACCGTTTCGGGGAAGAAGTCGGGCGCCGCGTGGCGTTTGCCGAACATCATGTCGTATTGCAGCAGCCGGAAGTCGCGGATCGCCGGGTCGATCTGCTTTTGCCGCGCCCAATCGGGCGTGGCTTCTCCCGCCGGCGTCAGCAGCAGATTGCGGTCGACCACGCGGTAGCGTTCGCGCATCTCGCCCAGGAAGCCGGTATAGTAGGGGTGGGTGATGCCGGCCGTTTTCAGGATGTGATAGGGCAGGAAGGCGGGGCTGACGGCGCCCATGTCCTTGGCAGGGCCTGTGCGGTTCGACCAGATGACCAGTGGCGTCTGATGATGCTCCAGCGCCGCCTCGGCGGAAGCCTCCTTGCGCGGCGCGACATTGTCCTTCATGAACCCGGTCTCTACATATACCGGCCCAAGCGGCGGCAGATGGTCGCCGAAGAAGGCGATGACGGTGGGGCGAGAGCGTTTCTTTGCCCATTCGATCAGGCGTTCGAGACCGCGGTCCGCGTCGGCCGAGCCCTCGGTGTAACTCAGCAGCGATTCACGCGCCCATTGGCTGATCGGCGCCTGCACGGTGTGGGTCGGGTTGTAGTAGCGGTTCGGCTCGTAAGGGCCGTGGTTCTGCAGGCTGACGGCAAAGAAGAACACCGGGGCATCGCTGGCATCGGCCTCGCTGATGATCTCGTCCGTCATCGCCGCGTCGGATGCCAGCGGCCCGCGCTTTTGCATCGGCGGCAACGTCTCTTCCGATCTGAAGTCGTCGAAGCCGAAATCGGCATAGACCGCGCCGCGGTTCCAGAACCAGTTGGTGCCCGGATGGATGGCGCGCGCCCTGTAGCCCTCCCTCTTCAGGAAAGTCGCCAGCGACGGCGTCGGCGTGCGCACATATTGCTGGTAGGGGATGCTGCCGGCCGGCAGGAAGGCGTTGGAGAAGCCGGTCAGTGCCTCGAACTCGATATTGGCGGTCATGCCGCCGAATTCGGGTGAGAACATGGAGCCCGAACGCAGCGCCCGCACATTGGGGATCGGATCGGGCGTGATGGTGACCCCCGGCAGCTTGGTCGGATCCCAGAAGGATTCGCTCATGACGACGATGATGTCGGGCTTTTCCTGGGGCACCGAGGCGGTCACCTGCGGCCTGTCGATGGCCGCGATCGCCTTTTCCGAATAGCCTGGCGGCGCCGAGACATGCGCCATCGGCACGTTCAGCGCGAAGGCGAGCGCAAAGCCGTTGGAGGCGTAATTTTCCTTCTGGTCCCACATAATCGGGATGATCTGCAGCCGGTCCCGGGTCCAGGAGAAGGTGGCATAGTCCATGATCGAGACGAAGAAGGCGAGCAGCGGCACCGCCAGCGTCAGCCGGGCGAGACGGCCCTTGCGGCTGAGTATGGGCACCTTTCGACGCCAGACCCGCCAGCCATAGATGAGCAGCGACAGGCCGGCGACAATGCCGACAATCATGGCAAGGGCAGTCATCGGGCGGTCACGCACCAGAAGCGGCAGCAGCGCCACGATCTGGCGGGAGTAGAGGAAATCGGTCGGGTAGAGGGGATCGCCGAGATAATGCGATTTCTGGTGACCGATGAAAGCCAGCGAGAGCGTCAGCGGCGCGACGATCATCAGGCTTTGATAGCTGCGGCCGAAAACGGCATCGAGGCCGACCAGAACCAGTGCGAACACCACGATCGTGGTCCAGCCCGGCTTGAGCGGCTGCAGGAAGAAGGAAACCGTGCCGGCGAAGTCGCCGCGCACGATCAATTCGATGGCGAACACCAGGACGGCCGCGATCAGCAGGCTGGTCAGCCCATAGCGTATGGTCGGCCACTTCCGTCCCGGCAGGTAGCCGGTGGAAGGATCGTCTTCCAGAAACTGTGGCGCGGCTTTGCCTGCGCCTTTCGAAATCCTAGCCACTTTAACTTCCCCACCCAGCGACAGACCCGTCACTCGATTGTCATGGAATTGTCACGCAAAGCTAGCGCCTGTGGCGGAAATAAGAAGAGCCAGCAAACGATTCGTGAGCGGTTTTCATCAGGAGTGATCGCCAAAAAGCCTTTTGGAACAGGCACTCGGCCGGCAAAGCTGCCAAGGGGCCGGGTCGAACCGGGCTTGACTTGGCAGGCCGCGTTGCGTCACAGGCAGGAAAATTCGTGTATCAGGCAAGCAGAACCGAGCTTTGGGAGCCCACACATGGCCGTTGCATTCACCTTTCCGGGACAAGGCAGCCAGGCTGTCGGCATGGGCAAGGACCTCGCCGATGCCTTCCCCGAGGCGCGCAGGGTTTTTAGCGAAGTCGACGACGCGCTCGGCGAAAACCTGTCGAAGCTGATCTGGGAAGGGCCGGAAGAGACGCTGACGCTCACCGCCAACGCGCAGCCGGCGCTGATGGCCGTATCGCTGGCCGCGATCAGGGCCTTGGAAGCGCGCGGCTTCTCGCTGAAGGACAAGATTACCTACGTCGCTGGCCATTCGCTGGGCGAATATTCGGCGCTTGCCGCCGCCGGCTTCGTCTCGGTTGCCGATGCCGCCAGGCTGCTGCGCATCCGCGGCAATGCCATGCAAGCGGCGGTGCCCGCCGGCGAAGGCGCCATGGCGGCGATCATCGGACTGGAGCAGGCCGATGTCGAAGCCGCCTGCGCCGAGGCTGCCAAAGGATCGGTCTGCCAGATCGCCAACGACAATGGCGGTGGCCAGCTGGTGATTTCCGGCGCCAAGGCAGCGGTCGAACTGGCTGCCAAACTGTGCACGGAAAAAGGCGCCAAGCGAGCGCTGATGCTGCAGGTCTCCGCGCCCTTCCATTCGGCGCTGATGGCGCCCGCCGCCGAGATCATGCGCGAGGCGCTGGCCGGGGTAACCAAGAACGCGCCTGTCGTGCCGCTCGTCTCCAATGTCACGGTCACTCCGACCAGCGATCCCGAAATCATTGCGCGCCGTCTGTTCGAACAGGTGATCGGCCGCGTGCGCTGGCGCGAGACGGTGGAGTGGTTCGGCGCGAACGGCGTCACCACGCTCTATGAAGTCGGCGCGGGAAAAGTGCTTTCAGGGCTGGCCCGGCGCATCAACCGCGAAATCGCCACGGCATCGGTCGGTTCCGCGGCCGAGGTCGAAACCGCACTGGCGGCGCTCGGGTGAGGCGCCGCGTGTGAATTTGATGGCGCGGCTTGTATCGCTGAAGATATTCCGTTGGTGATGGCAATCGGATGCCCGCGAGACGTATACAGATAAGGTTGCTCGCTGAGCTTCCGAAACCAAAGAGGAAAACACATGTTCGAACTGACCGGCCGCAAGGCACTTGTCACCGGCGCGTCAGGAGGCATCGGCGAGGCGATCGCCAGGGTGCTGCATGCGCAAGGCGCCATCGTCGGCCTGCACGGCACGCGCGTCGAGAGACTGGAGGCGCTGGCCGCCGACCTGGGCGACCGGGTGAAGCTGTTTCCGGCCGACCTGTCGAACCGCGACGAGGTCAAGGCGCTCGGCCAGAAAGCGGAGGCCGATCTCGAGGGCGTCGACATCCTGGTCAACAATGCCGGCATCACCAAGGACGGGCTGTTCGTGCGCATGTCGGACGCCGACTGGGACAGCGTGCTCGAAGTCAATCTGACGGCCGTGTTCAGGCTGACGCGTGAGCTGACCCATCCGATGATGCGCCGTCGCCACGGCCGCATCATCAACATTACCTCGGTGGTCGGCGTCACCGGCAATCCCGGCCAGACCAACTACTGCGCCTCCAAGGCCGGCATGATCGGCTTTTCCAAATCGCTGGCGCAGGAGATCGCCACCCGCAGCATAACCGTCAACTGTGTCGCCCCGGGCTTCATCGAATCGGCGATGACCGACAAGCTCAACGACAAGCAGAAGGAGGCGATCATGGCCGCTATCCCGACGCGCCGCATGGGCACCAGCGCCGAAGTGGCGTCCGCCGTCGCTTATCTTGCCTCCAACGAGGCCGGCTACGTCACCGGCCAAACCATCCATGTGAACGGCGGCATGGCGATGATCTGATCGGGTCGGCCAAAGCATGCATTTCGGGCCGGGCCCGGGCATTCGCGGTGGCTTTGAGACGGCGACAGGCAACGCCTGGGTGGGCTGTGAAAAGCGACCATTTCGGCTTGGACGCCCACGATTTTTCGTGTAATGCGGCCCGCAACCCGGCGGTTCGGGCAAAAACCGGTCTGCGGCCATTGCGTTTCCGGCGGGACCATCTTTCAGCTTGATTAGCGGCATTCCGCCCGCTAACGAAGACAGACAACCAAAAGACGAGGATGCCCCAAATGAGTGACACCGCAGAGCGCGTCAAGAAGATTGTCATCGAGCACCTGGGCGTCGATGCCGACAAGGTGACGGAGCAGGCGAGCTTCATCGACGATCTGGGCGCCGACAGTCTCGACACGGTCGAACTCGTCATGGCGTTTGAAGAAGAATTCGGCGTCGAGATCCCCGATGACGCGGCTGAAACCATCCTGACGGTGGGCGATGCCGTGAAGTACATCGACAAGGCTTCGGCCTGACGCTTTCCGCAGTCATCACCGGGGAGGACCTGCGATGAGGCGTGTCGTCGTCACGGGCCTTGGGTTGCTGTCGCCGTTCGGCATGGGCTTCGAGCACAGCTGGAAGGAACTTCTGACCGGCCGCAGCGCCGCCAAGCGCATCACCGAGTTCGAGGTGGAGGATCTTGCCTGCAAGATCGCCCATGTCGTTCCGCGTGGTGACGGCAGCAACGCCACCTTCAATCCCGAGGCGGTGCTCGAGCCGAAGGAACTGCGCAAGATCGGCGACTTCATCCTGTACGGGATCGCAGCCGCCGACGAGGCGCTGAAGGATTCCGGCTGGCAGCCGAAGACCCATGCCGAGCAGTGCGCCACCGGTGTCCTGATCGGTTCAGGCATTGGCGGCATCGAAGGCATCGCCGAGAACGCGATGATCCTGAAGGAGCGCGGCCCGCGCCGCATCAGCCCCTTCTTCATCCCCGGCCAGATCATCAATCTCGTCTCCGGCCAGGTTTCGATCCGGCATGGGCTGAAAGGTCCCAACCATGCCGTCGTCACCGCTTGCTCGACCGGCGCGCATGCGATTGGCGATGCTGCCCGGCTGATCATCTGGGGCGATGCCGACGTCATGGTCGCCGGCGGCGCGGAAGCGCCGGTGACGCGACTGTCGATCGCTGGCTTCGCTGCCTGCCGTGCGCTGTCGACCGAGCGCAACGACGCGCCGCAAACGGCTTCGCGGCCCTATGACCGTGATCGCGACGGCTTCGTCATGGGCGAGGGCGCCGGCGTCGTCGTGCTTGAGGAACTCGAGCATGCCAAGGCGCGCGGCGCGAAGATCTATGCGGAAGTGACCGGCTACGGCCTGACCGGCGACGCCTATCACATCACCGCACCGGCTGAAGATGGCGACGGCGCATTCCGTTGCATGACGGCGGCGTTGAACCGGGCAAAGCTGACGCCCGCCGATGTCGATTACATCAACGCGCACGGCACTTCGACCATGGCCGACACGATCGAGCTCGGCGCGGTCGAGCGGCTGGTCGGCAATGCCGCATCGAAGATTTCGATGTCGTCGACCAAGTCGTCGATCGGCCATCTCCTCGGCGCGGCAGGGGCTGCCGAAGCGATCTTCTCGATCCTCGCCATCCGCGACAACATCGCGCCGGCGACCATCAACCTTGACAATCCGGAGCGTGAGACCGCGATCGACCTGGTGCCGAACAAGCCGCGTGCCCGCCAGATCGACGTGGCGTTGTCCAATTCCTTCGGCTTCGGCGGCACCAACGCTTCACTGGTCTTCCAGCGCTACAATGGCTGACCGTCCGCCTGCCGGACGGCGCTTCGGCGTGTCGTCAATTTTGCCATATTCGCCCCTACTCTGCCGCAGGGGATTCGTTGAGAGATCAAACGGTAGGGCGAAATGAACACAAATCCGGCCGGCAACGGAGAGTTCGGGCAAGGGCAGGCGACATCGGGGCCGATCGTACCGAAGACAGCCGCCGAAGCCTTGCGGCCGGAGGCCGGCACGCCGCCGCCGAAGCGCTCGCGTGCTTCGCGCAGTCAGGTCGTCGTGTTCATGAACTTCGTCATCTCCTTGGTGATGCTGATGGTTCTGGCGGCGGGTATCGCGCTTTACTTCGGCAAGCAGGAATTCACCGAGCCCGGCCCATCGGCCAATGGCGACACCTTCCTGGTCAAGCCGAACACCGGCGTCCAGGATATCGCCGACCAGCTCGAGCGGCGCGGCCTGATCAGCGACGCCCGCATATTCCGTCTTGGCGTTAGGGCCTTCGGCAATGATTCGGCGCTGAAGGCCGGCGAATACGAGATCAAGCCCCGGGCGTCCATGCGCGACATCATGGAATTGCTGAAGAGCGGCAAGTCGGTCATGTACTCGCTGACCATTCCCGAAGGGCTGACGGTCGAGCAGGCGCTGGCGCGCATCGCAGGCGAGCCCGCCTTGAGCGGCGACATGCCGGCCACCGTGCCTCCAGAGGGCAGTCTCGCCACCGATACGCTGCGCTTCACGCGCGGCGCCACGCGCCAGCAGATGATCGACAAGCTGCTGGCCGACCAGAAGAAGCTGGTCGAGGAGGTCTGGCAGCGGCGCGCCGCCGACCTGCCGCTCGCCAGCATTGACGAGTTCGTCACGCTGGCCTCGATAGTCGAGAAGGAAACAGGCAAGGGCGATGAGCGCTCGCGCGTCGCCGCGGTCTTCCTGAACCGGCTGGCCAAGGGCATGCGCCTGCAATCCGATCCGACCATCATCTACGGTCTGTTCGGCGGCAAGGGCAAACCCGCCGACCGGCCGATCTATCAGTCGGACATCCAGAAGCCGACGCCCTACAACACCTATGTGATCAACGGCCTGCCGCCGACGCCTATCGCCAATCCCGGCCGCGCGGCGCTGGAGGCGGTAGCCAATCCATCAAAGACCGACGACCTCTATTTCGTTGCCGACGGCACTGGCGGACACGTCTTCGCCGCCACGCTTAACGAGCACAATGAGAACGTTGCGCGCTATCGAGCCCAGCAGAAGAAGCAAGTCGACGACGCGGCCAAGGCTGATGCCAAGGTGGAGGGGCAGACCGACGCGCCCATTGACGGCGACGCGGGGGCGGCCCAGTAGCGGCGCACGGTTTTTCCAGCTCGTCCACGCTATCGGTTGAAGACAGGAGCGTTTGGATTTATCGGGGCGCCTCGTAAGCCGATTGGCAGGCGGGCATTTCGGCTTTCTGAAGGTGCGCGAGGCCGGATCAAGCAGTATCCGTAGTACGCGCCAGGGGGTATGCAGGCACCATGAATTTGCAGAGCATGACCGGGTTTGCGCGTGCTGTCGCCGAACATGGCGGCACCTCGATTGCCTGGGAGGTCAAATCCGTCAACGGCAAGAGCGTCGAGGTGCGGCTGCGGCTGCCGCAGGGCTTCGAGCGGCTGGAGCCGGCCATCAGGCAGACGCTTCAGAAACGTTTCGCGCGCGGCAATTTTCAGGCGACGCTGACCATCACGCGCGCCGTCGGAATGCAGTCCCAGCCCGTTGTCAACGAGGCCTTCCTCAAGGACCTGGCCGGGCTCGCCAAGCGGATCGAGGAACAATTTGGTGTTGCTTCTGCGACCGCCGACGGATTGTTGTCGCTGCGCGGCGTGCTCGATATTCCCGAGACCACCGAAACCGAGGATGTGCGCACGGCGCTCGACAACGCCGTCATGGCGGCCCTCGATGTGGCGCTGGAGGGGCTGGAGCGGTCCCGCCAGGGTGAGGGCGCGGCACTTCGCACGCTTCTGCTGGGCCACATCGACGCCATCGAGGCGCTGACGCTGGGCGCTGAAGCGGATCCGTCGCGCGAACCGGCGGCCATCCGCGAGCGCCTCGCCGAACAGGTGCGGCTCTTGATGGATGCTTCGGCCAACCTCGATGTCGGCCGCTTGCACCAGGAAGCCGCCTTCCTCGCCACCAAGGCCGATATTCGCGAGGAGATCGACCGCTTGAAGACGCATGTGACGTCCGGTCGTGCATTGCTTTCCGGCGGCGGCGCCATCGGACGCAAGCTCGATTTTCTAGCACAGGAATTTAACCGCGAATCGAATACGCTGTGCTCAAAGTCGAACGCTGCCGCGGTCACCGCCATTGGACTGGAACTGAAGGCCGTGGTCGATCAGTTCCGTGAACAGGTCCAGAATCTGGAGTAGCCGATGGTCGCCAGGGATTTAGGGTCCCGCATTCGCCGCCGGGGCCTGATGCTCGTGCTGTCGTCGCCGTCGGGCGCCGGCAAGTCGACGATTGCGCGCAACCTTCTGGAGAGCGATTCCAGCCTCGAACTGTCGGTCTCCGTCACCACCAGGCCGCGCCGCGGCTCGGAGATCGAAGGCGTTCACTATCATTTCCGCACCATGCGCGAGTTCGAGCGGCTGCGCGATTCGGACGCCCTGCTCGAATGGGCGGAGGTGCATGGCAATTGCTACGCGACACCGCGCGAACCGGCGGAACTTGCGCTCGCTCAAGGGCGCGACATGCTGTTCGACATCGATTGGCAAGGCGCCCAGCAGCTCAAGGAGAAGATGCGCGCCGACATCGTCTCGATCTTCATCCTGCCGCCGTCGATGAAGGAGTTGAAGGCAAGGCTGAAGCGCCGCGCCGAGGATCAGGAAGCGGTGATCGAGACGCGGCTGAAGAACGCGCGCAACGAGATCGAGCACTGGAAGGAGTATGATTTCGTCATCGTCAACGATGATCTCGATCGCGCCTTCGCCGAAGTGCGCGGCATCGTTGTCGCCGAGCGGTTGCGGCGCGATCGTCGGCCCGGGTTGTTCGACTTCGTCTCGGGACTTTTGGACGAGAAGACGAGCTAGCCTTTCCTTTGCCCACGAAGATGGGCCGGCGGACAAGCCGAAGGCCGGCAGCACCAAACGATGTGCCCGGGCAGGTCGCGCCTGCAAGATGCGCTTTTCGGCGCCATAAATCAGACAATTGACGAAGAGGGCAGCGCCCCTAGTTTCTCCCGCACGAACGCGTCCGCGGCGCCGGTAACGGCCGGGGCGGCAGCGTTTCAGCGTACCGCCATGAGGGAGAGCAGATCTTGAAACGCTTCTGGCTGGGCGTTCTTGCCATCATCATTGTCTGCGGCGCCGGATTTTTCGCCTATGCCTGGAAGCCGGCGATCGATCCTGTCGAGCCGCCGCAACGATCGTCGTTCGACCCGGCGTTGATCGAGAAAGGCGCTGTACTGGCCTCCGTCGGCAATTGCACCTCCTGCCACACCAGGCCCGGTGAAAAGTCCTATGCCGGCGGGCTCGCCGTGCCGACGCCGTTCGGCACCATCTATTCGACCAACATCACGCCAGATCCGCAGACCGGTATCGGCCGCTGGCCGCAGGCAGCCTTCGACCGCGCCATGCGCGAAGGCGTCGACCGCGAGGGCAGGCATCTCTACCCGGCCTTCCCGTTCGATCATTTCACGCGTGTCTCCGATGAGGACAACCGCGCGCTCTACGCCTATCTGATGACGCGCCAGCCGGTGAACAACCGGCCGCCTCCGAACGAGCTGCCTTTCCCGCTCGATGTGCGCCTCGTGCTGGCCGGCTGGAAGCTGCTGTTCTTCGACAGGGGCGCCTATCAAAACGATGCGGCGCAAAGCACGCAGTGGAACCGCGGCGCCTATCTGGTCGATGGGCTCGGTCATTGCGGCGCCTGCCACACGCCGCGCAATCGACTCGGCGCGGAAGAGAAGGGGTCGCACATGGCCGGCGGCGAGGCCGAAGGCTGGACGGCCTTTGCGCTCGACGGCACTTCACCGGCGCCGATACCGTGGACGCATGACAGCCTGTTTGCCTATCTCAGGCAAGGCTGGCATGCCGACCACGGCGTCGCCAATGGCCCGATGGGCGAAGTGACGGGCAATCTCGGCCGGCTTCCCGATGCCGACATCGACGCCATGGCCACTTACGTCATGTCGCTCATGGGCGAACCATCCGCCGAACGGACGGCCGCCGCGCAGGCCATCCGCGGCCGCGCCGCGGCCGACCCGGCGTCGACCGCCGGCGTGGCGCCGACATCCGCCGATACGCCGGCGGCGCGTGGAGCCGTCATCTACCAGGCGGCATGCGCCACCTGCCACGACGGCAGCCGTCCGCCGCCTTTCGGCGGTATCAATTTCCATCTGTCGAGCGCGGTCAACGCGCCAGATCCGCAGAACGTCATCAACACCGTGCTGTTTGGCCTGCCGGCGGCGAGTGGGCGCCCGAGCGCCATCATGCCGGGATTCGCAGCGACGCTGAAGGACGACCAGGTGAACGACTTGCTGGCCTATCTGCGCGATGCCTTTGCCGGCAAGCCGGCCTGGCAGGATGCGGCCGCCAGGATCGCCGACACCAGGAGCGGAAAATACCAAGTCAGCGTCCGGCCCTCGGACGGCATCGAGCGCGGCCCGGACAATGTAGGAGCGAAGGACAGATGATCAATTTCAACGTCAACGGCATCTCTCACGACGTCGACGTCGATCCGGCGACGCCGCTGCTTTACGTGCTGCGCAACGATTTGAAGCTGAACGGCGCCAAGTTCGGCTGCGGCCTTGGCCAATGCGGCGCCTGCACGGTGATGGTCGACGGCAAGCCCGTCTTCTCCTGCCTGACGCCAGCGATGCTGGTGGAAGGCCGCGAGGTCAAGACGGTCGAGGGCTTGGGCACGATCGAGAACCCGGGTCCGATGCAGAAAGCGTTCATCGAGGAGCAGGCGGCGCAATGCGGTTATTGCATCGCCGGCATGATGATGCGGGCGCAGGCGCTGCTCGAGGCCGAACCCGATGCCGGTGACGCCGATATCAGGCAGGCGCTGGAACCCAACCTCTGCCGCTGTGGCACGCATATGCGCATCCTGCGGGCAGTGAGCCGCGCGCGCGACCTGATGAAATCGAAATCGGCCGGCTTGGCGCCGGCCGCGGCCGCGGGGAGGGCATGATGAACGCGCCGACCTTTCCCGACCTGACACGACGCGGCTTTCTCGCCGGGACCGGCGCGCTGGTCGTGTCCTTCACCATTCCCGTGCAGGCTCAGGAGGCCGCGCCCACGGCGCAGACGCCCGCGACGCCGGCGCCGGCCAAGAAACTGCCGGGCAGCCTTGCCGATACGCCCTCGCTCGACGCCTGGATCAGGTTGGATGCCGACGGTTCGATCACCGTCTTCACTGGCAAGGCCGAACTCGGTCAAGGCACCAGGACGTCGCTACGCCAGATCGCCGCCGAAGAACTGGAGGTCGAGCCGGCGGCCATCAAGCTCATCACCGCCGACACCGCGCTGACGCCGAACGAGGGCTATACCGCCGGCAGCCAGACGATCCAGAACAGCGGCACCGCCATACGCTACGCCTCGGCGCAGGTGCGCCAGATCCTGGTCGCCAAGGCCAGCGAGAAGCTCGGCGTTCTGGCCGACCAGCTCAAGGCGGCAAGCGGCAGGATCACCGGGCCGGATGGGAAGTCCGTGGGCTATGGCGAACTGGTGGTGGCGGATTTGCTGCATGTGGACGCATCGGCCGACACAGCGCTGAAATCGCCGGACAGCTATCACGCGATCGGCAAGCCGTTCGCCCGCGTCGATATTCCGGCAAAGGTGACGGGCGGCGAGGCCTATGTGCAGGACATGCGGCTTCCCGGCATGGTGCATGCCCGCGTCGTTCGCCCACCAAGCTATTTGGCCAAGCTCGTCAGCGTCGACGAGGCCGCCATCAAGACGATGCCGGGCGTGGTGGCGGTGATCCGCGACGGCGACTTCCTGGCCGTGGTGGCCAGGCAGGAATTCCAGGCGGTCCAGGCCATGCGCGCCATGGCCGCCAAGGCGAAGTGGCAGGAGCAGCCGGCCTTGCCGGACCAGGACAATATCCCCGCCTTCCTCGAACGCTCGGTCGCCGAGGTCGGCACCGTGACTTCGGTCGGCGCGGACACGGCAGCCGGCGCAAAGACGCTGCAGGCGCAGTTCACCCGCGCCTACCAGATGCATGGGTCGATCGGCCCCTCCGCTGCCGTTGCCCTGTCGGACAAGGGTCTCATCACGGTGTGGACGCACACTCAAGGCGTTTATCCAGACCGCAAGGCGATCGCCGAGATGCTCGGCGTCGGACCGGAAAAGGTGCGCTGCATCCACACCGAGGGATCAGGCTGCTACGGCCACAATGGCGCCGACGACGCGGCGGCCGACGCCGCGCTGATCGCGCAGGCGCTGCCCGGCACGCCGGTGCGCGTGCAGTGGATGCGCGATCAGGAGCATTTGTGGGAGCCCTATGGCCCTGGCATGCTGACGCGCGCCAGCGCAACGCTGGACGCCGGCGGCAAGATCGTCAACTGGCACTATGACCTGTGGAGCAACAGTCACGGCACGCGGCCGGGAACGGCAGGTTCGCTGATCGCCGGCCGGCTGGTGGCGAAGCATTTCCCGCCCGATCCGGCCAAGCTGCAGATCTCGCCGCTCGGCAATGGCGACCGCAACGCCATCCCGCTATACGACGTGCCGAACCAGCGGGTGAACTGGCATTTCGTCGCCGACATGCCGGTGCGCGTCTCGTCGCTGCGCGGTCTCGGCGCCTACTGCAACGTCTTCTCGATCGAAAGCTTCATGGACGAGCTGGCGCTCACGGCCGGCGCCGACCCGGTGGAATACCGGTTGAGGCACATGAAGGACCCGCGCGCCAGGAAGGTGATCGAGGTTGCGGCGCAAGAATTCGGCTGGAGCAATGATCCTATGCCGGAGGGCCGCGGCCGGGGGTTCGCCTTCGCCAAGTACAAGAACCACGCCGCCTATCTCGCAGTCGCGCTTGAAGCGGAGGTCGATCGCGACAGCGGCGCCATCGCCATCTCGCATGTGGTCTCGGCAGTCGACTGCGGCGAAGCGGTGGCGCCGGATTCGATCGTCAACCAGACCGAAGGCGGTATCCTGCAGTCAATGAGCTGGACGCTCTACGAGGCCGTCCATTTCGACGACACCCGCATCCTGAGCGCGGATTGGTCGGCCTATCCGATCCTGCGCTTCAGCGCCGTTCCCGACAGCGTGGAAGTGCATGTCGTCGACAATCCCGGCACGCCCTATCTCGGCGTCGCGGAAGCAGCGCAAGGCCCGACCGCCGGCGCGATCGCCAACGCCTTCCGCCATGCGGCGGGAAAACGCATTTATGACCTGCCCTACACGCGCGAGCGCGTGAAAGCGGTGTTGGGCGTGTAGTTCGAAGCATGCGCCCGACAAGGATCGGATTGCGCCGCGCTTCCACGGCCGGCGGCATTACACCGCATTGGTCAGCCGCACGAACTCCTCGACATCGAGCGTCTCGGCGCGCCGGGTCGGGTCGATCCCGGCGCGTTCGAGCAGGGCCTCGCCGCCGAGGCTCTTAACGCTCTGCCGCAGCATCTTTCGGCGCTGGCCGAAGGCGGCTTCCGTGACGCGGCCGAGTTTTTTTACGTCGGCATATAGCGGAGTCACGCGCGGCTCGAGATGCACCACGGAAGAGGTCACCTTGGGCGGCGGTGTGAACGCCTGGGGCGGCACGTCGAACGCTATCCTGGCCTGCGTGCGCCACCCCGCCAGCACGCCGAGCCTGCCATAGGCTTCGCTGCCAGGCGCGGCGACGATACGCTGGGCCACCTCGCGCTGGAACATCAGGGTCATCGAGGCATAGAAGGGAGGCCACTCCGCGACGGTCAGCCAGCGGACCAGCAGTTCCGTGCCGATATTGTAGGGCAGGTTGGCCACGATCCTGACCGGCCCGCCGTCACCGGCGGTCGCGGCAAGCGTCGGGAAGTCGATCTTCAGAGCGTCGCCGGAAACGACCTCCAGCCGGCCGGGATAATGGGCCGATATCTCGGCGAGGGCCGCCAGGCAGCGTTCGTCGCGCTCGATGGCGACGATCTTGCGCGCGCCGTTGAAAAGCAGGGCCCTTGTCAACCCGCCAGGGCCGGGGCCGACCTCGATTACGGTCGTCTCCGCCAGGCTGCCGGCGGCGCGCGCTATCTTGCCGGTCAGGTTGAGGTCGAACAGAAAATTCTGGCCCAGTGCCTTCTTTGCCTGCAAACCGTGGCGCTCGATGACCTCGCGCAGCGGCGGCAGCCCATCCATGCTCATGAGTTGAGCCTCATTGCGTGACAAATTTGGCGTCGGTGTCGGCCAGCTGCCGTGCAAGCCGCAGCGCCGCCATCAGGCTGTCGGGCCGGGCGATGCCCTTGCCGGCGATATCGAAGGCGGTGCCGTGGTCGGGCGAGGTGCGGATAAAGGGCAGGCCGAGCGTGACATTGACCGCCTCGTCGAAGGCCAGCGCCTTGGCCGGTATCAGCGCCTGGTCGTGATACATGCACAGCGCCACGTCGTAGCCGGCCCGGGCCCGGGCATGGAACAAGGTATCCGCGGGCAACGGCCCGAACGCGTCGATGCCTTCGGCTCGCAGGATCTCGATCGCCGGTCGGATGATGCGCTGGTCCTCCAGGCCCATGGAGCCATCCTCGCCCGCATGCGGGTTGAGGCCGGCGATGGCGAGCCGTGGGTTGGCGATGCCAAAGCGGTCCCTGAGGTCGGCGGCGGTGACCCGCGTCGTGGCGAGGATCAGGTCTGTGGTCAGCGCCTTCGGCACTTCGGCCAGCGCGATGTGAATGGTGACGGGAACGGTGCGCAGGTCGGGGCCTGCCAGCATCATCACCGGCATCGCTTCCACGCCGCTGTGGCGCGCCGCCAGATACGCCAGATATTCGGTGTGGCCAGGAAAGCGGAAGCCGGCGTCGTAGAGCGGCTTCTTGGCGATCGGGCAGGTGACGACGGCCGCGGCGTCGCCGGCGAGGCTGGCGGCCACCGCCCGATCGATCGCTTCGATGATGCCCGCCGCATTGGCCGGGTCCGGCTGGCCGGGGCTGTCGATGAAGCGGGCAGCCAGCGCAACGACCGGCAGTGCGTGGCCAAAGACCTCGCTTGCCTGCGCTGGCGTCGTTTCCTCGATAGGCAGCGAAACGCCGAGGCGGCGCGCCCGCGAGGCGATCAGCGCGGGATCGGCGAGGAGATAGAAGGGCGGAAGGGCCGCGGCGGTACGCGCCAGAAACGCGGCAATCGCGATTTCCGGCCCGATGCCGGAAGGATCGCCGACGCTCAACGCCAGCGCGCGCATCGCCCTGTCCACCTCAGCGCTTGACGATGCGGGCTTTTGCCTTCAGCTCGTCGACATATTTCTTGCTGAGATCGTCGGCCGCCTTGTCGTTGGAGCCTTCGCTCTGGAACACCATCTGGGCGACCTTGTCGTCCGACACCTCGCGCGACGAACAGATGCCGATGAACTCGACACCGCGCTCCGTTTGGCGGGTAGGCGTGGCGCCGCCAACCTTGGTGGCCTTGATCTGCTCGGCCCAGTCCGGCGGCAGTTGCGGCGCCAGCACCCGGCCGAGATCGCGAACCGTGACGTCGATCAGGCCCTTGGCGAACTGCCGCGTCGTGTTGCAGCCATTGAAGCGGGCACGCATGGCGTCGGCTTCGCGCTTGCGCTTGCCCAGCGTCGCGCTGCGTTCGGCCGCTGGCACGACGAAGATGACCTGCTGGAGCATGTATTCAGTGGCGCTCGGCTTGGAGCCGCCCTTGTCGAGCATGCGCCTGACCGCGTCCTGCTCGGTCACGCTGCCGCCCTCGCCGGAGCGGTACCGCGCGCTCAAGGCCTGATTCCAGGCCATCTGGGCGCGGATGAACTCCTTGAAATGGCCCTTGCTGACGCCGGACTTTTCCATGACGCCGTCGAGCTGGCTGAGCTGCATCTTGTTGCTCGAGGCAAAGCGCTGGTACGCGGCCTCGACCTGCGCGTCGCTGATGTGAATCCCAAGCCGTCTGGCTTCGGCCATGCGCAAGGTCTGATCGATCATTTCCTGGCCGGCGTCGCCCTTCTTGCGCTGCAGCTTGAGGAAGGCGGCGCGATGCGCGATGTCGCCGCTGGTGATCGGTATGTCGTTGACGACGTACTTGATCTCGCTGGCGAAAGCCGGCGGCGTGATGACGGTCATCGACACGGATGTCGCCACCACAAGCAGCGCCAACCCTGCTGAAAAGAGGTATTTCCTCATCGCAAACATCCCAATTCTATCCCGGTCCCGCCCAACTTCATCCTTCTTCGGGGTTTGTGAAGTCCCTGCCAGCCCTATGCGGCGAAACGATGTCGCGGACTACTGGGTGGTGTCGAAGGCGCTGCTCGACGATCCGAAATCGCCGAGGGTGCGGAACGACAGGTTGAAGCCGACACTCTGCGTCACCTCCCTGGTGTGCAGGTCGCGCGACTGCGAGTACGTCATCAGATAGGTGAAGCAGGAATCATTGTAGGCGAAACCGACCCCGTCCTTGACCAGCAGGCTTTCCTCGAGGTCATAGGTTCCCGTCCCGAACACGCGCCAGTTCTCGGCAAGATGCGTGGACGCGCCGAGCGTGACCTCGTGGCGGTCGGTGGTGAAACCATAGAGCGGCTGAGCCTGGATGAAGGCGTATTTGGCGCTCAGCGACACCGGTAGGCCGGAATAGGCGGCCTTTACCTCGGCGCGGCGAACCTCGAAGCTCTGCTCGTCGAAACGGCCGCTGACTGAGGCGGCGAACCCGTTCGGGCTGCTGACGCCAAACAGGCCGACATAGTCCGACTTGGTGTTTTCGAGGCCCGAATAGGCGCCGACATTGACCAGGTCCGGCGCGTCGAAGGAGTTCTCGCCGCCGATCTGGTAGGACTGGCCGAAGATGGCGTTGGTGCCCCAGCCGTTGATGTAGGAACCGGAATAGCGAAGGCCCACATTGGCGCGCGAGCCGCCTTCGATGCGGTCATAGCCAGAGAACTTGTCGCGCTCGAACAGGGTGCTCGCGTCGAAAACCATGCTCTGCGCATCTTCGTTCGGGACGGCAAGGCCGCCGACATATTGTTCGTTCGGGCGCAGGAAGACCTGCGCCATCGGCTCGAACACATGACTGGAGCCGCTGGCCATCGAAAACAGCAGCGGCCAGCTCATCTCGAGCCCGGCGGTTGCCATATAGCGGGCGAAAGACGAGCGCATATCATCCTGCTCGCCCAAATTCGTCGCCATCTGGTTGACGGCCGCGAGTGAAGCTGATGACGCGTTGACATAGTCGACGTCGCCCTGCAGCGCCAGCAAGGGTGTCAGCACCAACCCGTCATCGGTGACAAATGACCGCTTCCACTCGGCTTGGGCGGTGAGCCGGCCTGATTCGCCCTCGATGCCGCGCACACGTTGGGTGCCTGAAGGGGGGAAGTAGGGGGTGAAATAGGTCTCGTCGAGGTCATCGCGGCGGATGACGCGCGAATTGACGTTGAACGACAACTGGCCGCCTGCGACCGACGTATCCGGAATGTAGGCATAGTCGAGCGAGGGCAGCACCCAGGGCTGCTGGCCGCTTCGCGCAGCGATATTGCTGTCCAGGGTGTCTTCCTGCACCTCGAAATGCATGGCGCGCAGGTCGAAATAATTACGGCCGTCGAGCCCCGTCAGGTAAACCGACGACTGGTGAACGGACCCGTTGTATTTGTCGATGGCGTAGGTGTTCGAGAAGTTCTTGTCGGTCTGCAGCAGCACGTCCCAGCCGAAATTCCAGCGCGAATTGATGGCGAACTGGCCTTGTGTGCCCATCATGCCGCGGAATTTGTTGGGATCGCCGGCCTCGCCCGAATCGATATTGCGGCCGGCGGCGTCGATGAAGGCATCGGGATCTCGCTGCTGAATGCCCGCGATCTTCAGGCTGTATTCGCCATTGTTGAAGCGCTGGCGCCACTCGGCCTCGCCAAGAAAGCCCTGCTTGGTAAAGCCGGTGCCGGTGACGGTCAGGTCGTAGGTCGGCGAGAGCGCGAAATAATAGGGGACCTTCACCCCCACGCCCAGATCGCTTTTGAAGACGATGCCGGGGATCAGGAATCCGCTCTTGCGCTTCACCGTCGGGTCGGCGATCTCGAACGCCGGCAGGTAGGCGAGCGGGAAGCCGAAGAATTCGAAATTCGCGTTCTCGAAACGGACCGTCTTCTTTTCGCCGTTCCAGATGATCTTCCTGGCCTTCACGCGCCAGGTCGGCGCCTTGTCGGGCTTGTCCTCGCAAGGTTCGCAGGCAGTGTAGACGCCATTGTGGAAGGTGGTCAGCACGCCGCCCATGCGTTCGGCGCTTTCGGCGGCGAAATAGGCCTTGTCGATGGTTTCGACGCGGAGCGCGTTGACGAAACCGTCGGCGAAGTCGTCGGTGATGTCGATATGATCCGAATTGATCTTGGTGCCGTCGCTATTGATCACCTCGACATTGCCGCTTGCGACCATGCGCTTGGTGTTGCGGTTGTACTCGACCTTCTGCGCGACAAGTCGGTTGCCGCCATAGTCGATCTGCACGCCGCCGACGGCGGTCACGGTCTGATTGTCGTTGTTATAGACCAGCGTATCGGCCGCCAGCAGCATCTGCGAGCCGGACGGCACCTTGGTCGCCATGTCGCCGACATCCTGCGCGATCGCAGGCAGCGGAACCGCGCATGCAAACAGGCATGCCAAGGCGGTCGCCGCATAAAGGCGCGCCAAACCGGCCTGCCTGTTACTGGGCAAAAAGGCCTCCCTCACTAGCCGTCTTCCTTGTATAGCAGGAAAGTCACCCCGAAGAACATAGCTACCACGACCGGCACCCAGGCAGCTACGACAGTCGGCACGAACCCCGCCACGCCGAATGCCTTCACCAGCACCGAAACGACATAAAGCAGAAACCCGGCAACGACGCCACCCAGAATCATCGTTGCCGATTGCCCCATCCTCGCAAATCGCATTGAAACTGTTGCCGCAATTAGCGTCATGGCGACGAGCAGGAACGGCAACGCCACCAGCGAATCGAACTGCATGGCAAAGGCATTTGCCTTGAGGCCGAAGGAACGGGCAACCTCGATTTTTCCCGGCAGATCGTAGAATGGAATGGTCTCCGGGCGCGCCAGCCGCTCCTGCACGAATTCGGGCTTCAGATTGGTCGGCACGCGATCGTTTGCCGCAGGCTGGATGGTGCCGTTCCTGAAGGTCTTGACGTCCTGCAATTCCCAGTAGCCGTCCCGCAGGTAGGCGCGCGCGGCATCCTTGCGCTCGACGATATCGCCTTGCGGGTCGAGGATGAAAAAGACAGCGTCAGCCATCTCCAGGCCCTGGTTGAGGATGGCGCGCGCTCCGATGATGGTGTCTCCGGAGCTGGTTTTCTGCCGGATCCAGGGCGCGGCGTCGGCCGACACCGTATTCGACTTGCCCGAGCGCAACTGGGTTTCGATCTGTTCGGACCAGGAAAAGGCGTGCGCTGCGAGCGGGTTGATGAGACCGACCGACAGGACGCCGAACAACAGCGCTCCGATGCAGCACGGCAGAAGGAACTGCCAGGCCGAAACGCCGGCTGAGCGCGCTATGACCAGTTCATACCTGCGGTTGAGCGAGACCAGCGTCGCCATCGCCGAGAAGAGACCGACAAACGGCACGGTCTGCAGCATGATCATCGGCATCCTGAGTCCGGAAATGGCCAGCGCCGTTCCATAGGTGAAGCCGGGCAGGCCGGTCGTGCGGCCGGAAAGCTCGGTGAAATCGATCAGGAACACCAGCGCAAGCAGGCCGATGAAGAACCACACGGTGATCGTGACATAGCGGAAGAAGAAGTAGCGTCCCAGCGTCCAGCCCATCAGCTGACCCCCTGGCCCGAGGCGCTGCGCCTGGAGAGGCGCAGCTTGACGGCATTCCAGGCGTCAGCCATCCGGCTTGCGAGATTCGTCAGCCAATCTGCCCAGGCCACTGGCAGTTCCATCGTCCGGTTGGATGCGATGAACCAGATTGCCACCGCCGACGACACGATGGGCACGCCGTAGACCATATACGCATATTGCGGGACCTCGTCGGCCTTGCTGGCGGCGAAGAAGCCCAGCCAGCGCACGAACAGCGATATCGCGATGGCCGTGATCAGCGGATTGACGCGCGCCTCGCGATGCGAGCGTGCGTCTCCGGCGACCGCGAGTGCGATCAGCGCGAAGACCATGGAATAGAGCCATTCCGAGAACCGCTGGTCGACCTCCGCCCGGTACTCGTTCGGGCGCTGCTGGTAGACCTTGTCATTGGCACTCGGGTTGAGCAGGTACTGGGTCGTCTGGTCTTTTGGCATCAGCGTCACCTCCGACGCTGCCGCCATGAAGGCCGACATGTCGAAGGCGTAAGAGGTGAAGCGGATGACCGAGAGGTCGCCGGTCAGCGTCTTTCGATGGATGACGCCGTCATTCATCATCAGCACCTTTTCGCCGCCGCGTTCGACGATGCTGCCGGTCTTGGCATAGTAGACGAGGTTGACGCCTTCCTCGCGCGAATCCGCGACGAAGATGCCGCCCAGCCGGTTGTCGGGAAGCCGCTCGCCTATCTGCAGGAACAGCCCATCATCGATCTTGCGGAATGTGCCCTCCTGGATGATCAGCGACAGAAGATCCGCGCGTGACTCCGCCACCAGCATCCGGTTCTTCTGGCGCGCGTAAGGGTCGATGCCGTTGTCGACGGCGAAGGAAAAGACGCTGGCCGCGGCCGCGAGAATCATGATCGGCCGCACGATGGTCCAGCGCGAGGCGCCCGCTGCGTTGACGACGGCGAGCTCCGAATCCGAATTCATGACGCTGAGCGTCTGGGCAACCGCCACGACGAGCGCGAAGGGCACCACGATCGGAATGATCGAGGGAAGAATGAGGGCCGCAACCTCGAAGAAGGTCAGCGCCGACTGGCCGCTGTCGGTGACGAGGTCGATCTTGGCCAGCACCTGCGTCGTCCAGACAATGGCCAGCGTCCAGGCCAGCGCTGCAATAAAGACCACGAAAGCGCGGCGCATGATGTAGCGTTCAACGACCTTCATGAAGGCTTTTCTCAATTTTCTCGAACGGCATCATGCCACCGGATAAGGGTAGCCGTCCGGCGACGCCCGCACAACTGGCTGCGTCGGGCTCTGTCAGGTAGACGATCCGGTTCCCGTCCCACATCGCGCGCCACGTTGGGCCGGAGTGTCGGCGGGATTGGATAAGAAAGGGCGAACATCGATGGTTAACAACAGGTTGCGGCCAAAAAGCGGAGCCGTGCCGCGACGAATCGCCGTTGATTCATGTGCCATATGGGGAGCACGTTTGGCAAAGTCTTGCCAAATGCCGGAAAACGACCAAATGTCGCGGATCGCTTCCAACCGCTTCGCGCGAGCCGCGCATTCCCCGAAAGCAGGACATGATGAACCAGAGACCCTCGATCGCCTTCGCAAAATTCGCTGCGCCGCAGACCGCCGCGAACCGGAAGGGGACGGTCGTCGTGCTGGCGGCGGATGATGGCGGCCTGAGCGAAACCGCCGCGGCGTATGATCCCGGCAAGACGCTGGAACGGGCCTTCCCTGTGGCCGAATTCACGGCCAAGTTCGCCAGCGTGGTGGAAGTGCTGACGCCACAGGCAAGCTCGCTCGACAGGCTGGTCGCGATCGGCGCCGGCAAGGTATCCGGGCTCGACGAATACGCCTGGACGAAGCTTGGAGGCACCATCGCGGGGTCGCTGCGCAAGGCGACGGACGTGGCGGTGGTGCTCGACGTGGTCGGCGCCTCGTCAAGCGGTGCGCAGGCGGCCAGCCTTGCCGCGGGTATTCTTCTGCGCAGCTATTCCTTCGATAAGTACAAGACCAGGAAAGACAAGGACGATGGCCAAGGCGACAAGGCCGAGCCGAAAAAGCCGGCCAAGATAACCATCCACACCGCCGATCCGGCGGGTGCGAAGAAGGCCTTCGCCGAGACCGAGGCTGTGATCGACGGCGTGCTTTTGGCGCGTGACCTCGTCAACGAGCCGGCAAACGTCCTGGGACCGGTCGAGTTTGCCGCCCGCGCCAAGGAACTGGAGGCCCTCGGCGTCAAGGTCGAGATCCTGGCCGAGAAGGAAATGAAGAAACTCGGCATGGGGTCGCTGCTCGGCGTTGCGCAAGGCTCGCCGCGCGGCGCCCGCATGGCCGTCATGCAGTGGAACGGCGGCAAGGCCAAGGACAGCCCGGTCGCCTTCATCGGCAAGGGCGTCACCTTCGACACTGGCGGCAATTCGATGAAACCGGCATCCGGCATGGAGGACATGAAGGGCGACATGGGCGGCGCCGCGGCGGTGACCGGACTGATGCATGCGCTCGCCGCCCGCAAGGCGAAGGCCAATGTCGTCGGCATCATCGGGCTGGTGGAAAACGCCGTCGACGGCCATGCGCAGCGTCCCGGCGACATCGTTACCTCGATGTCGGGCCAGACCATCGAGGTGCTCAACACCGATGCGGAGGGGCGCCTGGTGCTGGCCGACGCGCTCTGGTACTGCAATGACCGCTTTCAGCCGAAGTTCATGGTCAATCTGGCGACGTTGACCGGCGCGATCATGGTCGCGCTCGGCCAGCACTATGCCGGCCTGTTCTCCAACAATGACGAACTGGCGGAACGCCTGGCGACAGCCGGGCAGTCGACGCAGGAGCGGCTGTGGCGCATGCCGCTCGGTCCTGAATATGACAAGCTGATCGATTCCAAGAATGCCGATATGAAGAACATCGGCGGCCGCTATGGCGGCGCCATCATCGCCGCGCAGTTCTTGCAGCGCTTCGTCAAGGACACGCCCTGGGCCCATCTCGACATCGCAGGCACCGCCATGGGGGCGCTGTCGAACGAAATCAACCAGTCCTGGGGTTCCGGCTTTGGCGTGCGGCTGCTCGACCGGCTCGTGCGCGACCACTACGAGAGCTGATCGGGACCCATGGCCGACGTGCTGTTTTATCACCTGACTGAATCGACGCTGGAGGATGCGCTGCCCGGCCTCCTTGAGCGCAGCGTCGATCGCGGCTGGCGCGCCGTGGTGCAGACCGGCACCGAGGAGCGGCGCGACGCGCTCGACCAGCATCTGTGGACGTTCCGTGACGATTCTTTCCTCGCGCACGCCACCGACCGCGAAGCCCATCCCGCCGAGCAGCCGATCCTTTTGACCACCGGCGAAGCCAACCCGAACGCGGCGCAGATACGCTTTCTGGTGGACGGAGCGGCGCCGCCTGACCTTGGCGGCTACGAGCGCGCCGTATTCCTGTTCGACGGTCACGATGCCGCCCAGGTCGAGGCCGCCCGCGGGCACTGGAAGACGATGAAAGACGCCGGCCACGCGGTGACCTACTGGCAGCAGACGCCCGACCGCCGCTGGGAACGCAAGGCTTGAGGGACGTCAGCGGCGGCTGATCACTGCCTTGTTGATAATGTGGATCGCGATCATCGAGCCGGAAGAAACCTGTCGCTCGTCACATGAGCAGCCTTACTTCTTCACTTGCGGATGGATCGTCTCCCCGCGCTTGAGCATCTCGACAAAAGTCTCGATCTTCTTCCTGCGCCCGGCTTCGGTCTTCATGTTGTGGATACGGAAGGCGAGCGCGAAGCGGTTCTGCGCGCTGAGTTTTTCGAGCATTTGCCGAGCCTCTGGCTCGGCATCGATCGCGGCCTGCAGGTCATCGGGAATTTTCATGTCCTTGCCGCTGGCATAGGCACGCGCCCAGCGGCCATCGGCCTTGGCGGCTTCGACCTCGGCGAGCCCATGCCGCGTCATCCGGCCGTCGTCGATCAGCCGGGCGACATTGTCGATGTTGATCTGGCTCCAGATGCTTTTCTTCGTCCTCGGCGTGTAACGCTGCAGGAAGCTCTTGTCGTCGAGCCCCTTGCGCACCGCGTCGATCCAGCCCCAGCACAGCACGACCTCGATCGCCTCCTTTGCCGAGATCGACTTCAGTCCCGAGCCGGTCTTGTGGATTTTGATCCAGACCTCGGTTTCCCTGTCATGATGTTCACCGAGCCAAGTATAAAAGCTCTCGGCGTCCTCGAATTCGTGCACCTTGTCGGGGTCGACCTTGACCGGCGCCATTTGCGGCCTCGTCCATGCTTTGCGATTGCACTTTCAATGCGGCATTTCCCTCTGGATGACAATCGGAGGCGAAGATGACGGCTGTCGGATGAGGGCAGTTCTGCGGTGGCCCGCAGGCGCGGACCACCGCGGGTGTCGTTTCACTGCCCGCCCATTTCCTTCTTGAACGTGTCGAAATCGACCTGCATGCCATTGAAGATGGTGCTCCAATGGCGGGTCAGCGCCGCCATCGCCACCGCCTCCTGGATTTCCTCATCGGTAGCGCCGGCGCGCTTGGCGTTTTGCGTGTCCGACCAGATGCAGTAGTTGCACGGGATCTGCGCCGCCACTGCCAGCGAGATCAATGACTTTACCTTTGGCGGCAGCGCCGTCTTGTCGCTGAGTTCGATGGCCTTGACCTCGGCCCAGGCGCCGGGCAGACCGGCTTTGGGAAGTTGCTTCACAAAGCTCGGCACGCCGCCCATGGTCGACTGGATGTCCTTTATGGTTGCATCGTAGTCGTCGGCATAGGCAGGGGCCGCGGCGAGGACGCAGGCCAGGGCGGTTAGAGCCAACGCACGATGGAGGGACGAATGCACGGATTTGGCAATGCGATGGTGTGACATGTTTTCCTCCTCTGGTCTTTGTTAGCCTTACTGTGTAAGGTGAAGTGAAAAATGAACCTTACGCTGTAAGTTGTCAAGCGCGGCCATGGACTCATCGATCAAAAAAAAGCGAGCACGCGGACGGCTGTCCCGCGAGATGATCGAGAATGCCGCTTTCGAGGTGATCGAGAAGGAGGGCCTTTCCGGTTTTTCGATGCGCAAGCTCGCCGCCGTGCTCGGCTGCGAGGCGATGAGCATTTATCATCACTTCCCCTCGCAAGCGCACCTCTATGAGGCGTTGGTCGATCGCCAGGTCAGCGGGATGGTTATCCCCGACGACAGCATGCCGTGGCGCGACAGGATTCGGATGGTCATGCATGAGTTTCGCCGTGTTGCGAGGGAGCACCCGGCCTTTGCGCCATTCCTTGTCGTCTACCGGATGAATTCGCCGCCTTGCCTTGCGATGCTGAACGGCGTCATCGGCCTGTTCGAGGCTGGCGGTTTCGGCCCGGAACTCAGCGCCAGGCTGTTTCGCACCGCCAGCTATTATCTCATGGGCGCGATCCTCGACGAGACCGCGGGCTACGCCAAGGGCCCGTCGGCGGTGACCACCGTCGACGACGAGCAACTGGCGAAGGATTTCCCCAGTGTCATGGCGGCCGGGACCTATTTCGGCACCGGCGGTTTCGACAAGACATTCGAACTCGGCCTTGACATGCTATTGGACGAAATGGAGCGCCTGCGCGACAGCGCCAATGCAGCCTAATTGTCCGGCAACGTCCGATTACAAGGTGATTCCCTGAATGCGCTTTCTGTTCCTGTTGATCCTGCTCGCCGGCATCGGCGTCGGCGCCATCTATCCATGGGCGATGACTAATTTCTCCGGTCACCAGATCGGCAGCTGGCGGGTCTATGAGGGCGGCCGCTTCAGGCAGGTCACAGTGCCGCTTGCCGCGCGCGATGCGCCGGTCAGGGTGCTGGTCGACTTGACCGCGAGGGCCGAGCGCATCGTTTCGCAGCAGCGCACGGTGCTGACGCTGACAGCCGCCTCCGGCGGCCGCACGGTGCTTGCCTCGACGCTTCAGTTCAATCATTCCGACAATCCGCGTCAGGCGAGCCCGCAACTGCCCGACAAGATCTTCCGCGATGAGGCTGGCGTGATCCGGACCGTCGGCCCCGGCCCCTATGTCTTCACCGTCGGTCCCGGCGACGCTGACGACATCCCGATACGCGCGGTCGATCTTGTCTTGCGCTCCGGTGTGGGCGAGACCGACAGCCGTGCGCGACCGGTTGGCTTCGCGCTGATGGCGATCGGCTTGATCGGCTTCCTGCTGTCCTTGCGTTCTGCCGGCGGCCGGCCGCAAAATCCGAATTCACAGCCACCGCCGCCACGTTGGGGCAGGGGTTCCACATGAACTATCGCCACGCCTATCACGCCGGAAATTTTGCCGACGTCCTCAAGCACGTCGTGCTGACGCGGCTGCTTGAATACCTGAAGCAGAAGGACAAGGCGTTCCGCGTCATCGACACTCATGCAGGCATCGGCCGCTACGATCTGTCCTCGCCCGAGGCGCAGAAGACCGGCGAATGGCAAGGCGGCATCGGCCGGCTGGTCGATGCCGCGCCCGAAGCCCAGGCCGCAATGCTGCTCGCGCCCTATCTCGACGCGGTGCGTGCGTGCAACGCAGACGGTCCATTGAAAAAATATCCGGGCTCGCCGCTGGTCGCGCGGCACCTTCTGCGTAAGCAGGACCGGCTATCGGCGATCGAGCTGCACCCGAAGGATGTCGCGAAGCTGAAGACGGAATTCGCCGGCGATTTCCAGACAAGGGTGATCGAGCTCGACGGCTGGCTGGCGCTCGGCGCACACCTGCCGCCGAAGGAAAAGCGCGGACTGGTGCTGATCGATCCGCCATTCGAGGAAGAGGGCGAGTTCGGCCGCCTCGTCGACGGGCTGGCGAAGGCGCACAAGCGCTGGCCGGGCGGCATCTATGCGCTGTGGTATCCGATCAAGGACCGCAAGGCGGTGATTGGCTTCCGCAAGGCGCTGAAGGAAACCGGCGTTCCGAAATTGCTCGACATCGAATTCGAAATCCGGCCCGCGTCGCAAGAGCCCAGCCTCGACGGCAGCGGCCTGGTCGTGGCCAACCCGCCTTTCACGCTGGAAGGTGAATTGCGCATTCTCCTGCCGGCCCTGCACAAATTGCTGGTCTTGGAAAAGCCGGCCCACTGGACGCTGAACTGGCTGGCAGGGGAGTAGCAGCGGGATGCAGGCTGCGAGCGGCGTCCTTACAAATGCGCCAAGACAAACAGTTAAAGCGGGTCTGCGGCCGGCCCGGCTCCGCTCTGCTGGAATTGGTGGCCGGCTTCTGCCTCGCCATCGGCGCCGCGGTGCCCTATGCCGCCGGCGCGCTCATCCTGTTCACGGTGGCGGCGAACCTGCTCGTCCTGCCCTTCTGGCGCCATCACGGGCCGCAAAGACAGGCGCTGAGGTCCGCCTTCCTGGTCAACATCGCCGTTATCGGCGGGCTGCTGCTGGCGGCGCGCCCCGGCTGATGGCCGGCGGCCAAAGCCGGCGGCCACGCCCTGGAAACCATTGTCAATGCAATCGCTTGACCGCCGCCCGGCGAATCCCGCACAGTGCGCGCAATCGACCTTGAGAGGCTGCCATGACTCGCTTCGCCCGCTCCGCCCTTGCCGCCCTGATCTCGCTCTGCACGCCATTTGGCACATCGCTTGGCTTCACCCAGGCGGCGCAAGCCGCCGATCTTGCCGTCTATTCTGACGAGGACAGCGGCATTTGCGGCGAAGCCTGGGTGCTGAACAAGATCACCAGCCGCTTCTCCTATCAGGTGCGGCACGTCCCGCACCTGCCGGATGTCGCGATCACCGATTTCCACCGCATCCACCAGCACCGCTACTTGCCGGCCAGCGAGGAATGGCCGATCGGCCGGCGCTATTGCGGCGCCACGGTCGCCCTGTCAGATGGCCGCGACCGCGCCATCTGGTACCTGATCGAGGAAGGCCAGGGCTTTGCCTCGATCGGCGACAATGTCGAATTCTGCGTCTCGGGCTTCGACCGCTGGATGGTCTACAACGGCCGCTGCCGCATCCTGCGCTAGCGGGCGGTTTCCAGTCTCGATTTCGTTAGAGCCTGCGGCTCAAGCCGCGGCCCTTTTCTGCGACTCGGGGTATCGGCCCTGACGAAAATATGTGCCGCGCGGCACGCGCCGACAATGTTTGCCAATCGCAGTGCTATTTCCTGCCTCGCGTCGCCTCGGCTTCACCGATGATCTTTCGAAGAAAGGCAACGTGACCGCGAAAAGCGCGGCGACCGATCGTCGTTGCTTTGATCCGTGTCCGCGGCCGCCGCCCGACGAAAAGCTTTTCAACATCGACGTAGCCCGCTTTGGCCAGCGTATCGAGATGCGCGCCGAGATTTCCGTCGGTGGTTTCGATCATGGCTTTCAGTTGCGTGAACTCCAGCGCCTCGCGTCTTTCCAGCGTGTTCAGGGCGGCCATGATCCTGAGACGCGTACTCTGATGGATGATGTCGTCGGCACTCATCAATTGGCTCCAATGCTGCGGACCTTGAGCTGTCACCCTACGGCTCTGCAGCTCGGGCAGTACTAACCATTCGCCTTTGTGAAAGACATCGAACACACTTGTCAGAATACTCTGGCATGCAGAGTAATCTGTCAATTCAGTGATGAAGCCAGGCTTGACAAGGTGATCGCCAGATCGGCGCATCGCATTGCACTTGTAATCCGAAGGGACCGGTCGCCTGCAAAAGATGATCATTCTCTATAAGCCGCAGCTCATGATATTCGCAGCCGAAGATCAATGCGCGAAGCTGCTTCCTGATCTTTGCAGCTTCATGGCAGGCGCGCCCACGCAGCGCATCGAGAATGTCGATGCCAAATTGCTGGCGATATCGGAAGATAACGCCATATTTTTGCGATGATGAGTGTGATCATGTGTCGATCGCAACGAAAATTTAAGCTGAGAAAATCATATCATTGCTTCGCTGGCTAGCGAGGCGCGAGTCAGATAAGCATGACACGCCGGGCCATTAACGGTCGTCGGCATAACGCAAGGGGCATCGCATGGCTAAGCAGTCATCAAAAGCGCCGGCATCCAAGGCACCGGCAAAGAAAGCACCTGTAAAAGCGGCGGCGGCGAAAGCCGCGACCGCGGTCAAGAAAGCAGCACCCGCTGCCAAGCCGAAGGCGGCAGCGCCGAAGGCAAAGGCGGCACCGGCCAAGAAGCCGGCAGCCAAGGCCGCCGCGAAACCGGCGGCGAAGAAGGCAGCGCCCGCCAAGGCCAGCGCCGCATCCGCAAAGAAGGCTGCACCGGCCAAGAAGGCCGCTCCGGCAAAGAAAGCCGCTCCGGCCAGGAAGCCGGCTGCCAAGGCCGCGACCAAGCCCGCTGCCAAGAAGGCAGCCCCTGCCAAGGCTCCGGCCAAGGCTGCCGCGGCGAAGTCTTCGGCACCGGTGAAGAAGGCGGCGCCAGCCGCCAAGAAAGCAGCGCCAGTGAAGGCCGCGAAGAAGTAGTCACGTTTCTTCGCGCCGGGGACCGTGTCGGCAGAAATGAGGGCAGGTGCCGTTGAGGCCTCGCGCCCTCTGCTCTGGCATTGGGGCGCAACGAGAGGGGCGGACGTCAGATATCTTTCGCAGCTCCCAGGACTTCGCCGCAGGGCGAAGTCCGGTGGGCTTTTTGTTGCGCGCTATCGTGCGGCGGCGGAACGATCGTTGGTCTTGTCCGGCCTGTCGGAGTGTTGCCGTCATCACATGTGGCGCATCCTGATCAAGGCGTACAAGAGACCAGGGCATGCAGGAGTGGTCGCCGGCTGCTGGCGGCTGGTTTTTCCGCTTCTGGCTGTTGCGCGGGGGAGGGCGCCCGGTCAACAGTGACGGGCTGCCAACAGGAACCCGATCATGCCGAAGCTGCTTTACGCCTCCACGTCCCCCTATAGTTCCAAGGTACGAATGGCGGCCCTTTATGCCGGCATCGCGGTCGACCTGGCGCCTGTCAAAACCGAAGACAAGCCGGCGGAACTGATCGGCGCCAATCCGCTGGGCAAGATCCCCGTGCTGGTGCTCGATGACGGCCGCTCGATCCACGACAGCCGAGCCATCACCCAGCAGCTCAACCGGATGTCGAAGAGCGCGCTGTTTCCGCGCAATCCCGACAAGCGGCTGGAAGCGGAAGTGCTGGAAGCGTTGGCGGACGGCATCTGCGACTGTGCGCTGTCGATGGTTTATGAGCGCCGCACGCGGCCCGAGGAGATGGTCTACCAGCCCTGGCTCGATCGCCAGTGGGCGAAGATCACCGCCGCGCTCGATCTACTCAACGCCAATCCGCCGAAACTGCCGAAGAAGATCACCGCCGGCCAGATGGCGCTGCGCGCCTGCCTTGGCTACCTGGCGCTGCGTTTCGCCGGGAAATGGGAAAAAGGCCGCAACCGGCTGGTCCGCTGGGCCGCGCGCTTCGATGAGAAATTCCCGGACCTGAAACCCTGCGTTCCCGCGTGAGCGGCCGACAATAAAAAAGCCGGGCGCGAGGCCCGGCTTCTTCGTGTCGTGGCTTGAACGACTTAGAACTTCATACCGACGCCGAAGGTGACGCGGTTGTCGGTGGCCTTGACCTTGCCGATGCCATCGAAGTCCTTGCTGCCGAAGTCGGTGTAGCGGTATTCGACGCGGCCGAACACATTGTCGGTCAGCTTGATGTCGGTACCAAGACCGGCGGTCCAGCCGATCATGGTGGCGCGGTCGCTGGCGCCGAGGACGCTGTCCTCCACCTTCAGGCTCCTGCCGGCGAGACCACCGGTGCCGTAGAGCAGGATTTCCGGGGTCACAGCGTAGCCGAGACGGGCACGCAGCGAGCCTTCGAAGCCGGCCTTGGAGTCGATGCCATTGTCGTCGCCCTTGACGCCGTTGTAGCCGAGTTCGGCTTCACCGCCGTAGACGAAGTTCTCCTGCTGCCACTGATAGCCGCCGAAGACGCTGCCGATGAAGCCCTTGGTATCGGTTTCAACGTCGAAATCCTTTTCCTTGGTACGGCCGCTGAAGCCATAGCCAAGATTAAGACCGGCATAGGGGCCGGCCCAGGACGCGACGGGCAGTTCGGCGACCGGGGCAGGGGCCGGCGGCTCTTCCTGGACCACATCGGCGGCATAGGCAGTTCCACTGAGGGCGAAGAGCCCGAGCGCTACGGCCAGCGGCCGTGCGAATTTGAGATTGGCTTGCATTGTTGTTTACTCCTTAAGCCACAGGACACAGGCTTGTTCTTACGATCGCCCATCAACCCGTCCGGGGGGTGAAACGGATCTGGCGTTCGTCGGTTCCAAATGTCGTGTCGAAATACGGCTGAAGCGAACCTGAACTTGGGTCATTCCCCGGCGCGAATGAGGCAGAAATTTGGCGTTGCATCTTCGCAACAGCGAAATGTCAGCAGATTGGCCGTGCTGCACCGCAGGTGGCTTGGTGCAAGGAGTCCAGCCTCCTATATTGTGTTGAGGCCGGCTCATTGCCGGCCGGCTCGAAATGCCGAACCGGCCGTTTCGCCACAATGTTGCCGCAGCTGCGAACGCCATTTAACGGGTGGCGGGCCATAATTTGCCGGCGCCCTCCTTCGCGCCGAAACCGAGGATTGACAACAGATGAGCAAAGCCACCGCGGCGCTGGTGACGGGCGGGGCAAAACGGATCGGTAGCGCGATTGTCGAGGATCTCGCCGCCCACGGTTTTGCCGTCGCCATTCACTGCAACCGCTCGCGCGATGACGCGGATGCGATTGCCCAGCGGATCAACCGCGCCGGCGGCCACGCCGCCGTGGTCGCCGCCGATCTGACCGACATGGCCGAGGTCGGCGACCTGGTCGGCCGCGCCGAAGCCGCGCTCGGGCCGATCTCGCTGCTGGTCAACAACGCTTCGCTGTTCGAGGACGATTCGGTCCTTGACTTCGACTGGCAGGGCTGGGACCGCCACTTCGCCATTCATGTGAAGACCCCGGCGCTGTTGGCGCAGAACTTTGCCCGGGCTCTGCCAGACGGGCAGGAGGGACTGATCGTCAACATGATCGACCAGCGTGTCTGGCGGCCGACGCCGCGCTACTTCTCCTATGCGCTGTCGAAGTCCGCCTTGTGGACGGCAACCCAGATGATGGCGCAGGCGCTCGGCCCGCGCATCCGCGTCAACGCCATCGGTCCCGGCCCGACCTTGAAGAACGCGCACCAGGACGACAGCGACTTTGCCGCGCAGCTCGCCGGTCTCATTTTGAAACGCGGCCCGCAATTGCCGGAATTCGGCGCCACAATCCGCTATCTCTGGGAAGCCCGCTCGGTTACCGGGCAGATGATCGCGCTTGATGGCGGCCAGCATCTTGCATGGCGCACGCCTGATGTGACAGGCATGACGGAATGAGTCCCGCAGAGCAGAAACACAAGGTGCGTGGCGGCGCCGACGACCTGCCTCCCGAAATCGACCTCGAGGACGAGGCGGCGGAGGAGATCGTCGAACCGGCCGGCCCGGACGTCGCCTTCACCGCCATCGACTGGACGCCGCATGCCGGCGATGCCGACGGCATGGTCGGCGCCGAAGTGATCCAGACGCTGGTCAAGCGGCTGCCCAATGCGCCGGGCGTCTACCGCATGATGAATGCCAATGGCGACGTGCTCTATGTCGGCAAGGCCCGCAGCCTGAAGAAGCGCGTCACCAATTACGCGCAAGGCCGCTTCCACACCAACCGCATCGGCCGCATGGTGCGCGAGACCGCGACGATGGAGTTCGTCGTCACCCGCACCGAGATCGAGGCGCTGCTGTTGGAGGCCAACCTCATCAAGCGGCTGCGGCCACGTTTCAACGTGCTGATGCGCGACGACAAGTCGTTTCCCTACATCCTCTTGACGGGCGACCATGTCTCGCCCGGCATCTACAAGCATCGCGGCGCCCGTTCGCGCAAAGGTGATTATTTCGGCCCCTTCGCTTCCGCGGGCGCGGTCGGCCGCACCATCAATTCCTTGCAGCGCGCCTTTCTCCTGAGGAGTTGCACCAACTCCTTCTACGAGAACCGCACGCGGCCTTGCCTGCTCTATCAGATCAAGCGCTGTGCCGGTCCGTGCACCGGCGAGATTTCGCATAGCGACTATGCCGAGCTGGTCGCCGAGGCGAAGGATTTTCTTTCCGGCCGCAGCCAGAAGGTGAAGACCGAGATTTCGGCCGCCATGCAGCAGGCCTCGCAAGACCTCGATTTCGAGCGCGCCGCCATCTATCGAGACCGGCTGGCGGCACTCTCGCACGTGCAGAGCCACCAGGGCATCAATCCGCAGACCGTCGACGAGGCCGATGTCTTCGCCATTCATCAGGAGGGCGGCCAGGTCTGCATCCAGGTGTTCTTCTTCCGCACCGGCCAGAACTGGGGCAACCGCGCCTATTTCCCGAAGGCCGATCCGGCGCTGGAAGGCGCAGAGGTGCTGGGCTCGTTCCTGGCGCAGTTCTATGACGACAAGCCGACGCCGCGGGCCATTCTGCTGTCGCACGCCGTGGAGGACCAGGAACTGTTGGCCGAGGCGCTCTCGACCCGCGCCGGCCGCAAAGTATCGATCTCGGTGCCGCAGCGCGGCGAGAAGAAGGACCTGACCGACAACGCGTTGCAAAATGCCCGCGAGGCGCTCGGCCGTCGGCTGGCCGAAACCTCGACGCAGGCCAGGTTGCTCGCCGGCTTCGCCGAGACCTTCGGGCTCGAAAAGCCGCCGGTGCGCATCGAGGTCTACGACAATTCGCACATCATGGGCACCAACGCCGTCGGCGCCATGGTCGTCGCCGGGCCGGAGGGTTTTGTGAAGAACCAGTACCGGAAATTCAATATCCGCTCGACCGAGATCACGCCCGGCGACGATTTCGGCATGATGCGCGAAGTGATGGAGCGGCGCTTTTCACGATTGCTCAAGGAGCATGGCGATGTGACGCCCAACGATGCCGCGGCAGGCGAGGCGGACAGCGATGAGGGCGACATGTCGGGCGGCTTCCCTGCCTGGCCCGACGTCATCCTGATCGATGGCGGCCAGGGCCAGATGAGCGCGGTGCGCAAGATCCTCGCCGATCTCGGCATCGAGGACCGGGTCGTGGCCATCGGCATCGCCAAGGGCCAGGACCGCGACGCGGGCCGCGAGCGCTTCTTCGTCAAGGGCAGGGACTCGTTTTCGCTGCCGGTACGCGATCCCGTGCTCTATTTTGTCCAGCGCCTGCGCGACGAGGTTCACCGTTTCGCCATCGGCTCGCACCGGGCTCGCCGCAAGAAGGAGATGGTCAAGAGCCCGCTCGACGAGATCGGCGGCATCGGCCCCAGCCGCAAGCGGGCGCTGCTGATGCATTTCGGCACCGCCAAGGCGGTCGGTCGCGCGGCAATCGAGGACCTGGTAAAGGTCGACGGCATTTCCGAGCAGGTGGCCAGACTGGTTTACAACCATTTTCACGAGAACTGATGCATGTCGCCCGAAAGCCACCGTCGGCTCCCGGGCGAAGCAAGGGGCGGCGCGGCGTAGCCCGCGAGATGACAAGATTGGCCTATTTTTGCTGGCCAATCGATTTTGGCCTGTTGACCCCCTACATCAGCTTCTGATTTGAGTACGCAGGCAGAAAGAGTTCCCCCGGATATGGCTCAGCGCGCGTTCAACCTTCCGAACATCCTCACCTACGCCCGCATTATCGCGGTGCCGCTGGTGGTGCTGTGCTTTTTCCTCGAGGGACATCTGAAGTCGAGCGACTTCGCCCGCTGGTCGGCGCTGATCATTTTCCTGCTGGCGTCCATCACCGATTATTTCGACGGCTATTTCGCCCGCGCCTGGAAGCAGACCTCGAACATCGGCAAGATGCTCGACCCCATTGCCGACAAACTGCTGGTCGCGACATGCCTGCTGCTGCTTGCCGCCGACACCGACCGCCATGCCGGCATTGCCGGCTGGTCGCTGTGGGCGGCGATCATCATCCTGTGCCGCGAAATCCTGGTTTCGGGCCTGCGCGAATATCTGGCGGCGCTCAAGGTCTCCGTGCCGGTGACGCAGCTTGCCAAATGGAAGACCACCATCCAGATGGTCGCTATCGCCTTCCTGCTCGCCGGTCCGGCCGGCGACAAGATTTTTCCGCTGACCACACAGACCGGCCTGGTGCTGTTGTGGATCGCGGCCCTGGTCACGCTTTACACCGGCTATGACTATTTCCGCGCCGGCCTCAAGCACATCATGGACGAATAGGATGACGAAGCTCATCTACTTCGCCTGGGTGCGGGAGCGAATCGGCAAGCCGGACGAAGACGTGGACTTGCCGCATAGCGTCGACACGGTCGCGGACCTGTTGCGCTGGCTGAAGTCGCGCGGCGAGGAATACGACCATGCGCTGCAATATCCCGACGTGATCCGCGTCGCCATCAACCAGGAACATGTCGAGCACGGCGAGAAGATAGCAGGCGCGCGCGAGATCGCGCTGTTTCCGCCGATGACCGGGGGCTGAGATGGCCGGCGCGGTCGTACCCGTCGTGCGCGTTCAGCGCCGAGATTTTGACGTTGCCGCCGAAATCGCCAGACTGACGCAAGGCCGCGCCGACATCGGCGCTGTGGTCACCTTCTCGGGCCTGTGCCGTGACGAGCAGGGGACGCTCTCGGCCCTTGAGCTCGAGCATTATCCGGGCATGGCCGAGGCCGAAATCGCCCGCATCGCGGCCGAAGCGGTTCAGCGCTGGCCGCTGCAGGGCATCACCGCCATCCACCGTCATGGCAAGATCCGGCCAGGCGAGAACATCGTGCTGGTGGTGGCGGCCTCCGTGCATCGGCAAGCCGCGTTCGAGGCGGCGAATTTCCTCATGGATTATCTGAAGTCGCAGGCTCCCTTCTGGAAAAAGGAGCATCATGCCGACGGCTCCGATGGCGGCTGGGTCGAGGCCAAGGAGAAAGACGAGCAGGCGGCAGGGCGCTGGAAAAGGCCACCGTCCGAATAATTTTGCATCAGCCACGCATTGACCGCAATCCTTTGGCCAATTCGTTGTTGGTCAGCCTGGGCTGTGGCCAGCCCGGGGAAGGGAGATGGTCGTGCTGGACAGGATAGCGGAGTTCTTCGTCTTCGGTTTCGTGCCTCTGGTCGTCGGTATACTGGCCGTGCCGGAACTCTCCGTGGCCGCCGAAAAAGCCCTGAAAGGCGAGGTGACCTACCGCGAGCGCATCGCTTTGCCGCCCAATGCCGTGCTCTCGGTCCAGCTTGCCGATGTCTCGTTGGCCGACGCGCCCGCCAAAATCGTCGGCGAACAGAAGCTGACGCCGGCAGGCCAGGTGCCGATCAGCTTTGCGGTCAAATTCGATCCGTCCCGGATCCAGCGGCGGATGACCTATGCGTTGCAGGCCCGCATCACCGTCGGCGACAGGCTCCTGTTCATCTCGGATGAGCGCCATCAAGTCGATCCGCTGACCGATGCGCCGCAAACAATCATGCTCAAGATGGTGACGCCAAGTCCCGAGCCCACTGCTTCCGTTCTCGATCAGCTTTGGCTTCTCGATTATGTCGACGGCGTAGCCATCACCGCATCGCAAGCGACATTCCGGGTGAGTGAAGCAGGCAAGGCCGACGGCAACGGTCCCTGCAACAGCTATTTTGCCACCGCCAACCTCGATGGCCAGAAGATCGCGATCAGCGACATCGGCTCGACCTACAAGGCCTGCGCGCCCGAGGTGATGGCGGAGGAAAAGGCGCTGTTCGAGGCTCTGGCAAAGGCGGCTTCGTATAAAGTCGATGCCGGCAAGTTGACCATCGCCGACGGGAACGGCCGCGAAATCCTGCGTTTCAGCGCCGCGAGCTGATGCCGTGAAAGGGCTGTCGGCGGAGGTCAGCCGCTCATTTTTTCGAACACGGCGCCATAGTGGTAGGGCGGCACCTCGACCAGCTCGATGAATTTGAGGCCGGCCGCCTCGACGGCCGTGATGGTCTGTTCCGGCGATATCCTCAATTCGGTCTTCGGTCCGCGGGGCTCGCCGAGCACCGTGGTTTGTTCACGCGGCTGCTGATGCCAGTTGACGACAACAAAGCGTCCGGCAGGGACGAGCGCTTCGCTAACGGCTCGCGCCAGCCGTGGCCGGTCCGGCACGCCGTGGAAGGCGTTTGCCATGAAGATGAAATCGACGGGGCGGGATATCAGGCTCGCGAGTTCATAGGCATCGCCCGCTACGAGATCGAAATTCCTCGTGCCGTTTTCATTGAGCCGGCGACGGGTGACGTCGAGCAGGTCGGTATCGATATCGATGCCGACGACATGGCGGGCGACCCTGGCGATGGGCAACGTAAACCAGCCGTCGCCACAGCAGAGGTCGGCCACCTCCATGCCCGGCTTCAGTCCCGTTGACGAAAGCACGGCACCGGGGTCGGGCCACAGCACCTCCCACCAGCCGCTCGATGGCATCTCGGTGCCCTGGAAGAAGCCGGGAATGGTGCTGGTCATGCTTCGCCGGCTCCCTGTGCCTGACCGACTTTAGCGCGGGCAAGGGTTCAACGGCAGTGCCGGATCGATCCGTTTCAATGAAAAAGGCCGGCAATCCGCCGGCCTTTTTCGGTCACAATGCCAGGGTCGGCTCAGCCGACGATCTCGGTGTCGGAGAACCAGTACTTGATCTCCTGCGCAGCGGTTTCCGGCGCGTCCGAACCGTGCACCGAATTCTCGCCGATCGACAGCGCATGCACCTTACGGATGGTGCCTTCGGCGGCGTTGGCCGGGTTGGTGGCGCCCATCACCTCACGGTTCCTGGCAATGGCGTTCTCGCCTTCCAGCACCTGCACGATCGTCGGCGCCGACGACATGAATTCCACCAGCTCGCCGAAGAACGGACGATCCTTGTGGACGGCGTAAAAACCTTCCGCCTCGCGGCGGCTCATCCAAACGCGGCGCGAAGCGATGACGCGCAGACCGGCATCTTCCAGCATCTTGGTGATAGCGCCGGTGAGATTGCGCCGCGTTGCGTCCGGCTTGATCATGGAAAAGGTGCGTTCGAGCGCCATTGGGTCGTCCTTGTCTGGTTGGATTGGGAGTGGCGGGCTCTATACAAGCCGGCCGGCTCATTGCCAAGAGGAAGTCGACAGAGGTGTCGACAGGGGAAGTCGACGCCATGCGCGTTTGCGTGCCGGGCCGATATCGGCGATGCCGCCAGCCCGAGATCGGACGGCTGCAATATTAGGCTTTGCTTGCTATAGTCACATGTCGGCGCCGCGCTGAGGTCGGCCCGGATGGAGACCATGACCATGACAGACGATCGCCAGGAGCGCATTCGCAGCCGCGCACATCATATCTGGCAGGAAGAAGGGCAACCGGCCGGACAGCATGAGCGCCATTGGCAACAGGCGACGGCCGACATCGACCAGGAGGATGCAGGGTCATCCGCGGTGAAGAAGCCAGCAAGAAAGGCGGCCGTCGCCGGCAAGGCAAAAACCGCGCCCAAAGAGGCCAAGACCGCCGCCAAGCCCGGCAAGCCAAAAAAGGCGGCTAAATAAGACCTGGCCATAGCGGAGCCGATGGCTCGTCGCTGGCCCTGCCGCAAGGTCAGGCGCTAAGGTTTCACGCGGCCGCCGCAACCGCCCGACCCAGCCCGCCATGCAGGTCGAGGCAGCGGGCGAACCACTGCGCCACGACATCGTGGTCGTCGAGCAATGGGTAGGGCGAGGCGATGCGTGCCCATTGCAGCGCGCCGAACACGATATAGTCGGCAAACAGGGGCGAATCTCCGCCTATGAATGGCTGATAGGCGAGCATCGAGCGCAGCGGCTCCAGGGAAGCCCTGAAATTGCCAAGCCCGGCATCCCGCGCGGCCATCACCTCTTCCAGGCTCTTGCCCAGGCGCTGCTCCCGGCTCTGGCGGAAATAGGCGGCGTTCTCCGTATCCTGCATGGCATAAAGGTCCATGATCGCGGCGGTGGTCACATAGGGATGGATGGTCAGTTGCGACCAGCGCTCGATGAAGCGCGCCATGGCCTTGCCGCCTTCGCCGCCAAACAGCGACGGCCGGTCCGGATAGGTTTCGTCGAGATAAAGCGCGATGGCGAAGGAATCCGCGACGACCGTCTCGCCGTCGCGGATCACCGGCACGAGTTTCGATGCGCCGCCCTCGACGCGGGGCACTTCGAGAAAACGTGTCGGCACCGCGCTGATCTCCAGCCCCTTATGCGCCAGCGCCATCGTCGCCTTCCAGCAATGCGGGCTGAAGGGGCGGGTGGCGTCGCGTCCGACGAGATCATAAAGCAGAATGGTCATTGGCGGCGGCTTCCTTGCGGTTTAGGTATCCCGCAACGCCTCGACACAGGCCGGCGGGAGAAAAGATGAAACGGCACTTCATGATGTTTGCGGCCTATAATCAATGGGCCAATGGCCGCATCTACGATGCCGCCGCCGATCTCGACGAAGAGGAATTCAATCGCGACGTCGGCGCTTTCTTCGGCTCGATGAAGGGCACGCTCAACCATCTCCTGGCCGCCGATCGCATCTGGATGAAGCGCTTTACCGGCGAGGGCGATGCGCCGACGGCGCTGGACGCCATACTGTACCAGGCGTTGCCGGGCCTGCGCATGGCGCGCGAGGCGGAGGACCGGCGGATCGTCGACTGGGTTGGCGGTTTGAGCGACAAGGCGCTGTCGGGCCGCTTTATATACATGACGGTATCGGACATGCGCACCGTCTCGCAACGGCTGGCTCCGGCGCTCGACCACGTCTTCAACCACCAGACCCACCACCGCGGCCAGGCCCATATGATCCTGACGGTTCTGGGCCGCCCTTCCGTGCAGCTCGATCTGGCGCATTTCCAGCGCACCGAGGAAGGGCGCGCATACGCCTGATTTCGGCCGCCGGCTGCGATAGAGCAGTTTTCACCGTTTCACGGAAACTGCGAACTGAGGGCCGAAAGACGTTGGAGCGCGTTATGACCGACGACGCGTGTTTTACAGATATTGGCCTTCCAACCGGGCCGCCTAAGTCTGCCGACCCGAAAAATTAGCTTTTCTAGTTTGCACGGAGCCGATTTCCCTAAAAAATATTTGACTGCAAGTCTTGATTCGTTTTGAGATTTGCTGGTCCGTTTGGGGGACGCGGTTAAATAAATGCATCGACGAAATTCTTCTCTGGGGTAGATGATTTTGTCGCAAATAGGGTGAAAGATTTGTCAAATATCGAGGATAAGACCGTTATCGAGCTGACCGCTGACATTGTCTCGGCCTATGTCGGCAACAACCCGCTGCCGGTTTCCGGCCTGCCTGACCTGATTGCCAGCGTCAGTGCCTCGGTGCGAAAGCTCGGAGGTGCCGTTGTCGCGGAAAGCCCAAGCCTGGTTCCTGCGGTGAACCCGAAGAAGTCGGTTTTTCCCGACTACATCGTCTGCCTGGAAGACGGCAAGAAGTTCAAGTCGCTCAAGCGGCACCTCAGGACGGACTATGGGCTGAGCCCGGATGAGTATCGCACCAAATGGGGCCTGCCGCCCGACTATCCGATGGTCGCTCCGAACTACTCAGCGACACGGTCAGCGCTGGCGAAGTCGACGGGACTTGGCCGCAAGCCGGCAGCGCCGGCCCCCGTGGCCAAGGCGACAAAGCGCGGCAAAGCCAGCGCCTGAGCGCGGCCGACCGCAGCCGGAAGCCTCTGAGCTGCGATGTTGACGGCGCCATTGCGCGCGCCGTTTTCATGCCTTGCGTGGCCAACCGGCCCGCAAGGTCTTGCGAAGCGCCGGTCTCCCGTGCAAAAGCGCGGCCATGCTTATCATCAACGACCTCTCGCTGCGCATGGCGGGGCGCTTGCTTCTCGACCATGCCTCGCTGACCTTGCCGGCCGGCACCAAGGCCGGACTTGTCGGCCGCAACGGTACCGGCAAGACCACGCTGTTCAAGGCCATAACAGGCGATTTCCCTTCCGAGACGGGCTCGATCAGCCTGCCGAAGAACACGCGGATCGGCCAGGTGGCGCAAGAAGCGCCCGGAACCGAGGAGCCGCTGATCGAGATCGTGCTCAAGGCCGACCTCGAGCGCACGGCGCTGCTCGAGGAGGAAAAGACGGCGACCGATCCGCACCGTATTGCCGACATCCATATGCGGCTGGCCGATATCGACGCGCATTCGGCCGAGTCGCGCGCCGCCACCATTCTCGCTGGTCTCGGCTTCGACGACGCCGCGCAGCGCCGTCCGGCCTCCTCATTTTCCGGCGGTTGGCGCATGCGCGTGGCACTCGCTGCCGTGCTGTTTTCCGAACCCGATCTTCTGCTGCTCGACGAGCCGACCAATTATCTCGATCTCGAAGGCACGCTGTGGCTTGAGAACTATGTTTCCAAATATCCGCACACGGTGCTGCTGATCTCGCACGATCGCGACCTGCTTAACCGCGCCGTCAATTCGATCGTCCATCTCGACCAGAAGAAGCTGACCTTCTGGCGCGGCGGCTACGATCAGTTCGAACGCCAGTACACCGAGCAGAAAGAACAGCAGGAAAAGGGCCGTATCAAGCAGGAAGCCGCCCGCAAGCATATGGAATCCTTCGTCGAGCGTTTTCGCGCAAAGGCATCCAAGGCAAGACAGGCTCAGTCCCGCATCAAGGCGCTTGAAAAGATGAAGCCGATCACGGCCATCGTGAACGACACGGTGCGGCCATTTTCTTTCCCGGAGCCGGTGAAGACGGTGGCCTCGCCGATCGTCGCGCTGAACAATGTCAATGTCGGCTATACACCCGGTGAGCCGATCCTGAAGAAGATGACCTTGCGCATCGATGCCGACGACCGCATCGCGCTGCTTGGCGCCAATGGCAACGGCAAGTCGACCTTTGCCAAGCTGCTCTCCGGCCGCCTGAAGCAGGAGACCGGCACCATGACCGTGGCGCCCGGGCTGAAGGTGGCGATCTTTGCACAGCACCAGCTCGACGATCTCAGGCCTGAGGAAAACGCCTATGAGCATGTTCGCAGGCTGATGCCGGAAGCGCCGGAATCGAAAGTGCGCGGCCGTGTCGCCCAGTTTGGGCTCACCACCGAAAAGATGAACACGGCGGCGAAAGACCTGTCCGGCGGCGAGAAGGCGCGGCTGTTGATGGGTTTGTCGGCCTTCGAGGGGCCGAACCTGTTCATCCTTGACGAGCCGACCAATCATCTCGACATCGACAGCCGCGAATCCTTGATCCATGCGCTGAATGAGTTCCCCGGCGCCGTCATCTTGATCTCGCACGACCGCCATCTCCTGGAAGCGACGGCGGACCGGCTGTGGCTGGTCAAGGATGGCGCCGTCAACCCCTATGACGGCGACCTCGAAGACTACAAGACGCTGGTCACAGGCGTGTCCGGCGACCGGCGCGAGCGGCGCGAGGCGGAAAAAGCCTCGAAGGCCGACCGCCGCCGCGAGGCGGCCCAGCGCCGCGCCGCCTTTGAGCCGCTGGCCAAGGAAATTCGCGCCACGGAAGCGCTGATGGACCGCATCCGCAAGCGCATCGACGGCATCGAGGACGAACTGGCCAACCCGGCGATCTACGAAAAGGATCCGTCGACGGCGACAAGGCTGGCGAAGGAGCGATCGCAACTCGCCCAGACGCTCGCCGGCCACGAGGAAAAATGGCTGACCATGTCGGCCGAGTATGAGGAAGGCACGGCGGAGTAGTTACCCTCCCCCTTGTGGGGAGGGTCGATCCGCGAAGCGGAGCGGGGTGGGGGTCTGCGCCACAACCCACCCCGGCGCTACGCGCCGACCCTCTCCTTCAAGGGGACGGTCAGATCTGGCCCTACACGCCTTGTTCGAAAACGGCTAAACAAGTGCCATGAACCAGCACGCCAGCCTTCGCATCGGCCATTCGGCCTGTCCGCATGATTGCCCGTCGACCTGCGCGCTCGAGGTCGAGTTGCTTGACGGCAACCGCATCGGCCGCGTCCATGGTGCCAAGTCCAACAGCTATACGGCCGGCGTCGTCTGCGCCAAGGTTGCTCGTTACGCCGACCGCGTCCACCATCCCGATCGCTTGCTGAAGCCGCTGGTGCGCAAAGGCGCCAAGGGCGAGGGCGCCTGGCAGGAAATAAGTTGGGAGGCGGCGCTGGACCTCGTCGCCGAAAAGTTCATCGCGGCCGAGGAAAAATACGGCTCGGAGACGGTCTGGCCCTATTTCTATGCCGGCACGATGGGGCTGGTGCAGCGCGACGGCATCGAGCGGCTGCGGCATGCGAAGAGATATTCGGGCTTCTTCGGCTCGATCTGCACCAACCTGGCCTGGACCGGCTGGATGATGGGGGCGGGCGCGCTGCGCGGTCCCGACCCGCGCGAAATGGTCAAGTCCGATTGCGTGGTGATCTGGGGCACCAATGCCGTGGTGACCCAAGTCAACGTCATGACCCACGCCATCAAGGCACGCAAGGAGCGCGGTGCCAGGATCGTGGTCATCGACGTCTATGAGAACGCCACGATGAAGCAGGCCGATATGGGCCTTGTCCTGAAGCCTGGCACCGATGGCGCGCTGGCTTGCGCGGTTATGCATGTGCTGTTCAGGGAAGGCTTGGCTGACCGCGCCTATCTCGAGAAATACACCGATGACCCGAAAGGTCTGGAAGCGCATCTGCGCACACGCTCACCCGAATGGGCGGCCGCGATCACCGGATTGACTGTGGCCGAGATAGAGAGTTTTGCCCGTCTCGTCGGCACGACCAGGAAAACCTATTTCCGCCTCGGCTACGGCTTTGCCCGCCAGCGCAACGGCGCGGTCAACATGCATGCCGCCTCCTGCATCGCCGCCGTCACCGGCGCCTGGCAATATGAGGGCGGCGGCGCCTTCCATTCCAATTCCGGCATCTTCAAGCTCAACCAGGAGGTGCTGGAGGGCACGCGCATGCGCGATCCCTCGATCCGCTTTCTCGATCATTCGCGCATCGGCCCGGTGCTGACGGGGGCGCCGGATGCGCTCTATGGCGGGCCGCCGGTGACGGCGCTGCTCATCCAGAACACCAACCCGGCCAATGTCGCGCCCGAGCAGCGGCTGGTGAAGCAGGGTTTCTTGCGTGAGGATCTGTTCACCTGCGTGCACGAGCAGTTCATGACCGACACGGCCAAGCTCGCCGACGTCGTGCTGCCGGCAACGATGTTCGTCGAGCATGACGACATCTACAAGGGCGGCGGCAACCAGCACATCACGCTCGGCCCGAAGCTGATCGAGCCGCCGGAAGGGCCGCGCACCAACCATTTCGTCATCGAGCAATTGGCTGAGCGCCTCGGAGTCGCCGACAGGCCGGGCTTCGGCCTCACCGAACAGCAGCATATCGACATCATCCTGGGCAAGCGCGGGTTGGGCAGCTTTGCCAGCCTGAAGGAGCAGAAATGGGTCGACCTGCAGCCGGATTTCGAAACCGCGCATTTCACCAAGGGCTTCGGCCATGCGGACGGCAAATTCCGCTTCCGCGCCGATTGGACCGGACAAGCCGCCCCCAATAGGCCGCCGAAAAGCATGGGCCTGTTCGGCCCGGTGGAGCAGTTGCCGCAATATCCTGATCATGTCGACCTGATCGAGGTTGCCGACGAGGCGCATCCGTTCCGGCTGGCTACGTCGCCGGCACGCAACTTCCTCAACTCGACCTTTTCCGAAACGCCGGTGTCGAAGGCCAAGGAAGGCCGGCCGGAATTGCTCTTGCATCCCGACGATGCCGCCGCACACGGTTTGGCAGAGGGCGATCGTGTCGAGGTCGGCAATGCGCGCGGCGAGGTGGTGCTGCATGCGAGGCTGTTCGACGGCATCAAGCGCGGCGTGGTGATCGCCGAAGGCATCTGGCCGAACAGCGCGCATGAGCGCGGCGAGGGCATCAACGTGCTGACTGGCGCCGATGCGCCCGCACCCTATGGCGGCGCGGCATTCCACGACAACAAGGTGTGGCTGCGCAAGGCAAGCTGAGCGGCCTCAGCTCATACCGGCAGGGTTTCGGCCGTCCTTTTTCTGTTCTGCCGGAGACGAATGTCGTCGGCGATCGCCTGGGCTTCGATTCCGATTTCGCGCAGCAGGCCGGTGACCGAATTGTGGAAGCCGACGAGATAAAGACCGAGTTCCGAAGCGCGCGCATTGACGCCGCTGGCGCCAGGCTCGACGCCGGGCTGGAGGAATTTGGCATAGGCTGGGCGGTAGCCGGTGGCGAAGATGATCGCGTCGAAGTCGCTGTGCCGACCATCGACGAAACGGGCGCCGCCTTCTGATATCTCGGCAATGTCGGGCGCGACCTTGATCGCGCCTTCGCGGATCTTACCGATGGTGCCGACATCGATCACCGGGATGCGCGACGCCAGGGATATCTGCTCCAGCAATCCCTGCTTGGGCCGTTTGAGCCCATATTTCTCCAGCCTGCCCAACACCAGATCGAGGATGATAGGAAAGACGGCGTCATTGACGCGTCGCGGCCCCAGGCGCGTCGCCATGCTGACGACCTGGATGGGCACCCCGAGCAGTTCGCGCGGCACGATATGGACGCCGCCGCGCACGGAGATCGTCGGATGCGCGCCGCCTTCTGCCAGGTCGAGCGCGATCTCGGCGCCGGTGTTGCCCATGCCGATGACCAGCACCGACTGGCCGGCAAACGGCGTGTTGTTGCGGTAATCCGCGCTGTGCAGACTTTTGCCCTTGAAACTGCCGGCGCCGGCGAATGCCGGCATCAGCGGCTCGGCATTGTATCCCGAGGCAATCACCACATGGGAAGCGCGTACGGTGCCTGATGTCGCTTCGACGCCCCAGCTTCTGCCCTGCCGGCGGATCGCACGCACCGCTTCTCCAAAGCGGGGCCGCAGATCGAAGCGTTGCGCATAGGTATCGAGGTATTCGACGAACAGATCACGTGGCACATAGCGCGGATAATGCCTGGGGAAGGGCACGAAGGGCAGGGATGAATAGCGCTTGGTCGTGTGCAGGTGGACGCGCTCGTAGTGGCGCCGCCAGGCGGGAGCGGGCTGCTGCTCTTTTTCAAGCAGGATGAAGTCGACCCCGGCCTGCCGCAGGCACGCGGCAACGGCCAGGCCCGCCGGCCCGGCACCGATGATCGCAACCGGGGTGGTGTCGTGCAAGCGCGCCTCCCGCCGCCAATTCGCGATGCGGAGAATGGCGAAAGCATGCCAGACATGCAACCTGATAGCTCATCCCGGCAGCGGCACCGTCAGGCCGACCTTGACGCGGTCCATGGCCACGAAGGTGCGGAATTTGCGGACATTGTTGCTGTTGAAGAACAGGCGCCGCGTCAGCGCCTCATAGGCGCTCATGTCGGCCACCGTGATGGCCAGGATGAAGTCGGCCTCGCCTGTCACATAGTAGCACTGCTGGACTTCCGGCGCCGCCAGGAATTGCCGCTTGGCCGCGTCGATCAGTTCGGTGCGTTCGCTTTCGAGTTCGACCTCGACGAAGATGGTGATGGGCTGGCCGACCGCCGCCGGTTCGATGACCGCGACATTGGCCGCGATGACGCCGGTCTGTTGCATGCGCTTGATACGGCGCTGCACCGCCGGCGCCGACAGGTTCACGGCCTCGCCGATCAGTCGCTGCGGCGTCGTGTTGTCCTTCTGCAGCACGGCGAGAATGGCGAGGTCGAAACTGTCGAGCGAGGCTGGCAACGCGGGCAATGGCATGTCCTGAGGAAACAAACTTGCATTTCGGGGCCTTGAATACAGCGCTTTTTGCGCCTGCCTTGCAATATAGTCTCGTTGTCAGCCAAGGAGGCCTTGATGTTCCTGCTCAACCGCAATGCCTTGCACGGCAGCCCACTCGATCCGGTCGACGCCGAAACGCTTGGGGTTGCGGGGGCCGACGCGGCCGAGCGTTTCCTGTCCCATCGCGACAATCATCAGGAGACGCCGCTGCATGCGCTGCCGGCGCTGGCCGCCGAACTGGGCATTGGCGCCATCCACCTCAAGGATGAGGGTTTTCGCCTCGGCCTCGGTAGCTTCAAGGCGCTTGGGGGCGCTTATGCCGTCGTTCATCTGGTGCTGGAGGAAGCCGGCCGCCGGCTTGGCAGGCCGCTCGGCATCGCCGATCTCGATCAGCCCGATGTCAGGGCGGTCGCCGCCACCATGACGATGGCTTGCGCGACCGACGGCAATCACGGCCGCTCGGTGGCACAGGGCGCGCGGCTTGTCGGCGCGAGGGCGGCGATCTTCGTCCATGCCGGCGTCAGCGACGAGCGCATCACGGCTATCGCCCGCTACGGCGCCGAGATGATCCGCGTCGACGGCAACTACGATGATTCGGTCAGGCAAGCCGCACGCGTCGCGACGGACAAGGGCTGGACCGTCGTGTCCGATACGTCGTGGCCGGGCTATGAGCGCATTCCAGGCCTCGTCATGCAAGGCTACACCGCGATCATGCGCGAGGCGCTGCGCCAGCTCGGCGAACCGCCCACCCACGTCTTCGTCCAGGCCGGGGTCGGCGGCATTGCCGCTGCCCTGGCTGGCCATCTCGCCATCGTGCTCGGTGATGCCAGGCCGGTCTTCACCGTGGTCGAGCCCGCACGTGCCGCTTGTATCTTGGGCGCCGCCAGGGCTGGCCATCCTGTCAAGATCGCGCATGGCGAAGCGACTGTCATGGCGATGCTCGAATGCTACGAGGCGTCGCCTGTCGCCTGGCGCGTGCTGGCGCGTGCCGCCGACACCTTCATGACCGTCGACGAGGAGGATGCGGTCGCTGTGATGCGGAGGCTTGCGCGGCCGGCCGGCGGCGATCCGGCCATCGTTGCCGGCGAAAGCGGCGGGGTCGGCCTGGCCGGACTGATCCGGGCGCTGGCCGACAACAAGGCCGAACTCGGCCTCGACCGGCTCTCGCGGGTGCTGGTCGTCAACACCGAAGGCGCAACCGATCCCAGGCGTTATGCCGAACTCGTCGGCGTGGCCGCCGCGGACGTGCTTGCGGGCAAGGTACTTTCTGGAGCAACGCCATGATCTCGGTCGACGCGCGGCGGCTGCTTGGCCGTATTCGGGACCTCGGCGCCATCGGCCGCGACGGCGAGGGCCGGCTGGTGCGGCTTGCCGCCTCGGACGCCGACCGGCAGGGCCGCGACCGCTTCGTCGGCTGGTTGCGCGAGGCGGGGCTCGAAGTCGCCATCGACCGCATGGGCAATATCTTCGGCATCTGGCGGACGCCTGGGAATGCCGGGCAGGCGCCGATCCTGATAGGCTCGCATATCGATACGGTCATAGATGCCGGCATTTATGACGGCTGCTACGGCGTGCTGGCCGGGCTGGAGGCAATCGAGACACTGAAGGCGTCAGGCTTTGTCCTGTCGCGCCCGTTGGCCGTCGCCGCCTTCACCAATGAGGAAGGCGTGCGCTATTCCCCCGACATGATGGGCTCGCTGGTTCATGCCGGCGGTGTTGCGATCGACGAGGCGCTGGCGGCCGTGGGGACGGACGGCAGCGTGCTCGGGCAGCAACTGGCGCGCATCGGCTATGCCGGCGACGAGCAGCCGGGCTTCCTCAAGCCGCATACCTATCTCGAACTGCATATCGAGCAGGGCCCGGTGCTGGAGCGCGAAGGCGTGCCGATCGGCGCGGTGGAAAACCTGCAAGGCATCTCCTGGCAGCGCATCACCATCGACGGGGTCGCCAACCATGCCGGCACCACGCCGATGTCGATGCGCAGCGACGCCGGCCATGCGGCCGCCCGTGTCGTCGCCTTCCTGCACGATCGTGCCAAGGCTTCGAACACGCCGACCGTCGCCACCGTCGGCACGATGCGTTTCGAGCCCAACGCCATCAACGTCATTCCCTCGCGAGCGGTCTTCACCATCGACCTGCGCGATCCTTTCGAGCACCAGTTGCAGGCGGAGGAAGCAGCACTCGCCGCTCACCTCGAAGAACTCGCCGCCGCCGAAGGCGTGACGATCTCGGTCGAGCGGCTGGCGCGCTTCGAGCCGGTGATCTTCGACAGCCGCATCGTGGAGCTGATCGAGGCCGCTGCCATCAGTCGCGGGCTGGTTTCGAAGCGCATGACGTCCGGCGCCGGCCATGATGCGCAGATGATGGCGCGTATCGCACCTGCCGCGATGATCTTCGTGCCGAGCGCCGGCGGCATCAGCCATAATCCGCGCGAATACACCGAGGATACCGAGCTCGTCGCCGGCGCCAACATTCTGCTCGATGTCGTCACCCGACTTGCAACCTAGTTTGAGAGGGGCGGAGAAATGGCCAAAATCGATCTCGATGCCTTGAAGCAGGAGATGACCGGCTGGCGGCGCGATCTGCATGCCCATCCGGAATTCGGGTTCGAGGAAAAGCGCACCGCGGCCTTCGTCGCTGCCAAACTGCGCGAATTCGGCCTCGACGATGTGACCGAGGGCGTCGGCGGCACCGGCGTCGGCGGCACGCTGAAGCGCGGCAGCGGCAACAGGGCGATCGCGCTCAGGGCCGATATGGATGCCCTGCGCATCACCGAGCAATCGGCTGTGGCCTATGGCTCGCAAAATCCCGGAATCATGCACGCCTGCGGCCATGACGGCCACACCACCATGCTGCTCGGCGCGGCGAAGCTGCTGGCCGGGGAGGGCGGGTTCAACGGCACGGTGCGCTTCATCTTTCAGCCGGCCGAGGAGTGGGGCAGGGGCGCGCTGGCCATGCTCGACGATGGGTTGATGCGCCGCTTTCCCTTCGATGAGATTTTCGGCCTGCACAATCTGCCCGGATTGCCGATTGGCCATTTCGAAACCCGCCCCGGCCCGATGATGTCGGCCGAGGATATCTTCGAGATCGTTCTGAGAGGCCTCGGCGGCCACGCTGCCGGGCCGCAGGACGGCCGGGAGACACTGGTCGCCGCTTGCGCGCTGGTCACCAATCTGCAAACCATCGTCTCGCGCCGGCTGAGCCCGGCCGACATATCGGTGGTCTCGGTAACCGAGCTGATCACCGACGGCACCCGCAACGCGCTGCCCGGCCTTGCCCGTATCCTGGGAGACGCCCGCAGCTTTCGCCCCGAGGTCAGCGCCGAGATCGAGAAGCAGATGCGCACCATCGCCGCCGGCACCGCCGCCGCCTACAACGTCACCGCCGAGGTCGCCTACAGCAGGGAATTCGTGCCGCTGCACAACGACGCCGAATTGGTCGACGAGGCCTTTGCAGCCGCCGGAAACGTGTTCGTGCCCGAAGGCGTCGCCGTCGCCCGCGAGCCGATGACCGGCTCTGAGGATTTTGCCCGTTTCCTCGCTCACGTGCCCGGTTGCTTTGTCTTCCTCGGCAATGGCGACACGGCGCCGCTGCACAATCCGAGCTACGACTTCAACGATGACGGCCTGCTGTTCGGCACGAATTTCCATGCCGCGGTCGTCAGACGGCGATTGGGAGCATGAACGGCGCGGTCGTTCCGGAATTTGGCGGGAAGCCAAAGGGGTGGAATCCCCATGACGCTACGGCAAGACTCAGCTAACATCCACATTGCGGCGGACCTGATATCCGCCTGGCCGGCGCTATCAGGCACCTCCCAAGCGGCGCCGGCCGTCCTCTCCAGGCTGTGCTTTGTGCTGTCCCGCCGTGGTCCGCGGCGTTGCTGCACGCATGTCAACTCATTTGCCGGTCTTATCGGCTACAGGATTGCCGTCGGCGTGCGGGTTTTCCGCTGCCGGAGCCTTGGTTGGCGGGACGTTGTTGTCGCAGGCCGACACGGCCAGAACGATCAGCAGAAGGCCTAGGGAGAGCTTCTTCATCGCTACCTCCTCTCGTCTGACAACGAGACGACCTCCGTTTGGTTGCGACGATCAAGCCGAGGAACAAAAGCTCATGTCTCCGGTTGGATCAGGCAAAGGAGGACTGCTGGATGATTCGTCTGCTCTTGGCCTGCACCATCGCCTTCGTCACTTACCGCCTCGCGCGCAAGCTGATCGAGGACGTACCCGACACCGTCGATCCCCTGTTGCTGCCAGTCCCGAAGAATGATCGGGAGGCATTGCGCAGGCAGTCTGCGGCGATGGGTGTCGATCCGGAACGCTGACCTGTCGACGCTGAGCTCGCCGCGCCGCTTCCTTGTTGCGAACAAAGCGGAAACGATGCTTGATGGGCGATGAACCTTGCCGCTCATGATTCGACATTTCGGGAACCGACCGACCAGCCTGCTTATCTCGCAAGGCTGAACGACGCCCAGCGCCAGGCTGTCGAGCATGGCGACGGCAGGATCGCCGGACCGCTGCTGGTCATTGCCGGCGCCGGCTCGGGCAAGACCAACACGTTGGCGCATCGCGTCGCCCATCTCATCGTCAAGGGCGCTGATCCGCGCCGCATCCTGCTGATGACGTTTTCACGTCGCGCCGCCTCCGAAATGGCCAGGCGCGTCGAGCGCATCGCTGGCGAGGTGCTCGGCCGTGACGCCTCGATCGTCACTGACGCGCTGACCTGGGCCGGCACCTTCCATGGCATCGGTGCACGGCTACTGCGCGATTACGCGCAGGAGATCGGCCTCGATCCGGCGTTCACCATCCACGATCGCGAGGATTCGGCCGACCTGATGAACCTGGTGCGGCACGAACTCGGCTTCTCGAAGGCGGAAGCGCGCTTTCCCACCAAGGGCACCTGCCTTGCCATCTATTCGCGCGCCGTCAACGCGCAGGCGCCGCTCGGCGAGGTGCTGGGCTCCGCCTTTCCGTGGTGCGCCGGATGGGGCGAACAGCTGAAGCAGCTGTTCGCCGGCTATGTCGAGGCCAAGCAGGCGCAGAACGTGCTCGATTACGATGACCTGCTGCTCTACTGGGCGCAGATGACGGCCGAACCGGAGATAGCGATGCATCTGGGCGGGCGCTTCGACCATGTGCTGGTCGACGAATACCAGGATACCAACCGGCTGCAGGCCTCGATCCTCATGGCGCTCAAACCCGATGGCGCCGGGCTGACGGTGGTCGGCGACGATGCGCAATCGATCTATTCGTTCCGCGCCGCCGAGGTGCGCAATATCCTGGACTTCCCAAACCAATTCGCGCAGGCCGCCGATGTGGTGATGCTGGAGCGCAACTACCGCTCGACCGAAACCATTTTGGCCGCCGCCAATGCGGTGATCGGCGAGGCCTCGGAACGCTTCACCAAAAATCTGTGGTCGGAACGCAAATCCGCCGCCAAGCCGAGGCTGGTGACTGTACGCGACGAGGTCGAACAGGCCAATTTCGTCTGCGAGGCCATCCTGGCCGAGCGCGAGGCCGGCACGGCGCTGAAATCGCAGGCGGTGCTGTTTCGCGCCTCGCACCACAGCGGGCCGCTGGAAATCGAGCTGACGCGGCGCAACATTCCCTTCGTCAAGTTCGGTGGGCTGAAATTCCTCGATGCCGCTCATGTCAAGGATGTGCTGGCGGTGCTGCGCTTTGCCGAAAACCCGCGCGACCGCGTCGCCGGATTTCGCGTGCTGCAGCTTTTGCCGGGCATCGGCCCCTCGGCCGCGGCGCAGGTCGTGGAGACGATGACATCGGCGCTGGACGAGGCGATGGGCCTTGCCGGCTGGCGGCCGCCGCAGCGCGCGGCGGATGACTGGCCGGGCTTCGTCTCGCTCTACTCCGGCCTGCGTGCCGGCGCCAAATGGCCGGCCGATCTCGAACAGGTCAGGCTCTGGTACGAGCCGCATCTCGAGCGCATCCACGAGGACGCAACCACACGCCGGGCCGACCTTCTGCAGCTCGAGCAGATCGGATCCGGCTACGCTTCGCGCGAACGGTTCCTGACCGAGCTGACGCTCGATCCGCCGGACGCGACCAGCGACCAGGCCGGGCCGCCGCACCGCGACGAGGATTATTTGATCCTGTCGACCATCCACTCGGCCAAGGGCCAGGAGTGGAAGAACGTGTTTGTGCTCAACACCGTCGATGGCTGCATTCCGGCCGATCTCGGCGTTGGTACCAGGGAAGATATCGAGGAGGAGCGCCGGCTGCTTTACGTGGCGATGACAAGGGCCAAGGACAGCCTCAACCTGGTCATGCCGCAGCGCTTCTTTGCGCATGGCCAGGCGGCGCGCGGCGACCGCCATGTCTATGCCTCGCGCACGCGCTTCATCCCGGCCTCCCTCCTTGCGGCATTCGAACAGACGGTATGGCCGGCAGCGCAAGCAGCGCCGGGCAGGGCGCCCCGGCCGGAGATACGCGTCGACATTGGCGCGCGCATGCGCGGCATGTGGAAATAGCCGCGGCGATGGCGCCAGTCAGGATCGCAATTGCCGGTGCGCTCGGCCGCATGGGGCGCCAGATGGCGGACGCCGTGCAGGCCGACTCGCGGCTGGCGCTTACTGCCCGCTTTCATCGACCGGGCATTGCCGGCGATGGCCTGGTCAGCCGCGACGAGGCGCTCGGCCTGGCCGATGTGGTCGTCGATTTCACCACGCCGGCGGCATCGGCCGATCTGGCGAGAGCCTGCGCCGGCCGTCGCGGGCCTGCCATGGTCATTGGCTCGACCGGTTTCGATGACGCTGAATTGGCAGCCATCGCCGATGCCGCGAAAACCGTTGTCATCGTACGCTCCGGGAGCTTTTCGCTTGGGCTGAACATGCTGGTCGGATTGGTCGAGCAGGCGGCGAGAGCGCTCGGTCCCGCGGACTGGGATGCAGAGATTTTAGAGGCGCATCACCGCCACAAGATCGATGCGCCATCGGGCACCGCCCTGATGCTCGGCCAAGCCATTGCCGACGGACGCGGCGTCGAACTCAATGCGATGGCGAGGCTTGTTCGCGACGGTGTCACCGGTGCGCGGCCTGCCGGCGAGATCGGCTTCGCGATGCTGCGCGGCGGCAGCATCGTCGGCGAGCACAGCGTCAGCTTCTGCACCGGGGGCGAGATCGTCACCCTGTCGCATGCGGCCGAGGACCGCGTCATGTTCGCCCGTGGCGCCATCGCCGCAGCCCTCTGGGTGGCCGGGCGACCGCCCGGTCAATACGGTATGCGCGACGTCCTTGGCTTTGGCGCTTCCTGACGGGCCAGAACCCGCCGCTTTCCATTTCTCCAGTCGGCAAAATGACTGAAAGCTTGCGCCTGCCGCGACCGGAGGCGAAGCCTCCGCGTGGAGAATGCGGCGCGCCTCTTGGCGCGTCCTTCAGCCCGTTTGCAAGCGACAATGTCGACCCAGCCGCAAAGCAAACGCCCGGATGCGGCCACTTGCGCGGGCCTTACGTAGATAAGACCGAACCGTTCGGTTCGATTTATGTTGACGGACCGTACATCAAACGGTGAACGTACGCTCTGCGCAAACGGGTGGGCTCAATGGAGTTTTCTCAATAAACCGTTGGTTCAACAAGATAAAATTGTGGCAGCCAGCGATGTCGTTTCAATTTCAAGGGCCGTCCCACAGCTTTTTTGGCACATTTTCGTGACTGGAAACGACAACACCGCAGACCCATCTCGGGGTGGTCCGAGCGACGCGAAATCCTCCCAAGGGCACGCCACTAGACGGACAGAACAAACATACTGGAGTAACCAAAATGACCAAGATCGCTCTTACCGCCGCTGCCATCCTCGTTGCCACGGGCACCGCTTTCGCCGGCAGCGACAATTATGGTTCGGCCAACGCCAATCAGCCCGCCGCCGCTGTTGACCATTCCGTCACCGCTTCGACCTCGAAGACGAACGGAACCGTCCAGGCCCCGGCTTCGCAGGGCGCCGACCGCAACCTTTTCGGCCGCTAATCGCGACTGCCGACATCAACCAACTTGAACTCAGGAGTAAAGAAATGACCAAGATCGCTCTTACCGCCGCCGCCATTCTCATTGCCACGGGCACCGCCTTTGCCGGCAGCGACAATTATGGTTCCAATAATGTCAACCAGCCGGTTGCCAACCAGTCGACCTCCAACATCGACACCACGCATACCGGCTCGATCACCAAGTCCATAAAGGCGCAGGGCGACGCGAATGCCAACGTGCCGGCTCAGTCTGGCCAGGGCATCTGGGGCCGTTGATTCTGTAAGTCTTCGACCACAAAGAGCGGTGGGCCTGGCCCGCCGCTCTTGTTTTTTGCGCATGACCAATCCTCCAAGCTCGGCAGAAAACAATCCGAGCCCAGGAATAAAACAGGAGTGCCTGGGGTCTTGTCCTTAGCGGAACCGTCCTCCCAAGACGCCGCCTAACGGATGAATCCAGGAGATTGAAATGAACAAGATCGCCCTCGCCACCGCCGCCATCCTCGTTGCGACCGGCAGCGCCTTTGCCGGCAGCGACCATTATGGCTCCGACAATGCCAACCAGCCCGTCGCCCCGATGGCGGGCGTGGACCACCTTGTCACCGGCGCGCTCAAGGATACGGGCATGGCCAGCCACGAGACAGGCGATGCCAAGACGAAGCCCACGACCGACTGGCCCGAACCCGGCCAAGGCATCTGGGGCAATTAACGTCCCGGACACGCAGCGGCCTTGGCTGCCAGCTTAACCCCGGATTTCTAGCGCAGATCCTTCGGACGCAGGCAATGCGTCAGCCGCGCGGACGACAGGTTGGACCAGTCGCCCTGGAAAACGAGGCGCGCAAAGGCTGCCGTTGGAAATTTTCCTTCGAGCCTCCTGCGCGCCTTGGCCTCTGACCCTGGCCCGGCAAGCTGTTTCGCCAGATATTGCAGACCGGGATTGTGGCCGACCACCAGCAAGCTGTCGTTCGACGGATCGGCTTGACGAATCTGGCTCAGAATATCCGTCGCTGAGGCTTCATAAAGCGCCTCGGAGAACGCGACTCGTGGATGCGCTGGCAACTCCGCGTCCACCAGCCGCCAGGTCTCGCGGGTGCGCAGCGCCGGCGATACCAGCGCCTGGTCCGGCAGCCACCCGCGCGTCGCGAGTTCGCGCCCTATCAATTGGGCCGCCTTCAATCCGCGTTCGGCGAGCGGCCGGTCGAAATCGGGGAGGTTGGGATCGTCCCAACTCGACTTGGCGTGGCGCAGCACAAACAACTGTTTCACGATACTCCCGGTCGAATGGCGGATGCAGATGGAGGCAGGACAGCTGCTGGTTCAGGCAATTTGCTTTTCGGCGGCCTCGCGCAAGACTTCTTCTCCCCACTGGTTCAGGCTCTTGCCTGCGAGTTCCGCTGCCATTGCAACTTTTGAATGAACCGAGGGGTCAACGCGCAACATGAGATTGCCGGAATAAGATCTTTGCGGCGACTTACCGATTTTCGCGCAAGTTTCGACATAGTCGTCCACGGCTTCATGGAAGGCGGCTTTTAGCCCCGCGACAGTTTCTGAATGGAAGGATACGCCGTCTCGAATACCGGCAATACGGCCGAAGAAAATCTCGTCATCGTCATCATAATCAACGCGGGCCGAATAGCCCTTGTAGGTCATCGCATTCATGGCTTCACTCCGATCCTCAACAAGAATTGGCGAGCATCCCGTACTTGATATCGCTTTGCTTCCTTTGAAGGGTGCGGCCGGTGGAACGTCTCGACTTCGCTCTTAAAGACAAAACGCACGCGTGAGCCGCTTCCTTCGATCACCTGGCAACCAACGGCGACCAGCAAGGCTTCGACGGCAATCCATTCGATACTGCCCGAAACTGGATCGGTGAATATCGCTTTGAGCACGCGCCTATGCTTGCTGTTCATGCAAGCATGAGATAGGCGGGTGCGCCAAAGTTTGCAATCAAATTATGACTGCAAAAATGCCTACGGCGTGATCCGCGCCAATTGCTCGAAATCGATTTCCTCGCGTAGCGGGCTCGGTGCAATGATCATCGAGGTTGCATTGTCGGCATCGTCGGCGAAGCGGGCAAACACGGTGCGGCCCTTTTCCATCCGCGCCTTGCCCTCGGCGACCAGCCCCAGCGCCAGCGGATAGAGCTGGTGTTCCACCTTCAGCACTCGTGCGGCAAGTGTGTCGGCATTGTCGCCAACCATTACCGGCACCGCCGCCTGTGCGATGATCGGACCGTCATCCATCTCGGACGTGACGAAATGCACGGTGCAGCCATGGATGCGCATGCCCGCCGCCAGCGCGCGCGCATGCGTGTCGAGCCCCTTGAAGGCCGGCAGCAGAGCGGGGTGGATGTTGATCATGCGACCCTGCCATTTCTGGACGAGGCCGGTGGTCAAAATGCGCATGTAGCCGGCCAGTGCCACGATCTCGGCATTGAAGGCCGTGAGCGCCGCATCGATCGCGGCGTCGTGCGCCTGCTTGCTGGCATGGTCGGCCCGGGAAATCACCTGGGTGGCGATGCCGCGCGCCCTCGCCATGCCGAGCCCGGCGGCATCCGCCTTGTCGGAGATGACGCCGACGATTTCGGCGGGGAAAGCCGGGTCGCTGGCGGCGGCGATCAGCGCCGTCATGTTGGAACCGCGCCCCGAGATCAGAACGACAGTGCGTTTCTTCTGCGCACTCATAGACCGATCGAACCCCGATAGATGACGCCGGCGTCGCGGCGCGGCACGATCCGGCCGATCGGCGTCACCGTCTCGCCGGCTTCCTGCAAGACGGCAGCGACCTGCGCCGCCTGGCCGGACGCCACCGCCAGGATCATGCCGATGCCGCAGTTGAAGGTGCGCATCATCTCTTCGGGCGCCACACCGCCGGTTTTGGCCAGCCATGAGAACACAGGCGGCACGTCGATGGCGTCGAGATCGAGCTCGGCCGAGAACTCCTTCGGCAGAACGCGCGGAATGTTTTCGGGGAAGCCGCCGCCGGTGATATGGGCCAGCGCCTTGATGCCGTGCGTGTTGCGGATCGCCTTCAGGATCGATTTCACATAGATCCGGGTCGGCTCGAGCAGCGCCTCGGCCAATGTGGCCTCGTCATTGAAGGGAGCCGGATCGGTCCATGCCAGGCCGCTGGTCGCAACGATGCGGCGCACCAGCGAAAAGCCGTTCGAATGCAGGCCCGACGAACCCAGCCCCAGCAGCACGTCGCCCTCGACGATGTCGTCGGTGGGCAGAAGCTGGCCGCGCTCGGCCGCGCCCACGGCAAAACCGGCAAGGTCATAGTCCTTGCCGTGATACATGCCGGGCATTTCGGCCGTCTCGCCGCCGATCAGCGCGCAGCCGGCCTGCCGGCAGCCCGCGGCGATGCCGCCGACAATCGCCGCACCCTGGTCCGGATCGAGCTTGCCGGTGGCGAAATAGTCGAGGAAGAACAGCGGTTCGGCACCCTGCACGACGATGTCGTTGACGCACATGGCGACGAGGTCGATGCCGATCGTGTCGTGCTTGCCGGCGTCGATGGCGATCTTCAGCTTGGTGCCGACGCCGTCATTTGCGGCGACCAGCACCGGGTCGGTAAAGCCGGCGGCCTTGAGGTCGAACAGGCCGCCGAAACCGCCGATCTCGCCATCGGCGCCCGGCCGGCGCGTCGCCTTGACCAGCGGTTTGATCTTCTCGACCATGAGATTGCCGGCATCGATGTCGACGCCAGCCTCGGCATAGGTGAGCCCGTTCTTACGCTTGACTGTATCGCGCTTCATATCTGGCTTGTCGCTGTTTCCTTTGCGGCTCTTCGCATGAACGGTTTCGGTCCGCAAGGAAAACGGCGCTGAAACTGCCGCTCCCCACCAGGGGAAGCTCGGCAGCTTCTCTCTTGCGTCCATCCCCCATCTCCATCATCTATCGTTCAGACAGAAGCGACGGGACATGCGCTTGACCATCCCCAACCTGATCACAATCATGCGCCTTGTCCTGGTGCCTGCCGTGGTGCTGGCCATGCTCCAGGCGCGCTGGGATTGGGCCTTTGCCGGGTTCCTCGTTGCCGGCATCTCGGACGGCGTCGACGGCTTCATCGCCCGCCGGTTCAACCAGCATTCCAAGCTCGGCGCCTATCTCGATCCGGTGGCCGACAAGCTGCTCCTGGTTTCCGTGTTCGTCGTCCTGGGCTTCATCGGGCAATTGCCGCTGTGGCTGGTCGTCACCATGGTGTCGCGCGACGCGCTGATCATTTGCGCGGTGCTGTTGTCCACCGTGATGGCCCATCCCGTCGAGATGAAGCCGCTCCTCGTCTCCAAGGTCAACACCGCCATCCAGATTGTACTGGCGGCGCTGGTGCTGGGTGAGCTTGCTTTTTCGATCCATCTCGATCCACTTCGTCCCGCCCTCATAATGCTGTCCGGGGTCTTGACCGTGGCTTCGGCCGCAGCCTATCTCGTGGCTTGGCTGAGGCATATGAGCGGCTATGGCGAAGGCTCCACCCCGGGCACCTGACAAAGAAGCTGCGGCGAGCGCGCCGGCGGCCGCCGGTGATGATCCATCCGCCGGATTCCGCCGGCAGATCTTCTTCTGGCTTGCCGGCGTCGCCGCGCTCGCGCTTTTCCTCTATGTTTTCAGCGCCATCCTCTTGCCCTTCGTGGCCGGCATGGTGCTCGCCTATTTCCTCGATCCCGTGGCCGACCGGCTGCAGCGGCTCGGCCTCAGCCGTTTCATGGCAACGGTGGTCATCCTCATCACCTTCCTTGTCGTGCTGGTGCTGGCCTTTGTCATCCTCATCCCGGTGCTGGCGACGCAGATGGCCGATTTTGCCGGCAAGTTGCCTGAGTACCTGACGCGGCTGCAGAGCCTTATCACCTCGTTCGATCCGAAATGGCTGGAACAGAAATTCGGCGTCAACGCCAATGGCCTGCGCGACGGATTGAACTCACTGCTGACATCCGGCTTCGGTCTGCTGACGACCGTGTTCACCTCGATATGGAGTTCGGGCGTGGCGCTGGTCTCGGTGATCAGCCTGTTCGTGGTGACGCCGGTGGTCGCCTTCTACATGCTGCTCGACTGGGACCGCATGGTGGCGGTGATCGACAGCTGGGTGCCGCGGGACAATGTCGCCACGGTGCGCGCCATCGCCAGGGACATCAACACGGCAACGGCCGGCTTCGTGCGCGGGCAGGGCACGCTGTGCCTGGTGCTGGGCGCCATGTATGCCACCGGCCTGACGCTAACCGGTCTCAATTTCGGCATCCTCATCGGCCTGTTCGCCGGGCTGATCTCCTTCATCCCCTATGTCGGCTCGCTGACCGGGCTGGTGCTGGCCGTCGGCGTTGCCTTCGTCCAGTTCTGGCCGGACTGGACCATGGTCGTAGCGGTCGCGGTGGTGTTCTTCATCGGCCAGTTCATCGAGGGCAATATCTTGCAGCCGCGGCTGGTCGGCAAAAGCGTCGGCTTGCATCCGGTGTGGCTGATGTTCGCGCTGTTTGCCTTCGGCGCGCTGTTTGGCTTCGTCGGTCTGCTGATTGCGGTGCCTGCATCGGCCGCGGTCGCGGTCCTGGTGCGCTTTGCCATTGCGCGTTATCTGGAATCGCCGCTCTACAAGGGTCACGGCAAGGCCGTGCCGCCATTGCCGGCCGATCGTCGCAAAGGCATCAATCCATGATCCGGCCTGGCCGGGTCGCGCGGCTGAGCCTGGCATGAGCGACCAGAGGTCCGACCCGCCGCGCCAACTGCCGCTCGATCTCGGCCATGGCACCGGCTATTCTCGGGACGAACTCGTCGTCTCCGGCGCCAACAACCAGGCAGTGGCGCTGGTCGACCGCTGGCCGGACTGGCCCTCGCCGGTGGTCGTGCTGGCCGGCCCGGCCGGTTCCGGCAAGACCCATCTGGCCTCGATCTGGCGGGCACGGGCGGATGCCGTTCAGGTCGACGCGCACCGCATCGGCGACAGCATTGTAAATCTCGGTGCCCGGCCGGCGCTGATCGACGACGTCGATACCGGCACAGTCGACCAGCAAGGGCTGTTTCATCTGATCAATGCGGTGCGCGGCAGCGGCTCGCATTTGCTTTTGACGGCGCGCCGCTTTCCCTCGGCCTGGGGCGTCACGCTGCCGGATCTGGCGTCGCGGCTGAAGGCGGCGGCAACCGTCGAGATCCACGAACCCGACGATCTCCTGCTGGCAGGTGTCATCACCAAGCTGTTCGCCGACCGCCAGGTCGAGGTCGAGCCGCATGTCGTGCAATATCTGGTGCGCCGCATCGAGCGCTCCCTGGCGACGGCCATGCGCGTGGTGGAGCGGCTGGACCGCGCCGCGCTCGAACGCAAGACGTCGATCACCCGGGCGCTGGCGGCTGAAACCGTCAGCGCCATGGACGAGGGGCAGGGCGAGTTCGAGGTTTAGGGCGCGATGGTCGGCCGGCCAGCAAACGGTGGTTCCATGTCCCTTTAGCCGTCCCATTTCGGGAAACAGAAGCTGGCACCGATCTTGCGATACAAGCTTGCCGGCTGACCCCGGTCCTGATTGCGTTCCAAATCAGGTTGTAGGCTCGCCGGGAGTGGGGCGGTTGGGGTTCTCGCCCGGCGAGCTTACCTTCATGTGACTTCAGTCACCCTCACTCTTGCTGCGCGTTCGGCTGGCCCGCGCAATGCCAAGCTAGGTGAGAGAAGAACGGGTATTCGTCAATTGACGGATACCCAAAATGGCGACGGGGCCACCGAGTCGCTGAAATGCCGGCGCTCGGTGAACTCCGTGGCTGAGGCGAACGAGCCATATGCCCGCTGCTTGACGTTGATCTCGTCAGTTGGCCTTCTTCGCCTTGTTCACATAGTCGTTCGTGTACGTCTGCGTGATATCGATCTTGGCGTTGGCCACATCGGGCGAACCGAGAGAGAAAACGTCGAGCACGGCCTGCGCGCCTTTTGGATCCATGAGCCCGGTGGTCGAATACATGGGGATCGCATTTTTCAACGCGGCCAGATAGGCGTCCTTGTCGCTGCCGATCAGATTGTCGGGGATCTGGGCCATGATCTCTTCGGCGCTGTGGGAGTGAATGTAATCCAGCGTGGCAAGCATGGCATTGGTCAATCCCTGCGTTGCTTGGGGATGCGCGGCCATCCATTCCGGCCGGGTGTAAAGCGCTCCGCCGGGATAGTCGCCTCCGAATACCGCCTCGGTATCCTTCTGGGTGCGCGTGTCCGCCAGGATGGTCAGGTCCTTATGCCTGGCCTGAAGCACGGTGACGGCCGGATCGAGCGTCACCACGGCGTCGATCTGCCCTTGCTCCATGGCGGCGACGGCGGTAGCGCCCAGCCCAACGCCGATCACGGCGGCGGATGTCGGGTCGATGCCGTTCTTCTGCAGAAGGAACTTCAGGAAGAAGTCGGTCGAGGAACCGGGAGCGGTCACGCCGACCTTTTTGCCAGCAAGGTCCTTCACTGACTTGATCTTGCCGGTCTGGTCCGGCGCCACCGCCAGCACCAGTCCCGGGAACTGGTCGTAAACGACGAAGGATTGCAGGCGCTGGTTCTTGGCGGCCAATTTCACCGTGTGATCGAAATAGCCGGACACCACATCCGCGCTGCCACCCAATACTGCGGTCAGCGATTGAGAACCACCCTTGAAATCGACGAGGTCTGCATCGATGCCGGCTTTTTCGTAAGCGCCGATCTGTTTGGCGAGCACGGTCGGCATATAGCAGAGGCATGACGCTCCGCCGATCGAAATGGTGACCTTTTCGGCGGCCCCCGCGTCTGTGGCCACCGCGAGCAATACGACGGCGGCGGCCGCCAGTTTCGAAATGATCCTCATGATCTCCTCCTTGAGCTGGATTGGGCCCTATCGGCCTGGTTTCGAGAATTCAGGCCGCCAGACAAGCAGCCTTTTTTCGATCAGCGTGACGATCCAGTCGATCAAGAGCACAAAAGCGGCGAGGACGAACATTCCGGCAAAGACGCCCGCCACGTCGAACACGCCCTCGGCCTGCTGTATCAGATAGCCTAGTCCGCCGGCCGCACCGAGATATTCGCCGACCACGGCGCCGACCACGGCAAATCCGACGGAGATATGGAGCGATGAAAACACCCAGGACAATGCCGATGGCATATAGACGTGGCGCAGCAATTGCCGTTCGTTCATGCCGAGCATTCGGGCATTGGCCAGCACCGTCGTGTTCACCTCCCTCACGCCCTGGTAGACATTGAAGAAGACGATGAAGAAAACCAGCGTCACGCCCAAGGCAACCTTGGACCAGATGCCGAGGCCAAACCAAAGCGTGAAGATCGGCGCCAGCACGACGCGGGGAAGCGCATTGGCCGCCTTTACATAGGGATCGAAGACGGCCGCAAGTCTCGGCTTGCGGGCAAACCAGAAGCCGATCGCGATCGCTGCCAGCGAGCCGATGGCGAAGGCCAGCATGGACTCCCACAGCGTGATCCACAGATGATGCCAGATCGTCCCGGTGGCAAACCACCTCCATATCTGGCCTGCCACCGCCAATGGGGTCGAGAAGAAGAAGGAAATATTGTTCGGATCGCCGATCAGGTGCGTCGTCGACGCTGCCTGCCAGAGCGCGATGACGATGACGGCCACGGTTAGCTGTGCGAAAAGCAGCGTCGTCCTTTTCATCGGATCGCTCCTTCTTCAATCTCGCCGTAAGCCTTGAGCACTTCCTTCTTCAGCATGTGCCAGATGTCGCGATGCAATTCCTGGAAGCGCGGTTCCAGCCTGATTTCCGAAATATCGCGTGGACGCGCCAGCGGGATTGGAAAGTCGCCGATGATGCGTGCCGAGGGACCGGCTGACATCACCACCACGCGATCAGCCAGCGCGATCGCTTCCTCGAGGTCGTGGGTGACGAACATCACCGCCTTGCGGTCGTCCGACCACAGCTTGAGCAAAAGGCCGCCCATGATCAGCCGCGTCTGTGCGTCGAGCGGTCCGAAGGGTTCGTCCATGAGGATGATCTTGGGATCGCGGATCAGGACCTGCGCAAGAGCAACGCGCTTTTTCTGGCCGCCTGAAAGCATGTGAGGGTAGCGCTCGCAGAAAGCAGCCAGGCCGACGCGTCCGAGCCATGCTCGCGCGCGTTCCTTTGCTTCGGAAGAGGGCACGCCTGCCACTTCCAGCCCGATGGCCACATTGTCCAGAGCGGTCTTCCAGGGCATCAATGCATCCTGCTGGAAGAGGTAGCCAGCCTGTCTGTTGAGACCGCGAAGCGGGGCGCCGAACACACGGACGCTGCCTGCCGAAGGCACGAGAAGCCCTGCGCCGGCATTCAGCAGCGTTGACTTGCCGCAGCCCGTCGGCCCAATGATCGCCACGAATTCCTGGTCGCCGACTTTCAGATCGGCGCGGGCTACCGCCTGGAAGCTACGCCCAGCCGCCAATGCGAAATCTATGGTCACTCCATCGAGATCGACCGCGATCCCGGGTCCGGCTGGCGGCTGTCTGAATTTTGTCTCCGTGCCGCCCGTGGCGGTTTCCGTCGTCATGCTGAATGCCGCCCTGCGCCGAGGCGGGTGGGTGTCCAACTGTCGCTCATGGTTCCTCCGTGAGGCTTTAGCGGAGACCGTCGATGTCCGATGGGCATCTGTCGCCCCACACCGTGTTGTGTTCCGGCTCACAATAGTGGATGCGGTGGAGCAGGCAACTTTGCCGTCCGCGGCTTTTTGTTGCGACCGTGACATGCAGCAGCAAAGACAACTGGCCGCGCGGAGATTGCCGACAGCCCCATTCTGCACCCGACACATTGCCATTCGCAGGCGCCAACGGCCCTCGATTGCCTTTTCTGTGAAAGGTGGTCGGAGTGGAGAGATTCGAACTCCCGACCCTCTGGTCCCAAACCAGATGCGCTACCAGGCTGCGCTACACTCCGAACGGTCTGTTGCCTATTCATTTCAGTGTTGCATGGCAAGTGCAAAAACCTGCAAGTGCAAAAACCTTGCCGCCGTCCGCATTGCGCAGTAATGACGGGCGAAGAGGCGGCCATGCTGCCTTGCACAGCAATGAGGTGGTCATGTCCGCGCGCATTTTCAGTCCAGCCAAAACCGCGATGCAGTCCGGCACGGCCAAGACCGGCCATTGGGTGCTGGAATTCGATCCCGAGATGCGCAAGAAAATCGACCCGCTGATGGGCTACACCACTTCCGGCGACATGAGGAGCCAGATCAAGCTGACCTTCGACACGCGCGAAGAGGCCGTGGCCTATGCCGAGAAGGAAGGGCTCGCCTACCGCGTCGAAGAGCCGAAAGAGCCCAAGCGCCGCCAGATTTCCTATGCGGAAAATTTCCGCTATGACCGCAGGACGCCCTGGACGCATTGACCGGCAAAGCCCGGGCGGGCGCCAGCGCAGACATCTTACCGGCTCCGAGCCGGCCAGCGGTCCCGTAGCTCAGCTGGATAGAGCACCGGCCTTCTAAGCCGATGGTCACAGGTTCGAATCCTGTCGGGATCGCCAATAATTTCAACGGCTTAGCTGCTCCGGACGTGAGAAATTTCAACGCGGGCAGGAATCCGGTCGGAACTTTTCATCCCTTCTCGTCTTCACGAATGCGCTTGCCGGCGCGACGGCGGCACGCCGCCGCTGCGGCGCCCTTTCCGTATTATTTCGTGACCTTGTCGCGCGGGAACCTTCGTAACGATCACGCGTTCGGGGCCTTGTATTCGCGGTCCCTCATAAAAGTAAGCATTCGGGCTGCGAATGGCGGGCAAAACAAGCATGGGTTGGGGAAGGAGAAAACCGCGTCATGTCGAAACGTGAAATTGGAACGTCGCCCGCCTTGGGGCGACGTATCGCCGAGCTCAAAGCCAAGATGCAAACCGCCCGGATTTCCGACCATGAGCTGAAGACCTTCCACAAGGTTGCCGCCATCATGGGAGCGGGCGAAGGCTCTCTAGGCCTGGATGCCGACGATCTGATCGCGGCATCCTTTGTTGCAGAGACGCTGGGCGAATCGGCGCCCAACGGCTGACGGCAGGACCCTCCTGTCGTAGGTCCGGATCGATCATCCGGACAAATCTTCGAGACGCAGGCCGGAGGCGGCCGCCGGTCCGGCGGCCGTAACCCTGCAACCTCTGCCGTCGAATTGGAGGGAAAGTCTTATCGTTTTGTTTGCGTTGGCGCGTCATAGTAGACGCGGCTAACGGAGTTGAAGAGATGAAGCTCGACCTGTCGCCGACGAGTTGGGGCAGGGTGATCGCCGTCACCGCCGCCGGCACGGCGTTCTTCATTGGCGTGGCGTTTTTCGTCGATTCGTTCAACTTCCCGTATCTTTCCCCCGAAGCTGTGTGGCGGGCTCAGCTGACCGACATTCTGTTGCCCCTGGTGCTGGGTGGATCGTTTCTCTTCTTCCTGATGTGGAAGATACGCCAGTTGGCCATTGCCCAGCGCGATCTCACCGTCGTTGCCGCCACCGACAGCCTGACGGCGGTGCTCAACCGCGGCGCTTTCTCCATGCTGGTCGAAGCCTATCTCGAACAGGTCCGCAAACAGGCGTCGGCCAATTCCGGTGCGCTGCTGATCATCGACGCCGATCACTTCAAATCGATCAATGACCGGCTTGGACATGACTGCGGCGACCAGGCGCTCAAACTGATCGCGCAGACGATCAAGGATCAGCTCCGCGGCACCGACATCGTCGGCCGCATCGGCGGCGAGGAATTCGGCGTGTTTCTTCCCGGTGTCGATCCCTCGCAATCCTGGCTGGTTGCCGAAAGCATCCGCCGGCGAATTCGTGAGGTGGAATTTTCGCCGGGCGGCCGGTCCTGTCCGCTTTCCGTCAGCATTGGCGGTACTGCCTTTAACGGGCCGACCACCTATGAGGAGATATTCTCGGCAGCCGACAGGCGGCTCTATGCAGCCAAATCGAATGGACGCGACCAGGTCAGTTTCGATCCGATGGTTTCTCAGCAAACGCCGCCAGCCGCGACAATCACGGTTCATTGAGGCGGATCCGGCCAGCCACCGGCGCCGGGGGCGCGTCGCTGGGGATTTCTGCAGCCATCACGCAGAAGGTATTTTCGCTTTGCGCGCCGCCCGCTAAAGGTGGTGGCCACAGCTCCGGCCGGGGCTGAATGCATCGGGCAGGGCCTTCTTCGCATGACATTGATGGGCGCGGCGGCACTGCTGATCCTGGTCCTGACCTATGCCGGCGTCGCCGTCGGCCGCATACCAGGCCTGCGCCTCGATCGGGCGGGGATCGCACTGCTCGGCGGGGCCGCGATGATCGCCATCGGGGCGATCAGCCTGGAGGCTGCCTACCGCGCCATCAATTTCGACACCATCACGCTTTTGCTCGGCATGATGATCGTAGTGGCGCATCTGAAGGTCTCGGGCGCCTTTCGCGGCCTCGGTGCCATCGCGATCGAGCATGCGCATGCGCCGTTCATGCTTTTGGTTATGGTGACCCTGCTGACCGGCCTGCTGTCGGCCTTCCTGGTCAATGACGCCATCTGTCTTGTCATGGCGCCGATCGTCGTTCACGTCACCCGCGCCATCAAACGCAATCCGGTTCCTTATCTCATCGCGACCGCCACCGCGTCAAATTGCGGCAGTGTCGCCACCATCACCGGCAATCCGCAAAACATGGTCATCGGTGCGCTGTCGGGCATCTCCTATCCGGCCTTTTCAGCGGCTCTGGCTCCGGTTGCCCTGTTCGGTCTCGTCGCGGTCATCGCCATTGTTCGCGTCGTTTACCGCACCGAATTCGCGCGCAACGGCGAATTGACGCCGCAGGTCTCGCGCGGCCGCATGCATCGCCGCCAAGTGCTGAAAGCGGTGGTGGTTTGCATCGGACTGGCCGTGGCCTTCTTCGCCGGTGTGCCTGTCGCCAAGGCGGCGCTCATCGGCGGCGCCATCCTCCTGCTCACCCGCGCCATCAAACCAGAGCGCATCTATCGCGAAATCGACGGGCCATTGCTGTTCATGTTCGCCGGCCTGTTCATCGTGGTTGCCGGCGCCGAACGAACGCTGCTGACACCGGACATCGTCGCATCGGCCAAGAACGTCGGGCTGGACGACGTCTGGCGCCTGTCGGGCTTCACCGCCTTGCTCTCCAACATAATGAGCAACGTGCCGGCCGTGCTGGCGCTGCGGCCCTTCATCCCCGGCCTGGAAAACCCCGAGCGCGCCTGGCTGGTCGTCGCCATGAGCTCGACGCTGGCCGGCAATTTCACGCTCCTGGGTTCCGTCGCCAATCTGATCGTTGCCGAGCAGGCGCGCGCCGCCGGCACGTCGCTGTCGTTCGGCGCTTTCTTCAAAGTCGGCCTGCCATTGACGCTGCTGACGCTGGCGGTCGGCACGGCATGGCTGGCGCTCTGATCCCTGGCGCGACTGTTCCGTGCTCAATTGCTGCGGAGTGACGGGTGCTCCGGAGTGACGGGGCTTGGTATTTGCGGCCAAGTCCCGCCACCGGCCCAGATTTTCAGGGCGCCACTACCAATCGGCCTTTCATGTTGGGATGGAAGCGGCAGAAATAATCAACCGCTCCCGCCGTCTTGAGGGTCAGTTTTCCCTTCGCCTTCGGCGGGATCATCACCTCCCAGCCGCCCTTCACCGTGGCCGTGTGGGCGAATGCGTCCTTGTTCACCCACTCGATCGTGTCGCCGACCCTGGCCTCGACGCTTGCGGGCGAGAAGACGAGCTTGTCGATCGTCACCTCGATCGTCGCTGCCGGCGCCGGGCCGGCGGCAAGCACCAGCGCCAGCCAGGCAAGGAGCGGTCGGATCAGCACGGCCGCTTTCATTTCAACATGCCGGCGACATGTTCGGCATGCTGCTCATGCCCCTGGAAGATCTTGAGGCCGGTTTCGAGCAGGCTCTTCAGCTCGGCATTGCTGGCCGACGGAATGAGCAGGGTTTCGAGCGCTCCATTGACCTGCTTGTGGTAGGCCACCTCGTTTTCGATATAGGCCTTGTCGAAGGCAGCCCCTTTCAGCTTGGCGAGCTTGGCATGTTCCTCTTTCGCCGCCTTGGTCAGCGCCTGGCTGGTGGCATTGTCTTCCGGCTTCACCTTGAGCTTCTTGAGCAGGTCGAGCGCCTGCTTGTTCACCGCTTCGTGGTCGCGCTCCATGTCCTTGGCGAAATCGACGACTTCCTTGTTCTTGGATTTCTTGATTGCCTGCTTGGCCGCCTCGATGTCGATCATGTCGGCTGTGTAGGCGATGTGGGCGATCTGCGGGTCGGTCGGCTTGTCGGCAGCTTGCGCGAATGGGGCAGCGCCAAGCAGCAAGAGGGCGGCAAGCGCTGCGGTGTGTCTGATAAGCATGGCATCTCCTTCCGCCCGACAGCCTGGGCAGCGGGCTTCATCTGGGTTGACATTCATTGGATGAGGATGGCGCGGAAACGTTCCCGACAAATCGGCGAAAGATCTGGCTTTGAAGATCACCCCTCGAATCCGAGCCGCTTCATCACGGCCTGCGTCAGCCGTTCGCAGCGCCGGCCGGCGAAGGGGAAGGCGTCGAGCAGCACCGGCCCGATCTCGTCGTCCAGCGCCTTGCGCAGCAAAGCGCGGGCGCGGTGCAGTCTCGTCTTGACGGTCTCGGGCCGCACGCCGAGCAGGTCGGCGGTCTCCTCGATGCTCAGGCCCTCGATGACGCGGGCCACGAAAACCGCGCGATAGGCGTCGGGCAGGCTGTCGGTCGCCCGCTCGACAAGCCCGAGGATCTGCCGCTGCGCCATCGTCCGCTCCGGATCGTCGCTTGGGTTGAGGGGAAACCGGATGATCTGCGCTTCCGGGTTTTCAGGCATGGCCACGGTTCGCCGTCCTTTGCGAAGCCGCCCGAGCGCCTCGTTGATGACGATGCGCGACAGCCAGGTGGAAAGCGAAGCATCGCCGCGATAGGTGCCGAGATTGGTAAAGGCCCTGACATAGGCCTCCTGCACGATGTCCTCGGCCTCGCTGTCATTGCGCACCATGCCGCGCGCCAGTCGGTAGAGCCGCTGGTTGTTCAGCTTCATGATCTTGCGAAAGGCATCGCTGTCGCGGGCAAGCGCGCGGGCTACGAGCCGGAGCTCGTCCGTCGCTGTTGATGTTGCCGTCAGCGCAGGCATGTGTCCTCCATCGATCCTTGCACGAAAGATTGGATGCAGGTTTCGAAAAAAGGTTCCCGAAAAATCACGCCAGGCGATCCGCCTGGCTGCCTATGCTAGCACTTTGGCCGGCTCCCTGCCGGTGTTTTGCATCCGCGCCGTCGCGGCCAGCAGATCGGTTTGCGTGATCAGCCCGAGGATGTGGTTTTTATCGTCGACGATGATGACGGCGTGACTGCGCCCGTCGGTCAGCACTGGCAGCAGCGCCATGGCGTTCGAGCCGGCAGTTGCGGTTGCCGCCGGCGAGATCACGGTTCCGACCGTGCCGGCCGCCAGCGTCAGTTCCCGCAAGCCCACGGTTCCGGCCAGCCTTGCCTCGGCATCCACCACCGGCAAGGTTCGTATGTTGTGGTCAAGCAGCAATTGGCGCGCAGCGGCGGCTGGCGTGTGCTCGTCCACCGAGATGACGTCGCGCGACATGATGTCTTGGCACCGCAACGTCGCATGCTCGCGCACCATGGCCTGCAATTCGACCTGCCGCAGCAGCCGGTCGAGATCGCCCCGATCGATGTCGAAGGTCTCGTCGAGCGCTCCAAGCGCGGCGTCGATGTCCTCGGAGCGAAAACCGACACGCAATTGCGCCGGCGGATCGATGGTGCCGTGACTGTTTACCGGCGCCGGGGCCGGCACGTGCGGGTAGTTGCGCCGGGCCAGCTTGTGGAAGCCGTAGCCAAGCGCCACCAGCAGCATCGAATTGACCGCCACTGGCACGAAAGGAAAAAGGAAGCCAGCGCTGATCACGGCTGGGCCGCCGAACACCGCGGTCAATGCCGCCGCACCCCCGGGTGGATGCAGGCAGCGCGTGAACGACATTGCGGCGATCGCCAGCGCTACCGCAATACCGGTGGCGAGCACCGGCTGGTGCACGAATTGCACCACGATCACGCCGACAAGCGCCGAGATCGTGTTGCCGCCGATGATCGACCAGGGCTGCGCCAGCGGGCTGGCGGGCACCGCGAACAACAGCACCGCCGATGCTCCCATTGGCGCCACCAGCAGCGGCACATGTGGCCCGCTACCCAGTGTGAGTCCGCTGATCGCGCCAGTCAGCGCAATGCCGATCATCGCACCGACGCAGGCGATGATGCGTTCGCGCAGCGTCGCGCCGGCAAGAATGGGAACAAAGAGGCGGAACGCCATGGGCAGGCTCTTGGTGCGGTGGCTGGGGAATGATTTCCGCTGCCGCAATGAAGCGGAAGCCGGCAATTTGGAAGTCAAACAAATCCGCAAAACTGCGGATGGGGAGAATAATATTGCCGACATGGCCGGACCGGGGCGCCGCGTGCGGCCCCCGTTTGCTCAATCGCGTCAAGGCCTTGCGGGCGCTGCTGGTATCGGTCCGAGAGGTCGCGTCAGGCCGCTGCGGCGGCGGTGAGCCCGCGAAGAATATCGGTCATGAGGTCCTCGACATCCTCGAGGCCGATCTGGAGACGAATCAACGGCCCTTCATAGGGGCCCTTGGCAACGACGCGGTCGCCGAGCCAGACCGGCACGGCAAGGCTCTCGTAACCGCCCCAGGAGTAGCCGAGACCAAAGATCCGCAATGCGTCGAGGAACGCGTGCTGCTGTTTCTGGCCGCCGCCGGCAAGCACGATGGAGAAGATGCCGCTGGAGCCGGAAAAGTCACGCTTCCACAGCGCGTGGTCGGGATGACTGGGAAGGCCGGGGTGGAGCACGCGCGCCACGCCCTTCTGGCCCTCCAGCCATGCCGCGATGGCGAGCGCGCTGCGCTGATGGTGATCGAGGCGCACCCCCATGGTGCGCAAGCCGCGCAGCACCTGGTAGACGTCGTCGGGTCCGGCGCAGCAGCCAAGCGTGCAGAAGCTTTCATACAGCTGTTTCCAGCAGGCCTCGGTGGCCGACACCGTACCCAGCAGCACGTCCGAATGACCGGCGGGATATTTCGTCGCCGCATGGATCGAGATGTCGACGCCATGGTCGAGCGGACGGAAATAAAGCGGCGTCGCCCAGGTATTGTCCATCATGACGATGGCACCGGCGGCGTGCGCGGCCTTCGCGATGGCTGGTATGTCCTGCACCTCGAACGTGTTTGAGGCCGGCGATTCCGTGAACACCACCTTGGTGTTCGGTTTGATCAAGGCGGCGATGCCCGCGCCGATGCCGGGAGCATAATACTCGACCTCGACGCCGAGCCGCTTCAGCATCGTGTCGGCGAAGTTGCGCGTCGGATGATAGACGCTGTCGACGATCAGCAGGTGGTCGCCCGCCGAAACGAAGGCAAGCAGCGGCACCGTCACCGCCGCCAGGCCCGACGGGACCACGATCGTGCCGGCCGACCCCTCCAGCGCGTCTATGGCCTGGGCCAAGGCGTCGGTGGTCGGTGTGCCGCGCGTGCCGTAGGTGTATTTCTGGTCCCGTCCAGCCATCGAGGCGGCATTGCGGAACAGCACCGTGGAGGCGTGCACGACAGGCGGATTGACGAAGCCGAAATAGTCATGCGGGTTGTTGCCCGAATGGGCAAGCCGCGTGTTGATGCCCATTTTGCCAGTCACCGGCTCGTTGCCGTCTTTTGCCATTCGTCGTCGCCTTTTTTGGTAAGCCGCTAGCCATAGTGCGGCGACATGGACCGCGCAACAGCCGGCTTTCGCCAGGACCCCGACTTCGAATGTGCCAATTGCCGGAGCCGCCGCAGGCCGACTGCAAGCGTAATGGCGCGGCCAGAAAGCCCGCCGCCGGCAGCGGCATGCGTCGCCTGATAGCGCAAAGCGTACCTCACCATGACCCAGATCCAGCCAGAGGGCGCAGACATCGGCACGCAACCGGCCGGCAGAGCACAGTAACGCAGAGTAATCGGGCGGATGGATTTTTTGCGGACAGAGCGCAGCCTGGCGTAGGGCGAGCTTCGCCGGCTTTATTCGCGCTTCTGACTAAATTGCGGGCGCGTTTGTCTGCTATTCAGGCAATTGCGGCAAACGATTTTCAAACCCATCTGAATTCGGTCATTTTCCTTGACCTCACAGGAATTATCGCCTTCGATGCTGTTCGTGAATGGGAGGCGGCGCGTCGACTGCGATGCGGAGTTCCGGAAATGGGCCGGAACGAAAAGCTGCGTTCACGCGGGAAAAAAAGATCAGGTTTGCCTGAAAACAGAAAAGGGTCTGTGGGTCATGAAACACATTGCAATCGGCATCCTTGGAGCCGCCGCGCTTGGAGCCGTGGCTTCAACGGCTTCAGCCACCACGCTCGACACGGTCAAGCAGAAGGGCTTCATCCAGTGCGGCGTCTCGACGGGTCTGGCCGGCTTCTCCGCGCCGGACGACAAGGGTGACTGGCAAGGCATCGATGCCGATTTCTGCCGCGCCGTGGCGGCCGCCGTCTTCGGTGACGGCTCCAAGGTCAAGTTCACGCCGCTCAGCGCCAAGGAGCGCTTCACCGCGCTGCAGTCGGGCGAGATCGACATCCTGTCGCGCAACACCACCTGGACCATTAACCGCGACACGGCACTTGGCCTGAACTTCATCGGCACCACCTACTATGACGGCCAGGGCTTCATGATCAACGCCAAGAAGCTGCCGGGCGTCAATTCGGCGCTTCAGCTGTCCGGCGCCGCCGTCTGCGTGCAGAGCGGCACCACCACCGAGCTCAACCTCGCCGACTACTTCAAGGCGAACAAGATGGAGTACAATCCGGTCGTTTTCGAGAAGCTCGAAGAGGTCAACGCAGCCTATGACGCCGGCCGCTGCGACGTCTACACCACAGACCAGTCGGGCCTTTACGGCATCCGCCTGACGCTGGGTGCGCCGGCCGATCACGTCGTGCTGCCGGAGATCATCTCCAAGGAGCCGCTCGGACCGGCGGTGCGCCAGGGCGACGACCAGTGGTACCATATCGTCAAGTGGACCTATTTCGCGCTGCTCGATGCCGAGGAACTCGGCATCACCAAGGCCAATGTCGACGAGATGAAGAACTCGGCCAGCCCTGAGATCAAACGCGTGCTCGGCCAGGAAGCCGACACCAAGATCGGCACCGATCTCGGCGTCTCCAACGACTGGGTCGTCAACATCGTCAAGGCGGTCGGCAATTACGGCGAAATGTTCGACCGCAATGTCGGCTCGGGCAGCCCGCTGAAGATCGCCCGCGGCATCAACGCGTTGTGGACCAAGGGCGGCCTGCAATACGCTCCACCGATCCGCTGATCGAAATGTGATCCGGAAGGCAGAACCATCTGCCTTCCGGTTTCTCTTTCACAGGGGACGGTGATATGGCATCGCAGGAAGTCCTTCGCGAGGATACAAGTCGCGGCTCCTTTATCAACGACCCGAAAGTCCGCAGTCTCTTCTTCCAGACACTGGTCGTCGTCGTTCTGTTCGGCTCTGTCTGGTGGATCGTGCAGAACGTCATCGACAATCTGCAGCGTCTTCACATCGCCTCCGGTTTCGGCTTCCTCAGGGGCCGCGCCGGATTCGACATCTCGGACACGCCGATCGCCTACACGTCCGATTCGACCTACGGTCGCGCCATCATTGTCGGCCTGATCAACACCATCATCGTCGCCGTGGCCGGCATCGTCACCGCGACCATTATCGGCTTCGTCATCGGCATCGGCCGGCTGTCGCAGAATTGGCTGATCCGCAAGATCTGCACGGTCTATGTCGAGATCTTCCGCAACATCCCGCCGCTGCTGGTCATCTTCTTCTGGTATTCGGGGGTGCTGGCCGTGTTGCCGCCGCCGCGCGAGAGCTATAACCTGCCTTTCGGTTCCTTCCTCAACCAGCGCGGTTTCTATTTCCCGCGCGCCGTCTGGGGCGAGGGCTCATGGCTGATCTTCGTGGCGCTCATCGTGGGTATCGCCATGGCCTGGTTCGTCGCCCGCAAGGCGCGCCAGCGGCAGATGGCGACGGGTCAGCAGTTTCCCGTGTTCTGGACGTCCGTCGCGCTGATCGTCGGCCTGCCGCTGCTCGCCTATGCGCTGAGCGGCTTTCCGCTGAGCTTCGATTTTCCGAAACAATCGACCTTCAACCTGACCGGCGGCTTCCAGGTCAAGCCGGAGTTCCTGTCGCTCTATCTGGCGCTGTCCTGCTACACGGCGGCCTTCATCGCCGAGATCGTGCGGGCCGGCATCAGGGGTGTCAGCAAGGGCCAGACCGAGGCCGCCGCCGCACTTGGCCTGCGCTCGGGATCGATCCTGCGGCTGGTCGTGGTGCCGCAGGCCATGCGCATCGTCATCCCGCCGTTGACCAGCCAGTATCTCAACCTGACCAAGAACTCCTCGCTGGCCATCGCCATCGGCTATCCGGACCTGACGGCGACCGCCGGCACGGTGCTCAACCAGACCGGCCAGGCGGTCGAGGGCGTGCTGATCATGATGATCGCCTATCTCATACTCAGCCTGGTGACCTCGGCCGTGATGAACGTGGTCAATGCCAGAATGGCGTTGGTGGAAAGGTAGGGCCATGCAGGAACACGACATGTCCTGGGTGCGCACCGAAATGGCCCTGGCGGAGGCGGCGCCGATCAGCGAGCGTGGCCTGTATGCCTGGGTCCGCAAGAACCTCGTCGGTTCGGTCGGCGACACCATCCTCACCATACTCGGCATCATCATCGTCGCCTGGGTCCTGCCGCAGGTCATCAACTGGGCCTTCATCAATGCCCAGTGGACCGGGCCGGACCGGACCGTCTGCGCGACCGTGGCGCAGGGCGGCATCCAGCCCGATGGCTGGAGCGGAGCCTGCTGGGCCTTCGTCAACGCCAAGTTCGGCCAGTTCATGTTCGGCACCTATCCGGTCGAGGAGCGCTGGCGGCCGATCCTGGTCGCCATGCTGTTCGCGGCGCTGCTGGTGCCGATGCTGATCCCCAGCGTGCCGCGCAAGGGCCTGAACGCCATCCTGCTTTTCCTGGTGCTGCCGATCGTCGCCTTCTTTCTTCTGGTGGGCGGCGTGTTCGGTCTGCCGCATGTCGAGACGTCGCGGTGGGGCGGACTGCTGATCACGCTCAGCCTCTCCTTCGTCGGCATCGCCGTGTCGCTGCCGCTGGGCACCGTGCTGGCGCTCGGCCGGCGCTCCAAGATGCCGATCGTCAAGATGCTGTGCATCGTCTTCATCGAAGCCGTGCGCGGCATCCCGCTGATCACAGTGCTGTTCTTCGTCAGCGTCATGCTGCCGCTTTTCCTGCCGGCCGGCGTCACCTTCGACAAATACCTGAGGGCGCTGATCGGCGTGTCGCTGTTTGCCGCCGCCTATATGGCGGAAGTGGTGCGCGGCGGCCTGCAGGCGATCCCCAAGGGCCAATACGAGGGCGCCGATTCGCTCGGCCTCGGCTATTGGCAGAAGATGGGACTGATCGTGCTGCCGCAGGCGCTGAAGCTGGTCATTCCCGGCATCGTCAACACGTTCATCGGCATGTTCAAGGACACCAGCCTGGTCCTCATCATTTCGATGTTCGACCTGCTCGGCGTCGTCAAGCAGAACTTCTCGGACGCCAACTGGGCGACGCCGCAGACCGCGAAATCCGGTCTCGTGTTCGCCGCCTTCGTGTTTTGGCTGTTCTGCTTCGGCATGTCGCGCTATTCAATGTATACGGAACGCCGGCTCGACACCGGTTACAAACGATAAAAAGGGGATTGGTTCATGGCCACCGAAAACGCCGTCAGCGCGGAAGAGATCAAGGTCAATGCCGCGAAGATGCACATCTCGACCACCGATGTCGCCATCGACATCATCGCCATGCACAAATGGTATGGCGAGTTCCATGTGCTGAAGGACATCAACCTCAAGGTGATGCGCGGCGAGCGCATCGTCATCTGCGGCCCGTCCGGCTCCGGCAAGTCCACCATGATCCGCTGCATCAACCGGCTCGAAGAACACCAGAAGGGCAAGATCTTCGTCGACGGCAAGGAATTGACCAACGATCTCAAGAAGATCGACGAGGTGCGCCGAGAGGTCGGCATGGTGTTCCAGCACTTCAACCTGTTCCCCCACCTGACCATCCTGGAGAACTGCACGCTGGCGCCGATCTGGGTCCGCAAGACCCCGAAGAAACAGGCCGAGGAGATGGCCATGCATTTCCTCAAGCGCGTCAAGATCCCCGAGCAGGCCAACAAATATCCGGGCCAGCTCTCCGGCGGTCAGCAGCAGCGCGTGGCGATCGCCCGTTCGCTGTGCATGAACCCGCGCATCATGCTGTTCGATGAGCCGACCTCGGCACTCGACCCGGAAATGATCAAGGAAGTGCTGGAGACCATGGTTAGCCTTGCCGAGGAAGGCATGACCATGCTGTGCGTCACCCACGAGATGGGCTTTGCGCGGAAAGTCGCCAACCGGGTGATCTTCATGGATCAGGGCCAGATCGTCGAGCAGAACACGCCGGCCGAGTTCTTCGATCACCCGCGCCACGAGCGCACGAAGCTGTTCCTGTCGCAGATATTGCACTGAGCGCTGCCTCGTCGAAATGGAAGGAGCCCGGCCGCGCCACGGTCGGGCTTTTTCACATTTGGCCGATCGGATCGTTTCGATTGAAACGTGATGGAATCGCAAGAACTATGCCCGGATGAGAAAACGCCTTCGTTTCCTGGCCGTGCTGGTGGCCGCGGTGGTGCTGGTCGCGGCACTCGGCACACTGGTGCCGCGACCACTCTGGCCGGCTGCCGCGGCCGGCGAGGGCGCCAGGCACATTCTGGTGCTGAGCAATCCGATCCACACCGACATCGCCATTCCCGTCGATGATGGCGTGCGCCGGCGCTTTCGCTTCCTCGCCGCTGCCGGCCAGCCTTCCGACGCGCCCGAGGTGCGCTACATCGTCTTCGGCTGGGGCGGCCGCGCCTTCTACCTGGAGACGCCGACTTGGTCGCAGCTGAAGGCGATGCCCGTATTCAAGGCCCTGACGCTTGACGCTTCAGTGATGCATGTCGAGGTCGCCGGCAATATCTCCGGACCCGATGTCGCCGGCTTCGACATCCCGGAAGACCGCTTTGCCGCGTTGCTCGACTTCATCGATGCGAGTTTTCAGCAAGGACCAGGCGGGCCGATCGTCATCGCAGGGGCCGCCTATTCCGATTTCGACCGCTTCTATGAGGCGAACGGCCATTTCAATGCGCTGGCCGGCTGCAACACCTGGACGGCCGCCGCCTTGCGAACCGCCGGCCTGCGCACGGGTTGGTGGAACCCGCTGCCGGTCTCGCTCGGGTGGTCGTTGAAGCTGTATAATGGTAGGTAGCGCAGATAACGCCAACGCCTCGTTCGAGTTCTAGGCCCGCCATCCATAAAGCCAGTCCAAATCCGCGGCGAGCTTCTCCGGCGTCCGCATTTTCAGGAAAAGGTTGCGCGCCAACGCCACCGGACCCCAGGCATGCCAGGCAAGGCGGTTGAGGGCGCCGCGACGTGCCACTCTCACGACGCGCGGCCGGCGCAGACCTTCCCAGATTTGAAGACTTCCGGCCAGGTCGGCAGGGGAGGTGGCCATGACGTCGGCAAGCGTGGCGGCATCCTCGATGGCCATCGCGGCGCCCTGTGCCGCGAACGGCGTCATGGCATGCGCCGCGTCGCCGACCAGCGCGATGCGGCCCGACCTTACCCATGGCTGCTTCTGATCGACCGTATGGATCGGCCAGGCCGCCCACGGGCCGGCCAACTCCGCAAGCCTTGCCAGCGCCGGCGCGGTGCGGCGCATGGCGCCGGCCAGGATTGCGGGATCGGCATGGCCGGACCAGCCTTCGGCGATACGCTCGCCCCTGGTGAAAGCGACGAGATTGATGGCGCTGCCCTTGCTGACGGGATAGGCGACCATGTGAAAGCCGGGATGCAGGAAGGTGGTGACGCAGTCCGGCGCACCGATCTCTGCAAAAGCTTGCCCGGCAGGACTGTCTGCGCTGACGGTTGCCCGCCAGGCCAGTTCGCCGGAGAAGTGGCTTTTCGCAAGCCTGGTTTTCCTTCCTTGGTCGGCAAGTCCGCGCACCGACGACCAGACGCCATCGGCGCCGACCAGAAGGAAACCTTCCGCCGCGACGAGCCTGCCACCCACATCGGCTGCCGCGGTGACGCCTGAACTGCTGATCGTGACGCTGCCAAGGCGCGCACCAGTAGTGAGATGAACATCGGGCATGGCAGCCACGCGCGCCATCAGCGCGTTTTGCAGGTCCGCTCGATGCGCCACGAGGTAGGGCGCACCCCAGCGCGCCTCGCCGGCTCGTCCAAAAGGTACGCGCGCCAGTTCGCCCAAGGTTGCCGCATCCTTCAGCACCACGGCTTCCGGCCTGACGGCATTGGGAAGAAGTGCGTCGAGTACGCCGAGCTCACGCAGGATGCGTGTCGCGTTGGGCGAAAGCTGGATGCCGGCGCCCGCCGCTTCTAGGCGCTGCGCCTGTTCGAAGATCCGTACGGGATAGCCCCGCTCGGCGAAAGCCAACGCCGCGGTCAGCCCGGCAATACCCGCCCCGGCGATGATGACTTGCCGGGACTGTGCGTCTGCCATTGGCCGGGCCGCTGGAAGTCAGGCGGCCTGGTCGATGTAGAGGCAGCCGGCCGGCAGCGTTTCCATCGCCGTCAGCTTCGGCGAATAGCGGTAGAGCGTCGAGCAGTAGGGGCAGACCTTCTCATTGTCGTCGCCCATATCGAGAAACACATGCGGATGGTCGAAAGGCGGGTTGGCGCCGGTGCACATGAATTCCTTGACTCCGATATCGATCGCCGGATGGCCCGCATCGTTCTGGAAATGGGGAATGGAACCGCCTGCCATCGTCGTCTCCTTTAGCGCAGTCTGCTCAGCGTTTGGATCATAACCGGCCTGTTTGCAAGTTCGATGAAATGAAACTGTCGCAAAAGCCTGTCAGAGGATAAGTTAAGCCGGTTAACCGGCTGGAGCATCGCGGCCAGGCGCAACAGCCTGGGCGCCGCCCGAAAGCGGCGAAGCAACCAGACGTGGGAAGAGCAGGAACCATGAACGAACTGAAGCCGGTCCAGAGCGAGTTCATCAATGCGGAAGCGGCAAGCCCGGAAGGCAATCCGGATCGTTTCGTCAATCGCGAGTTCTCCTGGTTGCAGTTCAACCGCCGCGTGCTTGAGGAATCGCAGAACACAAACCATCCGCTGCTGGAGAGGGTACGTTTCCTGTCGATCTCCGCGGCCAATCTCGATGAGTTCTTCATGGTGCGCGTCGCCGGCCTGGCCGGCCAGGTTCGCGAAGGCATCGTGTTGAGAAGTCCGGACGGGCGTACCCCCGAACAGCAGCTCGAACAGCTGCTGCGCGAGGTCGAACGGTTGCAGGAAGACCAGCAGAAAAGCCTTTCGGCGCTGACCGTGCTGCTCAACAAGGAAGGCATCGAGAGCATCACCCGCGACGCGCTGACCAAGGACGAGAAGGCCTGGCTGGAGGAGCACTTCCAGGACCAGGTGTTTCCTGTTCTCACGCCATTGTCGATCGACCCGGCGCATCCGTTCCCGTTTATCCCCAATCTCGGCTTCTCGATGGCGCTGCAGCTTCGCCATCGCAAGAACGGCGAGGAGATGAGCGCGCTCTTGCGCCTGCCGGTGGCGCTGAAGCGTTTCATCCGTTTGCCGGACCGCAAGCACCATGTCCGCTTCATCCCGCTGGAAGAGGCGGTCGGCCTTTACATCGGCAAGTTGTTCCCGGGTTACGAGGTCAAGGGCTCCGGCACGTTCCGCATCATTCGCGACAGCGACATCGAGGTCGAGGAGGAATCGGAAGATCTCGTGCGCCTGTTCGAGACCGCGCTAAAGCGCCGCCGCCGCGGCTCCGTCATTCGCATCGAGTTCGACATGCTCATGCCGGCCGAACTGCGCGAATTCGTCGCCGGCGAACTCGGCGTTTCGTCGAGCCGCATCAGCGTCCTGACCGGCCCGCTGGCGCTCAGCCAGATTTCGGAGATCGTCGCCGTTGCCCGCGACGACCTCAAATTCACGCCCTACAATCCGCGTTTCCCCGAGCGCATCCGCGAGCATGGCGGCGATTGCTTCGCCGCTATCCGCGAGAAGGACATCATCGTCCACCACCCCTACGAATCCTTCGACGTGGTGGTGCAGTTCCTGCGCCAGGCGATGGCCGACCCGGAAGTGGTGGCGATCAAGCAGACGCTTTACCGAACCTCCAACGACAGCCCGATCGTGCGTGCGCTGGTCGACGCCGCCGAGGCCGGCAAGTCGGTGACGGCACTGGTCGAGCTCAAGGCTCGCTTCGACGAGGAGGCCAACATCCGCTGGGCGCGCGACCTCGAGCGCGCCGGCGTCCAGGTCGTGTTCGGCTTCCTCGAGCTCAAGACCCACGCCAAGATGTCGCTGGTGGTGCGGCGCGAGGACGGCAAGCTGCGCAATTATGTGCATCTGGGCACCGGCAATTACCATCCGGTGACCGCGCGCATCTACACCGACCTGTCCTTCTTCACCACCGATGCAACGATCGCACGCGATGTCGCCCAGCTTTTCAACTTCATCACCGGCTATGCCGAGCCGACCGCCGAAATGCGGCTGGCGATCTCGCCCTTCACGCTGAGGAACCGTATCCTGCAGCACATCTCCGATGAGGTCGCCCACGCGCTCGAGGGACGGCCGGCACGCATCTGGATGAAGATGAACGCCCTTGTCGATCCGATCATCATCGACGCGCTCTACGACGCCAGCCGAGCGGGCGTCGAGATCGACCTGGTCGTGCGCGGCATATGCTGCCTGCGGCCGCAGGTGCCGGGCCTGTCGGAAAACATCAGGGTCAAGTCGATTGTCGGCCGTTTCCTCGAGCACAGCCGCATCTATTGCTTCGGCAATGGCCACGGCCTGCCGTCGGACGAGGCCGTCGTCTACATCTCCTCGGCCGACCTCATGCCGCGCAACCTCGACCGCCGCGTCGAGACCATGGTGCCGATCACCAACCCAACCGTGCATGAACAGGTGCTGGGCCAGATCATGCTCGGCAACATCATGGACAATCAGCAAAGTTTCGACGTATTGGCTGATGGAACCTCCCGGCGCGTCGTGCTCGAGGAGGGCGAGGAGCCGTTCAACGCACAGGAATATTTCATGACCAATCCGAGCCTGTCGGGACGGGGTGATGCGCTGAAATCGCATGCGCCGAAGCGGATCGCGCAATTCAAGCGCCGCAAGAAGAACGCCGCCGCCTGATGCTGTCCGATTCCCAGGGCCGGCTGCAGGATCGCCGACCGCTGTCCATCATCGACATCGGCTCGAATTCGATCCGCCTTGTCGTATATGAGGGGCTGGCGCGCTCGCCGACCATGCTGTTCAACGAAAAGATGCTGGCGGGCCTCGGCCGCGGCATCGTGTCGACGGGGAAGCTCGACCCCGAGGGCGTGACACGGTCGATGGAGGAGTTCCGCCGCTTCCGCGCGCTCTCCGACCAGGCCGGTGCCGAGCACATGTACGTGCTGGCGACCGCGGCTGCCCGCGAGGCCGTCAACGGCCCCGATTTCATCCACCGCGCCGAAGACGTGCTCAAGACCGAGATCCGCGTGATCAGCGGCCGCGAGGAAGCCCATTATTCCGCGCTCGGCGTCATCTGCGGCTTTCATCCGGCCAACGGTATTGCGGGCGACCTCGGTGGCGGCAGCCTTGAACTGGTCGACGTCAACGGCGAAGCGATCGGCGACGGCATAACATTGCCGCTGGGCGGCCTGCGCCTGCAGGACATGGCCAAGAATTCCCTCACGCAGGCGGCGAAAATCGTGCGCGACGAGCTGGGGCGGGCGAAGCTGCTGAAAGGCGGGCAAGGCAGGCCTTTCTATGCCGTCGGCGGCACCTGGCGAAATCTCGCCCGGCTGCACATGGAGATGACCAACTATCCGCTTGGCGTCATGCACCACTACGAGATCGGCGTCGAAAGTGCCGCCAATTTCCTGCGGCAAGTGGCGAAAGGCGAGATCGAGAAGATCAAAGGCATCGAGGGTGTTTCGAAGAATCGCCGCTCGCTCCTGCCTTACGGCGCCATCGTGCTGCAGGAAATCATGGCGGCGATGCAGCCGTCGAAGATCATCGTCTCGGCGCTCGGCGTGCGCGAAGGCTTCCTCTATTCCCTGCTCGACCAGGCCGAGCAGAAGGCCGATCCCCTGATCTCGGCATCGGAGGAACTCGCCCGGCTGCGCTCGCGCTCGGTCACCCATGCGCATGAACTCGTCGACTGGACGGCCAAGACCTTTGCCGCTTTCGGCATCGACGAGACCGAGGACGAGGCGCGCTACCGCCACGCGGCGGCATTGCTGGCCGACATCGGTTGGCGCGCGCATCCCGAATATCGCGGCAAGCAATCGCTCAACATCATCGCCCACGCCTCCTTTTTCGGCGTGGACCACCCTGGCCGCGCCTATCTGGCGATGGCCAACGCCTATCGGCACGACGGCATCTTCAACGAAGCCATCGCGCCCGAAATCAAGGCGCTGGCGACACCGCGCTATCTGGAGCGAGCGCGGGTGCTGGCGGCATCGATGCGCGTCGTCTACCTGCTGACCGCCTCGATGCCCGGCGTCATGCCGAGACTGAAATGGGAGCAGCGCGGCAATGGCGTGCTGGCGCTGGTCTTGCCGGCATCGCTGGCAGATCTCTATGGCGAGCGCCCGGCCGGGCGCCTGGCGCAACTGGCGCGAATTACCGGCCGCCGCCTGGAACTGGCGGTCGAAGGTGGGCCGAGCGTTTCGGTGAAATAGGTACGGCCTACCAGAGCGTGAGTTATCTGATCCACGCCGATATTGACCAACTCAATCGCGCCACTTGTTCAGCGGCTTCGTGTTTGAAGACCGGCTTCCCCCACTCCGTCTTGGCTTCGCCAAGCCACCTCTCGCCCGTCGATCGGGGGAGAGGTGTCGAGCGCAGCTCGACGGAGTGGGGGTCGACTTGACACGGGCGTTGGCTTGGCTCGGGCATTGAGAGTCCAACCCGGGGCATTTGTCTGGTTGGTTCCGGGCCTGCCCTTGGATTTAGGCGATATCAAACAGCAGCCCGCCCGTCGACCGACCAGGCGCCGGCGCCGGCCATGGCGAGCGCCAGAAAGCCGCCCGATATCGCGATGTCCTTCATCAGCATCTGCTGGTGCAAGAAGGCAAGCGTCGCATCATCGGCGCCCTGGCCGTAATGGCCGATGAAGCCGGCAACGATGCAGAAGGCGGCCAAAAGCAGAGCCACGATCCGGGTCTGGAAGCCGATGAGTATCAGCAGTCCGGCGATCAGCTCGAACAGGCCCGTGCCCCACGCGGCGAGCCCCGGGAGCGGCAGGCCAAGGCCGGCGAAATAGCCCGATGTGCCGGCAATGTCGGCGAGCGCATGGAAGCCTGACGGTACGAACAGCGCGGCAAGCAGCAGCCGCGAAGCCAGAAGCAGTGCGTTGCGAGGCATGGTCACCTCCGTTGTCGGTTGGCCGGTTTGGGCCTTTACCCACCCGGACCGATCGATCCTACCACCGATGCCCCGGCAAATCCGGGCGCTGAATTGAGGCTTCTGGACCGACAACGAAACAGTGGCGCGGAAAATTCCGCGCCACTGCTGTCAAAGACGGGGGAGGGAAGTTCAGCCGCGCTTGGCGTCGACCGAATAGGCGCCGGCGCCTGAGGAAGCCAGCACGAGGAAGCCGCCGGTGATCGCCAGGTTCTTCATGAAGTTGATCATCTGCATCTGGTCGGCCCAGCCGGTGTGGGCGACCAGGGCCGTGGCGACGGTGAAGATCGCCAGCACCCAGGCGGCAATCCGGGTCTGGAAGCCGACGAGAATGGCCAGACCGCCGAGCAGTTCGATGAGGCCGACGACGATGGCCGTCACGGTCGGCAAGGGCAGGCCGAGGCCGCCGAAATAGGCCGCGGTGCCGGAAAGGGCGCTGAGCTTGCCGAAACCGGAAAGCAGGAAAATGACCGCGAGCAGGATGCGGCCGAGCAGGATCGTGACAGAACTGTTGGACGCGGTGCCGGTGCCGGCGAAGGAAGTGTTGGTGGACATGGTGGCTCTCCGAATGGGGTTGATCGCCCGTCAGATAGACCATGCTGACTGTTCACCAAAGCCGCCTGTCTGGCGACACATTGTTCACAGGACATACGTTTCCGTGAACCGGTGAAAAACGGAAATTCGTGCTGGTCGATGTGGTGGCGGGAGCATATTTTCCCGCCGAAAAAGTGCCTTCACCCCGGATGGGTCATATCTTCCGGCCGCACGATCCGGTCGTAGTCGGCTTCGCTGACCAGCCCGGTGGCCAGCGCTTCCTCGCGCAGCGTGGTGCCGTTCTTGTGCGCGGTCTTGGCGATCTTGGCGGCGCTGTCGTAGCCGATGGTGGGCGCAAGCGCCGTCACCAGCATCAGCGAGCGGTCGAGGGCCGCCTTGATGTTGTCTTCCCGCGCCTCGATGCCGACGACGCAATTGTCGGTGAAGGAGACCGAAGCGTCGGCGAGCAACTGCACCGATTGCAGGAAGTTGTAGGCCATCAGCGGGTTGTAGACGTTGAGCTCGAAATGGCCTTGGCTGCCGGCGAAGGTGAGCGCCGCATTGTTGCCGAACACCTGCACGCAGACCTGGGTCATCGCTTCGCACTGCGTCGGGTTGACCTTGCCCGGCATGATCGAGGAACCCGGCTCGTTTTCCGGCAACGACAGCTCGCCAAGTCCCGAGCGGGGCCCTGAACCGAGGAAGCGGATGTCGTTGGCGATCTTGAACAGCGCGGCGGCAGCGGCGTTGATGGCACCGTGCGAGAATACCATGGAATCATGGGCGGCGAGCGCCTCGAACTTGTTCGGCGCTGTGACGAAGGCGATGCCGGTGATGGCGGCGATGCGGTCGGCCACCCGCTCGGCGAAGCCGACGGGCGCGTTGAGGCCGGTGCCGACGGCGGTGCCGCCCTGCGCCAGTTCCTGCAGGCCGGGCAACGTCAGCTCGATGCGCTTGATCGACGAAGCGACCTGCGCGGCGTAGCCCGAGAATTCCTGGCCCAGCGTAAGCGGGGTGGCGTCCTGCGTGTGGGTGCGGCCGATCTTGATGATATGGCTGAACTCTCTGCTCTTGGCGGCGAGCGCCTTGTGCAGGTGCTTCAGCGCCGGCAACAGGTCATGCACGATGCGCTCGGCGCAGGCGATGTGCATGGCGGTCGGGTAGGTGTCGTTCGACGACTGGCTCATATTGACGTGGTCGTTCGGGTGCACCGGCTTCTTGGAGCCCATGACGCCGCCCAGCATCTCGATCGCCCGGTTGGAGATCACCTCGTTGGCGTTCATGTTGGATTGCGTACCCGAGCCGGTCTGCCAGACCACCAGCGGGAAATGGTCGTTGAGCTTGCCGTCGATGACTTCTTGAGAGGCTTCGACGATCGCCTTGCCGATCGCCGGATCGAGCCGCTTCAGCTCCATATTGGCTTCCGCCGCCGCCCGCTTGACGATGCCGAGCGCGCGCACGACGGATGCCGGCTGCTTTTCCCAACCGATCTTGAAATTGCCGAGCGAACGCTGCGCCTGCGCGCCCCAATAGCGGTCGGCGGCGACCTCGATGGCACCGAACGTATCGGTTTCGGTTCTGGTCTTGGCAGCGCTCACGGCAAGTCTCCGGTCTGTCGATTTGGGCAACGGCGTATCGCGTTGCACAAAACGCATCAAGCGGAGATTGCGGGCGGTGAAGATGCAAATCGGTTGAAGACGGAGCCAATCTCCCCGCTCGTGGGGAGATGCCCGGCAGGGCGGCGGGGGCGCGAAGGAACGCTATCTGTCGTCATTCAACTGCGTTCAGGTTAGAACAAGCGCGGAAGTGCAATCGAATGAGAGATCGGCGGGACAGCGCCCCCCTCTGGCCTGCCGGCCATCTCCCCCACGAGGGGGGAGATCGGCTGTCCACTCACTCCGCCGTATACCCGCCGTCCACCGCAAAGACGCCGCCCCGCCTCTGATCAGACGCCGTCTCCGGGCGGACTGGAGATCAGCAACAAAGCCGCGAGCGCGATGTCGCCGACAGGCGCACGGTTTCGGTTGGTCTGGCCAGGTCATGTCGGACGGCGTGCGAGAAGGCCTGCCATGCAGGCGAGGCGGCAAGCGCGGTTTCATGCTGGGCGTGCGCTTCTTCGCCATCAAAACCCATCACACTGATGAAAACATTCTCACTCGCTCGCACCGGCAGGCGTGGAAAGCTGTTTTCCGCGTGCTCCGTGACGAAAGCGGCGAGCAGCCGCGCACCGGGTGACGCCGTCATCGGCGCGACTTCGGCCTCGAAGCGGCTGGCGAACGCGGCCTCTGCGCCCGGCCGCAAATGATAAATCCGAATCACGACCATGCCTGACAGCGGCGTGCTTCTGCCTGGCTTTTCGTCGGCAGCCAAGCCCGCGCGTAATGCGCCGGAGAGATCGAAGCCAGCGCCGGGCCACGCAGGTTTGAGCAGCAGCACATCGTCGGAATCGATCATCGTGGCGTTGGCGGCATTGCGGTGCGCTGCCCATACCGGACCGTCATAGAAGGCGCTCAGGGCGCCTTTGCGCACCTCCATGTCCTCGAAGCCGCGCAGCCAGACGAACATGTCGGGGCGATCGAGATCCCGGAATTGGCCGATGATGGTCATCCCGGCCTCTTCCTGGCCTTCGATCAGCTTGCCGTCAAAGAGGTCGATAAGGGTATCGCGTTTGCCGGGTTTCAGCGTGTACTGCCGCAGTTCGACGACCGGGGAGGCGAGCGCTGCTGTCTCCGATGTGGCACTCAGGGGCAGGCTCATAAGCTCGTCTCCAAAAACAGGGTGATCATCCTGTTTTATAAAACAGACCGGTTGTCCTGTTTTGTCAATCTGCTAGCTTCTTTTTCTTCCCTCCTGGAGGGGCACGGTGGAGATTCCCGATGACAGGGCATGCCCAGAAGCGCGCCAATGATCCCGAAGGCATGCGCAACAGAGTGCTCGATGCCGCGCAGGAGTCCTTTCAGGTACGCGGCTATCACGCGTCCAGCCTCGGCGATCTGATGGCGGCGGCGGGTGTCAGCGGCGGCGCGTTGCATCATCATTTCCGGACCAAGAAAGCGTTGGCGCTGGCGGTGATCGAAGAGCGTGTGGCCGCGGCGGTCGAAGAAACATGGATGGCGCCTTTGCGGGCGGCCGCTTCGGCGCGCGAAGGCGTGCGTGCAGCCTTCGAAGCCGTGGCGGCGGAACTTGAGCAACAAGGCTTCGTGCGCGGCTGTCCCCTCAACAACCTTGCACATGAACTGTCGCTCGCCGATGCCGAATTGCGCGCCGCCCTTGCCGGCATTTTTGCCGGCTGGCGCCAGGCGATCGCCGACAAGGTCCGGGCTGATCAGCAGGCGGGCAGGGAGCAGGACACCGACCCGCAGCGTTTCGCCGCCCTGGCCGTCGCGGCCTATTCCGGCGCGATGTCGATGGCCAAGACGGCGCAGGATGCCGGCATGTTGCGCGATTGCCTGGCGGGGCTGGAGCAGAGTGTCGCCCAAGCTTCGCCCATGGCCGCAACGAGGCGGCGTCGCAGGATATTGCTGCCACCGGGAAACCTTTGATGCCGAGAACGGGAACGATCCCTACAACTCAGTTCCGTTCTGGGGGAGGGCAGCCGTGGACCGGGCGCTGAACTTTACTGCTGACCGGTGTCCGTGCTGAACTTCAACCCATGATGAAGCGCTTCTCACCAAAATCGGTATCACGACGCCGTTTTCTGGCGCGGGCCGCCGGTCTTGCCACGGCCCTTGCGCTTCCACGCCCGGCGCTCGGCCAGACCGGGCAGCGCATTCAGCCTGTCGACGCCACCTTCCTGTTCATCGCCGATGTCCATGCCTGCCGCATGGCCAGCGGCTTGAGTCCCAATTGCCAGCAGGAAGGCAAGACCGACGCTGCCTTGCTGCGCAATGTGGCGGCTCTGAACGGCATTGGCGACAAGACATGGCCCGTCGAGATCGGCGGCGTCCCGACGGGCCTACGCTCCGCCGGCAGCCGAATCGGCACGCCGCTCGGCCTCGTCATCGGCGGCGACATGACCGACGATGGCGGTGGTCAGATCACCCAGCCGAGTGAAGGCACGCAATTGCTGCAATTCAGCCAGCGTTACCAGCAAGGCATGGGGCCTGACCGCGTGCATGTTCCAGTCTATGTCGGGCTCGGCAATCATGACCTCGACCAAAACGGCCCGCGGCATCACGTTGACTGGTACCGGCGCGAAATGCGCGACTATGTCGAAGTCAATCACCGTGCCGGCGTGTTCTTCAAGCCACCGGTTCCAGCCACCGACTACGATGTCGAGACCGACTGCTATGCGTGGGACTGGGGCGGGCTGCATCTCGTCCAGACCCACCGTTTCGCTGGCGACACCGGCCATGGCGCGGACAGCAGCCTGCCCTGGCTGAAGCAGGATTTGGCGACCTATGCGGCGGACGGCCGCCCGGTCATCCTGTTTCAGCATTATGGCTGGGATAATTTTTCGACTGAGCGATGGGATCCCGCCAAAAAGGCGTTCGACGACGACGGCAAGGGGCCGCCGCATTGGTGGAGCGATGCGGACCGTCAGGCACTGCTTGCGGCCCTGAAAGGCTACAACGTGATTGCCATCTTCCATGGCCATCAGCACGAGGTGCCGATGATCTATCAGCGCGACGGCCTTGATCTCTTCAAGCCAAAGGCGGCCTATATGGGCGGGTTCGCACTGGCGCGGGTCACCAATGATGGCATGGATGTCGTGCTGGGCGAAGCCAGCGACGATCACGGCGGGGTCACATTCACCAACGCCTTCAGCAAACCGTTCCAGACATGAAAGCCCGCAGCGGCCTTTTCGTCCCGGACGCTGACTGACGTCGACCTGGCAGTGCGCTCGGGCCTCGGCCTCCGCTACGAGATGCCGCCGATGATGACCGCCGCGATGTAGGGGCCGAAAGAAAACGCCCCTCGCACCTTTTATCGTGCGGGGGGCGTCTTTGCCGTTCGCTTTTCCTTCGATTGCTCTCGTGAATTGCTGACGACAACCATGAAACGTGCTTCGACCGAAATGGCTCCCGGCGTCCAGATTTTTTTAGGGCCGCTTTGTTCAGTGCCCGATTGGCGTGAACCGTCGCGGCGGGTGAGCCAAGAATTGACATGGCCGTTTAAATAGCTTACAAGACCTTTGTCGATATTTGTTGACTGACTTTTGTTATCCGCGCTTTGCAGCGCGCCTTTGACGAACTTCCCACATCAAAAATCGAGACAAACGACGTTGTGCATCCGCATGACGGCGAACGAGTATTTGCCATGGAAAGGGTTCGTCATGAGCACCGGCACAGTTAAATGGTTCAACGCCACCAAAGGTTTTGGTTTTATTCAGCCTGACGACGGCTCTGCCGACGTTTTCGTCCACATCTCGGCCGTAGAGCGCGCCGGCATGCGTGACATCGTCGAGGGCCAGAAGCTCGGCTACGAGATGGTCCGCGACAACAAGTCCGGCAAGATGTCGGCCGACCAGTTGAAGGCGGCCTGAAAAAGGATTCAGCCTTCCCGGTGACCACGGATGTACTGGCACTGGTGAATGGCGAATTCGGGCGCATGGCGGCGGAAACCTGAGTTTTCGCACGCTGCGTGCCGGAGCGTCCTGTGCATCCACTGGATGCGCGACGCTCTCATGGAAGGTCAGGCGGTGCCTGGCCTTTTTCACTTTGTGGGTCTCGCCGTCGAAAATGCGCTGCGCGTCGGCCTGAACGTGCTAAGGGACGCTCCAGCAAATTGAATCCGCCGCCCCAATGCTTTTGTGCGTGGGTCCTGACTGAAGACCGGTCTTGCCCTATCGGCACGAGACTCCTGACAGGAGAAAGATTTTGACCGCCAATTCGAAAACAGCTGCTGATCAGGCAGTGCCCTTGTTCAGCAAGACGCAAACCCAGTCGATGTCGCTCAACCGCATCATTTCCGAACGCGATGCCCTCACCGAGGCGCGTGAAGCCAAGACCGCGCGTTTGCGCGAACTGCGCCTGGAAAAAGAGGCAGATGAAATGGCTGCGGCGGCCGCACAGGCGGCGTTGCCGAAACGGGCCGGAAGACGCTGATGGCGACGAAGCGTGTGCCGGCGACACCCATCGCCGCTGATGCGACCATCGCCGACATGGTCGAAACATTGGACAAGCCAGTCGAATATGTCCGGCGTGTGCTGGAAAAACTCGAACGCTGCAAGCGCGTCCATGGCGATGCACAGGTGCGCGTCGGCGTGCGGGGCCGCGCCGAGTGCCCGAACTATTTGATCGAATATGTCCGCCAAGACGCCAAGACCCGCGAGCCGGTGACCCATCAGGACGCCGCCTACAGCGGCAGCACGCATCGCGAACTGGCGCCGCATCACATCGCGGAGGCGAGGAACTGGTCGCCTGAGGAAATGAACATAACGGCGGTTTCGGCCCTGATCGGCCGTTTGCGCAGTCCGCGCGCACCATCGCGCTTCGCCGACGAGGACTGAGATGGCCATAAAATTCTCCGCCAAGGACCAACCGCCGGCGCCCGCCGCCGCTGCAAAGCCGGTCAAGCCGGGTGCCGCGCCGAAGGCGGATGCCGCTGCCGAGGCCGCGACCGATCTATTCAAGTCGCCGACCGAGGCGCCGTCGCGCAAGGCAGGCAAGAAGAAATAGCGCCTTGCCGCAAGACGCCGACCGCAATCTGCTGTGCAGGGACCGTTCTCGTTGGTGACCGCAGCCAGCCTTTCATCGCCCCAACGAGGCACCGTCCCGGCATTTGATTGCCAGAGCTGCGGCGCCTGTTGCTCCTACTCGGCCGAGTGGCCGCGCTTTTCCACCGAGGACGACGCGCACCTCGACCGTATCCCGGACAAGTATGTCGCGACCGATCTGTCGGGTATGCGTTGCGAGGGCCCGCGCTGTTCGGCCCTCTGTGGCGAAGTGGGCAAGGCAACCGCTTGCGGCATCTACGAGCTGCGCCCGGATGTCTGCCGCGCCTGCATGCCCGGCGACGAGGATTGCCTGATGGCGCGTCGGGCGCACGGGCTGCCTGTCCTCTGATCTGACGGCGCCGCGGCTTGTGCACGGGGATTTCGCTGCTACGCTGCCCGCCGGGCAGCACAGCGGAGGACCAAATCGTGAGCATCGAATTCTTGTTGACGTCGCTGATCGTGGTGGCTTCGCCCGGCACCGGCGTCCTCTACACGCTGAGCGCCGGGCTTTCCCGCGGCGCCCGCGCCTCAATCGTCGCCGCTTTCGGCTGCACGCTCGGCATCATCCCGCATATGGCTGCCGCCATCACCGGCCTCGCCGCGCTCCTGCACACCAGCGCGGTCGCCTTCGAGACGCTGAAATATCTGGGCGTCGCCTACCTCCTTTACATGGCCTGGAACACGCTGAAGGAGAGGGGTGGTCTGAACGTCGAGGACAATGTCGCGCCGCGCTCCACCGGCAAGGTGATTGCGAGAGGCATCCTCGTCAATGTGCTCAACCCGAAGCTGTCGATCTTCTTCTTTGCCTTCCTGCCGCAGTTCGTCAGCACGACCGAGCCGCACGCGCTGTCGAAGATGCTGGAACTGAGCAGCGTCTTCATGCTTTTGACCTTCGTCATCTTCGTCGGCTATGGCATCTTCGCCGCCTCGATCCGCAGCCATGTCGCGTCGCGGCCGAGGGTGCTGACCTGGATGCGCCGCACGTTCGCCGGCGCTTTCGTCATGCTCGGCGCCAAGCTTGCGCTGGCGGACAGGTAGAATTCGTTCGCCTCGCCTTGGCACGAAATCGATGCCGAACAATGAGAAGGCGAGCCTTGGCCCGCCTTCTTTTGTTCTTCAACTCCGGACTAGCCGGCAATCATTTGTTCGCGCCGCCGAGCGCCTTCAATTTTTCGCAGAACGGGGCATACGGCTTGCTCATCGCCGCATCCTGACATTCCTTCATCATCATGGCTTGGTCGTCCTTGGACATTTTTGCCCAGGCGGCTTTCATCTCGGCGTCGGATTTCATCGTCTTCATGCTCGCATCGGTGAAGAACGGTTCCATCATCTTGGGCGAGTCGAGCGCTCCGGCAAGTGCCGTGCCGCTGAGAACGGTCAACGCGAGTGCTCCAAAGCAGGCGGTTCTGATGTTCATGACATTAGTCCTCCCTATGGTCTTTCTCGATCGTCGAATGGCGGTCGGACTCTATTCCTAGCACAAACCGATGTGTATTAGGAGTAACTCATATGGTGAAGCCGGCCTATCCCTTGACGTAGCCCATCGCCTCGACGATCCGCCCGCCCTCGACGCGCATCAGATTGACGCCGCGCAGCGAATTGCCGTCCGCCATCCAGTAGCGCCAGCGGATCGTCGCCCGCTCGCCGGCGACGAAGGTCTCCTCGATGTCGAAGCGCGTGCCGGGCTGGGTCGCGATCGCCGTCCATAGCCCGACGCAGGCCGCCTTGCCGGCATGGCGCGCACCGTCCGGTGCCGGCACGGTGTTTTCAATCACGCAGTCTTCGCCCACCAGCTCGGCGAGCGCCGACGGTTCGTGCAACTGGAACACATCGTTGAAGCGCCGCATGATCTCGGCTGTCCGCCGCGACTCTGGATGGCTGTCCATGATGCTGCTCATCTCGTGCTTCTCCTGATTTATTGTTGCGCGGCGGTACCCACGAGGGTCGCCTTGAGGTTGATCTGGGCCACGCCGGCCAGCGCGCGCGAAACGAGACAGCTCGCCTTGGCGGACTGGGCAAGGCGCTCGAACTGGTCTTCGGCGAGCCCCGCGGCGTCCACCGCCGTTTCAAGGTCGATGCGGGTGATGGTCGGCCCGGCCTCCGTCGCTCCGAGGTGCACCCTGGCGATGGTGCGGATGTCCCGGGGAATATGACCTCCCTGGCCAAGGATGAAGGTCAGCGCCATCGAGAAGCAGCCGGCATGCGCGGCCGCAATCAGTTCTTCCGGGTTGGTGCCGGGGCCGTTCTCGAAACGCGACGGAAAGGAATAGGCGCCTTCGAACACACCACTGCCGAGCCGCAGCCGGCCTGAACCTTCCCTCAGCGTGCCTTGCCACTCGGCCGAAGCTTCACGAATTGTCATTGCTGTTCTCCCTTCTGGTTCGATCGATGTGAAAGATCAGGCTCCGTCGATGACGACCTTCCCGAACACGTCGCCTTGCTGGAAATAGCGGTAGGCGTCGCGGGCCTCGGCGAAGGGGAAGACCTTGTCGATGACCGGTCTCAACCGGTGCGCCGAGACGGCGTTGAGCATCGTTTCGAGGTTTGCGCGGCTGCCGACGAACAGACGGCCGATTGTGACGAGGCTGCGCTGATAGACGGCGCCCGGGATCTGCACCGTTGCGCCCTTCGCATCCTGAATGGTGAGCAGCACGATGCGCCCATAAAGCGCGCTGGCGATCAGCGACTGCGCGAAGGTCGGCGGGCCGCCGGTTTCGACGGTAAGGTCGATACCGCCGGTTTCGCCACGCACCATCGCCCCCCATTCCGGCATGTCGGTCGAGGAGACGACGAGGTCGGCCCCCATCGCCCGCAGCTTGCCGACCTTCTCGGCGCGAGAGGTGACGGCGACGACGCGGCAGCCGAGCAGCTTGGCGAACTGCAACGCGAACAGCGAGACGCCGCCCGAGCCTATGACTAGAACCCATTGGCCGGGCTTGGGAATCTCCGCCCCGGTCAGTGCGTTCCAGGCTGTCAGGCCGGCGCAGCTCAGCGTTGCCGCCTCGCGCCAGTCGAGATGCTCGGGAACTCGCACCGCCCATTGCTCGTCAAGCACGGCGTACTCGCCGAGCATGCCATCCAGCGTGCAGCCGAGCTGGTCGATCAGTCCGGCATTGATGCGGCCATCGATCCAGCGGGCGAAATAGCTGCCGGTGACACGGTCGCCGACGGCAAAGCGTGTGACATCATCGCCGATGGCGACGACCTCGCCGGCGCCGTCGCTGAGCGGAACGATCCCGCGGCGCGGTGTCAGGGGGTAGGTGCCATTGAGGATCATCGTATCGCGTCGGTTGAGCGAGGTGGCGCGCACCCGCACCACGATCTCCTGGGGACTTGGCTCCGGTCGCACCTCTTCCCGCATCACCAGACATTCGGTTCCGCCCAAACCCTCAAGACGATAGCTGCGCATTTCGGCTCTCGATTATATAGACTGATCTACATATTATGTAGACCAGTTGTCATATTTCTGGCAAGGCTTATAAGGATCTCTCCTGACAGAGGTTGACATGGCGAACGATACGAGAGCCCGCATACTCGAAACGACCGGATTGCTGCTCAGGCGGCGCGGCTATCACGGCACTTCGCTCAATGACATACTGAGCGCCAGCGGCGCCCCGCGCGGCTCGCTCTATTTCCACTTTCCCGGTGGCAAGGATCAGCTGGTCGTCGAAGTGACGCGCGCCAGCGTGGCCGAGGTGACTGAGAGGCTTGGCGCCGAGCTGGCGGCGGAAAGCGATCCGGCGGTTGCCGTTCACCACATTTACCAGTCGGTCGCTCGCATGCTGGAGGACAACGAATTCTCGCTCGGCTGCCCGATCGCGCCGGTCGTGCTCGATGCGCCGAACGACGTGCCGGACTTGGAGGAAATCTGCCGCTCCGCTTTCGAGCAGTGGATCGGCCTGCTGCGCCAGGCGTTTGTCAGGGCAGGGGTGGTCGAGCGCCGCGCACGGGCGCTGGCGCTGTTGGTCGAGTCCTCGCTGGAAGGCCTGATGGTGATTGCCCGCGCCACCCGCGATCGCTCATCGATCAACGTCGTGGCCGATGAGGTGGCTACCCTGATCGAGCAGGCAGTCCTCGCCGGCAAGGCGACGCGGCAAGCGGAGAGCACTGCTGTCTGACGCTGGTTCCAACCGACCACGCTGAAGCAAAGCCTGAATGTGCAAAGAAAAGGGCGGCATCGCTGCCGCCCTTTCCGCATGCATAAAGCAGATGGCTGGATTAGAAGTCCATGCCGCCACTCAAGCCCGCTTGCGGGCTTGAGCATTGTTAGTTCATGGGCGTGCTTATGGACTTCTTAGAAGTCCATGCCGCCCATACCGCCCATGCCGCCGCCGCCCATGCCGCCAGGCATGCCGCCGCCAGCCGACTCCTTCTTCGGAGCCTCCGCGATCATGGCTTCGGTGGTGACCAGCAGGCCGGCGACCGAGGCCGCGTCCTGGAGAGCCGTACGCACGACCTTGACCGGATCGACGATACCCATGGCGATCATGTCGCCATATTCGCCGGTCTGGGCGTTGTAGCCGAAGGTCGCGCCCTTGTTCTCGAGGATCTTGCCAGCAACGATCGATGCTTCCGCACCGGCGTTGGCAGCGATCTGACGGGCCGGGGCCTGCAGTGCGCGGCGAACGATGTTGATGCCGGCGGCCTGGTCGGAGTTGACGCCGGTGGCCTTGAGGTTGCCCGAAGCGCGCAGCAGGGCCACGCCACCGCCGGCAACGATGCCTTCTTCTACGGCCGCGCGGGTCGCGTTGAGGGCGTCATCGACGCGGTCCTTCTTTTCCTTCACTTCCACTTCGGTCGCACCGCCGACGCGGATAACGGCAACACCGCCGGCGAGCTTGGCCAGACGCTCCTGCAGCTTCTCCTTGTCGTAGTCCGAGGTGGTCTCCTCGATCTGCTGCTTGATCTGGGCAACGCGGCCCTGGATCTCGGCCTTCTTGCCGGCGCCGTCGACGATGGTGGTGTTCTCCTTCGAGATCGACACCTTCTTGGCGCGGCCGAGCATGTTGAGGCCGACATTCTCGAGCTTGATGCCGAGGTCTTCGGAGATGACCTGGCCACCGGTGAGGATGGCGATGTCTTCCAGCATGGCCTTGCGGCGATCACCGAAGCCCGGAGCCTTGACGGCGGCGATCTTCAGGCCACCGCGCAGCTTGTTGACGACCAGCGTGGCCAAGGCCTCGCCTTCGACGTCTTCCGAGATGATGAGCAGCGGCTTGGAGGTCTGCACGACCGCTTCCAGGACCGGCAGCATGGCCTGCAGGTTGGAGAGCTTCTTCTCGTGGAGCAGGATGTAGGCGTCCTCGAGATCGGCAACCATCTTATCGGGGTTGGTGACGAAGTAGGGCGAGAGATAGCCGCGGTCGAACTGCATGCCTTCGACGACTTCCAGCTCGGTCTCGGCGGTCTTGGCTTCCTCGACGGTGATGACGCCTTCGTTGCCGACCTTCTGCATCGCTTCCGCGATCATCTTGCCGACCGACTCGTCGCCATTGGCCGAGATGGTGCCGACCTGGGCGACTTCCTCGGAGGTCTTGATCTTCTTGGCGGCCTTGCCGAGAGCTGCGACCACTTCGGTCACGGCCAGGTCGATGCCGCGCTTCAGGTCCATCGGGTTCATGCCGGCGGCAACCGCCTTGTGGCCTTCCTGGACGATCGACTGCGCCAGAACGGTCGCGGTCGTGGTGCCGTCGCCGGCGATGTCGTTGGTCTTCGAAGCGACTTCGCGGACCATCTGCGCGCCCATGTTCTCGAACTTGTCCTCAAGTTCGATTTCCTTGGCGACAGTGACGCCGTCCTTGGTGATGCGCGGTGCGCCGAACGACTTGTCGATGACGACGTTGCGGCCCTTGGGGCCGAGCGTGACCTTCACCGCGTCGGCGAGGATGTTGACGCCGCGCAGCATGCGCTCACGGGCGTCGCGGGAGAATTTTACGTCTTTGGCAGCCATGTTCAACTCCTGGCAGGGGCTCGGATCGAGCCCGAAGATTCAAGATTCAGTTGATGGAAAGGCCGATATTCAGCCGATGATGCCCATGATGTCGGATTCCTTCATGATCAGAAGGTCTTCGCCATTGAGCTTGACTTCGGTGCCCGACCACTTGCCGAACAGGATGCGGTCGCCAGCCTTGACGTCCAGGGGCACGAGCTTGCCAGCTTCGTCGCGGGCGCCGGAGCCGACGGCGATGATCTCGCCTTCCTGCGGCTTTTCCTTCGCCGTGTCGGGGATGATGATCCCGCCGGCGGTCTTGGATTCGGATTCGACCCGGCGTACGACCACGCGGTCATGAAGCGGGCGGAACTTCGACTTTGCCATGTTTTCTTCCTCGATGAGAACGGTGAGAAACAGTTCCTCCGTCCGGCGAAGCCGGACAATCTACAAAGCCCGGCGGTACCGGACCTGTGGTTAGCACTCACCCAGGGCGAGTGCTAACGTGGCGGTGAAATAGGCTGCTGGCTGGCGAGAGTCAAGGCGCGCGCGAGCGGGCAGCGGCGCGAAATTTTGTTTTCCGCGAAAGCCCGCTCGCAGAACGTGCCAGTTGCCGCTGGCCTTTCATGCGAAATGCGCCGGTTCCTCCCGCAATCGACGGCAAAACAAGGCGCGGAGGGGTGCTCTGCCGCTATCGGTCAGAGATCCTGCCGCCCGATACTTCGATACGCAAGACGTGTCGATGTCACGGGAGAGGGGCGCGAAAGCCGCCGCCGAAAACTACAGAAACAATCTCAGCTGCGTATGGATGATGGACCTGTAGTCGTCGATCGTGCGGCGGCCTTCCTTCTCGTCCTGCGTCAGCGCTAGCCGCACGACGCCGCCGGCAAGCTGGAAGATCAGGAACACCACGCGCGCGAAGTCTTCGCGCCGGTCGGGCCGCAGCATCGGAGCGACGTGGTCGCAGAACATCTTGGCCTGGTGCCTTGTCTCAGCAATGTCGAGGTTCTGCAGCGCCTTGTCAGCCTGTATCGCGTTCTGCAGATCCTGGATGGCCGGGTCGTCGGCCACGCGCCGGTAATAGTCCTCGATCATGCGGTCCGCGGCAGCCGTCACGTCCTCAAGCCCACTTATTTCGGCGATGATCTCGCCGAAGCGTGCTCGGCTTTCCTCCGAGAAGCGCTCATAGAGCATCGCCAGGATCGCCGATTTGTTGGGGAAATAATGGTAGACGGTGGCGATCGGTCCGCCCGCCAGTGCGCCCACTTCCTTCATCGTCACCGCGTCGATGCCTTTTTCGCCGATCAGCCGCATGGTCGTCGAAAGGATCGCGTCGATGCGTTCGCGGCTCCGCTCCTGCTTGGGCCTGCGCCTCGGCGCCGTCGCCATCCGCCTTGCTTCCGCCATGCGCCCAATCTCTCGCGAGAGCTTCAAAATTCCCGGTTGACAAGAAACATGATCAAGTATCAGTTTCGTAATGCTGACAAGTTGTCAGCTTTTTTATCGCACTGCAAGGACGTTGGGAGGCGCCTCGTGACTGCGACGCAAGCCGTACAAGCGGAAAATGGCGATTGGCTGGTCGGCAACCCGACCGGCGTCGAGCTCGGCTCCGCATTATGGATCGGCTCGGTCGGGCTGCTGATCCTCGGGCTTCAGCCCGTGCTGCTTGGCGCGCTCTACACCGAGGGCCATGTCAGCGGCGATGAACTGGCGCTGGTCGCCACGGCGGAGATGATCGCGATCGCCATCGGTTCAGCCGTGGTGGCGATGCTGCTTTCCGCGCGCAACATGCGCTGGAAAAGCGCCGTCCTTTTGATCCTGCTGGCCCTGGCGAATGTATGGACCGCCCATGCCGCAAGCGCCAATGCGTTGATCGCCGCCCGCGCCATCGCCGGGCTGGCTGAAGGTGGTCTGGTCGCGATCACCACCGAACTGATCGCCCGTTCGCGACGGGCGGAGCGCATCGGCGGCTGTTTCGTGACGCTGCAGACCCTGGCGCAATGTGCGCTCGCTCTGCTTTTGGCACTCTATGTCATTCCCAAGGCGGGGTCGTCCGGCGGCTTCATCGTGCTTGCCGTCGTCTGCGTCGTTTCGCTGGCGGCCGCTTTCACCGTACCCGGTGACTACGCCGACCTGCCGAAAGAGGAGAACCTGGCCAATGTGCTGACGGTTCCTTCGATCACCGCGCTATTGTCGGTCTTCTGCTACTTCATGTTCTTCGGCGCGATCTGGGCCTTCCTGGAACCGCTCGGTGCGCAGTATGGGATTGATAGCTGGACCGTCGGTCTGATCGTCTCGGCCAGCCTGGCGACGCAGGTCCTGGGCGCGATGACGGCGACCGTGTTCGAGGCGCGCATCGATTACCGCATTGCCATTACGGCCATCGGTGCCGTCGCGCTGGTCTCCTCCCTTGTTCTTGCCAGCGCACCTGGCCTGACGACATTCTGGATCGCCGCCTTGGTCATGGGCTTCATCCTGTTGTTCATCGTACCCTATCAGATCCGGCTGGCGATCACGGCGGACGAGACGCGTACCGCCGTGCTGCTGGTGCCGGCTGCACAGCTCTTCGGCCTGGCGATCGGGCCGGTCGCGGCGTCACTGCTCATCGACGGCAAGGATTTCCGGCCCGTGCCGGAATTCGCCGCGGCAAGCGGGTTTGCCAGCGTGGCCCTGCTTGGCCTGTTCGTGGCCACTATGCGCCGTCGGCGCGTCTGACGGGACGGCTGGATGTCGACGATCACCGCGCGGAACTGGAGCAACTGGTCGGGCTTCGTGCGCGCCGAGCCGAAGCTGGTCGCCGCTCCAACCGACGCCGGCGAGCTTGCCGATCTGGTGCGCACGGCACCTGGGCCGCTGCGCGTGGCGGGTGCTGGCCACTCCTTCACGCCGCTGGTGGCATCGCAAGGCTCGATCGTTTCCCTGGAGAAGATCGAGGGGCTGGTCTCGCACGATGTACAAAGCCATCGCGCGCGGGTGCGGGCAGGGACGCGGCTCGGCCCGCTGATGCACATACTGCAAGGCCTGGGCCAGGGCCTGCCCAATATGGGCGACATCGACCGTCAGGCGATCGGCGGCGCGCTGGGCACCGCCACCCATGGTTCCGGGCTGACGCTGGGCGCTTACCACACCCGGTTGGAGACGGTGCAGATCGTGGACGGGCGGGGCGAGTTGCGCGAATTCGATCGGACCCGCGACCAGGACATGATCCATGCGATGGGCGTTGCGCTCGGCGCCTTCGGCATCTTGACCGAAGTCACGCTGAACAACATCGCGACCTACCGGCTGCGCCGCCGCAAATGGGTGCTGCCGATCGCCGACATGCTGCGCGATTTCGAGATGATGATGGCCGCGCACCGGTCGGCCGAATTCTACTACATTCCGTTTTCCGGCTACGCGCAGTTCATCGCCAGCGACCTCAGCGACGCGAACCCGACCACCAGGCCGACCGACGACGACGAGGCCGGCCTGGCGACACTACGCAAGCTGAGCCGGGGGCTGCGCCGGCTGCCGTGGCTGCGCCGCTCTTTGATCCGCGGCGCCGTGAAGAAGGTGCCGGCCGAGGATTATGTGCAGGACTGGCTCAACGTCTATGCCAGCGACCGGCAGACCAAGTTCAACGAGATGGAGTATCATCTGCCCTTCGAGGAGGGGCCGAAGGTGATCACGCAGATCATCGAGCTGACCGAGAAGCACTTTCCGGAAGTTTATTTTCCGATGGAGGTGCGCTCGGTGGCACCCGACATGTTCTGGCTTTCGCCCTTCTACAAGCGTCTGACCTGCTCGATCGCCATTCACCACGATGCCGCCAACGACCCTGAGCCCTTCATGCGGGCGGCCGAGCCGATCTTCCGCAGGCATGGCGGCCGGCCGCATTGGGGCAAGATGCACAGCCTGAAGGCGGCGGATTTCAAAAAGCTCTATCCGCGCTGGGATGATGCGATGGCTGTTCGGCGAGACATTGATCCCGAGAACCGTTTCGTCTCGCCCTACATGGCCGGCCTGTTCGGCATCGGTCGATGAGCGGCTATTTCACCACGCTGTCGGATGCGTTGAGGGCGGCCGGCGTCTTTCAGCCTTGTCTCGTGCTCGACCGCGACCGGCTGGACCGCAACATCGACCTGGTGAAGCAGAGACTGGCGCCCGGCCTTGCCATGCGGCTGGTCGACAAGTCGCTTGCTTGCCTGCCGCTGCTTTCGCACGTCGCCGAGGCGCTCGGCACCCATCGCTTCATGACGTTTCATCCGCCGATCACAAGGGCCGTGCTCGACGCTTTTCCCGATGCCGACATGCTCTATGGCAAGCCGATGCCGGTCGGCGCGGCAAGGCAAGCGATTTCAAGCGGCACCGCCGACTGGTCGCGCGTCTGCTGGCTGATCGACAGCGAAGAGAGACTGGCGGAATACGGCGCTCTGGCCGCCGAACTCGACGTCGGGTTGCGCATCGCTTTCGAGATCGATGTCGGGCTGCATCGGGGCGGGTTCGCGGAACCGCGCGCGCTGTCGAAGGCATTGAACGCGCTGCCCGCCCGGCTGCGCTGCGAAGGCGTCATGGCCTACGAGGCGCACGCGCCGCACATTCCCGGTCTGTTCGGCGGTCCCCAAAAGGCGCTGGCAGAGGCGTCGCAGCGGGCCGCGGCATTCATCGCGGCTCTCGGCGAGGACCAGCGCCGAACACTGAACATCGGCGGCTCGAAGACGGCACTGCTTCACCATGGCGGCATGGCCAACGAAGTGTCGATCGGGTCGGCCTTCGTGCTGCCCGGGGATTTCGACACGCCCGGCCTCGACGGCTTCCAGTCCGCGGCCTTCATCGCCACGCCGATCCTCAAGGTGGTCGAGCCGATGCTGCCAGGCCCGCCGGCGGTCACCCGCCTGCTGCAGACGGTCGGCCGGTTTCCGCGCAAGGGTTGCTATCTCTATGGCGGCAAATGGATGGCCGAACCGGTGTTTCCCGAAGGCATGGAGACCAATGGCCTGCTTGGCCTTTCCTCGAACCAGCAATTCATGGGCCTGCCCGGCGATGCCACCACCAGGTCAGGCGACTACGCCTTCCTGCGTCCGACGCAAAGCGAGGCGGTGCTGCAGCAGTTCGGATCGATCGCGGTTTTTTCGGGCGACAGGCTCGTGGACCGCTGGCCCGCGCTGCCAATGGGGTAGGCATGGTGCCTCGTTACGATGAGTCCAAACCAGACGCTTCGATGTAACAGACCGACCGTCAACCCAAAGCCACGATGCGCCGGCGACCAGCAGCCGCATGCTTGGAACAGTCAGCGAGCCTATCCGCCTCCAGACGGGGTCATCGTTGACCGGCCTTCTCGGCGAGATATCGAGTAGCCAACGCGATTGAATTGGGGATAGGTGTCGATCCTCTATAGTTGGCAATTTGGCGCCTGGAGATTTCCAACTGGAGCGCCATCCCCTCAAGCGAGAATTTCAGCAGATCGTCCATGATATGGCGGAATTCCCGGTTCTCCATACCAACTGAGGGCAGGGTATCGATCCATTCGGCTGTCAACTCGACTCCCCCGTCCCACTCGATTGCATTGCCGTCTTCGTTAACCCGCATGGTTCCAAACAGCTCGTCATTGTCGCGAAGCGGAATGAAGTGTCGATGGCTATTCAATACTGGATTCAGGTCAACCGTATTGGAGCGGCCGTCTCGCCAGGTGATGCGCACGCGGCGGCCATCAATCATGGTGACCGAGGCGATCCTGGGGAGCGGATTGCCGACTGTTACGATGTCGTCAACCATTGAGGCGGGTCCATTCATTGCGCAACTCCTCTTCATGCGAGTTAGCCCAAGCGATTACGGCATCGAGGTCTTTGCGATGCATTTGGCCACGCAACACGTTCCATGAGCCAATCCTGATCAGGACTTCATACTCACCCTTCAACGCGTGATGCCGTCGAGAACCTTCAAAGTGGGCATGTGGCTGTTCCATCGTGCCAAATTTAACGCATAGGGTGCACTAAATCAAGCGAAAGTGCACTGGGTGCACCAAAGCGTCGCATTTCATCAGTTTGATCGATATTGCGCGTGACGTAAATCGACGACCCCGGCCCTGCGTTCTCGTCCGCGCGGCCGCCGTTGTAGCTACCGGATTGAGCTCGGACGGTCGCGCCGAACGGCCGGCCTTGGGTAGCGTTTCAGCGGTAGCGCGCCTGGTTCCAGCGGTGGCCAAGCAGCGACAGGATGATGATCAGCCCGTTGAAGAACTGCACATAGAAGCCGCTGAGGCCGGCAGCGACGACGCCGGTCTGGATGAACGCCACCGTCAGCGCGCCGATGGCGCCGCCAAACACGGTACCGATGCCGCCCCAGGTCGGCGTGCCGCCGACGAACACCGAAGCCAGCACCGGCAACAGATAGCCGTCGCCGGCGGTTGGCCACCAGGTGAAGTTGATCATCGTCGAGAAGGTGCCGCCGATCGCGGCCCCGATGCCGACGAAGACGAACACCTTGACCTTCACCCGCTTGACGTCGATGCCCATCTGCTGGGCGCTGTCGGGATTGTCGCCGACCACCTTCACCTGCGCGCCGAAGCGGTGGCGGTTGTAGAGCAGCGCGGCGAACACGACGAAGGCGAGCGCCCACAGGATCTGTACCGGAATCCCGTAAACCTGGCTGGAGAAGATCGTATAGGTCCAGCTTTGCCCGAGCGTCGGCAGCGCGGTCGACTTGCCTTCGTTGATGATCTGGATCAGCCCGCGCAGCAGGAAGTTCATGCCGAGCGTGGCGATCAGCGACGACAGGCTGCCATAGACGACCAGCACGCCGACTAGGAAGCCGAGCAGCATGCCGGTGGCGAGTGCTGCGACGATGCCGAGGAAGGGATCGTAGCCGGCCTGAACGACCAGCGCGAAAACCCAGGAGGCAAAACCCATCGTCGCCGGAAATGACAGGTCGATTTCGCCGGCGGTGACGACAAAGACCAGCGGCACGACCACGAACAGCGCGACCGGCAGCGTGGTCAGCACGGAGCTGTAAAGAAACCAGGTGGTGAACACCGTCGGATTGGCGATGGTGAAGGCGACCATCATCACCACGAAAACGCCGAGCGTGCCCAGCGCCGCGCGATTGTCGAGAACGAAGCCGCGCAGCAAATGATCCGACGGGTGCTTCCACGCCGCTTCGCCCATTTCGGTATGGGGCGAGGGAGCCTGGCGATTGGGCTCGGCGATGTTGCTCATGGCCTTGTGTCCTCCGCGCGCTGGGCTTCGCCCAAGCCGGGCAGTCCGCCGGGATGCGCGAGGTCTTCCATGAAATTGACGAGCGTGTCGGCCGACTTGATGTCGCGCTTGTCGGCCTGCAGCGCCACAGTGCCACGATCGAGCACGACGAAACGGTCGGCGATGTCGAAGACATGGTGGATGTTGTGGCCGATGAACAGGATCGAGCGCCCGCTCGCCCGCACCTGGCGCACGAAGTGGAAGACCTTGGCGGTTTCGGTCAGCGACAGAGCCGTTGTCGGCTCGTCGAGGATGATCAGGTCGGCCTGCTTGTAGATGGCGCGCGCGATCGCCACGCCCTGGCGCTCGCCGCCGGAAAGCTGGCCGACGACGGACTGCGGTGTGAACACTTTCGAAGTGAAGCCGATCTCGCGCATAAGCCGGCTCGCCTCCCTGATTTCGGTGCCGACTTTCAGCCAGCCGAGGAAGCCGGTGAGTTCGCGTCCCATGAAGATATTGCGCACGATGGTCTGCTGCACGGCCAGCGCCCGGTCCTGGAACACGGTCTCGATGCCGGCGTCGCGCGAGCGCGCCGCGTTCCAGCCGGTGACCGGCTTGCCGCGAACGAGGATCTCGCCGTTGGTCGGCTTGACCGCGCCGGCGAGGATCTTGATCAGCGTCGACTTGCCGGCGCCATTGTCGCCGATCAGTCCGACCACCTCGCCGCGGTCGACGCTGAGATTGACCCCGCCAAGCGCGTAAACCTGGCCGTAGGATTTCGTGATGTCGCGCAGTTCGATGATGCGTTCGGCCATCGGGTCCTCGCTTGCTTGTCGCATGCCGGGCCTCGCCGGCGGTCCCGCCGGCCGGGCCTGAGCCCCCGGCCGGCGGCTTGGGAGGTCAGCGCAGTGCCTGCTTGGCCAGTTCGGCGACGATCTTGTAATTCTCAGGCGTGACGAAGCCGGCGCCGGTATCGACATTCATCGGTGCCAGCCCCAGCACCACTTGCTGGCAGAGGCTGAGGATCGGCAGATAGCCCTGCATGAACGGCTGCTGATCGGCGGTCAGCTGCACCCAGCCGCCCTTGAAGGCCTCGACGATCTGCGGGCTGGTGTCGAAACCGAAATTGAAGATGTCGCCCGGCTTCCGGCCCGCCGCCGTCATATAGGTCTGGACGTTGCCGAGCATCTGTCCGCCGGGGTAGCCGACGGCCTTTACGCCGGGGTTGTTGAGCAAGGCGGCGGTGATCACCGGGATCGCCAGATTCGGATCGGCCGCCCATTCGGTTGCGGAATTGATTTGAACGACATCGATGCCGGCCTCTTTCAAGGCGGAGACGGTTCCTCGCTCGCGGGCGCCGCGGCTCTCATTCTCGAACGGGCCGATCATGATTGCCTTGTCACCGGCCTTGAGCTTGGCCAGCTTGAAGGCTTCCGCGCCGAGCGCGCGGCCCTGCTGTTCCTGCTGCGCGCCGACATAGCCGCCGCCGAAGGCCGTCACCACCGTCGGCACCGGCACGTTCTGGTACATCATCTTGATGCCGTCCTTATGCGCTTGTTCGGCCAGCGGCATGATGGCGGCGTCGCCGGGGTGGCCCATCATGGCAATACCGTTGGGCTTGACGGCGACCGCCTCGCGCAGCTGCTGGACCATTTTTTCGATGTCCCAGCCTGAGAAGATGTAATCCACTTTCGGTCCGAGATCGGCCGCAGCCTGCTTGGCGCCATTGTAGACAATGGTGCCGAAAGCGTCGCCCTCGGCGCCGCCGACGAAGAAACGGATGTGGACGTCCTTGCACCATTGCGCGTCGAGCGCCTGTGCCGGCAAGGTGGAGATGGCGGCGGCGAGCGCCGTGGCGGTCGCCACCACGGTCGTGCGCAGAAGTGTCGTTCTCTTGGCGATGCTCATGCACGTTCCTCCCTTTTGTCCTCGCGAGCGAGGGTTTCGACATCTGCTTCGGCAATCCCGTCCGGCTCCTCCCGCCGGCCAATCCTCACGTCGGGTTCGGCAGGTAGCTCAGGCCTCCCCTGCATTGCTGGAGGTATTCCAGCGCGCGGACCTGGCCTGTCATTTCAAGATCGTCGCGATAGACCGGGTCGTGCCAACCTTCGATGTCGATGGCGCCCTTGTATCCGGCCAGCCGCAATTCGCTGATCACCCGCGTCCAGTCGCTGTCGCCGAAGCCGGGCGTGCGCATCTGCACGAAGGGCAGGCGGCCGAAGACGCCGTGCTCGCGTATGACATCCCAGCGCACCGTCGCGTCCTTGCCGTGGACATGGAAGATGCGATGCGCCCATTTGCGGATCTGCGGGATCGGGTCGATCAGATAGACCAACTGATGGCAGGGCTCCCATTCCAGACCCAGATTCTCATCCGGCAATTCGTTGAACATCAGTTCCCAGGCGTCCGGATTATGGGCGATGTTCCAGTCGCCGGCGGCCCAGTTGCCATCCATGGCGCAATTCTCGAAGGCGATGCGCACGCCCTTGTCGGCCGCGCGTTTGGCCAATTCGCCCCAGACTTCGCGGTAGCGCGGCAGGCTGTCGGTCAGCGGCTTGCCGCGGATGCGGCCGGTAAAACCGCTGACCAGATTGGTGCCGAACAGATGCGCGCTGTCGATCACCGTTTCCCAGGCCTTGAGCACGCCGCGGTCGGTGTCGCCGCTCTCGAGTGGATTGCCGAACACGCCGATCGAGCTGACGCTGACATCGGCATCGCCGATCGCGTCGCGGATCTCGCCGGCGAGCCGCCCCAGGTCCTTGCCGCCCAGCGTCTGCCAGAAGAAGGGCTGGACGCTCTCGAAACCGAGCGGCAGGATCTGCCTGACATAGGCGGCCAGGTCTTCGAGATTGGCCCGCACCATGGTGCCGATCCTGATGTCGAGAAGCGGGTCCGCCATGGTCATCCTTCCTGCCTGGGGATTTCGATCCGGCGTCCGGTCTCGGCGCTTTCGATCGCCGCGAAAACCATGGCCAGGCTCTTGATATTGTCGGCGCCGCGCGTCTCCGGCTCGGTGCCGGTTTCCACGGCGCGGACGAAATCTTCCATGACGCCGAGATGCCCGCCGATGCGGTCGGCAGGGTCGAGCGGCGGCACCGCTACCGGCACGACCTTGTCGAGCAGGCCTTCGCGTTCCGGCAGCACGGCTTCGGCCTTCAACTCGTCATGACCATCCCAGGTCAGGCTGCCGCGTTCGCCGACGATGCGCCAACTGCCTTCCCAACTGGTGCGGAAACCGTCGGCGCACCAACTGCCGCGATAGGTGAACATCTTGCCCTGGCCGAGCTCGAAGGTGGCGCTTGCCGACGATCCCTGCCGGTACCAGGAATTGGCCGGCTCCCATTCCCGGCAATACACTTCGGTCGGCTCGCCATCGACCATGTAGCGGGCGGCGTCGAATGTATGGATCGCCATGTCGAGCAGCAGCACATGGCGCATGCCTTCGCGGAAACCGCCGAAATGCGGCGCAATGAAAAAATCGGCATGGATGCTGGTCGCAGCGCCGATGGCGCCGGAGCCGAGGAAGCGCCGGATGCGCCGGACGTTGGCGACGTAGCGGCGGTTCTGCACCACGGCATGGATGCGCCGGGCGCGCCGCGCATCGTCGATGATGGCGCGCGCATTGTCCGGGCTGTCGGCCAGCGGCTTTTCCGTCAACAGATGACAGCCATGGGCAAAGGCCGAATTCGCCACGGCGCGACGGGCGGCAGGCACGACCACGTCGAACACCGCATCGGGTCTGGTCTGGGAGAGAACGACGTCGAGATCGGTCCCGATCGCGACCCCGGCGAGGTCGTATTCGCGTGCCCGCTGGCGCGCCCTGTCGGCGTCGAGGTCGACGAGACCGACGATCTTGACGGCAGGGGATTGGCTGATGGCCTCGAGCCAGGTTTTGCTCATGGCTCCGCACCCGACCAGGACGACGTGCATCATCCAGCGCTCCTCCGGCCAACCCCTCCTGGCTGGCACCCACGGCAGTCCGTAAATGACTTCCGTAAACGTTTACGATGACACACCCGATGGCATATATTGTCAATCGGATTTGTACCGTCGGCTCTGAAACGCCTTGGCCGCACGACCGGCTGGTGCTAGCCAGAAGCAGGAGGGGGAGGTCTTGGCGTCCAGCATTCACGATCTTGCGCGGCACCTGAACATTTCGATCGGTACAGTCTCGCGCGCGCTTAACGGGCGCGCCGACGTGAACGCCGAGACACGCCAGCGCGTGCTCGAGGCGGCCCGGAAGCTCAATTATTCACCGAACCACTCGGGCAGGAACCTACGCCGCGGCACCACCCATGCCGTGGCTTTCATGCTGCAGCCGCATCCGGGCGACCAGCAGTATGGCGAGCCGTTCTTCATTCCGTTCCTCACCGGACTGCAAGCGACATTGGCCGAGTGCGGGCTGGACCTGATCATCGTCATGGGCGCGCCGGCGGATTATCAACAGGAGCGGCTGCGCCGCGTCGTCGAGACGCGTCGTGCCGATGCCGTCGTACTGGCCTGGACGCGGCGCGAGGACGATCGCATCGACTATCTGAGCAAGGCCGGCTTTCCCTTCGCGACGCTCGGCCGAAGCCGGTCCGGCGACGACAGCTATCCCTCTCTGGATCTGGATTTCGAGAAGGCGGGCGCCGATGCGGTCGACCGGCTGGTTGCGCGTGGCCACCGCCGCATCGCCGCCATCCGGCCGTCGCTTGACCTGAATTTCGGTTATCTGTTTCTGGAGGGTTATTGCAAGGCGCTGCGGCGGCACGGCATCGAAGTCGATCCCGGCCTGATTGTGGACGGTTTTATCAACGAAGCCGGTGGCTACGCGGTGACACCGCAAGTCATGCGGTCGAAGGATCCGCCGACCGCGATTATCTTCAACAACGACTCGATGGCGCTCGGCGGCTGCAAAGCGCTCGCCGAAATGGGGATCAAGCCCGGGCAGGATGTCGCGGTGATCGTCATCGTCGACACGCCGCTCTGCCGTTATTTCTCGCCGGCGCTGACCGGCTTTCGTCCGAGCCTTGACCCGATGGGGCGGCGGCTCGGCGAAATCCTGCTCGCCTCGCTCCCGGCTTTCGCCGGCGCGAAAGGGCCAGAGATCATTCGCGAGGTCTGGCCGCTGGAACTGGTGGCGCGCGATAGTGATTGACCACACGTTTGTATCGTTATAACAGAACATACATCGACCTTGCCTCGACGCTGCCTGCATCCTAGGCTGCGACTCGTGATGGTCCCCGCGCCGCAAGGCGAGGGGTGAAAAGGGAACATGGTGAGGCCCGTTTTTCGGGTCGAAGCCATGGCTGCCCCCGCAACTGTAAGCGGCGAGCAAAATCCGAGAAGCCACTGGCCGGCAAGGCTGGGAAGGCAGGATGGCGCAACGACCCGCGAGCCAGGAGACCTGCCATCTGCATGGGTTGACCGGACGGGGTGTGCCGGGAGGAGACGCGGGGTTCGGTCTTGTCGACCGGTTCAAGCCAGCTTCCTTCCGTCGCCATTTTTGAAAGTGACGGAAGTTGGACGGCTCCATCGATCGCATTCACTGCATTCCCATGCATCGCATCATCGTGTGCACGCTTTGCCGCGATATCGCCACCGAGGTGAATTCAGGCCAGCGTCCGGCAGGATTGGCAAGCAAGACGCTGGCCCGTATTCCGGCAGGCCCTGCAAGGAATTGCCCATGACCGCGCCGCTTCTCGAGGCCCGCGACCTGGCCGCGGCGGCGGATGGCCTGCATCTGGTGCATCCGGTCAGCCTTTCGGTGGCGGCGGGCGACCGTCTCGCCATCATCGGTCCCAACGGCGCCGGCAAGACGACATTGCTGCGCATGCTGTCGGGCATGCTGCGGCCGAGTTCGGGCGAAGTGAAGCTCACCGGGCGCCTGCTGGACAGGATTTCGACCGCCGAGCGGGCGCTGCACATCGCCGTCGTCGGCCAGACCGATCAACCGGATCCACGGCTGGCGGTGATCGATTATGTCGAGCTCGGCCGGGTTCCGCATACCGGCCGCAGGCACAGGAGCGAGGAACGCGACATTGTCGTCGAGGCGCTGCGCCGGACCGGGCTGTTGCCGCTGCTTGGCCGCACCATCGGCTCGCTGTCGGGCGGCGAGCGCCAGCGCGCCCAGCTTGCCCGCGCCATCGCACAGGAGCCGAAGATCCTGTTCCTCGACGAGCCGACCAACCATCTCGACCCGCGGGCGCGCAGCGAGTTGCTCGAACTGGTTGCAGGCCTCGGCATGACCGTGATCGCGGTGCTGCACGATCTGGCGCTGGTGACGCCTTTCGCCACCAGGGTCGCGGTGATGAGCCATGGCCGGTTGCATGTGCTGGCGCCGCCACGCGAAGCACTCACTCAGCAGCTGATCCGCGAGATCTTCGGTGTCGACGTCTTTAGGTTGCGCCACCCGACGGAGGACCGCGAGCTGACGGTGTTCGAGGTTCCGAACCGTGCCGCGCCATCTTCGTGAGCGCAGATCCAATTCCCGTGCAACGAAGGAGCAACATCCGTGAAACGCCTTGCCGTATCTCTTGCCTTCTCCCTGCTGGCCTCTACGGCCTTCGCCTTTCCGGTGACGGTCGACAGCTGCGGCAAGTCGCTGACCTTCGACGCGCCTCCAAAGCGCGCTGTCATTCACGATCTCAACATGGCCGAGATGGCCTTCGCCCTGAAGCTGCAGCCGTCGATCGTCGGCCTGACCGGCATCACCGGATGGTACAAGGTCGGCCCCGAATTTAAGGCCGAGCAAGGCTCGATCCCGGAACTGGCGCCCAAATATCCGACGCTGGAAAACCTGGTCGCTGTCGAGCCCGACTTCTTCTTCGCCGGTTGGTACTACGGCATGAAGCCGGGCGGCGAGGTGACGCCCGATACGCTGGCGCAACACGGCATCAAGACCCTGGTGCTGACGGAAAGCTGCGTCCATCTCGACAAGAACCGCCCCGCCGCTTCGATGGACCTGCTCTATGGCGATGTCGAGAAGCTGGGCAAGATCTTCGGCAAGGAGGCCGAAGCGGATAAGCTCGTCTCCGGCTGGAAGGCGCAGCTCGCCGAAATCACGGCCAAGGTCGGCGCCCGCAGGGGAACGCGCGTGTTCCTCTATGATTCCGGCGAGGACAAGCCGTTCACATCAGGCAAGTTCGCCATTCCCAACGCCATGATTTCCGCGGCCGGCGGCGACAACATCATGGCCGACATGGACACCAGCTGGGGCAACACGGATTGGGAGACGGTGGCCTCGCGCAATCCGCAATTCCTCATCCTGCTCGACTATCAGGATGGCGGCGGCTACCGGAAGCTGCTCGATTTCCTGAAAGCGCATCCGGCAATGAAGGAGACGGACGCGGTCAGGAACGAACGCTTCGTGGCGCTTCGCTATGCCGAACTGACACCCGGGCCGGCCAATATCGACGCGATCGGCAAGATTGCCAGGGCGATGCATCCGGAAGCGTTTTAACCGGGAACATGACTTTGCGGCACAAGGCATTCGTATTGGCCATGACGGCGGCCGCGTTGGCTATGGCCGCGCTCGCGCTGCTATCGATCGCCTATGGTTCGACGATGATCCCGCTGGGCGACGTCGTTGCAGCACTTGGCCATGCGATCGGATTGAAGGGGCATGACGTGTCCGGCCCGGTCGGCAGGATCGTCGTCGACCTCAGATTGCCGCGCACCATCCTGGCCATCTGTCTCGGCGGCGGCCTGGGCGTGGTCGGCGCGCTGTTGCAGACGGTGACGCGCAACGATCTTGCCGATCCGTTCCTGTTCGGCCTCTCGTCGGGAGCCGCCGCCGGCGCTGTCTCCGTCATCACCGTCTTCGGCGACAGTTTCGGGATCTGGACGCTACCGATCGCCGCGTTCACCGGCGGTATTCTGGCGGCTTGCGTTGTGCTTTTGCTGGTTGCGCGGGTGAGGGGACAAGGCCCCGAACGGCTGATCCTCGCCGGACTTGCGGTCTCCTTCATGTTCACCGCATTGACCAATTACCTGGTCTTTGCCGGTGACCAGCGCGCCGCCCATTCGGTGCTGTTCTGGACGATGGGCGGGCTCGGCCTGGCGCGGTGGGACAATATCTGGCTGGGTGCGCTTGGGGCCGGCACGATTGCGGCGTACGGGCTGTGGAATCATCGCCGGCTGGACGCTTTCCTGGCCGGCGAAAATGCCGCCGAAAGTCTTGGCGTGCCGGTGGCGCGAATGCGACGGACGACGTTTCTGGTCGCCGCGTTTTCGACCGCGATCCTGGTTTCGGTCGCCGGCGTCATCGGCTTCGTCGGCCTCATGATCCCGCATCTGTCGCGGCCGCTGGCTGGTACGCTGCATCTGCGCCTGATCGTAAGTTGCGCGCTGTTCGGGGCGGTGCTGTTGCTGGCAAGCGACCTTCTGGCGCGCACATTGCTGCCGCCGCAGGAACTGCCGATCGGCATCATCACCAGCTCGCTCGGCGCCTTCTTCGTTGTCACCATGCTGATCCGCAACCGCTTGTAATGGGTGTCGCGGCGGCCGAAATCATCGGACGCAGCCATGATTGTGCTGCACGGCTGCCATGCACGTTTGCCGGCTTCTGGAACAATGCCGGACTTGAATGATAAGCACGCTTATTATATATGCCACTCATGGTTTCCGAAGGCGTAGACAGATTGGGATTTTTGATCCACGACGTGCAGCGGCTGATGCGAAAGCGCTTCGAAGCGCGCGCCAGCGGCCTTGGCCTGTCCTCGGCGCAATGGCGCCTGATGGTTCGCGTCGCCAAGGAAGCGGGCGTTTCGCAGGCGCGGCTTGCCGAACTGCTTGAAATCGAGCCGATCAGCGTCTCGCGGCTGGTTGACCGGATGGAGGAGGGCGGCTGGATCGAGCGCCGCTCCGACGCCGCCGACCGCCGCGTGCGCATGATCTTCCCAACTCCCAAGGCAAGTGCCGCGTATGCGGAGGTCAAGAGCCTCGCCGGCGAAGTCTATGAGGAGTCGCTGACCGGCGTTTCGCCGGACGATCGCCGCGTCCTGATCAGGGCATTGGATGCGATGGCACAGAATCTCGCGGATGGCGATTCACCGTCCTGCGACAAGGTCAAGAATACGGAAGGCGCAGCAGCATGAACGCGGTAGCCAAGGTCGACGAAAACGCCGCCAAAGTGGAAATGGAAGCGCCGCAGCAGCCGGCCGCGGCCCCTGTTACAATGACACCTCCGGCAGAGCCGGCGCCGGTGCCAAAGAAGAAGCGCCGTCTCGGCCGCTTCTTGTTGATGTTCGCACTGCCGGCGGCGTTGGTCATTGGTGGCGGCTATGTCTGGGTCACTGGAGGGCGCTACCAGGAGACGGAGAACGCCAACCTGCAGCAGGCCAAGGTATCGATCGCCTCGGACACGGCGGGCCGCATCGTTCAGGTTGCGATCTCGGACAATCAGAGGGTGAAGCAAGGCGATCTTCTCTTCGCCATTGACCCCGAGCCTTACCGGATCGCACTTGCGCAGGCCGACGCGGCGGTGGCCGCCGCGCGGCTCAACGTCGAACAGCTGCGCGCCGCCTACAGCCAGGCCATGGCGCAGGAGAAATCCGCCAGCAGCGAAGTTGCCTATGCCCAGTCGCAATACGACCGTGCCGCCGATCTCGCCCAGAAAGGTATCAACGCCAAGTCTTCGCTCGATGAGGCCAGGAACGATCTCGATAAGGCAAAGCAGCAGCTTGCCGTCGCCCAACAGGGCATCGTCAGCGCCAAGGCGGCGCTGGGCGGCAATCCCGATATCGAGACCGACAAACATCCGACCGTGATGTCGGCGCTCGCAGCGCGCGACAAGGCTGCCTACGACCTGGCGCAGACCACGGTGAAGGCGCCTGCCGATGGCGTCGTCTACCAGGCCGCGTCCTTCAAGGTCGGCCAGTATGTCGGCTCCGGCACGCCGCTGTTCTCGCTGGTCGAGACCGGCGATACCTGGATCGACGCCAATTTCAAGGAAACACAGCTGACCAATATGAAGCCGGGCCAGAAGGCAGAAATCGTGGTCGACACCTATCCGGGCAGGACCTTCGAAGCGACCGTCAAGGCTATCGGCGCCGGCACCGGAGCGGACTTCTCGCTTCTGCCCGCCCAGAACGCTACCGGCAACTGGGTCAAGGTCACCCAGCGCATTCCGGTCCGCCTGGAGCTGAGCGATCCCGACGCCAAGATGATGCTGCGCACAGGCATGAGCGCGGCCGTTACCGTCGACACGGGCGTGGCGCGCGGCCTGCCTGGCATTTTCGGCCACGCCACGGCTGGCGAGGTCGCGAAGTAAATCAGCGGAAGCCCGCGGGGATCATGCGGGTGGACGCACTGAGCAGGGGGATTGGTCTGATGGGAGGAGTGGAAGGGTCAGCCTTCGGGGCAAACCGCATCGCGGCTTGATCGAAAGCTGAAATCTTCGACACGGACCCGTCGGTCCTCATGTTTCCGGGCGGCAGGCATCCGCTCAATCGAGACTTTCGGTCGATGTAACCCCCACATCGATAATCGCGTCCCACCGCGATGAGGGTCTCTCAACGGAAGGCTTTGCCGCCCGGAAACCCTGTGTACACGTTTTTGTTACCGGCTGGAAGTTCCGCATCATGAGCACGCCAGAACCTTTCAAAGAAGTGCCGCATCGTGGCCTGATCACGGTTGCGCTCATGCTGGCGACGATCATGCAGGCGCTCGACACCACGATCGCCAACGTCGCGCTGCCGACCATGACCGGCGATCTCGGCGCCTCGCCCGACAACATCAACTGGGTGCTGACCTCCTACATCGTGGCGGCGGCGATCATGACGCCGGTCACCGGCTGGCTTGCGGACCGTTTCGGCCGCAAGGAACTGTTCCTGACGGCGGTGGTCGGCTTCACCATCTTCTCGATGCTGTGCGGTCTGGCCTGGAGCCTTGAAACCATCGTGTTGTTCCGGCTCATGCAAGGCGTGTTCGGCGCCGCGATCGTGCCTCTGTCGCAGACCTTCCTGCTCGACATCAACCCGAAGGAACGCCACGGCCAGGCAATGGCCATCTGGGGCGCCGGCATCATGCTGGGGCCGATTCTGGGTCCCACGCTTGGTGGCTGGCTGACCGAGAATTTCAGCTGGCGCTGGGTGTTCTTTATCAACCTGCCGGTCGGCATCGTCGCCTTCCTTGGCATGGCCGCTTATCTGCCGGCCATTGCGCGGCGGGTGCGAAGCTTCGATTTCTTCGGCTTCGCCATGATATCGCTCGGCGTCGGCGCTCTGCAGCTGCTGCTCGATCGTGGTGGCGAGGTCGACTGGTTCTCGTCGGTCGAGATCTGGATCGAGCTTGGCCTTTCGATAACCGGCTTCTGGGTGTTCATCATCCACACGATGACGGCAGAGCATCCCTTCATCGACCCCAAGATCTTCCTCGACCGCAATTTCGTGACCGGGCTGGCGTTCATCTTCGTCATGGGCGTGCTCATCCTGGCGAGCATGTCGCTGCTGCCGCCGATGCTGTCGACCATCTTCGGCTATCCGACCATCACCATCGGCATCGTGATCGGGCCGCGCGGCGTGGGGACGATGATCTCGATGCTCGTCGTCGGCCGGCTCATGAGCAAGGTCGACGCCAGAATCCTCGTCGTCATCGGCTTCCTCCTGACCGCGCAGTCGCTCTACACGATGGCCGGCTTCTCGCCCCAGATGGACAACTGGCTGATCATCACTTCAGGCATCATCCAGGGCCTGGGAATGGGAATGGTATTCGTGCCGCTGTCGACGGTGGCCTTCGCCACGCTTGACGTACGCTTCCGCACCGATGCCACGGCTTTGTTCAGCCTTGTGCGCAACCTCGGCTCGTCCATCGGCGTATCGGTCGTGACGGTGCTCATGGTGCGCAACACACAGATAAATCACGCCGAGCTTTCCACCTTTATCAATCCGTTCAACCCCAATCTGTGGGCGGTTTCGCCGGCGGCGGCCGGCGGCGACCAGATGGCATTGTCCCAGGTCGACAGGATGGTGAACATCCAGGCGATGATGATCTCTTACGTCAACGACTTCAAAATCCTGATGATAATGACGCTGGCCGCCATTCCGTTCGTGATCCTGCTGCGCAAGCCGAAGACGGCGCCGGCTGGCGGCGCGCCGGCGGCACATATGGATTGATATTCGCCGACGGCTGTCCGCTGCCGGCGATGCCGCTGCCGGCGATGGCTTTGCTACCTTCCGAGCACCAGGGCCCAGTAGCGGAGGCCGGGGTCGCGGCCGTCGCGGACATAGGCAAGCCCGAAACGACTGAAGTCCGGGTCGAGTATGTTGCGCCGGTGGCCGGTCGAATGCATCCAGATATCGAACAGTTTCTGCTGGTCGAAGCGGCCTTCGGCGATGTTCTCGGCCGCAGCGCCGTGCACACCATTGTCCTTCATGCGCGAGGCGAAATCCTTGCCCCAGCCGGTGGTGTGACTCATGCGCGTCCGCGACGCCATGTAGCCGGCCTGCTGCAACGCCGCCTGTTCGAGCTGGGTGTCCGCGGTCAGCGGAGTCCGCCCGGCCGCAGCGCGCAAGTTGGCCAGGGTGGCCGTGGCGGAGGAAGAGACACCTGCGCCCTCACCGGTGGGCACGGAAACGGTGGTGCAGGCGGCAAGCCCGGCAATGGCCGCAAGGCCGATCAGCAAGGAGCGTCTTGTCCGGCGCGGTTCTGGAGGGAGGTCGATGACAGTGTTCATTCCTGCCTGCATAGTCGCGATCATGGCTTTTGACGGGCAAGCCGAAGAAACTGTCGAGGAAATTGATGCCTTGGCCTTCGCTGATCGCACCGCGTAGTCTTCAAACGTTGCGTTTGGCCATCCAGCTTCGAATGGCCCATCGTCCGGGAAATCCGATGCCGAAGATCGCGCGGCTTCTGCCGGGCAGCGATGACAATCCCGTGATAGCCTGTCTGGAACCATCGATTTGGCGACAGCCCCTGGCAAATCGGGTATGCTGTTACATCTACTAGTGGCAGCTACGGGCGGCCATCACGGTGGTGACCGCCCCCGACAACGGGAGGAAGCTTATGGCTAGCTTTCATGTCATGGCGGACGCGCGTGGTATGCATGTGCAGCCCACGGTGCGCCACATCACCACATCGGACCTCTGGGATGCGCTGCGGCTCGGTGCCGAGGATTTCTGGGCAAAACCGTCTCACTACGTTTTCCTGTGCTTGATCTATCCGATCGTCGGCCTGATCCTGACGCAGTGGACGTCTGGCTCCAACGCCATTCAGCTCGCCTATCCCTTGATGTCGGGTTTCGCCCTTGTCGGCCCTTTCGCCGCGCTCGGCCTCTACGAGATCAGCCGCCGGCGCGAGCTCGGCATGAACACCAACTGGCGGCATGCCCTCGATGTCCGCCACTCGCCGGCGGTGCCTTCGATCGCGGTCATCGGCATCATGCTTTTCGTGCTGTTCCTGTTGTGGCTGTTCACCGCGCAGTCGATCTACACCAGCCTGTTCGGCGACCAGCCGCCGGCTTCGATCGACGCCTTTGTCCGCGACGTGCTGACGACCAGCAAGGGCTGGACGTTGATCCTTCTCGGCAACGCCGCCGGCTTCGTTTTCGCCGTGATCGTGTTGGCCACCACTGTCGTCGCCTTCCCGCTGCTGCTCGACCGTGACGTCGGCGCCGTTTCGGCCATAGAAACCTCGGCGCGGGCGGTGATGGCAAATCCGCTGCAGATGGCTCTTTGGGGCCTGACGGTCGCGGTGCTGCTGGTGATCGGTTCGATCCCGCTGTTTGCCGGGCTCGCGGTCGTTATGCCCATCCTTGGCCATGCCACCTGGCACCTCTACCGCAAGGTGGTGGAACCGGAGCGGACGCAGCAGACAAGACGGCCGATGTAGACCAACGCCGGGGCCGCCGCTGGGCTCAGCGCTGTGCGTCGGTCGCCATCTTCAGCGCCAGCGCCGTCAGCACCCCTCCCATCATCCAGCGCTGGATGACCAGCCACAAAGGCCGCCCGGCGAGAAACGCGGCGATCGAGCCGGCCATCACCGCGATGATGGCATTCACGGTCAGGCTGATCGAAATCTGCGTCGCGCCGAGCACAAGAAGCTGAGACAGGACATGGCCTTTGCCAATGCTGATGAATTGCGGCAGCAGCGACAAATAGAGCACCGCCACCTTCGGATTGAGCAGATTGGTCATCAGGCCCATGGCGAACAGCTTGCGCGGCCCGTCTTTCGGCAGGTCGCGCACCTGGAATGGCGAGCGTCCGCCCGGCTTCACGGCCTGCCAGGCCAGCCACAGGAGATAGAGCACGCCGGCAAAGCGCAGCGCGTCATAGGCGAAGGGTACGGCCAGCAGCAGCGCCGTGATTCCGAATGCCGCCGACAGCACATAGAAGAGAAAACCGACGGCGACCCCGCCAAGCGAGATCAACCCGGCCTTCGGCCCTTGCGACAGGGAGCGCGAGATCAGGTAGATCATGTTTGGACCCGGCGTCAGCACCATGCCCAGGCAGACCAGCGCGAAGGCGAGGTGGTTGGCGGTATCGGGCATTGTTCGTCCCCAGGCGTGCCGCGATGGATGCGATCCAGCGTGCAGCCATTATGTGCCCGTTGCGGCAGGCGCCCACAAGGGCTTGGCGGCGTCGGGCGTTGCGCCAGAGTTCGGTTAACCGACCACGCGCAGGTTCGACAATTCGTTGCCGATTTCCTTGAAATCGTTGGACAGGCTGGCGCCCGTCGCATTCCAGAACAGCTTGGCGGGTTTGCTCGGATCCGCCGGGTCCTTGCGGAAGCGCGAGACCGACGAGCATGATTTCAGCGCATCGATGGCGTTCTTGTCGGTGGTCTTGGTCGTGGACAGGTCGAGAGCCACTGTCATCACCATGATGTTGGCCGCCTTGGCGTTGTTGCAAAGCGTCGTCATCTGCTCGTTGAGCGCGCTGGTGTAATTGCCGTTCGAATAGTCGAACTGGCCGATGGCGCTCGATGTGCCCATGAACAGGCGCCCGACCGAGGTGCCGGCATAGCCGGGCTTGAGATAGCCGTAGGACGCGTAGGTCGACTTCGAATCGGCGGGGTCGGAATAGCTGAGCGAAGACGGCGTGTAATAGGTGTTGGCGCCGTCGGTCAGCACGATCACCACCTTGTCGTTGCCTTTTTCTGTTTCCGGGCGCCCCTGCGTGAACGGCTCGCCGCTCGAGACCACCCGCCAGCCCCAGCCCATGCCCTCGGGAACATTGGTGCCGCCATCCGGCTGCATCAGGTCGATCGCGGCTTTGATCGTGGCGAGCCCATCGGCGACGCTGACGTCGGTCAGCGGCGTGATCGGGTTGGTGGTGCAACTGTAGTTCGGGCCGTTGCCTGCGGGCAATACCGGCGCATCGATCGGCCGCGGCTGGAAATATTTGGTCATGTTGCGCAGCCGGGCTTGGCCGCTGCTGCTCGAAGGATCGTCGTTCCACCAGCTGTTGATGGCGCCGTAGGTCTTTGGTGCGGCTTCGTTGGGATCCTGGGTGATCTTCCAGTGATTGCCGGGTTCATCCGGGGCGAACATCGGCACGAACATCGTCGCCGGATCGCCCACGCCTATCCCGGTGTTGGCCGAGCCGCCGGACGGCGGGGCGTCGTTGACATTGTAGGGGTAGGGCCGGGCTTCGACACAGCCTTGCCAGCTGGCGAACGGACCGTAGGAATCGACATAGTCGTATGCGTCGTAACTGCGCTTGCAGGTATTGTTCCAGTTGTATTCAGCACAAACAACGTGCTTGCTGTTTTTAACACGCTCATGGCTGGTGACGACCTTCATGTCGCGGTAGAGCGAAAACCGGGTCAGCATCTGGCCTTCCTCGTCGCCCCAGCCGGTGCCGCGTTTGTACCAGATGCCGTTGGTCTGCTGGGCGTATTTGTTGGCGGCGTTCAGCGTCGACCAGTCGAAATTCTCGTTCGACACCGGTGACAGGCCCTCGGTGTCCATCCAGGACGCATTGCCATTGCCAGGACCGACATTGACCGAGGCGGCAAAGGGTACGAGGCCGAACTGCACCGGCTTGTCGACCTGCTTGATCATCGCGGCCTGTTGGGCAAGCGTGTCGACCAACTGCTTCGCCGCGGTCTTGAGGAGATCGATGCGCTTCTGCCCCGAGCCGGTTCCGGGCGTGACCATCGATCCGGAATTGTCGAGCACCAGCGCTACTTCGAGCGTGTTCTTCAGCCGCACCTCCGAGCACGCGGTGAAGCCGATATTGGTGGCGCCGGTGCCGCCGAGCAGTATCTTCGCCGTCGGCAGGAAGTAAGGATTATAGGTCAAGGTGCCGCAAAGCTTCATTGTTCCGCCGCCAGCGGCGTTGCTGGGCAAAGTGAGGTTGAGCGTCGTGTTGGCGGGATCGACATCGTTCAGATTGGCATTGAAGAAGTCGAGCGCATAGGCCCTCAGCTGGTCGTCGGTGGCGCCTTCCGTCACGCGGCGCGCCGTGGCGAAGTTGGCGGCGTCGAGCGCGTTCAACACCGTCTGCTTTTCGCGGTTCATTTCCGTGAAGTCGACCGCGAGCGCCAGCCCGCCCATCAGCGGGACCATCGCGAAGGCCGTCACGAGAGCATAGTTGCCGCGCCTGTCGCGGCGGAATTGATGCCAGATTTCACGCATGTCTTGCAGCGGCCCCCGCCGGCGGATTCTCGTTCGATGCCAGCTTTCCACAAAACGCTGAAGGACGGGTTTGGGAAACCGCTCGATTGCTTGGTTCGCGCTTCACCAAGCACTAACCAATCTGGAGCGGCCCCCCGGTGCCTCCAAAAAACGACACCCCGCCGGATGCAGGGCGTCGACGTGGAATTCGTCGGATCAGCTGACGATGCGCAGGTTGGACAGCTCGTTGCCGATCGCCTTGAAATCGTCGGACAGCGTTGCGCCCGTCGAATTCCAGAACAGCTTCATCGGCTTGCTCGGATCGGTCTTGTCCTTGCTGAAGCGGGAATCCGAAGAACAGGCCTTCAGCGCATCCATCTGCGTTTTCTCCGCTGTCTTGGTGGCGTCCAGATCAAGCGCGATGGTCATGACCATGACCCCGGCGGCCTTGGCGTTGTTACACAGGGCGGTGAAATGCTCGTTCATCGCTTTGGTGTAGTTGGCGTTGGAATAATCGTCCTTCGCGACATTGGCGCTGGTCCCCAAGAACATGCGGCCATAGCTGTAGCCGTTGCTGTAGGGGACGACGTAACCGAGAGCCGAATAGATCGCCTTGCTGCCAGCCAGGTCGTTACCGCCAGAACTCCAATTGGTTCCAGAGTAGGTCTGCGCCGTCACCGAGGTCGGCGTGTAGTAGGTGTTGGCGCCGTCGGTCAGCACGATCAGTACCTTGTCGTTGCCTCTTTCCGTTTCGGGCCGGCCCTCGGTGAAGGGTGCCGTGCTGGAAAGGCTCCGCCAGCCCCAGGCCATGCCTTCCGGCACGTTGGTGGCGCCGTCGTCGGCCATGGCATCGATGGCGTTTTTGATCAAAGTTGCGCCGGCTGTCGTGGAAACATCGGTTAGTGGCGTGATTGCCGTCGTGCTGCAGCTTGTATTCGGCCCGGCGTCCATGCCGTAGGCCGGCGTGACCTTGTTCACCCAGTCGAAATATTTTGGCATGTAGCGCTGGCGTGCGGCGTCGGACGCGCCTGAACTCACTGGGGCGTCGACATCCCAATTGTTATTGGCTGGCCTTGAAGAGCTATCGACGCGGTCGGTTTCGTCGGGCGCGAACATCGGCACGAAAAGCGTTGCAGGCAGTGTTGTCGATGCAGCTGTGTCCTGGATATTGTATGGATATGGACGCGACTCGACGCAGCCACCCCAACTCGCGACCGGCGCATAGGTGAAGGTCGCGTTCGATGCACAAGTACCGTCCCAATTCTTGAGACTGCACGCTGAAATGCGTTTCATCTGTTTGTAGATCGAGAACCGGGTCAGCGGCTGGTCTTTCTGGCTCGCGTCCCAGCCGGTGCCTTTCGCGTACCAGATGCCGGCAATCTTCTGCGCGTATTTGGTGGACGAAAAGGACGAACTCATGGTCGTCCAGTCGAAATTCTCATGATGGATAGGCGATATGCCGGTCGTGTCCATCCACGCCGCCGAAGCGTTGCCCGCACCGACATTCACCGAGGCGGCAAAGGGAACGAGGCTGAACTGGACCGGCTTGGTGACCTGTCTCATCTGCTGGGCCTGGCCGGCCAACTGGTCGACCAACTGCTTGGCGGCGCTCTTGAGAAGGTCGAACCGCACCTTGTTCGAGCCTTTGCCGAGCTCCTTCATCGAACCGGAATTATCAAGCACCAGCGACACTTCCAGCGTGTTCTTCAGGCGCACTTCGGAGCAGGTGCTGAAGCCGATATCGGTGCTGCCGGCGCTGCCGCCCAGCAGTAGTTTAGCCGTCGGCTCGAAATAGGGTTTGTAGACCAAGGTCGCGCAGAGCTTCAGCGTCCCGCCGCCTGTGTTGTTGTTGGGCAGCGTCACGGCCAGCGTGGTGTTGGCCGGATCGATATGCGCGAGATTGGCTTCGAAGAAATTCTTGGCATAGGCCACGGCGTCGGCGTCGCTGGCGCCGGCAACGATCTGCTGGGCCGTGGCGAAGCCGGCCGCGTCCAAGGCGTTCAAGGCGTTTTGCCTTTGGCCCACCATTTCCGTATAGTCGACGGCGATCGCCACGGCGCCCATCAGCGGCACCATGGCGAGCACGGTCATCAGCGCATAATTGCCACGCCGGTCGCGTCCGAATCTTCGGATCATTGTCACAGCTGCCCCGCCAAATCGATAGTCAGTGGGGACGGTGTCATAAATCGTTAAATTTCAGGTTTCTGGAATATATCCAAGGTCAGGCTGCATTTTCAAAGCTCGTTAACCAACCAGTGAACGGTGGCGGATGCCGGTACAGGCGGGCGAAAGCTGGTGACAGGCTGGGCCGGTTCGGATAATTCCAACCGGCTGCGGCGAACCGTCGGCTGCGGCACCGCAACGATCATGACTGAAGGATACGGCATGGCGGCCTCGCCTGACATCATCGGTTCGCTCGAAGACGTGTCGAAGAACTATTCGGCCATTCTCTGCGATGTCTGGGGCGTGGTGCACAATGGCGAAAGGCATTTTCCCGCGGCTGCGTCGGCGCTGACGGCAGCCCGTACGGCCGGCATTCCCGTCGTCCTGATCACCAATTCGCCGCGCCGCAGCGCCGACGTCGTGGCCCAGATGAACGTCATCGGCGTTCCCCCATCGGCCTACGACCGCGTGGTCACCTCGGGCGACGTGACCCGCGACCTGATCGTGGAAGGCCCGCGAAAGATCTTCCATGTCGGCGCCGAGCGAGACTTGACCCTCTATGACGGGCTCGACGTCGATCTCGTCGAGGAGTTCGAGGCATCCGGCGTCGTCTGCACCGGCCTGTTCGATGACGAAGTGGAGAAGCCCGAAGATTATGCGGAGCTGCTGCGGCGGTTGCGCGCCAGGAACCTGCCTTTCATCTGCGCCAACCCGGATATCATGGTCGAGCGCGGCGAACGCATCATCTGGTGCGCCGGCGCCCTGGCACGCGACTACGCGCAGCTCGGCGGTCGCACGCTGATAGCCGGAAAGCCTTATGCGCCCGTCTATGATGTGGCGATGAGGGAGGTGGCGGAGATCCTTGGCCGGCCGGTCGAGCGCCGCCAGGTGCTGGCCATCGGCGACGGCATGCTGACCGATATCAAGGGCGCCGCCGACAACGGTTTCGACGTTCTCTATGTCTCAGGCGGCATTCATGCCCGCGACTATGGCGATGCATCGCAACCGGATCCCGCAAGGCTCGCCGCGTTTCTTGACAGGCACGCCTATCATCCAGTGGCCGTCATTCCCAGGCTGCGGTAGATGGCGATGGACGCTTTCCAGCACCTTTCGGCAACCGCTCCGCTGCCCGCCGATTTGCGCGGCGGCGTTGTCGCGATCGGCAATTTCGACGGTGTCCATCGCGGTCATCAGGCGGTGCTCGAACGGGCATTGGCGGAGGCGCGGCGGCGTGGCGTGCCGGCGCTGGTGCTGACTTTCGAACCGCACCCGCGAAAGATATTCAGGCCCGAGATACCGCTGTTCGTGCTGACGCCGCCGCCGATGAAGGCGCGGCTCCTGTCGCTGCTGGGCTTTGCCGCGCTCGTCGAACAGCCTTTCACGCGCGACTTCGCCTCGCTATCGGCGGAAGCCTTCGTGACCGACGTGCTTGAGAGAACGCTTGGCATCACCCATGCCGTGACCGGCTTCGATTTCCATTTCGGCAAGGACCGCCAGGGCGGGCCGGCCTATCTGATGGCGGCTGGCGAGCGCCATGGCTTCGGCGTCACGCTGGTCGATGCATTTCGGGACGAAAGCGCCGAGGTGGTTTCATCGAGCCGCATCCGCGCCTTGCTTTGCGAAGGCGCGGTGGCCGAGGCCGCCGGCCTGCTCGGCTATCGCTTCACGGTGGAGAGCGAAGTCGTGGGCGGCCAGAAACTGGGGCGAACGCTCGGCTTTCCGACCGCCAACATGAGGCTTCCCGCCGAGGCCACCCTCAGGGAAGGCATCTATGCCGTTCGCTTTCGCCGCGCCGACGGAAGGCTGCATGATGGCGTTGCCAGCTTTGGCCGCCGTCCGACCGTCGACGATGATGGCGCGCCGCTTCTGGAAACCTTCGTCTTCGATTTTTCCGGTGACCTCTATGGCGAGATCTGCCAGGTGTCGTTCTTCGGTTACCTGCGCAGCGAGGTGAAGTTCGACGGGCTTGATGCGCTGGTCGCGCAGATGAAGCGCGACGAGGCTGAGGCGAGAGCACTGCTGGCCGGCGTCAAGCCACTTTCGCAACTCGACGCGGCCATGGCTTTTTGAAGCATGGTCCGGTTTTCGGGTTAGATCATGCTCGAATCAGACGTTACTTTTTCAGCGCCAGACCGACGGCGATGAAGGTCCAACCCTGGAAGATCAGGTCGATTGCCAGGAACAGGCCGAGCACCCATACGCTGTTGACCGGCCAGCCCATAGCTATGATCAACCCGGCGATCACGCTGATGGCGCCGGCCGCGACGATCCAGCCCCAGCCGCGCTCAGGCCGGTGGCTGTAGCCGACCCAGGCGCGCAGCACGCCGGAAGCGACAAGCGCGACGGCCAGCAAGAAGGTCAGCACCGCCGAGGCCAGCAGCGGGTTGTCGAAGGCGAAAAAGCCCGCGACCGCGTAGAGCAATCCGCTGAGCAGCCAGTAGAAGAAGCGGCCCCACGTCTTGACCCCGAAGGCATGCATGATCTCGATGATGCCGGCCACCAGCATCAGCCACCCCACGACATAGACGGAAGCCACCGTGGCGATGAAGAGGTTGCCAAAGGCAATGCCGCCGAGGATCAGCAGCAACACGCCCAGACCAACAAACCACCCCCACTTTCCTCGCGTCTGTCCGATCGCGTTCTTCAGTGCATCGCCGTGCAAAGTCATGTCGCCATCTCCATCGAGGACCGCCAGCAGGGGATGAAGTTACCCTTGGTGCCGACCCGCGTCCAGCCGACGGCGGCCGGATGGTGAGCAATGCGAGCCGGACGTCTCGACCTTAAATCAAATTTTACCAAAGCCTCTTCAAAGCTGTGACCGAAAGACAGTCGTATCGTGTTAATGGGGTAGTCATGAGTCCGGTCGGGAAAATTTCTGCAGCCTTGGCTACCGTCATGCTGGCTACCTCGGGTGCGGCCGATGCCGGCGAGGGCGCCTTCGGCTGGCTGTCCGGCGATTGGTATCTGACGGTCGGCGCCACCGGCATGGTGGCGCCTAATTTCGAGGGCGGCAAGAAGTACCTGCTCAGCGCCTCGCCGATCATCTCCTTGGGCAAGGCTGGCCCGGCGGCCCGCTTCACCTCACGCAACGACAACATTTCGCTGGCGCTGGTCGATGACGGCGGCGTTCGCGCCGGCCTGACCGGCAAGTTCCTGTTCTCGCGCGACGATGGCGATGCCGACGAGTTGAAGGGCCTCGATCCGGTCCGCTGGGGCGGCGAGGTGGGCGGCTTCTTCGAATTCTATCCGACGGACTGGATACGTGCGCGTGCCGAGCTGCGGCACGGCATCCGCGCCCATAACGGCTTCGTCGCCGACATCGCCGCCGACGCCTTCTACGATGTGACGCCAACCGTCAGGATCTCTGGCGGGCCGCGCGTCTCGTTCGCCTCCGCCAAATATTTCGACGCCTATTACGGCGTCGACGCGCAGGAAGCCGTGGCCTCGGGGTTGAACCAGTATAATCCCGGCGGCGGCCTGAAATCGGTCGGCCTTGGCGGTGCGGTGACGTGGAAGGTGACCGACCCGATGACCGCCAGCCTGTTCGGGGAATATTCACGCCTCGAAGGCCCGGCCGCCGATTCCAGCCTGGTCAAGGAGCGCGGCGACCGCAACCAGTTCATGATCGGCGTATCGACGACCTATCGCTTCGATTTCAAGATGTAGCCGGTATCGGCCTTATTCCAGCAATCGCGTATCGATCTGATGACTTGTGGTGCCGACGATGGCGATGCCTTCGCGTTCCAGCAAGGCGGGATTGAGAATATAGTTTCTGGCGAAGGGAACGATCACGCAAGGAACTTCCATGACTGGATGGCTGGCGGCACTGACAAAATCGCTGCCAATCTCGCGTGTCTTGGCCGGATTGTCTTTCCAGCCCTCGGGCAAATCGGGGACGGCAATGGAGACGCCGTCAGGCACTTCGATTTCCAGGAGCTGGAACGTGGGCGGCAAATCTTCCACGTCGACATGAACGAGAATTTCAAGAAGCGCCGTGGCGGGATGATCCGCGCAGTACACAATGGCGGTGCCCTTGATGTTCCAACGGCCGGAGCTAAGCATGCCGCCCCGGCCGGACAGGTCGGCGAAGTTGGAGATACGCCATAGACGCATCGTCAGGCGAAAATGCCATAATCGATGCGATGCAGTTCCTCTTCCACCAGGGAAGCACCGGTTTCCGACTGCAGGAGCGTGATAGGCGCTTCGTTGAGCACCCGGCTGCGTTTGCGCAACCAACGTTGCGCTTTTTCGTGGTCTCCGAAAACACGATCCGCCATTGTGGAAATGCGCTCGATGCGCATGACGCGATCGGACTCGGCAATACTCAGTTTCTCATTGCGTTCTTTCCTGCGCGCCAAAGTGCGCCGCGATCCTACGATCTTGTAGATTTCGTCATTGCTGAACCCACGGTGGCGGAGTTCTTCCACCTTGGTGAAGCTGACCAGGAATTGCCCCGTTGCGGCATCCCGGACCAAGCCATCCTGCGCAAGCTCGACCTTCTCCTTACGGGCGGCCCGTCTGGCAGCCGGCACGTGGACCTTGCGATGCGGATTGGACATGACGCGCCTCCGGTGCCATTTGCCCAAACATATATGCGCAATTGGCACAAGCGGCAAGGCGAGTGCCTTGGAGTTCGGGCTTTCCAAGCTGGCCCACCTCGTTTAAAAGCGCGGCCATGACAGTGGTCTCGCGTTCCGTCGCGATTACGATACGAATTACCAGCCCGGTGTTCCGGACGGCCTGAGAGCTGTCGGAGCCGCCGGGAATCTTGCGCGCGACCCCTCGCGCTTTTTCCAGATCATGATAGTTCAGGCCCGAGCTCCCTTGCCGCCGGGCAATCCACAATGGCAGACCAATGACCGATACAGCTGAAACGATCGACTATTCCAAGACGCTTTACCTGCCGCAGACGGATTTCCCGATGCGTGCCGGTTTGCCCGAGAAGGAGCCGGTGCTGGTCAAGCGCTGGCAGGAGATGGATCTTTACCGCAAGCTGCGCGAGGCCTCCGCCGGTCGCCCGAAATACGTGCTGCATGACGGTCCGCCTTATGCCAACGGCAACATCCACATCGGCCATGCGCTGAACAAGATCCTCAAGGACGTCATCAACCGCTCCTTCCAGATGCGCGGCCGCGACGCCAATTACGTGCCCGGCTGGGACTGCCACGGCCTGCCGATCGAATGGAAGATCGAGGAGCAGTACCGCGCCAAGGGCAAGAACAAGGATGAGGTGCCGGTCAACGAGTTCCGCAAGGAATGCCGGGATTTCGCCGCTCACTGGATCGGCGTTCAGGGGGCGGAATTCCAGCGCCTTGGCGTCATCGGCGACTTCAAGAACCCGTATACGACCATGGCCTTCCACGCCGAGGCGCGTATCGCCGGCGAACTGTTGAAATTCGCCATGTCGGGCCAGCTCTATCGCGGCTCCAAGCCGGTGATGTGGAGTGTCGTCGAGCGCACCGCGCTCGCCGAGGCCGAGATCGAATACCAGGACTACGAGTCGGATACGATCTGGGCGAAGTTCCCGGTCGCCAGTCTGGTGCGCCCCGTGGCTGACGGAGAGGCCGCACTGACCGAGGGCGCTCTCGATCTGCTGCAGGCCCATGTCATCATCTGGACGACGACGCCTTGGACGATCCCCGGCAACCGTGCCGTCAACTATTCGCCGCGCATCGACTACGGTCTCTACGAGGTTACGGCAGCCGAGAACGCCTTCGGCCCGCAGCCGGGCGAAAAGCTGATCTTTGCCGATACGCTGGCCGAAGAGGCTTCGGTCAAGGCCAAAGTCACCTTGAATCGTCTTCGCAGCGTGTCGGCGCAAGAGCTTGGAAGTCTTACGCTTTCGCATCCCTTCAAGGGTCTTGGCGGCGGTTACGAGTTTCCGGTGCCCATGCTTGCCGGCGACCATGTCACCGATGATGCGGGCACCGGGTTCGTTCACACGGCGCCGGGCCATGGTCGCGAGGATTTCGACGCCTGGATGGAGGCGGCCCCGGACCTGCGCGCGCGCGGCGTCGACACCGCGATCCCGTTCACCGTCGACGATGCCGGCTTTTTCACCAAGGACGCGCCGGGCTTCGGTCCGGATCGTGAGGGTGGCGCGGCGCGCGTCCTTGACGACAACGGCAAGAAGGGCAATGCCAACCAAGCGGTCATCGATGAGCTGATCAAGCGCAACGCGTTGTTCGCGCGCGGTCGGCTGAAACACTCCTATCCGCATTCCTGGCGGTCGAAGAAACCGGTCATCTTCCGCAACACGCCGCAATGGTTCGTTTACATGGACAAGGACCTCGGCGACGGCACGACGCTGCGCAGCCGTGCGCTGAAGGCGATCGACGACACCCGTTTCGTGCCGGGGGCGGGGCAGAACCGCATCCGCGCCATGATCGAGGAACGGCCCGACTGGGTGCTGTCGCGCCAGCGCGCCTGGGGCGTGCCGATCGCGGTCTTCGCCGACGCCGACGGCAATGTGCTCCAGGACGAGGCGGTCAACCAGCGCATCATGGACGCTTTCGAGAAAGAGGGCGCCGATGCCTGGTTCGCCGCCGGCGCCAAGGACCGTTTCCTCGGCAATCACGATGCCTCCAGATGGAAACAGGTGACGGACATCCTCGACGTCTGGTTTGATTCAGGCTCGACTCACGTGTTCACGCTGGAGGATCGTCCCGATCTCAAATGGCCGGCCGACGTTTATCTCGAAGGCTCCGACCAGCATCGCGGCTGGTTCCACTCCTCACTGCTCGAAAGCTGCGGCACCAGGGGCAGGGCGCCTTACAACACCGTCGTCACCCATGGTTTCACCATGGACGAGGACGGCCGCAAGATGTCGAAGTCACTCGGCAACACCGTCGTCCCGCAGGACGTGATCAAGCAGTCCGGCGCGGACATCCTGCGCCTGTGGGTGGTGACGACCGACTATTGGGAAGACCAACGGCTCGGCAAGAACGTGCTGCAGACCAACATCGACGCCTACCGCAAGCTGCGCAACACCATCCGCTGGATGCTGGGCACGCTCGCCCATGATGATGGCGAGGAGGTGCCGCTGGAAGGGATGCCGGAGCTGGAACGGCTGATGCTGCATCGCCTCGCCGAACTCGATGAGGTGGTGCGCCAGGGCTACGATGCCTTCGAGTTCAAGCGCATCACCCGTGCGCTCCTCGATTTCATGGTGGTCGAGCTGTCGGCCTTCTATTTCGATATTCGCAAGGACGCGCTCTACTGCGATGCGCCGTCGAGCGCGAAGCGCAAGGCCTCGGTGCAGGTGGTGCGCCACCTTTTCGACTGCCTGGTGAGATGGCTGGCGCCGATGCTGCCCTTCACCATGGAAGAGGCCTGGCTCGACCGCCATCCCGATGCCGTCTCGGTGCATCTCGACCAGTTCCCGGCGATCCCGGAAAACTGGAAGAACGAGGCGCTGGCGGAGAAATGGCGTAAAGTGCGGCAGGTGCGCCGCGTCGTCACCGGTGCGCTGGAAATCGCGCGTGCCCAGAAGGTGATCGGCTCGTCGCTGGAAGCGGTGCCGGTCGTTACCATCGACGATGCGGCGCTCGAAGCCGCGATATCGGATGTCGACATGGCCGAGATGGCGATCACCAGCGATCTCGTCATCGCCCATGGCGAGGCGCAACAAGGCGCCTTCACGCTCGAAGACGTGAAGGGCGTCGCCGTGGTGATCGAAAAGGCCGAGGACCGCGGCCTGGTCAAATGCGCGCGGTCGTGGCGTTACACCGCCGATGTCGGGCAGGACGCTGCGTTTCCCGATGTCTCGGCGCGCGACGCCGCCGTGCTGCATGAGCTAAAGGCGCTCGGCCGGCTTTGAAGGCCAGGCATATCGGTGCACAAATGCCACGCCGGGCGGCGCAAATCCGTCCGTGCGTTGCCCTTAACGAGTGGTTGAGGTAAACACGCGAAACTCCGGAAGACAAATTGTCGCCGGATTTTCGTCGCAAGTGCTTGGACGATGGGGACCGGACTTGGGGCCGGCGGCGATCGAGAGGCTGTCTAGAGTGGGACTTTTTGGCATGACCGAGAGATTTAACGCGCGCCTCGCGCTGTTGGCGCCGCTTGTCGCATCGGGGCTCGCTCTGTCCGGCTGTGTCGGTTCTCCGACCTACGGCACGGACAAGACCGCCGGCGAACAATTGGCCGGCGATCTCACCGGCGCTTTTTCGTTCGCCCCCAAGCGCAAGGAACACATCGATTACAAGCCGCGTCCCACCCTGGTGAAGCCGGCGCCTGGTCAGAAGGAAGCGCTGCCGGCGCCACAGGATAGCATCGAGACCGCAAGCGCCGAATGGCCCGAATCGCCCGAGCAGCGCCGTGCCCGCCTGCGCGCCGACGCCACCGCCCACCAGGATGATCCGTCCTACCAGTCGCAGATCGTCGACGACGTGCAGACCGATCCGGCCTCGGTGAAGAAGGCGATGGAAGAATCCGGCTCGAGTCACCCGCCGCGCTGGACGCCTGCCGATTCCGACAAGGGCCGCGCCGCCGATATCCAGCGCCGCCTTGCCGAAAGCAAGCAGGGCGATCCGAATACCCGCAAATATCTGAGCGAACCGCCCCTTGCCTATCGCGTCGCATCCGGCACGGCGCCGCAAAACGAACTCGGCGAAGACGAGTACAAAAAGGAACGCCGCCTGAAGAGAGAGGCGGAAGGCAAGAAGGGTGGCTGGTTCGACTGGCTGCCGTCCCTGTAAAAAGCGGGGCGCATTTGCTTTGCTGACGGGTATCGCACCCCGTTCAGTCGCGGCGTTCCCGAAAGAAATCCTTCAGCAGCAGGGCCGATTCGGCCTCCGCGATGCCCGCATAAATGTCGGGCGTGTGATGGCAGGTCGGCGAAGCGAAGAAGCGCACGCCGTTGACCACCGCGCCGCCCTTTTCGTCCGCGGCGCCAAAGTAGAGCCGGCGCAACCTGGCGAAGGAGATGGCGCCGGCGCACATGGCGCAAGGCTCCAGCGTCACATAGAGATCGTGTCCGGTGAGCCGCTCGCTCGACAGCCTTCGGCAGGCTTCGCGGATGGCCAGCATCTCGGCATGGGCCGTCGGATCGGCAAGCTCCCGGGTGCGGTTGCCGGCACTGGCCACGACCGTGCCGGCGCTGGCGATGACGGCGCCGACCGGCACTTCGCCGCGCGAGGCTGCCGCTTGCGCCTCCTCCAGCGCCAGCGCCATGAAATCGGGCCGCTTCACGCGGGTTTCCATTCCGATTATCTCCTCGCCACTCGACGGTGATCCTGTTATTGAGCGCATAACCTCGAAAATCGGGTACGGTTTTCGGAAATGATCATGCGCCAAATCAAAAATGCTACAGCGTTCGTTGCGCGCCCGAAAGGATGCGCCACGCTGTAGCAGCGCAAACGGACAAAGGCCACATGGACGACAACGACAAGAAATCTCCGCGCCAGAAGGGTCCGGGCAAAAGCGGTCCGAAACCGGCGGGCGCGCGTGGGCGCGATGCCGGCAAAGGCGGCAAGCCAGCCTTCGGCGCCAAGAAACCGTTTGCCAAGCGTGGCGACGGCGGCAAGCCCTTCGAAAAGCACGAAGGGCCGCGCAAACCCTACGCGCCGCGCGGCGAGCGGCCGATGGCCACCGATGGCGAACGGCCCCAGAAGCGTGAGTACAAGCCGCGCGAAGGCGGCGAAGGCGGGCGCCCGGAGCGGCCCTTCAACAAGGGTCCGCGTCCGCAAGGCAAGCCTTATGAAAACCGCGAAGGCCCGCGCAAGCCCTACGCGCCGCGTGGCGACCGTCCAATGGCCGCCGATGGCGAACGGCCCCAGAAGCGTGAGTACAAGCCGCGCGAAGGCGGGGAAGGCGGGCGCTCGGAGCGGCCCTTCAACAAGGGTCCGCGTCCGCAAGGCAAGTCTTATGAAAACCACGAAGGCCCGCGCAAGCCCTATACACCGCGCGGCGGGCGGCCAATGGCGGCTGAAGGTGCGGCGGGTGAAAGACGCTTCGATCGTCCTAAGCGTGATTTTGCCGATCGGCCCAAGCCCGACTTCTCTGACCGTCCGAAGCGCGATTTCGCTGCCGACCGGCCGCAAGGCGGTTTCAAGTCCCGTCCGCGTCCTGCGGAGGCGCCCGAGGAAGCCGGCGAGCGGATCGCCAAGCGGCTGGCTCGCGCCGGGCTTGCCTCGCGCCGCGACGCCGAGGAGTTGATCGCGGCCGGCCGCGTCAAGGTCAACGGCCGGGTTTTGTCTTCGCCGGCCTTCAATGTGATGCCGGGCGACATCATCCATCTCGACGGCATGGAGATCCCGCCGATCGAGCGCACTCGGCTGTTCCTGTTCCACAAGCCTGCCGGTGTCGTGACCACCAACCGCGACCCCGAGGGCCGCAAGACCGTCTTCGACGTGCTGCCGGCTGAATTGCCCCGGCTGATGACCATCGGCCGGCTCGACATCAACACCGAAGGCCTGCTGTTGCTGACCAATGACGGCGGCCTGTCTCGCGTGCTCGAACTGCCGGCCACCGGCTGGCTGCGCCGTTACCGGGTGCGCGTCCATGGCAAGGTCGAGGAAAGTGCGCTTGCGGGTTTGCGCGAAGGCATTGCCGTGGACGGCGTCTTCTATGGCGCCATCGAGGCGAGCCTCGATCGCGAGCAAGGCTCGAACGCCTGGCTGACGATCGGCTTGCGCGAGGGCAAAAACCGCGAGGTCAAGAACATTCTCGGCGCGCTCGGCCTCGACGTGACGCGGCTGATCCGCATCTCCTACGGCCCGTTCCAGCTCGACGAGCTCCCCGAAGGCCATGTGCTGGAGATCAAGGGCAAGGTGCTGCGCGATCAGCTCGGCGAACGCCTGATAGAGGAATCCGGTGCCAATTTCGATGCCGAGATAACAAAACCGTTTTCCAACTCGCCGGTGCGGCGGGTCGAGCCGCGCCGCGAGGAGGCCGAGCGGCCGAGATTTTCGCGCGAGGGTGACCACCGGCCGATCGGCGAGGGTGGCCTGATCAAGAACCGTAAGCGCCGCGAAGGCAGCCGTGACGAGGCGCTGGGCAAACTGTCGACCAGCCCCGACAGAGGCGCGAGGCCGGAAAAAAGCTTTGGTGACCGCGGCCCGAGACCCGAACGCGGTAGCTTCGGCGACAAGCCGCGCGGTGGTTTTGGCGGCAAACCGGGCGGCAAGAAATCCGAGCGCGAGCAGCGGCCGATCGAGCCGCCCGGCCAGCGCAAGGCCAATGTCTGGATGGCGCCGGGCGCGCGCCCAATCGGCAAGGGCAGGGCGGAAGCGGACGCTGCCAAAGCCGCTGAGGCCAAGGCCCGCAAGGCGTCTTTCAAGCCGGCCTATGGCAAGCCCGGCGGCCCCAAGCCGTTCGGCAAGCCGCGTGGCGAACGTCCGGGTGGCGGCGGCGAGCGGCCGCGCGGCGGTTTCAAGGGTCCAAGGGCGAAATGAGGATCGTCGGCGGCGAGTTTCGCGGGCGCCCGCTGGCGACGCCCCGCGGCAGCGCCATCCGCCCCACCACTGACCGCACCCGCGAGGCTGTTTTCAATGTGCTGGCGCATCGCTTTGCCGATCGGTTGCAGCGCGCGCGCGTGCTCGACCTGTTCGCAGGCACAGGCGCGCTCGGGCTCGAGGCGCTATCGCGCGGCGCGTCCTATGGCGTCTTCATCGAGGAGTCGGCCGAAGGCCGCGGCCTGATCCGCGACAATGTCGAGGCCTTCGGCCTGACCGGCCGCACCAAGATATTCCGGCGCGACGCGACGGCTCTGGGCGAGGCCGGCACGCTGGCGCCGTTCGACCTCGTTTTCGCCGATCCACCTTACGGCAAGGGTCTTGGCGAACGCGCGCTGAGGTCGGCCAAGCAAGGCGGCTGGCTGCGTCCCGGCGCGCTGTGCGTGGTCGAGGAGGCAGCGGCGGCGCCTTTCGAGCCGGGACCGGGATTTTCAGTTGTCGACGAGCGCCACTATGGCGAGACGCTGATCCGGCTTGTCGAGGCCGCCTGAGTTAAGCTTCATTTGCGGGCGAAGATGGAATGCGAGCCCTCTTCCCAGGGGAGCAGGTCGTGCCATGCCAGTAATCAACAATTCACTTTCACAACATCGGCTCGCCGCCTATCGTCCGTCATGAGAAACCGGAGCCATTGATGACATTTCAGGCTGAATGGCTGCGCAAGACGCTCTTGGCCACATCGCTGGCTTTGGTCATTGCCGGACTGGCCCCGGCGACCTTCGCCGCCGACAAGCGGCCGGCCGAGTTCAAGGTAACGGATTTTCTGCTCGACAATGGCATGGAAGTGGTCGTCATTCCCGACCATCGCTCACCGATCGTCACCCATATGGTGTGGTATAAGGTGGGCAGCGCCGACGAGCCGCCAGGCAAATCCGGCATCGCCCATTTCTTCGAGCATCTGATGTTCAAGGCGACGGCCAATCACGCCGCCGGCGAGTTCGACCGCGCCGTCTCCGACATAGGCGGCTCCAACAATGCCTTCACCTCCTACGACTACACCGCCTTCCACGAGACGGTGGCGCCGTCGGCGCTCGAGCTGATGATGAGCTTCGAGGCCGACCGTATGCGCAACCTCATCCTCACCGACGATGTCATCAAGACCGAGCGCGACGTCATCCTGGAGGAGCGCCGTTCGCGCATCGACAACAGTCCCGAGGCGGTGCTCGAAGAGGAACTCGACGCCACGCTGTGGCAGAACCAGCCCTACCGAATTCCGGTCATTGGCTGGATGCAGGAGATGGAGCAGTTGAACCGCACCGACGCCATCGCCTTCTACAACAAATACTACCAGCCCAACAACGCGGTGCTGATCGTGGCCGGTGACGTCGAGCCCGACACGGTCAAGGCTCTGGCCGAGAAAACCTACGGCAAGATCGCGCGCGGGCCCGACCTGCCGCCGCGCGTCCGCCCGGTCGAGCCGGAGCAGAACACCAGGCGCACGGTGACGCTGTCCGACGCCCGCGTCAGCGTGCCGAATTTCTCCACCCAATGGGTGGTGCCGTCCTACCACACGGCCAAGCCCGGCGAAGCCGAGGCGCTCGACCTGCTGGCGGAAATACTGGGCGGCGGCAACCGCAGCCGGCTGTATCAGGCGCTGGTGGTCAGGCAAGGCATCGCTTCCAACGCCGGGGCCTATTTCCAGGGCACCATGCTGGACGACACCAACTTCACCGTCTATGGCACGCCGCGCGGCGACGCCAGGCTCGTCGATGTCGAGGCGGCCGTCGACGCGGAGGTCGTGCGCATCGCCAGGGAAGGCGTCACCGTCAAGGAGCTGGACAAGGCCAAGGACCGCTATGTCCGCTCGATGGTTTTCGCCCGCGACAAACAGGATTCGATGGCCAATATCTATGGCGCCGAGCTTGCCACCGGCGGCAATGTGCAGGACATCGAGCAATGGCCGGAGCGCATCCGCAACATCACTCCCGGCGAGATCAAGGCCGTCGCCGCGCGCTATCTGGTGCTGGCCCGGTCGACGACCGGCTATCTCTTGCCGCAGCAACAGGCGGGGAATTGATGATGAAGAGCGAGCAACACGGCTCTTTCCCGTCTCCCAAACGGGGAGAAGGGAGGGCACGCGCAGCGCTTGTCACTTTGCTCCTTTCCATCTTCTTCCTGGTCCTGCCGGCGCTTGCCGCCCGCGCCATGGACATCCAGCAGGTCACCTCGCCCAAGGGCGTCACCGCCTGGCTGGTCGAAGACTATTCGGTGCCGATGGTGGCCATCCGTTTCGTCTTTGGGGGCGGCTCGACGCAGGATCCGCCGGGCAAGGAAGGGCTGGCCAATCTGATGACCGGTCTGTTCGACGAAGGCGCAGGCCCTCTGGACAGCGACGCCTTCCAGGTGAAGCTCGACGACGCCGGCGCCGAGATGAGCTTCGAGGAGACCCGCGACGGCATCTACGGTTCCATGCGCATGTTGGCCGAGCAGCGCGACGAGGCGTTCGACCTGCTGCGGCTGGCGGTCAACGAGCCGCGTTTCGACCAGGCGCCGATCGATCGCATCGGCGCTCAGATCCTGTCCGGCATCATCGCCGGAGAGAACGACCCCGACACGATCGCGCAGGACAGATGGGCGCGCGCGCTCTATGGCGATCATCCTTATTCGCGCTCCGATCAGGGCACCAGGCAGAGCATCGCCGCCATCACGCGGGACGATCTGAAGGCGCTGCACAAGGCGGTCTTCGCGCGGAGCGGGCTGCATGTCGCGGTGGTCGGCGCCATCGACCCGGAAACGCTGAAGAAGAAACTGGACATGGTGTTCGGCGGGCTGCCGCAGAACCAGGCGCTCGCGCCGGTTGCCGACGTCGAGCCGAATCTGGCGCGGCATATCGAGGTCGACTACGACCTGCCGCAGACCTCGCTTCAGCTTGCCTGGCCTGGCGTGAAGCGCAAGGCGGCGGATTTCTTCCCTGCGGTTCTGATGAACGAGATTCTCGGCGGCGGCACCTTCACCTCGCGCCTGTTCCAGGAGGTGCGCGAGAAGCGCGGGCTGGCCTACAGCGTCAATTCCTCGCTGATCAACCAGGACCATGCCGACGCGCTGATCGTCACCACCGGCACACGATCGGACCGGGCCGCCGAAACCCTTGGCATCGTGCGGGACGTGGTCAAGCGGCTTGCCGAGGACGGCCCGACCGACGCGGAACTGGCGGCGACCAAGAAATACATGATCGGCGCCTACGCCATCAACAACCTGGATTCCTCCAGCGCCATCGCCGCGACCCTGGTCGAGCTGCAGCTCGACGACCTCGGCGTCGATTACATTCAGCGCCGCACCGGCCTCATCAACGCGGTGACACTCGACCAGGTCAAGGCCGCGGCGAAGAAGCTTTTGTCGGCCGAGCCGACCATCATGGTCGTCGGACCGCCCTTGGCCGGAGCCAATAAGGGATGAGCCTCACCTTCGGCATCGCCTTTGGCGGCGGCGGCGCGCGCGGTCTGGCGCACATCCATGTCATCGAGGCGCTGGACGAACTGGGCATCAGGCCGGTCGCAATCGCCGGCTCGTCGATCGGCGCCATCATGGGCGCCGGCATGGCCTCCGGCATGACCGGCAAGGACATCCACGATTATGCCCGCTCGATCCTCGGCCGTCGCGCCGAGGTGGCGAGCCGCATGTGGCGGGCGCGGCCCGGCACCATCGCCGAGGCCATGCAGGCCGGCATCCGCGTCAGCCAGTTCAATGTCGAACGCATCCTCAAGGCATTCCTGCCCGAAGCCATTCCCGAAACCTTCGCCGAGCTGAAAATCCCGCTGAAGGTGACGGCGACGGACTATTTCGGCCACAAGCTGGCCGTGTTCGCCGAAGGCGACCTGCATTCGGCGCTCGCGGCGTCAGCGGCCATTCCTGCCGTGTTCCGCCCGGTGATGCGCGACGGCCGGCTGCTGATCGATGGCGGCATCTACAACCCCGTGCCCTTCGACCTTATCGAGGATGATGCCGACATCATCATCGGCGTCGACGTGGTCGGCGCGCCGGAAGAGGCCGACCACAGGCGGCCGACCTCCGTCGACCTGATGTTCGGCGCCACTCAATTGATGATGCAGTCGATCATCGCCAACAAGCTGAAGCAGTGCCAGCCCGACATCCTGATCCGCCCGGCGGTGTCCAAATACCGCGTGCTCGACTTCCTCAAGATCGAGGTCCTGATGACCGAGACGGCGGATATCAAGGACCAGCTGAAGCGCGAGGTGGAGAGGGTTGTGGAGGCTAGGGAAAGTGCTGCTGTCGAGCAAAGACGGGGAAAGCAGACCGGGTGACGCGAGGTCCACACGTTGCCTCACGTCACCGCTATAGTTTTGATCCCGAAAGCCAGGCGCCCTCCAGTCCTCTCTGGAAGAAGGGCACTCTAACCGATTACGATTTCGCCAGCACCGGCGCATACTCCAGCGCCACCACCCCATTGCTGAATGGCTTGGCGGAAATCAACTCAAACGACACCGGATCGCCGGCCGGAAACAGCTTTTTGCCTTGGCCAACGGTGCCGGGGTAGCTCAGCAGCCTGACGCGGTCGACCAGACCATGGCGCAACAGTTCCTGCGCGACGCTGAGGCTGCCATGCACATAGATGTTGCCGCCGCTACCTAGCTTCAGTGTCCTGACCGCCTCCGGCAGCGGCCCCCTGAGCAGCTCGGCCGGTTTCCAGTCGAGCACCTTCAAACTGCTGGACGCGACGTATTTCGGCAGCGCGTTGAACCGGTCGGCGAAGTCTCCGGTTTCGCTCGGCCACGAGCCGGCGAAAATCTCGTAGGTTGTGCGTCCCAAAAGCATGGCGCCGCTGTCAGCCAGCTCGTCCTCCTTGAACCTGTTCATCTCGTCGTTCCAGGTCACGCCAGGCAGTTTCTCGACTTCGGCGATGCCATCGACGCTGATGAATTCGGTGACGATAAGCTTTCTCATTGGCGTTCTCCTTTCCACAAGGACGAACGATGATGGCTTTGTGCGACACGCTTCTGGAAATAACGCTGCGCTTGTTGTTTGCCCGGGCAGCGCCGGCCTCGGCCGGCGCCAATTGGCGATGCCGCCGATCATCGTCAGCGGCTAAAAATAGGGTCCGGCTGAGAAGCTGGCGACGCCTGGCGCAGTGCTCTCAGTCCTTCGCGCGCTCCACATAGGACCCATCGGCCGTCATCACCACCACGCGGGTGCCTGGCGCGATATGCGGCGGCACGGCGGTGCGCACGCCGTTGGAGAGCAGGGCGGGCTTGTAGGAAGAGGACGCCGTCTGGCCCTTGGTCGTGGGCTCGGTCTCGACCACTTCGAAGGTGGCCCGCTGCGGCAGCACCAGGGAGATGGCGATGCCGTTGAACTGCGAGACCTGAACCGGCATGCCTTCCTGCAAATAGGGGGCGGCATCGCCGACCACGGCTTCCGACACCGCCACCTGGTCGTAGGTCTCGGGGTTCATGAAGTGATAGCCTTCGCCGTCGGCGTAGAGGAAGGTGTGCTCGCGCTCCTCGACATAGGCGCGCTCCACCTGTTCGGTGGTGCGGTAGCGTTCCGAAACCTTCACCCCGTCGCCGATGCGGCGCATGTCGAGCTGCGTCACCGGCGTACCCTTGCCTGGGTGGATGTTTTCGGCAAAGAGGATCACATAAAGCTTGCCGTCCTTGTCGACGACATTGCCTTTGCGGAGCGAACTGGCGATGACTTTCACCACGGTTTTTTATCCTGCGAGAGTTGACGGGCGTTTGCCGGCTTGCGCGGCGCTGGATGGGGGCCTAGCGCATCTCGGCGCGAACCGCCAGCCCCCAACGCGAACCAGCGCGCCTTCAAACCGCCCATGACCGCCGCTTCGCCCTGGTGGACGCCGCATGTGCATGCCGATCGCCGCCCGCGCCTGATGCTGCGCAACGGCCTTGCCGCCGCTTTGCGTGACTGGTTCGCCCGCCGCGATTTCATTGAGGTGCAGGCATCGGCCCTGCAGATATCGCCCGGCAACGAGGCGCATCTGGCGGCCTTCGCAACCGAGGCGGTCGCGCCGGACGGGCAGCGCAAGCCGCTCTATCTGCACACGTCGCCGGAATTCGCCTGCAAGAAGCTGCTCGCCGCCGGCGAAACCAGGATATTCAGCTTCGGCCCGGTCTATCGCAACCGCGAGCGTGGCCCTTTGCACCATCCCGAATTCACCATGCTCGAATGGTACAGGGTCGGCGAAACCTATGAGAGCCTGATGCGGGATTGCGCGGATCTGCTGGCGCTGGCCGCGACAAGGGCAGGGGCCACGCGCTTCAGCTTTCGCGGCCGCGACTGCGATCCTTTCGCGGAGCCGGAGCGGCTGACGGTGGCGGACGCCTTCGCGCGCCATGCCGGGATCGATCTGCTTGCGACGGTCAGCGCCGACGGCATCACCGACCGCGATTCGCTCCATCAGGCCCTGATCGGTGCCGGCCTGCGTACCGCGCCCGACGACGGCTGGGCCGACCTGTTCAGCCGGGTGATGGTGGAGAAGATCGAGCCCAATCTCGGTATCGGCCGCGCGACCATCCTTTGCGAGTACCCGGTCGCCGAGGCGGCTCTGGCGCGACCGAGCCCACGCGACCCCCGCGTCGCCGAGCGCTTCGAGCTCTATTGCTGCGGCGTCGAACTTGCCAACGGCTTCGGCGAGTTGACGGACGCCGAGGAGCAGCGCCGGCGCTTCATCATGGAAATGAACGAGAAAGAGCGCGTCTATGGCGAGCGCTATCCGCTAGACGAGGATTTTCTCGCGGCACTCGCGGTCATGCCACAGGCCAGCGGCATCGCGCTCGGCTTCGACAGGCTGGCGATGCTGGCCACGGGCGCGCAAAAAATCGAGGATGTGATCTGGACGCCTGTTGCCGGGTCCTGAGTCCGCGCGCCACGGCTTGCACCATGTCAATGCGCGAAAATCTGCTCCAGCGAACGAAAGCCCTTGAATTCCAGCGCGTTGCCCGAGGGATCGCGGATGAACAGCGTCGCCTGTTCGCCGGGCTCTCCCTTGAAGCGGATCATCGGCCGCTCCAGCCAGTCTATGTCGGCGCGTGCTTCCAGCCGCGCGGCAAGCCGCTGCCAGTCATCCATCAAAAGCACGGCGCCGAAATGCGGGATCGGCACCGCCATGCCGTCGACCTTGCCGTCGCTGGCAGCCGGCGCGGCCGGTGGCCGCAGATGCGCCGACATCTGGTGGCCGAACAGGTCGAAATCGACCCAGGTCTCCGAAGAGCGGCCGATGGCGCAACCCAGCACCTCGCCATAGAAAGCGCGTGTTTCATCGAGATCACGGACCGGGAAGGCAAGATGGAAAGGCGTCATTGGAAATGCTCCGTGCTGGCGATGCGGTGCCGCGCTTCGCGATGGGCGGCTGAACCGATGCATTTTGATTGAAGCTTGTGCCATTGCACAAGCCGGACCGGAACAATAGATGGGGGACGGCGGCTCTCGGGCCAGCCGCAACAGCAGGATCACGCGCATGAGCGATATATCGGACGCATCAAGATTGACTGACCGCGTCGCGGCCCTGGTCGAGGCTGCCAAAAAAGCTGGCGCCGATGCCGCGGATGCCGTCGCGGTGCGTGGCCGCTCGACCGGTGTGTCGGTGCGGCTGGGCAAGGTCGAAAACACCGAGGCCTCGGAAGGCGACGACGTTTCGCTGCGTGTCTTTGTCGGCCAGCGGGTGGCAAGTGTTTCCGCGACTGCCGCGTCCGACCCGAAGGCGCTTGCCGAACGTGCCGTCGCCATGGCCAGGGTCTCTCCCGAAGATCCCAACCAGGGCCTCGCGGATCCGGCGCTGCTGGCCAGGCAGACGCGCGATCTCGACCTGTTCGATGCAACAGAAGTATCGGCCGACCAGTTGAAGGAAGCGGCACTGGCCGCGGAAGCGGCGGCTCTGGCCGTCAAAGGCGTGACCAATTCGGCGGGCAGCAATGCCAGCGCCGGGCTCGGAGGGCTGGTATTGGCCACCTCGCACGGCTTCCTCGGCCATTATGTCGCCTCGCGCTTCTCGCGCTCCACGAGCGTCATCGCCGGCGAGGGTACCGGCATGGAGCGCGATTATGAATTCTCCTCGCGCCAGCATTTTGCCGACCTGGATGCGCCGGAAGACATAGGCCGCAAGGCCGGGGAACGCGCCGTGCGCCGGCTCGGCGCGCGCAAGGCCGCGACCGGACCGGTCGACGTGGTGTTCGATCCGCGCGTGGCGCGCGGCATTGCCGGCCATCTCGCGGGCGCCATCAACGGCGCTGCCGTCGCGCGCAAGACGTCGTTCCTGCGCGACATGATGGGCAAAAAGGTGGCTGCATCGGCCATTACCGTCACCGACGAGCCGCTGAGGCGGCGCGGCCAGGCCTCGCGTCCGTTCGACGGCGAAGGCGTCGAAGGCGACAAGCTTTTGATGATCGAGAACGGTGTGCTCAACCACTGGTTCCTGTCGACCTCGGCGGCGCGGGAACTGGGTCTCGTTACCAATGGACGCGGTTCGCGCAGCGGCTCGTCCGTCTCGCCGTCTTCGACCAATCTTGCCATCGAGCCGGGCGAGCGCTCGCCGGAAGAACTGATTGCGTCACTCAAGACCGGCTTCTACGTCACCGAGGTGTTCGGGCAAGGTGTCGACATGGTGACCGGCGAATACAGCCGCGGCGCTTCGGGGTTCTGGATCGACAACGGCCAGCTTGCCTATCCCGTGGCCGAAGTCACGATCGCCTCCAACCTGAAGACGATGTTCCTCAACATGGTGCCGGCAAGCGACCTCGATCGCAATTTCGGCACCGCTGCCCCCACGCTGCTGATCGAAGGCATGACCCTTGCCGGAGCATGATCTGACCACGACCGGCGCCACAGAGGATCTGCCGCTGCTGCGCGATGCTGCCCGCGAGGCGGGTGCCATCGCGATGCGCTACTTCGGCAACAGTCCGCAAGTCTGGATGAAAGGCGGCACGTCGCCGGTCAGCAAGGCCGATCACGCCGCCGATGCGTATTTGCGCCAGACCCTGCTTGCGGCGCGACCGGATTATGGCTGGCTCTCCGAGGAGACGGTCGACGATCCAGTGCGGCTTTCGGCGCGCCGAACCTTTGTCGTCGATCCGATCGACGGCACCCGCGGCTTCCTGGAAGGCCAGCGCACCTGGTGTGTCAGCGTCGCCGTCGTGGAGCATGGCCGTTCGCTTGCCGGCGTGCTCGAGTGTCCGGCGCTTAACGAGACTTACTGGGCGCTGCCTGGCCAGGGCGCCTTCCGCAACGGTAGCCGCATCGCGGTGCGCCAGCCCGGCGACAAGGCCGAAATTTCCGGATTGAAGCAGTTGCTCGACAGGATACCGGCCGGCTGGCAGGAACGGCTGAAGCGGGCGCCCTACAGCCCTTCGCTTGCCTATCGCCTGGCAATGATCGCCAACGGCACGCTCGATGCCACTTTCGTAAAGCCGAACGCGCACGACTGGGATATCGCCGCCGCCGACCTTATCCTGCGCGAGGCGGGCGGCCAGTTGCTCGACCCGCATGGCCGCGCGCCGCTCTATGCCGGCGAGGTGACCCGCCATGGCGCGCTCGCCGCCGGCAGCGGTGAACTGCTGGCGGTGCTCGTGGGCGTCATTGCCGGACTGGATGATTGAAAGCATTATCGAAGGTTCCAAAGTCGGCGGCTTTGGTCTAGACCTGTCACAAACTCACAATATGTGAAGGACCGAAATGGCCGCGGAAGACGGAAAGAAACAGCTTTTGCACCTGGTGTTCGGCGGCGAACTGAAGAAGCTTGGCGGCACCGAATTCCGCGATCTTGACGCGCTCGACATCGTCGGCATCTATCCCGACTATCAATCCGCCCATACGGCATGGAAAGCCAAGGCGCAGGCCAGCGTGGACAATGCCCATATGCGTTATTTCGTCGTGCACCTGCATCGGCTCCTGGACCCCGACCACAAGGCTGTCGGTTGACGTCGATGGATAATGATCTGGCGAAAGCGCCGCCCGGCCAGGCTACGCCGACGGGCAGGGGCCGCAGCCGCGCCACCAAGGCCTTCTGGCGCAGGATCCGCAAGCCGCTGGCGCAGTCGCGATTCGTCAAGAACATCATCGTCGGCCTGCTGGCGCAGTTCGTTCGGCTGGTGCGCCTGACCAACCGCGTCGTCGACGGATCGGCGAAATTGACCGGCGGTGCCTATGCCCAATTCGAGCCCGGCATCATTGCGCTCTGGCACGGCCAGCATCTGTTGACGCCGGCCTACTACCCCAAGGGCAGGCCGCTCGTCGCCATGGTGTCGCGCAGTGCCGATGCCGAACTCAACGCCCTGATGATCGAGAGATTCGGCATCGAGGCCGTACGCGGCTCCGGCGGGCGCGATAATGCCAAACATCTCGACAAGGGCGGCGCCAAGGCGCTGATCGCCCTGAAAAAGTCGCTCGTCGCCGGCAAGAACGTCGCTATGATCGCTGACATCCCCCATGGCACGCCGCGCGATGCGGGGCTTGGCATCGTGCTCCTGGCGCGGCTCTCCGGCCGGCCGATCCTGCCGGCGGCCATTGCCACCAGCCGCCGCAAGGTGCTGGAGAAGAGCTGGGACAAGACGACCATCAACCTGCCGTTCGGCCGCTCGTCCATCATCATCGGTACACCGGTTTTCGTGCCGGCCAATGCCGATGACGCCGAGATGGAGCGCAAGCGCCTCGAAGTGACGGCCTCGCTCAATGCCGCGACCGCCGAGGCCTACCGTCTCGTGGATGCCCCGCGATGAGCGGTCGCTGGGCGCGTACCATGCTGACGGCATATCGTTTGGCGGGCGCTGTCGCCTATCCGCTGGTCGGACCCTATGTTGCCTGGCGCACCTCGCGCGGCAAGGAAGACCGCAACCGCCGCCGCGAACGCTACGGCGTCGCCGGCCGGCCTCGCCCCGATGGGCCTGTTATCTGGATCCACGCCGCGAGCGTCGGCGAAACCATAGCTGTCGTTCCCCTGGTCGAGAGCATACTCGACTACGGCGTCAATATCGTGCTGACGACCGGCACCGTAACGTCGGCCAAGGTCGCCGACGAGAGATTGGGCGACCGCATCATCCACCAGTATGTGCCGCTCGACCTCAAGCCGGCGGTCAGCCGTTTCCTCGACCACTGGAAGCCGGATCTGGCGATCATCGCCGAATCGGAGATCTGGCCGATGACGATTCTCGAGCTTGGCGCCCGCCACGTGCCGCAGGTTCTGGTCAATGGCAGGCTGTCCGACCGCTCCTTCACGTCCTGGAAGAAGCGCCCCAACATCGCCGAGGCGCTGTTCGAGAACCTTGCCCATGTCGTTGCCCAGTCCGATGTCGACGGCGAGCGTTTCCGCGCGCTCGGCGCCCGGCCGGTAACCGTTTCCGGCAATCTCAAGGTCGACACCAACCCGCCGCCCGTCGACGAACGGGCGCTGGCCACCTTGCAGCGGCAGATTGGCGGCCGTCCGACCTGGGCGGCGATCTCGACCCATGACGGCGAGGAAGTGGTTGCCGCCGAGGTCCATGCGATGCTGCACAAGCGTCACCACGGCCTGCTGACGATCGTAGTCCCGCGCCATCCCGACCGCGCCGAGGCCCTGGCCGAGCAGATTTCCGGCATGGGCCTCAAGGTCGCGCGGCGCAGCAAGGCCGACAGGATCGGGCCCGACGTTGACATCCTGCTCGGCGATACGATCGGCGAGATGGGGCTCTATCTCAGGATGACCGAGATCGCCTTTGTCGGCCGTTCGCTCACCTCCGAAGGCGGCCAGAACCCGCTCGAGCCAGCCATGCTCGAGACGGCGGTCCTTGCCGGACGCAACGTGCAGAATTTCCGCGAGGCCTACCAGCGCCTGCTCGACAGCGGCGGCGCCAAGCTGGTGCGCGACCGCGACATGCTGGCCGGTGCGGTCAACTTCCTGCTCACCAACGAAGTCGCGCGCCATGAGATGATGGCGGCCGGCGCCGCGACCGTCGATGAGATGCGCGGCGCGCTGGCGCGCACGCTGAAGTCGCTTGAGCCCTATATCCAGCCGCTGGTCGTCAAGGCGCGCCTGAAGGGCGCGAACGGGCGCTAAAATGGCCTCCGAAGCACCGCCGTTCTGGTGGGAGGAGCCGGACTGGCGCGTTTTCGCGCTGTCGCCGCTGTCGGCCGCCTATGCATTCGTCGCCGGCCGTGGCATGCGGCGGGCCAGACGCGAGAAGATCGAAGCGCCGGTTCTGTGCATCGGCAATTTCACCGTCGGCGGGACGGGCAAGACCCCGGTAGCGATCGCCATGGCCGAACACGCCAGGCGCATGCGGCTCAAACCCGGTTTCCTCTCGCGCGGCCATGGCGGCTCCTTCGCCGAGCCGCATATCGTCAACATCAAACACGACAGCGCCAGGCATGTCGGTGACGAGCCGCTGCTGCTGGCCGAACACGCGCCCGTGGCAGTGACGCCGCACCGCGCCGCCGGCGCCCGACTGCTCATGGAAAATCATGGCTGCGATTTCCTGATCATGGATGACGGTTTCCAGAGCGCGCGCATCCATATCGACTATGCGCTGGTCGTCGTCGACGCGCGGTACGGCATCGGCAACGGCCGTGTCATCCCGGGCGGGCCGCTCAGGGCCAGGGTCGTCGATCAGCTGGTCTTCACCAGCGGGTTGCTGAAGATGGGTGACGGCACCGCCGCCGACGCGGTGGTGCGCCAGGCGGCGCGCGCCGGCCGGCCGATCTTCGAGGCTCACACCGAGCCGAGCGGCAAGGAACGCCTCGCCGGCAAACGCTATCTCGCCTTCGCCGGCATCGGCCACCCCGAGAAATTCTTCGACACGGTAGAGGAGGCCGGCGGCGAGGTGGCTTTGAAGCGGCCGTTTCCGGATCATCATTTCTACGGCGAGGATGAGCTTGCCGAACTGGCGGCCACCGCGCGCGCCGAAGGGCTCGGCCTCATCACCACCGCCAAGGACGCCGCCCGGCTGCGCCATGGCGCTTCGAAGGATTTTCTCGATCGTCTCGACGTGCTGGAAATCGATGCGGTCTTCGAGCTCGACCACGTTCCCGAACGTATCATCGAGGAGACGCTCGATGCCTGGCGCCAGCGTAAGCTTAAGCTTAAGGGCTAAGGCGTTCAGCCTTCGATGGAATCGCTGACCCGCTCTGCTTCTTGGTTTTTACGCAACGGCGGACAGAAACGGCTGCGCATTCCGGGATTTGCTCAGCTTCGCTTGCGCAATTCCGGATGCGCCTCGATCTCGCGGCGCAATGAGGCCGCGGCGTTGATGTAGGGCTCCTGCCTCTCGACGCTCCAGTACTTCAGCTCGTCGAGCGGAATGCTTTCGCCGGTCACGGCACAGCGCACGAACGCGCCGGGGCTCGTCACCTGGAAGTCGCCGTCGAGATAGCGAATACGGGCTTCCTTGCCGCCGGGGCCTTCGAAACGGTTCATCATGCTTTGGTGCCGAGCTTCATGCCGAGTTCATCGCCACAAATTGCCGGCAAGGTCAAGCATGGGACAAGCTCGAGGCAATGCTGATATCCTATTTGATGAGCCGAAGGGTACCATTGGTGGGGACATGATGGACATTTCTTCCGCTCGGCTGGCTTCCTTGCTCAAGGAGGCGATGACGCCGCAGGCGGTGCCGTCGGCGAAACCCGATGCGCTCAAGGCAGCGCTGGTCAAGATGGCCATGCAACCGCCGCTGCCGGCCTTGCGCCCGCAACCGCCCTTGGAAGCGCTGGCGGCCCTGCCGCCCGCGTCGGCCGAGACATCGCAGCAATTGGCCGCACCACAGATCGTACGGGCCTATCAGGCGGCGATGGAGCCGGATATGGACACCGCCAGAAAGGCCGTTTCCGAGATTGCGGCGCGCAAGCAGACGTCGCCAGGCGACGAGGCTCAGCGCGGCGTGCCAGTGGCCGTCACAAGAGCCGAAGACGGCGGCGCTGCCCGGCCCGCGCCGCTCTCGTGGCCGGCGTTCGTCTCGCCGCGGGTATCCGTCGTGCAAAAGGCGTCAGCCGACAATGTGGTGCCGGGGGGCATGACCGGCCAGCCAAAGGGAGCCGCACCGGGGAATCGCGAACAAGGCGCGGTCGGCATCGGCCCCATCGCAACGGGCCTGCTGGTTGCCGCGCTCATTGCATTTGTCTGGTTGGCCATTCGCTAAAGCAAGTGGGTACGGTTTTCCCGGGAAAAGCGCGTAGCGCTTTCCCTATGGAATTGCGCAAAACAAAGACATAGAGCGGTTCGCCGTTTCCGTGAAACGGTGAACTGCTCTGAAACCTACGTGTCGGCTTCGATGAAGTGTTCGATCTTTTCCGCCGACACACCGGCCTGCGCCGCGATGCGGCGCGACAGGTCGGCGGCAGCGGCGCGGGGCCTTCCGGCGGGACGATCGAGCCAGTAGGAAACGGGATTGAGCACAACACGATCGTCGACGGCCACGACGCGCCCCGACCGTATCTGGTGTTCGGTGAGCGGCGGGCGCGCCAAGGCGATGCCCAGGCCGTGTGCGGCGGCATCGAGCACCAGATTGTAGTCTTCGAAGCGTCGGTCCTGCGGGCGCGGCCGGTAATCCATGTCCTGCGCGGCGAACCATGCGCGCCAGCCGGATGCGTCGGAATCGTTGATCAGCGGGAATTTGAGCAGCCGGGCCGGGTCGCCGCAGCCGATCTCCGGCGCGAGGCTCGGCGAGGCGATCGGAAACAGATACTCCTCGAACAACTGCATCGAAACGCGGCCCGGGATGCGGCCGCGTCCGCAGCGCACCGACAGATCGATGCCTTCATCGGCGAGATCGGCCTGGCGGTTATCGACATCCAGCACGATGCGCAGGCGGGTGGGATCATTCTCAAGCGCCGCCATGCGTGGCATCAGCCATAGGCCGCTTACCGAGGGGATCGAGGCCAGCCGCACCACTGCGGTGCCGCGCGGTTCAACCCAGCGGTCCGAATTGACCGAGATCAACGCGAAGGCTTCGGTGGTCCTGAGATGCAGGCGATTGCCTTCGTTCGTCAGCGTCACGCCGCGCGCCCCGCGTTCGAAAACCTTCAGGCCAAGCCAGCCCTCCAGCTTGGCGATCTGCCGGCTGATAGCGCCATGGGTGAGATTGAGCCTCTGCGCGGCTGCCGAAAAACTCCCCGTGCGTGCCGCTGCATCGAAGGCGCGCAGTGTCTCGAGCGGCAAGATGTCGTCTAAGCTGTGATCCATAGTCACAGCTGACCCTCGATTTGGTCGTTTGTCAATTGGTCCGAAAAAGCGTTTTCTCCCCATCGAGAGGCGAAAGAACGGGAGGACGATGAGATGAGGGCGATGACGAGCACGTTGAATCCAGCACAGCGGATGGACACCACCGCGGCCGTAGCGGTGGCGCTGACGGTGATTGGCTGGGCCTCGGCCTTTCCGGCGATCCGGGCTGGCCTCGCCGCGTTCGGGCCGCTCGAACTCGGCGCCCTGCGCTTTGCCATCGCCGCGGTACCTGCGGCGATCTTCCTTGCTGTCAGGCGGCCGACGCTGCCGCGCATAGGCGAGTTGTGGCGCCTGGCCTTTGGCGGCGCCGTTTTCGTCGCGCTCTACACCGCCATGCTCAATTTCGGCGAACTGACGGTTTCGGCCGGTGCTGCCGGATTCATCATCAATGTCAGCCCGATCTTCACCGCCATCATGGCGATGGCGCTGCTCGGCGAACGATTCTCGACGATGGCCTGGGTCGGCACCGCCATTTCCTTCAGCGGCATCGGCATTATCGCCATGGCCGACGGACAGGGCCTGCATTTCGACACGGGTGCGCTTCTGGTGCTAGGATCGGCGCTCTGTTCGGCCGTCAACACCATCGTGCAGAAGCCGCTGTTCGCCCGCCACCATCCACTGACCATCGCGGCCTCGAATATGGTGCTCGGCGCGCTCTGCCTGGCGCCCTTCCTGCCGGCAGCTTTTTCGCAGGCGGCGGTCGCCGATATGGCGGGGCTGGGGGCGGTCATCTATCTCGGCGTCGTGCCGAGCCTGATCGCCTATGCCGCCTGGGCAACGGCGCTTTCGCGCTTGCCTGCGGCGCGTGCCTCGAACTTCCTTTATCTGGTCTCTCCCATGTCCGCCCTGATCGGCTTCTTCTGGCTGGGCGAAGTCCCGATGCTGCTCGGCCTGCTTGGCGGCGCGCTGGCGCTAGGGGGCGTCATCGTAGTGAATTTGAAGCGATAAATCAGAGAGTTGCGGCTGTTTTCCGACTCAAATCCACAAGTCGCGCTGCTTCAACCGGCAACCCCTGTGATACGGGCATAAGGCGCGCTATCCTGATTTGCGCTGATGGAGGGGATCGGGATGGGAAGAGCGTTCGTGGCCGCGTTTTTCTGCTTGCTGCTGCTGAGCCAAAAGGCCGTCGCCGGCTGGTATCACGTGGAGAACTACGAAGGGTCGATAGGACGCGATCCCGTTCATCTATCGCTTCAGACATATGACAGCTATGGCAGCGGCATAACGGTCGAGGGAAGTTATTTCTACGACGCCAGGCAGAGTCCGATCGCGCTCTACGGCACGGTCAGCGGCACCAGGCTCTCGCTGTGCGCGATTTCGGACGACCAGGAATTTGAACGTATCATGGTGATGGGATCGAAGACACCAGTCGATACCACGAATTGCCCGCTTTCCCTCGACATCGGCGAAAGCGGTGCGAGAGGGACCTGGCGCAAAGGCGCGGACAAATTTCCGGTCACGCTGAAGAAGGTTGCAAGCCTGGACGACACGGGCGAGGCGAAACTCGACGGAACTGTCGAAATTCCCTTTTGGGCTGAGACCGCTGCCGACCGGTTTGCCGGACTTTACACAAACACCGGTTCAGGGATTTGCATGACGAAAATGCAGGTCATCAAGAAGACCAGCGGCAAGGTCGTCCAGCAAATCCCTTTCGATGACGATGGTTGCGATGCGGGCATGTTGATGACGCCTATCTACATGAACGTCCAGAAATGGGTGGAGCGTCGCAAGGACATCATCTCCGTGAACTTTCGTGGCGGCGGCAACGGACACACGATGGATTACATTTTCAATCGTTCCGCCAGGAAATACCAGCAAAAGAAGTGACCGATGGCGCCCGGCCTTGCCGACATAGGGCCAAACTTCACCGCCGCCCGAACAGCCTTTCGATGTCCGCCAGCTTGAGTTCGATATACGTCGGGCGGCCGTGGTTGCAGGTGCCGGAGCCGGGCGTGGCCTCCATCTGGCGCAGCAGCGCGTTCATCTCCTCGGCCTTGAGCAGGCGGCCGGAACGCACTGAACCATGGCAGGCCATGGTCGCCGCGATTTTGTCCAGCCTTTCCCTCAGTGTGTCGACGGTGTCGTTCTCGGCGATCTCGTCGGCGAGGTCGCGCACCAATTGCTGGACGTTGGTCTCGCCCAGCATCGACGGTGTCTCGCGCACGGCCACGGCGCCCGGCCCGAAACGCTCGATGCCGAGCCCGAAGCGGGCGAGCGTTTCGGAATGCGTGGCGAGCCGTTCGGCATCCTCTTCAGGCAGGTCGACGATCTCCGGCAGAAGCAGCATCTGCGACGGCACGGCGCGCGCGTGCAGCGCGTTCTTCAACGCCTCGTAGACCAGCCGCTCATGCGCGGCATGCTGGTCGACGATGACAAGTGAGTCCCTGGTCTGGGCGACGATGTAGTTCTCATGCACCTGCGCCCGTGCCGCACCGAGCACCGTGCCAAGCAGCGTCTCCGCCGCTTCGCCCTGTCCTGCCCGGGCGTCGGCGCTGGCGATCGGGCCGGCATCGAACGCCGCCTGCTCGTTTTCGCCGAACCCGCCGTTTCGTTCGAATCCTGAACCCTGGAACTCCATGTCGAGTGGCCGTTGCGGCGAGCGTGCGTGGTCGAAACCGGCAGAGCCCGAGGCGCGGTAGGCCGCTTCGTAGCTGCGGTGACCATTGGCCGGGCCGCCATAGGCGTATGACGCCGCTCCCGGCCGGAACGCCGCCATCATGCCGGCGGCACCGGAAGTGGCGGCGCGGATGCCGGCTTCGGCAAGCGCCTGACGGATGGCGCCGACGATCAGCCCGCGCACCAGGCCGGGGTCGCGGAAGCGGACATCGGCCTTGGCTGGGTGGACATTGACGTCGACGATCGCCGGGTCGAGTGTCAGGAAAAGCACCGTGACCGCATGGCGGTCGCGTGGCAGGACGTCGGCGAAGGCGCCTCTGATAGCGCCGGCGATCAGCTTGTCGCGCACTGGCCGGCCATTGACATAGGCATATTGCTGCAGCGCGTTGGCGCGGGTGAAGGACGGGATCGATACATGACCGGTCAGGTGCACGCCTTCGCGCATCGCATCGATGGCAATGGAATTGTCGGGAAACTCGACCCCCATCACCTGGGCGATGCGGCGCAGGCTGCCTTCCGCGCTGTCATCGGTCGCCGGCAATTCCAGCGTCGAGCGGTCGGAACCGGTGAGCGTGAAGCGAACGGTCGGAAAGGCGATCGCGATGCGCTTGACCACGTCGCTGGTCGCCGAGCTTTCGGCGCGCTCGCCTTTCATGAATTTCAGCCTTGCCGGGGTGGCGAAGAAAAGGTCGCGCACCTCCACGGTGGTGCCGCGATTGGCCGCCGCCGGCCTGACGGGCGAGATCCTGCCGCCCTCGATGCCGATCTCGGCGGCGCTGTCGCTTGCCGCCGTGCGCGAGCGGATCGACAGCCGCGACACCGAGCCGATCGATGGCAGCGCCTCGCCGCGAAAGCCGAGCGAGCGGATGTCGTGGATGTCTTCGGCAAGCTTGGAGGTGCAATGGCGTGCGATCGCCAGCGATAGCTCCTGTTCGGGGATGCCGAAGCCGTCGTCGGTGACACGGATCAGGTTCAATCCGCCGCCTAATGTGACGACCTCGACCTTTCCTGCACCGGCATCAAGCGCGTTCTCGACCAGTTCCTTCACCACGCTTGCCGGACGCTCGATGACTTCGCCGGCGGCGATCTGGTTGATCATCGTTTCGGAAAGCTGGCGTATGGGCATGGTGACAGTATAGGCGGATTCGTGCCGAGCGGGCGAGGGTGAAGTACGGTGAAAACAGTGAACGACCTCACGCTTGCGCTGCCAGCCAATCCCGTACCTTGCGGGCATTCTCGCTAAGCTCCCGGTTCCTCGGCCAGATGACATAGAACGCCTTGCCGGTCCTGAGCACATGGTCCGTCACCGGCACCAGCAGTCCCGTCGCGAGCATCCGCTCGGCAAGGTGGCGCCAGCCGAGCGCGATGCCTTGCCCTTCCATGACGCCCTGGATTACCAGCCCGTAGTCGTTGATGCGCAGGCCGCGTGCGGTATCGCCGAGACGGGCGCCGGCCGATTCGAACCACTCATTCCAGCTCGCCGCCTCCCGATAGGGCTCCTCAAGATGGATGAGACGGTGCGTGGCCAGTTCCGCGACCGATTTGGGCAGGCCGAACTTCGCCGCGTAGCTGGTGCCGGCGACGGGAAAGATCTCTTCGTCGGCAAGCGGCAGCGAATGATAGTCCTGCCAGTCCCTCGGTTCGCCGCCGCGCACGGCAAGCGGGATTCCCTCTGCGATGATGTCGAGGTCGCGGTCGGCGGTCTGGATGCGCAGATCAATGCCCGGCAGTTCGTCGCGGAACTGCTGCAGCCGCGGCATCATCCAGAAGGAGCCGAACGCAGTCGAGGCGGCAAGCGTCACGTGGCCTCCGGTCGCCTGCAGGCGCAGATCCTCCGCCGACTTTCGGATGTGGGACAGGCCCAGCGAAACGTCGGCGTGGAAACGCTCGCCGGCCTCCGTCAGGCTGACCTGCCGGTGACGGCGCTGGAACAGCTTGGCGCCGAGCTGTTCCTCCAGCCCGCGCACCGCGTAGGAAACGGCGGCCTGGGTCATGCCGAGCTCTCGCCCGGCGGCGGTGAAGCTCGACAGGCGGCCCGCCGCCTCGAAGACGATCAGGCTGCCGGCCGAGGGCAGGAGGTGGCGCAGGTTTCGCATAAGCAGAGCTTATACAAGAGATCAGGATTTTCCAGCGTCACATTCCTGTTTTGTGCGTCTAGGCTGCGAGGTATAAGAGGAATGGAGTTGCCATGAACGCACCGGCCGCTGTGACCGAACACGCCAATCGTCGAGCCGGCGGCCGCCTGGGGCGCAAGGCGCTGCGGGGAGCTCCGGTAACGTCGTTTCCGACACTGGTCCGCCAAATCCCCGTCTATCAGATGGTGCCGGACGAGGCAGTGGAACTCATACACCAGGAATCGCTCGCCATCCTGGAGGACGTCGGATGCGAGTTCCGCGACGATGAGGCCATCGAAATGTGGAAGGCCGCCGGCGCGGACGTCTCCGAGACAAGAGTGCGGATCGACCGCGCCTTGCTGATGGAGCTCGTCTCGAAGGTGCCGTCGGAGTTCACGCTCAACGCGCGCAACCCTGAGCGTACGGTGCGCGTGGGCGGAAAGAATTCCATCTTCGTGCCGATGTATGGCGCGCCTTATGTGCGTGACCTCGACAATGTCAGGCGCTACGGCACGCTCGCCGACCTCAACAATTTCCACAAGCTCGCCTACATGGCGCCGGCCCTGCATTCCTCGAGCTCGATCATCTGCGAGCCGATGGAAATAGCGGTGCCCAAGCGTCACCTCCACATCATCCATTCGGCGCTGAAGCATTCCGACAAGCCGTTCATGGGCATCGTGACGTCGAAGGATCGGGCGGAAGACACGATGGCGATGGCGGGCATCGTGTTCGGTGAGGATTACGTGCGCGACAACCCTGTGCTGGTGTCGATCACCAACTGCAATTCACCGCTGGTATGGGATGCCACCATGCTGGATGCGATGAAGGTCTATGCCCGTCACAATCAGCCGCTGATCCTGGCGCCCTTCGCGCTCTGCGGCGCCTCGACCTCGGCCTCGGCCGTGGGCGCGGTGGCCCAGGTCAATGCCGAGGCGCTTGCCGGTGTAGCGTTCACCCAGCTCCTGCGTCCCGGCTCGCCTCAAATCTACGGCCAGTTCATGGTCACGGTCGACATGAAGACCGGCGCTCCGATGGGCGGCACGCCGGAGGCCGCGCAGATGATGTATCTGATGGGCGCGCTGGCGCGGAAATACGGGCTGCCGTGGCGCACGTCCGGCTTCCATGTCGGCTCGAAGCTGAACGATGCCCAGGCCGGCTACGAGGCGAACATGCTCATGCATGCCGCCATCCTTGCCGGAGCCAACTACATCTGGCACTCGGCCGGATGGCTCGAGGCGGGTCTCACCTGCGGCTATTCGAAGTTCGCGACCGATTGCGAACAGCTCGTCGGCTGGTACAAATATGCCGGCGGGCTGCCGTTCGACGATTTCAAGGAAGCGATGGCCGCCATCCGCGAGGTGGGGCCGCAGGGCCATTTTCTCGGCACCCAGCACACGCTTGAGCATTTCGAGCGGGCCTTCTTCATGCCCAGCATCATGGATTTCAATTCCTATGAACAGTGGAAGGCCGAAGGGGCGAAGGACCACGACACGCGCGGCCGGGAGAAAGCGCGTAACATGCTGGCCGATTATGAGGAGCCGAAGCTCGATGTGGGCATCGCCGACGGTCTCAGGGATTTTATCGCGCTGCGCGAGGAGAAACTGCCGGACAGCGTTAGCTGACGGGACGAAGATCTGACGGGAACCACAAGGGAGGAAAAAATGACGCTTTTCAAAAGCAATGGTGATCGTGTTCCAAGCGCCATAGAGGAGATGGCCAACGAGGCGCGTGCGGGTCGGTTCGATCGGCGCGAATTCCTGGCGCTGGCAAGCGCCTTCGGGGCATCGACGGCTCTGGCCTATGGCATGATCGGCCTTGCCGCGCCGACGGACGCCTTGGCCGAGGAGCCGAAGAAGGGCGGAACGCTGCATGTCTCGATGTCGGTGAAGGCGCAGAAGGATCCGCGCACCTATGACTGGGTTGAGCTTGCCAACATCTCGCGCACCTGGCTGGAGCCGCTTGTGCGCTATACCAGGCAGTTCACCTTCGAGCCGGTGCTGCTCGAAAGCTGGGACATCAACGACGACGCCACCGAATATACGCTGCACGTGCGCAAGGGCATCACCTGGAACAATGGCGATACCTTCAACGCCGATGATGTGGTGCACAATGTGACGCGCTGGTGCGAGAAGGGCGTCGCCGGCAACTCCATGGCCGCGCGTGTCGGCGCGCTGATCGACGCCAAGACCGGCAAGGCAAGGGACGGCGCGATCACCAAGATCGACGACAACACGGTCAAGCTGAAGCTCTCCGAGCCCGACATTTCGCTGATCCCGAACTTCACCGACTATCCGGCGCTCGTCGTCCACCGCAATTTCGATGCCGATGGCGCCGATCCGATCAAGAAGCCGATCGGCACCGGACCCTTCGAGCTGGTCTCTTACGATGTTGGCCAGAAGGCTGTCGTCAAGCGCCGCGAGAACGGCAAATGGTGGGGCGGCGAAGCTCCGCTCGACGGCGTCGAATTCATCGACTACGGCACCGACTTCAACGCCACGGTGAATGCCTTCGATTCCGGCGAAATCGACCTCAATTTCGAGTCGCCCGCCGATTTTATCGACATCCTCGACAAGATGGGGCTGGAGAAATCGGAGGTGGCGACCGCGACCACCCTGGTTGCGCGCACCAACGTCACGCACAAACCCTACGACGACAAGCGTGTTCGCAACGCGCTCCAGATGGCGGTCGACAACAACGCGGTGCTGCAGCTTGGCTATAGCGGTCGCGGCACGGTCGGCGAAAACCACCATGTCAGCCCCATCCATCCGGAATATTACCCACTGCCCAAGAAGGAGCGTGATGCCGCTGGCGCCAAGAAGCTGATGGCGGAGGCGGGGCAGGCCGATTTCGAGCATGAGCTGATCACCATCGAGGACGATTGGCAGAAGAACACCGGCGATGCCATCGCGGGCCAGCTGCGCGAGGCCGGCATCAAGGTGAAACGGACGGTGCTGCCGGGCTCGACGTTCTGGAACGACTGGACGAAATATCCCTATTCGATGACGATCTGGTACATGCGCCCGCTCGGCGTCCAGGTGCTGGCGCTCGGCTATCGCACCGGCGAGGCCTGGAATGAATCGGCGTATTCGAATCCCGATTTCGACGCCAAGCTCAAGCAGGCGCTATCGCTGATCGACGTCGCCAAGCGCAAGGAGGTGATGAAGGATGTCGAGCAGATCCTCCAGGATTCCGGCGTCATCATCCAGCCGTTCTGGCAGAAGCTCTACAGTCATACGAGCAAGAAGGTGAAGAACTACGGCGTCCACCAGACCTTCGAAATGGACCTCCAGAACGTCTGGCTGGACGCCTAGCTGCAATGGTTGGCGAATGCCGGCACCCTTTCAGGTGCCGGCTGTCCGGTAAAAATCGATTTGGCCGCGGGCGCTGGCGCTCGGGTGCTGCCGCTAAGGCTTTTGAGGAGCGGTACATGTCTGGGCAGGTCTTCAACCGGTTGTTCACGCCGATTGCTCTGCGCGGCAAGACCTTACGCAACAGGATCGTGTTCGGAGCCCATACCGCGAACATGGCGGTAGAGGGACTGCCGACAGAACGGCATGTCGGCTATTATGCCGAACGCGCTATCGGCGGCGCGGGCATGATCGTCGTCGAGCCGATGCCGGTGCACCGGGCCGCGGTTCTTACCCGCGGCAACTTCCGTCCTTCCGACGACAGCGTGATCCCCCATTTCCGCAAAGTGACGGAAGCGATCCGCGGCAATGGCGCCGTCGCCATCCAGCAGCTCTATCATGTCGGTCAGCACGCGGACGCGGACAACTCGTTCCATGCCGGCTGGTCCCCTTCCGGACTGCCGAGTTATCACGACTCTGACGGTTCGCATCGAATGTCCGAAGCCGAGATCGAAGAAACGATCGACGGTTTCGTACAGGCGGCGCGCCGTTGCCGCGAGGCCGGTTTCGACGGCGTCGAGGTCTGGGCGGCGTATCATTCGATGCTGGACCAGTTCTGGACGCCCTGGTCGAATCGCCGCGACGACCGGTGGGGCGGCAGCCTTCAAAATCGCACCCGGATGAGCCGTGAGGTGATGAGCAGAATTCGCCGGGAATGCGGCGATGATTTCATCATCGGCCTTGCGGTCAACGACGAACCGGAAGTCGAAGTGGCGCTGAAGCGCGAAGCATTGACCGAGATAATCGACCTCCACGACCGCGATTCTTTGATGGATTATGTGACTTGTGGAACGGGCTCCTACTTCGATTTCTACAAAATCATCCCGACCTTTGTTTATCCGGAAAAGCTCGGCGCCGACCTGGCGTCCGTGCTCAAATCCACCGTGCGCCACGCGTTGGTCACCGCCGAGAGTCACATCCGTATCCCGCAGAATGCCGAAAGTGTGCTGAGCGAAGGCCACGCTGATCTGGTTTCCATCGTGCGGGGGCAGATCGCCGATCCGCACCTGGCTGCAAAGGCCGCCGCCGGACGGCCGGAAGACATTCGCGGGTGCCTGTCCTGCAACCAGATGTGCTGGGGCCGACGCAGCCGCGACTACTGGATCAGCTGCGTCATCAATCCCTCGGCGGGGCGGGAATGGGAATGGGGCGGAGATCGCTTCGCCCCGGCTAGCCAACCCAAGCGCGTACTGGTCGTCGGCGGCGGTCCCGCCGGCCTCGAAGCGGCGCGTGTAGCAGCCGAACGCGGTCATCGTGTCACGCTGGCCGAGGCTTCCGACCGTCTTGGGGGGCAGTTCCGCCTTGCGGGGCTGCAACCGCGCCGCGCCCAGATTCTGGATCTGATCGACTGGTACCAGCGCCAGCTCAGCCAGCTTCAGGTCGACGTCCGGTACGGACAATATGTCGAGGCGGAGGATGTCGAGCGCGAAGGCGCGGACCACGTCATCATCGCAACCGGCTCGATGCCGTCAGACGGCGCTTTCCAACGGGCATTGCCGCAGTGGGAAAGCATCCCGGGCGGCGGGCTGGTTCTCTCGGCCGAAGCCGTGATGGCCCGTGAGGCGAGACCAGGCAAAAATGTTATCTTGCTCGACGATGGCGGCAATTGGAAAGGGTGCGGCACCGCCTGGAAACTCGCCGAGGACGGTCACAATGTGACGCTTGTGACACCTGACGCCCTGGTTGGCAAAGAGCTTCAGCGAATGGCAGTCGACGCGCCGCTGCGCCGCGCACTCGCCAGGCTGCGGGTGCGGTTTTTGACCGAGAGCGCCATCGTTCATTGGGACGGGAAGGCCGCCAGGGTCGCTTCCCTGCTCGACGGAACCGAGCAGGACGTCGAAGCCGATGCGCTGATCTTCGCCACGACGAGTATGGCAGCCGACATGCTTTCCATCGAGCTCGACAGGCGCAAAATTGCCCACACGTCGATTGGTGATTGCACCGCCTCAAGGCAGGCGGCTTTTGCCATCCATGATGGACGCAAGGTGGCGCTTGGTCTCTGATCGCAGTCTTGGCACGGGCGCCTGTCGGATGGCCTGCATCGGCGGCGAGCCGCCCTCGGGCTTCATGAGCCGCAAAAAAGCCGATATGCAGGATGCGTGCTACTGGATTGCGCCAAGCCATCAAAAGCCGGAGATTCTGCATGAGACTGACAGTGCTCCTTGCCGCCCTTTCGACGGCCTTTCCCGCTGTCGCCCTGGCCGGTCCGGCGTCGGACGCCGTGAAATTCTTCTATGTTCCGGAGGTCAAGTTCGAGGCCGACGCAAAATACCGGGATCGCTTCACCGAACCGGTGACGAGACTGTTCGACCTCAACGATCAGGCAACGAGGAAGAATCCGGACCAGGTCGCCTGCATCGATTTCGATCCGGGCCTCGATGCGCAGGATTTCGACCAGAAGACCGTCTCCAAGACCCTGAAAGTATCCGAGATGGTGGATGGCGATACTGCCCAGGTGGTGGCGAGCTTCAGTCTCTTTCCGGAAGGAGACGATGCACAACGCGAAATGCATTGGTCGCTGAAGAAGATCGACGGCAAGTGGAGGATATCGGACATCGCATCGAAGACCAGCGACTGGACGCTGAGCCAGCTCGAATGCCTGGCGGGCCAAGATCCGGAGTGATCCGATGGCCCGCCGCTGGTTCCTGGCGCTGTCGGCCGTGTGCATGATGGCGGCGGACTTGGGTGGCGCCGCCGCGCAGGGGCTGCTCGGCGCGCCGCCGGCAAACGCTCCGGCGGCCACCGCGCCCGACGCCAACGGGTCGCCGCCAGCGCCTGCACCTCGCGCAGCCGCCGAGCCGGCAACACCACCGGCTGCCTCGCCGAGCGAACCTGCCGCCCCAATTCAGCCGGGCTCGCCGACAGCTGTGGTCCGGCCATTCTACGACCAGGTCGGCTTGGAGGTCGATCCGTCGCAGCGCCGCCATTTCGTCGATCCGGCGAAAACGGTGCTCGACAAGAGCGATGCGCTGCGCAAATCCGGGCAGGGCGAGTGCCTCGACCCCAACATGGCGCTCGACAATGCCGACTATGACAAGGGCGAGATCGACAAGAGCCTGAAGACGCTCGAGGCGATCAATGGCGACCAGGCGAAGGTCATCGTCGCCTTCGTCGTCGCCGGCAACCCGCACCGCCTTGAGTGGAAGTTCAAGAAGGTCGATGGCGAATGGAAGGTATCGGACCTGCTGTCGGTGACCGGCGAATGGGCGCTCAGCCAATACCAATGCGAATGATGGTTCGAGCTAGCCTCGCCCGCGATAGGGCGCCACTCCGGTCTCGGGCAGCCAGGCGCCTTCCGGCGGCGCGCCCGTCTGCCAGAACACGTCGATCGGAATGCCGCCGCGTGGATACCAATAGCCGCCGATGCGCAACCATAGCGGGCTCGTTGCCGCCACGATGCGGCGGCCGATCATGACGGTGCAGTCCTCATGGAAAGCACCATGATTGCGGAACGAGGTCATGAACAGCTTGAGCGACTTCGATTCCACCAGAGCCGCGTCGGGTGCGTAGTCGATGACGATATGGGCGAAATCAGGCTGGCCGGTGACAGGGCACAGCGACGTGAATTCCGGGCAGGTGAAGCGCACGATGGCCGGCGGGTCGTCGCCGCGCGAAAACGGCACGGTTTCCAGGACCGCCGCTTCCGGGCTCTGTGGCGTCTCGACATGCGCGCCGAGTTGGGTGAGGGTTTTGGTATCGATCATGGACGGCTCCTTGCCTGCCTGTCGCCGGAAGCACGCTTCCATGGCGGTCGGCGCGAACGAACATTGGAATAGACGCCGCAATCCATTCAGGGGCGGCGCATCTGGCCGCTCAATAACACAATTTGAAACCGCAGGAAGACGATGACCAGCAACGATCCGCTTCTCCAGCCCTATCAGCTCAAGCATCTGACGTTGAAGAACCGGGTGATGTCGACCAGCCACGAGCCTGCCTATTCGGAAGACGGCATGCCCAAGGCGCGGTACCGGCTCTACCACACGGAGAAGGCCAAGGGCGGCATGGCGCTGACAATGACCGCCGGCTCGGCCATCGTTTCACGCGACAGCCCGGCCGCTTTCGGCAATTTGCATCTCTATGATGACGGGATCGTGCCATGGCTCGCGGAACTGACCGACGCCTGCCACGAGCATGAGTGCAAGGTGATGATCCAGATCACCCATCTCGGCCGTCGAACCGGTTGGAACAAGGCCGACTGGCTGCCCGTCCTGTCGGCTTCGCCGGTGCGGGAGCCGGCGCATCGCGCCTTTCCCAAGACCATCGAGGATTGGGATATCGAACGCATCGTTTCCGACTATGCTTCCGCCGCCCAGCGCTGCCAGGCCGCCGGTCTCGACGGCATCGAATTCGAGGCTTACGGCCATCTGATGGACAGCTTCTGGTCTCCGTCCACCAACCATCGGGACGACGAGTTCGGCGGCTCGCTCGACAACCGGCTGCGGTTCACCGACATGGTGCTCGACGCCGTGCGGGCGGCCGTCGGCGAAAAATTCGTCGTCGGCATACGCATGGTCGCCGACGAGGATTTTTCGCAAGGCCTGTCGAAAGAGGAGGGCGTCGAGATCGCCAGGCGGCTTGCCTCATCAGGCAAGGTCGATTTCCTCAACATCATCCGCGGCTCGATCGAGACCGACGCGGCACTGACCAAGGTCATTCCGGTGACCGGCATGCGCTCATCGCCGCATCTCGACTTCGCCGGCGAGGTGAGGGCGGCGACGAAATTCCCGACCTTCCACGCGGCGCGAATTTCCGACGTCGCAACCGCGCGCCACGCCATCGCCGCCGGCAAGCTCGACATGGTCGGCATGACCCGCGCCCACATCGCCGATCCGCACATCGTCCGCAAAGTGATGGAAGGGCGCGAGCACGAAATCCGCCCGTGTGTCGGAGCCACCTACTGCCTCGACCGCATCTACGAAGGCGGCGAGGCGCTCTGCGTCCACAATGCGGCGACCGGCCGCGAGGCGGACATTCCGCATATCATCACCAAGGCCGAGGGACCAAAGCGAAAAGTCGTCGTCATCGGCGCTGGTGCAGGCGGACTGGAAATAGCGCGCGTGGCCGCGGAGCGCGGCCATCAGGTGACGGTGCTGGAGGCATCGGGCCAGGCCGGCGGGCAGGTCAGGCTGGCGACGCAGAACCCGCGCCGCAAGGAATTGATCGGCATCGTCGACTGGCGGCTGGCCGAACTCGACCGGCTCGGCGTCGAGATCCGCTACGACAGTTGGGCCGAGAAGGACGACGTTCTGGCGTTGTCGCCCGATGTCGTGGTGATCGCCACCGGCGGACTGCCGCAGAATCCGCCGCTGACGGCGGGCGACACTCTTGTCACATCGAGCTGGGACATCATGGCCGGCAGCGTCAAGCCGGCTGAAAACGTGCTGCTCTATGACGACAATGGAGGCCATCAGGGAATGGGCGCTGCGGAACTCGTCGCGGCTGCCGGTTCGAAGCTGGAACTGGTTTCGCCGGAGCGATTCTTCGCGCCGGAAATGGGCGGCATGAACCACGTACCCTACATGCGTGCCTTCCAGGAGAAGGGGGTCACCATCACTATCAACACAAGGCTGCGCTCGGTGCGCCGCGAGGGCAATCAACTGGTTGCCGAGCTTGCCTCCGATTTCGCCGACGGCTGGCGCGGCGAGCGGCGGGTCGACCAGGTGGTGGTCGAGCATGGCACGGCGCCGCTAGACGACCTTTATTTCTCGCTGAAGCCATTGGCGACGAACGGCGGCGCCATAGACTATGAGCGGCTGGTGAGTGGCGGCGACATTTTTCCCGAGCGCAATCCGCAAGGATCTTTCGTGCTGTTCCGCATCGGCGATGCCGTCGCCTCGCGCAACATCCACGCCGCCATCTATGACGGCATTCGGTTCGGGCTAAGGATTTGAAAGGCTGCTGTCGCTAACAATTTCGGGGAGGCGCGCAACGGAACCTCCGCAAGGAGAGCCATCTGCTGCCTTGGTTCGTTGCGCGCCGCGTACGCCGCCTGTTTGCGCCGGCACCGTACGATCCGTGATCAGAACATTCTGGCGGTGGCCATGCAGAGCACGGTGAGAACCAGCAGCCAGGCGGCGATTCGCTCGCCTTGGGCCATCTTCGCGCGCAGGGCAGGTTCGGTGGCCGCGTCGGCGCCAGCAAGCTGCGTGCTGGTGCGGCGGACCATGGTGCTGAGCACTCCAGCCGCGGCGAAGGCGGCAACGATGCCGAGGGCCAGCACCATTTCCATCGAGCCGAAATAGGCACCATGGAAAAAATACCAGAGCAGCGCACCGGTGAGAAACACCATGCCGGCCGCTCCCATTTGCGGTCCAATGAAGCGTTCAGCCCGGATCTCGGGGTCGCGCGCCAGCGTGATGGTGGTGCCGGCCCAGAACACCCCCGCCATGACGTGAAGACCGATGGTGATGATGTAGACATATTGCATACCAGCTCTCCTCTCTTGCCCGCCTTCGCCTAAATAGTTAGATATCTAACTGTTAGATATCAATGTATAAATGAGTGCCAGTTCCATCCGTGGAAAACACCGTCTAGTGTCTTGCCATGACGCCCTTTGAACGCCCGCCGGTCGGCATGAATCTCGGCCGCACCGCCAAGCTTGTTGCACAGGCCTTCGACACCGCTTTGGTTGAAGCGGGCGGCACATTGCCCGTCTGGCTTACTCTTCTGTCGGTCAAATCGAGCAAGCTTGCCAACCAGCGTGAGCTTGCCGGAATGATCGGCATACAGGGAGCGACGCTCACCCATCATCTAAACGCGATGGAGGCGCAGGGATTGCTGACGCGCCGCCGCGACCCCGTCAACCGCCGGGTCCATCTGGTCGAATTGACAGAGGCCGGTGAAGCGATGTTCGAGACACTGCGCAAGGCGGCGCTTGCCTTCGACAAGCGGCTGCGTGTGGGCCTGTCAGACGACAGGCTGGCGGAGTTTGCGCAAGTGCTGGCGACCTTGCGGGCCAACGTGGAAAGCTGACGATGTCCAAGGCGCGCCGCGTGAATCTCCTTCGACACTAGGCGCTCTAGGGATCGCCCGCTCAGTCGTCATAGCTCTGGATTGTCCCAAAAGCATAGCCGCGCTGCTTCAGCGCTGTAATCAGCCTGGTCAGTTTCGTCTTGCCGTCGAAGCCGTCCTGGAACATCTCGTCATGCATGAGCAGGATCATCTTTCCGCGCTTGACGAAGCGGCCATAGCCGAACAAGTGATCGATCTCGCTGACCAGGTGGTCGACGCTCTGCACCGGCTTGCCTGTGTCGTCATGCACCCACTCATGGTCCCAGCCATAGAGATAGAAGCCGGAAGCGGCGACGAATTCGTAGTCCGGCTCCTCCCGGCCTTCCTGCGCAAGGCCGAGCGAGGTGTCGTTCTTCGACATTGAGGGCAGTCTGAACACGTCGCGCCCAGGCAGCCTCGCATGAACCGCTGGAGCGAGCCCGAGCACGGCATTGGCCCGCAGCATGTCGGCCACCACGCCTTCCGTATCGGCATAGAAATGCTGGTAGCGGTTGTTGGCGTGGCTGTAGCTGTGATTGCCGACCGTCACCAGCGGCAGAGCTTTTGCGCGTCTGACTAATGCCTTGTTGCCCGCGCTCGCCTGCGCATGCATGCCGACCATGAACAACGTCGCCGGCACCTGCTGCGCTTCCAGCACGTCGAGGATGTTGCTGGTGCCGTTCAGCGGTCCGTCATCGAAAGTCAGATAGATGGTGCGATCCGCTGCAGAAGCGGGAAATGCGGCGAGCATGGTCAGCAAAGCAAGCAGAAGCGGCATCGGGACTACCCGTTTGCGATCGTCACAGGGCGCCATTTCGGTGATGAGTTGTCAAGCGCGGGTGAGGGCTGCCTACGCCAGGCTTCCCTGCAGCACCGTTAGCCTAGCCTTCTTCGGCATGCGGGCGCTCAGCCAGTCACGGGCTTTGTCCTGCGGCATCGGGAAGGCGATGGAGTAGCCCTGCACCTGGTCGCATCCGATGGCCATCAGTGAATCGAGTTCGGCTTCGGTCTCGGCGCCCTCCGCGACGATCGAGATACCAAGGCCGCGCGCGAGCTCGGTGATGGCGCGCACGATCTTGGAGTTGTCACCGTTCTCATGGATGTTCTGGACGAAGCGGCGATCGATCTTCAGCCGGTCGATCTCGTTGGGATTCACGTGGCTGAGCGACGCGTAGCCAGTGCCGAAATCGTCGAGCTCAAGATGGACGCCGGCGGCCCTGATATGGCGTAGCTTTGCCGCGATGCCTGTCTTCTCGTCATCGAGAATGACGGATTCGACGATTTCCAGCGACAGTTTCTGCGGCGGCAGGCCGGCCTTCTCAAGCGTCTCGAACAGGAAAGCATCGAAGTCGTGCTCGCGCAATTCGGTTCCGGATACGTTGACCGCAAGTCGTCCGAAAGCAATGCCGTCGCGGTTCCATTCGGCGGCTTCGTTGATCGCCTTGCTGATGACGATGCGGCCGATATCAGGCATGAAACCGCATTTCTCGGCGACGGGAATGAATTCGCCAGGCGAGATCATGCCGCGCTCGGCATGGTTCCAGCGCACCAGCGCCTCGATGCCACTGATCGTGCCGTCGCTCAGTGAAACCTGCGGCTGGAAATAGACCTGGAATGCCTGCTGTGAAATGGCAACCTTGATGTCGTGCTCGAGTTGCTTGCGATAATCGAGTTCGCGACGCAATTCCTCGGAGAAGAACGAGAAATTGCCGCCGCCCATCTTCTTGGCGGAGTAAAGCGCCAGATCGGCGTGAACCAGCAGATCCTGGGCGTTGTCGGCGTCGATCGGATAGACGGCGATGCCGCCGCTGGCGCCCGGTAGAATGGTCGTGCCTTGGAAGACGATCGGCTCGTTGATGTGCGCAAGAATGCGCCGTGCCAGCATGTTGATGTCTTCGCTGCCGCCGGCGCCGTTGAGGATCATCACGAACTCGTCGCCACCGAGGCGCACGCACAGATCCGACGCCCGACAGGAATCGCGCATACGCTGGGCCGTGATGACCAGCACATAGTCGCCGGCGGCGTGGCCGAGCGTGTCGTTGATCTGCTTGAACCGGTCGAGATCAAGCTGCACCACCGCAAGACGTTCGCGCCGACGATGCGCGCTCTTGATCAGCGTGTCGAAATGGTCGGTCAGGAATGTGCGGTTGTGCAGACCTGTCAGCCCGTCATGAACGGCGATGAAGGCCATCGAATTGCGCGCATCGACGAGTTCGCGCGTCTTGCGCAGGATCGCGTTTGACATGGGCCGGAAGATGAACAGCGCCACCAGAACGATGACGCCGATCGTGGCGTAAAACAGCGTGCGGTGCAGATCGAGCATCTTTTCGGATCGTTCGTCGGCGAAAGCGCTGATGCGCTGGCCCAGCGCCGAATAGCCCGACAATGTTGCGTTGGCGACCGAGGCGTCGAGGGTGACGCGCTCGTAACCGCCCTTGTAGCCGCCATTGTCGCCGAGTGCGAGTTGGGACGAGAAGGCCGATACCAGGCGTTCGCCATTGGCGACCAGCCCGACGGAAAAATAGTCGAGATGAAAAGGCTTGCCGAAAAGGACGTTCTCGATCGTCTTCGGATCGAGCCTGGCCGGCGACTTTGGATCGGCGGCCGTCTGCTTGAGCAGCAGGTCATAGTTGGTTTCGAACTCCGCCGTCGCCTGCTTGAGCGCGTTGACGAGCGCCGGCTGCTTGTCGCGCGAAGCAGCACCGGTCGCACCGGCGAGGAAGACGATGCGCTGCGACAGCGTCTTTTGCGTGCTGACGATATCGAGCAGCGTATGGTTGTGCCGTTGGGTGGCCATCACCTGCTGCAGCAGGATGAAGGAAGCCACCACCATGGCGGCGATGATCAGCAGCGCCAGCCAATAACCAGCCTTGATCAGCAGTATGAGCTTGCCTGAAACGGTTTGCACCGGCTGCTGCGACATCTTGGGGGGCGGCCCTCTCGCCAACGGGATTCCTGTATGAGCATCATTGAACTGCAAACATTAACAGGACTGGAAATCGACAGCTGGCCGACAAGGGGAAAGGCTTAAAGGTCGCGAAATGGTTATCGGCCTCTTTCGCGGCCGGTCCGCATTTGAACATTCGCCGGCCCCATGTGATCCGGATCGTCCCTCGAGCCATGCCTGCGGCATCCGTTCGACATTACCCAGCCACCTGATCCGGTCGCTTTTGCGGTGGATTTTTTGTGCGTGCGGGACGACAGTCGGCCCACGTCAAACGAGGCACGATCATGACCGCAGCATTTCTCTCCCATATCGACGGCGAACTTGAGGGGCTCAGATCGGCCGGACTGTACAAGTCCGAGCGGGTAATTTCCTCCACGCAGTCGGCTGAGATCGAGGTCGGCGGCGAGAAGGTGCTGAATTTCTGCGCTAACAACTATCTCGGCCTCGCCGACAGCCCCGACCTGCGCGAGGCGGCAAAGCACGCGCTCGACCGCTACGGCTACGGCATGGCTTCGGTGCGTTTCATCTGCGGCACGCAGGAGGAGCACAAGCAGTTGGAAGCGACGATATCGTCCTTCCTCGGGATGGACGACACTATCCTCTACGGCTCCTGCTTCGATGCCAATGGTGGACTGTTCGAGACGCTTCTGGGCGAGGAGGACGCCATCATCTCCGATGCGCTGAACCACGCTTCCATCATCGACGGGGTCAGGCTGTCCAAGACCAAGCGCTTCCGCTACGCGAACAACGATATGGCGGATCTCGAGGCGCGGCTGAAGGAGGCGAAGGATTGCCGGTTCCGGCTGATCGCCACCGACGGCGTGTTCTCGATGGATGGCATCATCGCCAATCTCGCGGGTGTGTGCGATCTGGCCGAAAAATACGATGCCATGGTCATGGTCGACGACAGTCACGCGGTCGGCTTCGTCGGCAGGAACGGCCGCGGCTCGGCTGAGCATTGCGGCGTCGAGGGCAGGGTCGACATCATCACCGGTACGCTCGGCAAGGCGCTGGGCGGCGCTTCCGGCGGCTACACGTCCGGCAAGAAACAGGTGGTCGACTGGCTGCGCCAGCGCTCGCGGCCCTATCTGTTTTCCAACACGCTGATGCCGGCGATCGCCGGCGCCTCGATCAGAGTGTTCGACATGATCCGCAATGGCGATGCCCTGCGCGAGCGCCTATATGCCAATGCGGAACGGTTTCGGACACAGATGGGGAAGCTCGGCTTCACGCTGGCAGGCGCCGGCCATCCGATCATCCCGGTCATGCTGGGCGATGCCAGCTTGGCGCAGGAGATGGCGGCGCGCATGCTGCAACGCGGCATCTATGTCATCGGCTTCTCCTTCCCGGTGGTGCCCAAGGGCCAGGCGCGCATCCGCACGCAGATGTCGGCTGCGCATTCCAGCGCCGACATTGATCGGGCGGTCGAGGCTTTCGGTGCGGTTGGCAAGGAACTAGGTGTGATTTCCTGAGCGACCGGCGCCGCAAACCGCTTCCGGATCAAGAGATTCAAGGGACAAAAGAATGTCGAACATGATGAAGGCGCTGGTGAAGGCCAAGGCCGAGCCGGGCATCTGGATGGAAGAGGTGCCGGTGCCGGAAATCGGCCCCAACGACGTCCTGATCAAGGTGAAGAAGACTGCGATCTGCGGCACCGACGTCCACATCTACAATTGGGACCAGTGGGCGCAGAAGACGGTGCCCGTGCCGATGGTGACCGGCCATGAATTCGTCGGCACCGTCGCGGATTTCGGCGCCGCGGTCACCGAATACAAGGTCGGCCAACGCGTGTCTGGCGAAGGCCACATCGTCTGCGGACATTGCCGCAACTGCCGCGCGGGCAGGGGGCATCTGTGCCGCAACACGCTCGGCGTCGGCGTCAATCGCCCGGGCGCCTTCGGCGAGTACCTGGCGATCCCACAGCACAATGTCGTGCCGATCCCCGACGATGTGCCGGACGAGATCGCCGCGATCTTCGATCCCCTGGGCAATGCGGTTCACACCGCATTGTCATTCGATCTGGTCGGCGAGGACGTGCTGGTCACCGGCGCCGGACCGATCGGCATCATGGGCGCGCTGGTGGCGCAATGCGTCGGCGCCAGGAAGGTCGTTATCACCGATATCAATCCGGTTCGGCTGGATCTTGCGCGCAAGCTTGGCGTCCAGCACGTCGTCGACGCCTCCAAGGAAAAACTGCGCGACGTGATGCCGGCGCTCGGCATGACGGAGGGTTTTGATGTCGGCCTGGAAATGTCGGGGGCAGCCCCCGCCTTCCGCGACATGATCGACACCATGAACAATGGCGGCAAGATCGCCATCCTCGGCATTGCGCCGACCGGGTTCGAGATCGACTGGAACAAGGTCATCTTCAAGATGCTGCATCTCAAGGGCATCTATGGCCGCGAGATGTTCGAGACCTGGTACAAGATGATCGCGCTGGTCCAGGGCCCGCTCGACGTCTCAGGCCTGATCACGCACCGCATCGGCATCGATGATTTCCAGGTTGGATTCGACGCGATGCGCAGCGGCAGTTCGGGCAAGGTGGTGATGGACTGGTGATCGATGCGCCGGGAGTCTCAGGCTTCGAGGCTGGCGATGCTAGGGTCGCCTGGTTTTCAGCCATCGCACCTGTCGCCATGCGCGCCGCAACGCAGTTGCGGCGGCGCCGATGGCAATGGCGGCGAGCGCAAGCGTCAAGACTTCGTTGTGGCCATTCCAAAGGAATTCTCCGGTAGATAGCAGTGCCGCGACGGTTGCGACTGCCATGCGATGTGGCTTGGCCATCGGTCCGGTGAAATCGCTCCGCGTCTCGTTGGCCCGCCCCAATTCCCGCACATAGGCGGTGAGAACCGAAAAACAGGCCGCTGCCCAGCCAAGGCCAGGCATGCCGATGCCGTAACCTATGCCGGCCATGATGGCGATATCGGCGAGCCTGTCCGGGAACTCGTTCCAGAACGGCCCGTCGGCCGACGCCTTGCCGCCCTCGACGGCGACCATGCCATCGAACAGATTGCACAGCAGCCGCAGTTGGCAAAACAGCGCCGCGCCCAGCAACAGCAGCAAACGAGAAGTGCCGCCGCTCTGCCCGCCAAGCCAGAAAGCCGTGCCTGCCAGCGCGCCGGCGAGGATACTGGCCTGCGAAATCTGGTTGGGGGTCACGGAGAGTGCGGCGAGACGTCTGGCCGTCGCTTGTGCCCAGCGCGTGTCGCGGCTTGCAAGTGGTCTGCGATCGCCCGTGTTCATCACTGCCTCATCCCGGTGACCAGAAATAACGAGTGAGATGGAAGAAGATCGGAGCGGAGAAAACCACCGAATCCAGCCGATCTATCAGGCCGCCATGGCCGTCGATCAGATGGCCCCAATCCTTCACGCCGCGGTCACGTTTGATGGCGGACATCACAAGGCCGCCGAAAAAACCCATCAGCGTGATCAGGAAGGCCATCGCGCCCGCCTGAAGCGGAGAGAACGGCGTGATCCACCACAGGCCAGCGCCGATGAGGCTGGCGCTTGCAACGCCGCCGAGGAAACCTTCAAGCGTCTTGGACGGCGAAAGCTTTGGTGCGATCTTCGTATGCCCGATCGCCTTTCCCCAGATGTATTGCAGTACGTCGCTCAATTGCACGACGATGACAAGGAAGGCTATCAGAAGCACATTGCGACCCTCGTAGCCGGGAATATGCAACGTCAGAAGAGCCGGGACGTGGGAGGCGCAGAAAACGCAGATCATCAACGCCCATTGCACCTCGGCAATTCGAACGAGGAAGTGCTGGGTGTCGCCCCGTGTGGCTGAGATGATTGGCATCAACAGGAAGGCGTAGACCGGGATGAAAACAGAAAAGATCCCGTAGTCCTCGATCCAGAGCAGCACATACTGTACCGGCAGCACGACGAAAAACGCCGTGGCCAGCGCCCAGTGGTCGGCACGCCGGGTATTGGTCAGCGTCACGAATTCGCGAAGTGCGGCGAAGGAACAGAAGCCGAAGAGAAGCAGGACGCCGATCCGCCCGGCGATGAATGCTATGGCGATGAGGATCGCCATTACCCACCACGCATTGATACGGGCGTTGAGGTTCTCGATGGCTGGGTTGGAGCCTTCCGGCGACAGCCGTCGCTCCAGGATATGCCCCACGAAAGAGGCCACGAGCAGGATCCCGCAGACGCCGAGCACGAGAACCATCATATCGAATTGGGTTGAGCTCATTCCGCTGCCTTTTTCGGTGCCAGCGCCAGCAGCGCCCTACGTGCCCGCTCGAGGAACATATCCTTGCTCTCGCCGTCAGCCAGGTGCATTGCCTCGCCGAACGTCACCGTGCAGATCAGCGGGATAGGCACGAATTCCCCTTTCGGCATCACCCGGTTGAGATTGGCGATCCATACCGGCACCAACTCGAAATCCGGGTGCGATGCCGCCAAATGGAACAGCCCGGACTTGAATGGCTGCAAGGACGCGTCGGATTGGTTGCGCGTGCCTTCCGGGAAGAGAATGAGCGAAGAGCCTTCTCTCATCGCCTCCCCCATGCTCTCGACGGGATCCATCGTGCGTCCATTGCGATTGCGCTCGATCAGGACGGCATTGAAAACGTCGCGGCCGATGAAGGCTCGGACTTTTGATTTCAGCCAGTAGTCGGCACCCGCTACGGGACGCACCCGCCGACGCAGGCGCGGCGGCAGAACAGCCCAGATCAGGATGAAATCGCCATGGCTGGAATGATTGGCAAAGAAGATCGAGCGACGCCGAGGCAATCTGCCTTCATGCCAAAACGGCCGCACAGCGGTGATGACTCTGGCAAACAGCAAGACGACCACGGCCACCGGCCTCGCGAGCAGCGACTTCATCCTTCCCCCCAATTCGCCCGTCGATGATCACCGGCTTACATACAGCGCTGAAAATCCGCCACCGAGCAAGCAGCGATCGAAAATGACCGCCAGACAGTCTCTGCTTCAAGGCGCTGTCGCGTCGAGCCACCGTCTCATATTCTATCTGCCGATAGCCGCTATCTCAGACCCAACGCGCTTTCCAATGACGCAACGCCTTTGACGATGGAGGCTTGCTGGTCGGCGCTCAGCTGGGCCAGCAGCTCCCGTTCGAAAGCCTTTGCCAGTGGCACCATCTCGCTATAGGCCGCAAGTCCGGCTCTGGTCAGCGCCAGGTGCTCGACGCGGCGATCGTTCTCGTCAGTGGTTCGGATGAGCCAGCGGCGACGCTCAAGCTCCGCCACGGCACGCGAAACCTTTGTCTTGTGCATCGCCGACTGCGCGCCGAGTTCCGTCGCGGTCATTGTGCCGCGCTGGCCAAGCCCCGAAAGCGTACGCCATTCCGGCCGTGTGAGGCCGTGACGCTCCTTGTAGATCCGAGAGAATTCGCGGCTCAGCGCATCGGCCAGCCGATACAGCCGGTAGGGCAGAAAGCTTTCGAGTTCCAGGATTTCGGATTCCATGACCAGCCATCGAGAAATGCCCGCGCACGGCATTGATAGTTACATTTTGGATGGTTACAAATGAAACCAATTTGGTCAAGCATTCGCGAGGAGGAAGCGATGGCCTTTTCCTACATGCCGGGTTTCGGTAACGATTTCGAAACCGAAAGCCTGCCGGGTTCGCTGCCGCACGGGCGTAATTCACCGCAGCGGCCGGCCTACGGCCTCTATGCCGAGCAGCTCTCCGGTTCGCCCTTCACCGCGCCGCGCGGCACCAATGAGCGCTCCTGGCTTTACCGCATCAGGCCGAGCGTCAGACATACCGGGCGCTTCAAGTCGGTGAGCTATCCCTTCTGGAAAAGTGCGCCCAATGTCGGCGATCATGAGCTGGCGCTCGGCCAGTATCGCTGGAGCCCGGTGCCGATGCCGAAGGAGCCGACTGACTTCATCGCCGGCATGCGCTCGATCACCACCGCCGGCGACGTGCTTGGGCAGACCGGCATGGCGGCGCATGTCTATGTCGCCAACAGGTCGATGGTCGACGACCATTTCTTCAACGCCGACGGCGAGTTGCTGGTGGTGCCGCAGGTGGGCGCCTTGCGCTTCGTCACCGAGATGGGAGTCATCGAGCTCAGGCCCGGCGAGATCGCGGTCCTGCCGCGCGGCCTCGTCTTCAAGGTCGAACTGGTCGATGCCGAAGTGCGCGGCTATGTCTGCGAGAACTACGGCGCCAAGCTGACGATGCCCGACCGCGGCCCGATCGGCGCCAACTGCCTGGCCAATCCGCGCGATTTCAAGACGCCCTGCGCCTGGTTTGAGGAGAAGGAGACGCCCTGCCGGCTGATCGTCAAATGGTGCGGACATTTTCATGTCACGGAAATCGGCCATTCGCCCCTCGATGTGGTGGCGTGGCACGGCAACTATGCACCCTATAAATATGATCTGGCGGCGTTTTCGCCGGTTGGTGCGATCCTCTTTGACCACCCCGATCCGTCGATTTTCACGGTGCTGACGGCGCCGAGCGGCGAGGAGGGCACCGCCAACATCGATTTCGTCATCTTTCCGCCGCGCTGGCTGGTGGCGGAGGATACGTTCCGCCCGCCCTGGTATCACCGCAACATCATGAGCGAGTTCATGGGGCTGATTCACGGCCAGTACGACGCCAAGGAAGAAGGGTTCGTTCCCGGCGGCATCAGTCTGCACAATCTGATGCTGGCCCATGGCCCGGATGCACCTGGCTTCGAAAAGGCCGCGCGCGCGGATCTGAAACCGGTCAAGCTCGACAACACCATGGCCTTCATGTTCGAGACCCGGTTCCCGCAGATGCTGACCCGCTACGCCGCCGAACTCGACACCAGGCAGGACAATTACATCGACTGCTGGGCCGATCTGAAGAAGCGCTTCAATGGCACGCCCGAGGGCGATTGGTCCTGAAGGATCGCTGCCGCCGGAAAACTGCCTTCAGGAAAGTTGAGCCGGCGGCTTGACGATTGCCCATAACAGCCTTGTTGTGGGCCTTGCGGCGCAAGGCCGCGTCAGGAGAGGAAACCGCATGAAGCTTGCCACATTGAAGAACGGGACGCGCGACGGAAAGCTCGTCGTCGTCTCGCGCGATCTTACACGCTTCACTGATGCCTCCTTCCTGGTGCCGACGCTGCAGGCGGCGCTCGACGATTGGCGGCGGATTTCGCCGCATTTGGCCGCAATGGCAGAGTCGCTCGAGAGCAATGCGGTGCCGTCGGCGCGCTTTCACGAACATAATGCCCATTCGCCGCTGCCGCGCGCCTATCAATGGGCTGACGGTTCGGCCTATGTGAACCATGTCGAGCTGGTGCGAAAAGCACGCGGCGCCGAAATGCCGGCAAGCTTCTGGACCGACCCGCTGATCTATCAGGGCGGCTCCGACAGCTTCATCCCGCCGCGAGACCCGATCCGCATGGCCGACGAGGCCTTTGGCATCGACATGGAGGCGGAAGTCGCGGTCGTTGTCGATGATGTGCCGATGGGCGCCAGCCTCGAAAAAGCGCAGGAGGCGATTCGCCTGGTGATGCTGGTCAACGACGTGACGCTGCGTGCCATTACCGGACCGGAACTCGCCAAGGGGTTCGGCTTCTTCCAGTCCAAGCCGTCCTCGGCCTTCTCGCCGGTCGCGGTGACGCCGGGCGAGTTGGGCGAGGCCTGGGACGGCGGCAAGGTCAGCCTGCCGCTGCTTGCCGACCTCAACGGCAAACCTTTCGGCCGGGCGAATGCCGGCGTCGACATGACCTTCGATTTCCCCGCGCTCATCGTGCACGCGGCGAGAACACGGCCGCTGGCGGCCGGCACCATCATCGGATCCGGCACCGTCTCCAACAAGCTCGGCGGCGGGCCTGGCAAGCCTGTCGCGGTCGGCGGCGCGGGCTATTCCTGCATCGCCGAACTGCGCATGATCGAGACCATCGAGACAGGCGAGCCGAAGACGCCGTTCCTGCGTTTCGGCGACACGGTGCGCATTGAGATGAAGGACAAGGCCGGGCATTCGATCTTCGGCGCCATCGAGCAGACGGTCGAGAAATATGAAGGGTGAGAGCGCAAGAAGTTGAAGGATGAACCTGCTTGATCATCTGCGCCGAATGGCCCGCAACAACCGCTGGTCGAACGACCGGCTCTACCGCGCCGTGCTTATGCTGGGGCCTGGTGAATTCGAAGCCAATCGCATCAGCTTCTTCCCGTCGATAAGGGCGACGCTCAACCACATCCTTGCGGTCGATCTTCTCTATCTCGATTTTCTGGAGCAGGGCGGTATCGGCGCCGCGGTGTACGATGATTTCGTGCCGTTCGATAACGCAGCCGATTTGTCAGTGGCCCAGATCAAGTTCGACCGCAGGCTGATCACCTTCTGCGATGCCTTGTTGGAAGCCGACCTCGACCGCCATGTCATCACTGACCGGCGTGGAGACGGCATGATCCCGGAAAAGATCGGCGATATCCTCGCCCATGTTTTCCTGCATGACATCCACCATCGCGGCCAGGTGCACGCGATGCTGTCCGGCACGTCGGTCGCGCCGCCGCAACTCGACGAGTTCCTGCTCGATTATGATTTGAAGCTGAGGCAGGAGGAGGTTGGACGGCTGGGTTTGTGAGACCACTGCTTATGTCAGGGCGACGTCGTAGCGGGCGAAATGCGGGTCGGATGTCATGATGGTTAGTTTGTCCATTTGCGCCTGCGCAATCAGTAGTCTGTCGAATGGATCGCCATGGTGGTGGGGTAGGCCAGCGACAGCGTTCGCATGCTGGAAGGTGACGGCGAGCGGCTGAAATTGCATCCTTGGAAGCAGTGTTGGCAGATCATCCGGCGCATCGAGTTTTCTGATTGAGCGCTTGATGGCAATTTCCCAGACGCTTGCCGCGCTGGCGAACACCACCGCTTCCGAAGCCAGGATGGCGCGGTAGTGCTTGCTGAGACGTCGATCGTCCGAAATCGACCAAAGGATGATATGTGTATCGGCTAGAAACGGGCCGATCATCATTTGACGTACTCGTCCCATTCGGGGCCGAGTTCGTCAAAATCGTCCGCAATCCAGATCTTGCCTTTCAACGCGCCGATACGCGGCAAGGGTTCCGCCGCTGCCGGAGGCACGATACGCGCAGCCACCTTGCCGTGGCGCGTGAGTACAATCTCTTCACCGGCTTCCGCGCGGCTGACGAGTTCCGACAATTTGGCCTTGGCCTCGGCGATGGAAACATTCATGGCTCGATCCTTTGTGACCATAATTTAGGTCATAATTTATCGAACCGCAAGCCACCTGGTCGGGATCGATCTACTCCGCGGCCTGCACCTTGATCACGCCGCGCTTGATCTGGTCCTGCTCGATCGATTCGAACAGTGCGCGGAAATTGCCTTCGCCAAAGCCTTCGTCGCCTTTGCGCTGGATGAATTCGAAGAAGATCGGTCCGATCACGGTCTTGGAGAAGATCTGCAAGAGGATCTTCGTCGTGCCGCCGTCGACCACGCCTTCACCGTCGATCAAAATGCCATGCTTCTTCATGCGCTCGATCGGCTCGTCATGGCCGTTCACGCGTGCATGCGACATCTCGTAATAGGTCTCCGGCGGGCCGGGCATGAATTTCAGCCCATTGGCGGCAAGCTTGTCGGTGGCCTCGTAGATCGCGTCGGTGCCCACCGCTATGTGCTGGATGCCCTCGCCATTGTACTTCTTCAGATATTCGGCGATCTGGCTGGTGTCGTCCTTGGACTCGTTGAGCGGAATGCGGATCTTGCCGCAGGGCGAGGTGATCGCCCGGCTGACCAGCCCGGTGATCTTGCCGTCGATGTCGAAGAAATGGATCTGCTTGAAGCCAAACAGGTTGCGGTAGAAATCCCACCATTTGTCCATGTTGCCGCGGTAGACATTATGCGTGAGGTGGTCGAGGAAATAGAAGCCGACGCCTTCCGGCCTGGGGTCGCGTTTGCCCAGCCATTCGAATTCGGCATCATAGGCCGAACCCCTCTCGCCATAGGTTTCGATGAAGTAGAGCAGCGAGCCGCCGATGCCAACGATCGCCGGCACGTCAAGCGTCTTGTCGGCGCCTTCGTAAGGCGTGGCTCCTTTCGATACCGCGTGTTCGAAGGCATGCTTGGCGTCCACGACCCGCCACGCCATCGAGGAGGCGCATGGGCCATGCTTGTCGACGAACTTCATCGCATGCGAGCTGGGCTCGGCGTTGACGACATAGTTGATGTCGCCTTGCCGCCAGACGGTGATGTCCTTCGTGCGATGCCTGGCCACGGCTACGTAGCCCATGCGGGTGAACAACTCGGCCAGCTTCCGCGGCTCCGGATGCGCGAATTCGACGAACTCGAAACCGTCGGTGCCGGCAGGGTTGGTCTTGCTGATCTTGGCGGGCGGGGCGTCGTGCGGGAAGGGACCCATGATAATCCTCCGGAAGCTGGCTTGGCCTGGATGGGCCATCTCAACTCATCATAGCGCGGGCAGGTCGCACGGTGCTTGCATTCAAACGCTTGAAATGTTTATCTGATGCATGAAATGTGCATAGTTTTTGGAAGTATCATGAATGATACGCGTCTTGATCAGTTTGATCGCAAGATATTGGCGCTGTTGCAGTGTGACGCACGGCTCACCAACAACGACCTTTCGGAGCGGGTGAACCTCTCGGCCTCGCAATGCTCGCGCCGCCGCCAGCGGCTTGAGGAGGACGGCTATATCAAGGGCTATCGCGCCGTGCTTGACCGCGACCGGCTGGGCTTTTCGCTGGTCAACGTCATCTCGGTGACCTTGGCCACTCACAACCGCGACAATGCGCGGCGCTTCGGCGAACTGGTGGCGCGGCTGCCCGAAGTGCAGGAGGCGCACGCGCTGACCGGCGAAATGGATTATATCCTGAAGGTGGTTACGCCCGACCTGAAATCATTGTCGGAGTTCGTCAATGGCGTGCTCTTGCCCCACGAATCCGTGCAGCACGTCAAGACGGCGATTGTGCTCGAGACGCTCAAGGAGACGGGCGCGCTGCCAATCTAACCCTTCGACTGCTGAATCAGCCCATAGAGATTGGTGCAGCGGGCGCCGGAACGGCAGTAGGCGAACACCGGGCCTTCCAGCTCGTCGAGCGCTTGTCCCTGGTCCTCGACATTCTCCGCGGTGATCTGGCCGCTGATGACGGGAATGTAGCGGAAGGCAAGCCCGGCAGCCTCGACTGCGGCCTTGAGCGTGTCGGCCGAAGGCTGGCCGGGCTGCTCGTCGTCCGGCCGGTTGCAGATCACGCTCTTGAAGCCTGCTGCCTTGATGGCGGCGACGTCCTCGGGCTGGATCTGGCCCGAGACCGAATAGTCCTCGCTGATCTCGCGGTATTCCATTGTGGTGTCCTCGCAATCTGGTTGGGCAGTCTTGCCACTCCCCGGCACGGCCGGCAATCCACGCCGAGGGATTTCTCTGCCAAATAGCGAGTGCTGACCGGAAAATCCAACCGGGCCGCGAGGGCCCGGTTGGGTCGGAGCGGCTCAACTGCCGAGGATCGCGCCTTTGATCTGCGTGATGTTGTTGTGCATCATGTCGACATAGGTCGAGGCCGGGCCGTCGGGCTGCGACAGCGCGTCGGAATAGAGCGTGCCGCCGACCTTGATGCCGGTCTCGCTGGCGATCTGCTCGATCAGGCGCGGATTGGTGATGTTCTCGACGAAGATCGCCGCCGCTTTGTCCTGCTTGACCTGCTCGACCAGCTTGGCGACGTCGGCGGCCGACGGTTCGGAGTCCGTCGAGACGCCCTCCGGCGCTAGGAAGGTCAGGCCGTATTCGTGCTCGAAATAGCCGAACGCGTCATGCGAGGTGATGACAACGCGTTTTGCCTCGGGGATGGACTGGATCGCCGCCTTCACTTCACCTTCGAGCGCGTCGAGCTTCTTTGTGTAAGCCGCGGCGTTGGTCTGGTAGCTGACGCAGCCATCATTGTCGGCCGCGCAGAACGCTTCGGCAATGTTCTTCACATAGATCTTGGCGTTGGCGATCGACTGGAAGGCATGTGGGTCGGCGACCGTCTTGCCGCCGCCTGTACCCGCGCCCTCCGCCGCGTCCGCATCGGCGAATTCCGGTTTGAAGTCGATCGCCGCCACGCCCTTGGTCAGGGTGACGATCGAGGCCTTGGTGGCGCTGGCATCGACCAGCCGCTGTAGAAAGCCCTCGAAATGCAGGCCGTTGACCAGCACCAGATCGGCGCCCGCCATGGCTACCGCATCAGCCGGGCTCGGCTCGTAGACATGCGCATCGCCGTCGGGTCCCACGATGGTGGTGATGTTGACGCGGTCGCCGCCAACATTCCTGGCGAAATCGGCAATGACGGTAAAACTTGCGACCACTTTCAAGGGCGCCGCAAAGGCCGACGACGCGTCGAGAGCAGTTAATGTTATAACGCTCATCGTAAGGGCGGCGCGGATCGATTTCAACATGGGCGGTCTCCTTGGAGGCTGGGGTGGATCAGGCCGTCCGATGACGGTGATGGACGATGCGGGCGCGCAGCGCGCCGCGCGTGCCGAACAGGATCGAGGCGAAATAGACGACGCCTGCCGACAGGATGATCGCCGGGCCTGAGGGCAGCGAGGCGTGGTAGGACAGAAGCAGTCCGGCGATGCAGGAGGCAAAGCCGATCAGCACGGCCAGCACGCACATCGGTTCGACGCGCACGGTCCAGAAACGGGCCGCGGCGGCCGGCAGCATCATCAGTCCGACCGACAGAAGCGTGCCCAGCGCCTGGAAGCCGCTAACGAGGTTGAGCACGACGAGGCCGAGGAAAATGAAATGCACCGGACTGCCCCACCGGCTGACCGAGCGCAGGAACAGCGGGTCGAGGCATTCGGCGACCAAGGCCCGCCAGAAGACGGCGAGACTGGCAAGCGTCACCAGCACGATGCCGCCGATCAGCGTCAGCGCTTCATCGTTGAGCGCCAGCACCGTACCGAACAGCACATGCATGAGGTCGACGCTGGAGCCACGGACCGAAACCATCAGCACGCCGACGGCGAGCGAAATCAGGTAGAAGGCGGCCATCGAGGCGTCTTCGCGCTGGATGGTGAATCGCGAGACGGCGCCCGCGCCGAGTGCAACGACGATGCCGGCGATCAGGCCGCCAATGGTCATCGGCAGGATTTCCAGCCCGTAAAGCAGGAAGCCGGCGGCGGCGCCCGGCAGGATCGCGTGCGCCATGGCGTCGCCCGAGAGGCTCATGCGCCGCAACATCAGGAACACGCCGACCGGACAGGCGCCGAGCGACAGCATCAGCGAGCCGAACAGCGCCCGCTGCATGAAGGCGAAATCGGCGAAAGGCGCGATGAAGAGTTCGTAGAAGACGTTCATCATGCAGCCCTTGGTCCGGCGCCATGATGGTGGTGACGATCCTGTGCATGGGCAGGCTCATCATGATTGTGATCATGTCCGTCATGGTCATGATCGGGTCCGCCCGGCTCGCACCATGGCGCGTTCTCTTCCCACGCTTCATGGAAGCGCCTGGCCCGCAGGAGATTCTCAGGCCGCAGCGTCTCCTTCGTCTCGCCCCAGGCGACAGGCTGGCGGGCCAGCAGCAGCGTTTCGGGAAAATTCTGCCGGACAAGGTCGAGGTCGTGGACGACGACCATGATTGTGCGTTCCTCGCCATGCCAGCGCTTGATCAGCGCAATAAGATCGCCCATCGTCTTTGCATCGACGGCGTTGAACGGCTCGTCGAGCAGGATTAGATCCGCATCCTGCAACAGCACGCGGGCAAACAAGGTGCGCTGCAACTGGCCGCCCGACAGCGTGTCGATCGGGCGGGTCTCGAAGCCGCCAAGGCCGACCGCCATCAACGCCTCGCTGACGGATTGGCGATCCTCCTTGGTATGGCGGCCGAGCAGCCCGCGTTTCGGCCACAGGCCGAGCGAGACCAGATCGACGACCCGGGCCGGAAAGCTGCGGTCGAGTTCCGACTGCTGCGGCAGATAGGCGGCGCGCACGCCAGGCGCCCGCGTCACAGCGCCGGCCATCGGCTTCAGCACGCCGACGATACCCTTCATCAACGTCGACTTGCCCGAACCATTGGCGCCAACGACGGCGGTCAGCGAGCCTTTGCGTATGATGCCGTCCAGATGATGGATCGCCGGATGGCTGTTATAGCCAAGCGTCAGGTCACGGAATGTCAGGCAGGTTTCGGTCATTTGACGGTCCGTGGGGCGGTAGTGCGGCTGCCGGGCAGCGCCGATTGGATATGTGATGTTATTACATTAGTCAACAAGCCAATCGAGCGGAATTGTGGCTGCCGGCTCAACTTGCCGTGACCCTCCGGCGCTGCTGGTCCAAGGGGATTTGGAACGCTCGGCCTTGCCCGAAGCCGGTGCCAACTCTAAAGAGGCGCGACCACAAAGGAAGGAAACCTCCCATGAGCATTCGTCGCATCGATGTTGGCCCGCGCATGAGCCAGATCGTCATTCACGGCAATACCGTCTATCTGGCCGGCCAGGTCGGAGAGCCGGGCGGCAATGTCGCCTCGCAGACTCGCGATATTCTGGCGACGATCGACGAATTGCTGGCCAAGGCCGGCACCGACAAGACCAAGATCGTCCAGGCGATCATCTGGCTGGCCGACATGGGCACCTTCGCCGAGATGAACTCGGAATGGGACAAGTGGGTGCCGCAGGGCCACACACCCGCACGCGCCACCGGCGAAGCCAAGCTCGCCGGTCCGGAATATCTGGTCGAGATCATTATCACCGCGGCGATCTGAGGCGCTGCGCTTTCCCTTCTCCCCTTCCTTGCGAGGCAAAAAGGGGAGAAGGGAAGAGATGCTATCCGTGTGACGGCGTGAATCTTGCCACCAACGTGTGGCTCTCGGCTGCATAGGTGAAGCGCACATGGGTGACCGGGTGCTCGGCGCTCCATGTTCGGCGCTCGACCACAAGACAGGCCGCACCAAGGCCGATGTCGAGGGCATCGGCAACACGCTCGTCGGCGGCAACAGCACGAATGCGATGCTCGGCCTCGCTCCACGGCACACGGCCGATCAGCCACGGGCCCGGCGCAATATCCAGGAACTCTTCCTCGCCGGCTTCCTTGACGGCGGAGAGATTGATCAGCCGCTCTTCGAGCGCGAACGGCCGTTCTCCGGCGAAATGCAGGCATTCCAGCGATAGTACCCAACCCGAGGCAGAAAGCCCGAGCAGCGACCGGTCTTGCGCGCTGCTGCGCCGCTTCAGGCGCGCCAGCCGCTCATAGCGATAGGGCAGGCCGAGCGCTTCGACCTCGATCCTGATGTCGTGGATTTCCAGCACCGCCGCTTGCGATTGCGGCTGACGCACGAAGCTGCCTGAGCGCCGGCGGCGTTCGATCAGTCCTGACTTGGCAAGCTGCGACAGCGCCTTGTTCACCGTCATGCGCGAGCAATCATATTCGGCCGTCAGCTCGTGCTCGAACGGGATGCGATGCCCCGGCGCCCAGGCGCCGGACAGGATTTTCTCGCTTATGTCCGACAGGATGCGCTGATGCAGCGACACCGTCTCGCCGCCCTCCGTCTCCGCTGTCGCCACCATGCTCATGGGCTGTCCCTGATCAGCCTGCCGAAAGCGCGGTCATGACATTGCGGAAACACGCCGCGATGGCGTCGCGCCTGGCGTGCCTGCCGCCGCTGACTTGCTTTTGGCCGTGCACCCAGACGCAATCGACCTTGGTGCCGTTGGCGAAGATCCAGGCGTCGAGGATCGCGTCTCCGGTCTTGCCGGCAAGCGAAGCCTGGCTGTGGTCGAGCGATACGAGGTCGGCGGATGCGCCAATGGCGATCCGCGAGGCGCCGGCGCCAAGGGCGACGCTGCCGCCGTCAAGCGCTGCGTCGAACAGCGCGCGGCCGGTCGAGCCGCCGGCGACCGCCAGCACGTTGCGGGCGCGGTGGGCAAGACGCTGCGAATATTCGAGTTGCCGAAGTTCGTCCGGCAGCCCGATCAGCACGTTGGAATCGGAGCCGACGCCGAAGCGGCCGCCATGTTGCGCGAACAGCGGCGCCGCAAAAATGCCATCGCCGAGATTGGCTTCGGTGATCGGGCACAGCCCAGCGATCGCGCCGCTTTTTGCCATCGCCATGGTCTCGGCATCGGTCATATGGGTGGCATGGATCAGGCACCAGCGCCGGTCGACATTGGCATGGCCAAGCAGAAACTCGACTGGACGCGCGCCCGACCAGGCAATGCAGTCCTCGACCTCCTTCACTTGTTCCGCGACGTGGATGTGGATCGGTCCGTCCGGCGTCATCGCAGCGACTTGTCGCAACTCCTCGACCGTCGCCGCACGCAAACTATGGGGGGCGACGCCGATGACCGCTTGATTCAAGGCGCGAACGCATTCGCGACTTTTCTCAACCAGGCGTGAGAACCGGTTAACATCATTGAGGAATCTGCGCTGACCTTCGTTGGGAGCCGCGCCGCCGAAAGAAGAGTGTGCATAGAAGACCGGCAGCAGCGTCAAGCCTATGCCGGTTTCTGCGGCGGCGGCCGCGATGCGCTCGGCCATTTCGGCAATGTTGGCGTAGGGCTTTCCGTCGCGGTCGTGATGCAGATAATGAAATTCGCCCACACGCGAAAAGCCGGCCTCCAGCATCTCGACATAGAGCTGGGCGGCTACCGCCTCGACCTGGTCGGGCGTCATCGACAGCGCGAAACGGTACATCACCTCGCGCCAACTCCAGAAACTGTCGGCCGACGGGCCGCGCAACTCGGCAAGTCCGGCCATGCCGCGCTGGAACGCGTGGCTATGCAGGTTGGGCATGCCCGGCAGGACGATGGCGTGGCGCTCGTCGCCGGTGTTCGGCGCAACCCCGGCGTCGATTGCCGCAACGCGGCCTCCGCCCAGGGCGATGCGCACATTGCTTCGCCAGCCTTCCGGCAGAAGCGCCTGTTCCGCAAAGATCGCCGTCACGTTGTTCTCCGAATCCTGGCTTATGATGACAATAGCACTTGCGGTGCTTTTTAATATGTATATACATAACCGCCATCCTTTCAAAGGGAAAATATGATGGCTGGAGAAAGCAGGAGCCGGGCGGCGGCGGTTCGCATATGGCGCAATGCGCGCCTGGCGACTTTTGCCGAAGGGGCAGGGCAGGGCGTCGTCGAAAAGGGCGCCGTCACCGCGCGTGACGGCATCATCGTCTATGCCGGCGCCGAAGCCGATATTCCGGCGGCGTTCGAGCAGCGTGCCGAGATCGTCGATTGCGAGGGCCGCTGGATCACGCCCGGCCTGATCGACTGCCACACCCATCTCGTCCATGCCGGCGACCGCGCCAACGAGTTCGAGATGCGGCTGGCCGGCGCCACCTATGAGGAGGTCGCCAGGGCCGGCGGCGGCATCGTCTCGTCGGTTAGGGCCTTGCGTGCCGCGGGTGAGGACGAACTGGTCGCTCAGACACTGCCGCGTCTCGATGCGCTGATCGCCGAGGGCGCCACCACCGTCGAGGTCAAGTCCGGCTATGGCCTTGACCTGGAAAACGAGAAAAAGTCGCTGCGCGCGGCGCGCCGCCTGGGCGCCGAGCGCCCGGTGACGATCCGCACGACCTTTCTCGGCGCCCATGCCTTGCCGCCGGAAGCCAAGGGCGACAAGGACGCCTTCATCGATCTCATCACCGCCACGATCCTGCCGGCCATTGCTGCCGACGGGCTTGCCGACGCCGTCGATGGTTTCTGCGAAGGCATCGCGTTTTCGGTCGAGCAGATGGCACGGGTCTTCGAAGCCGCAAAGGCGCTTGGCCTGCCGGTAAAGCTCCATGCCGACCAATTGTCGAACCTGCATGGCGCCGAACTCGCCGCGCGCTATGGCGCGTTGTCGGCCGATCATCTCGAATACACCGATGAGGCAGGCGCGGCGGCAATGGCTGCATCGGGCAGCGTGGCGACGATCCTGCCCGGCGCCTACTATTTTATTCGCGAAACGAAGAAACCTCCGATCGAATTATTCCGCAGGCATGACGTCAGGATGGCCGTCGCCACCGACAACAATCCCGGCACCTCGCCGCTGACGTCGTTGCTGCTGACCATGAACATGGCGGCGACCTTGTTCGGCATGACGGTCGATGAATGCCTCGCGGGCGTGACCCGCGAAGCCGCCCGCGCACTGGGTCTGCTCGGACAGACCGGCACGCTGGAGGCGGGCAAATCCGCCGATCTAGCGATCTGGAGCATCGAGCGCCCTGCCGAACTCGTCTACCGCATGGGCTTCAACCCCTTGCACGCGCGCATCTGGAGAGGACAATGACCGAACTCGTACTGAAACCCGGCAACGTGACCCTGGCCGACTGGCGCGCCATCTATCGCGGCGCCGTGCCCAGGCTCGACGATGCCTGCCGGCCAAAGATCAAGGCGAGTGCGGAGGCTGTCGCACGCATCGTCGCCAAGGGCGAGCCGGTCTATGGCATCAACACCGGTTTCGGCAAACTGGCCAGCGTCCGCATTCCTGCCCAGGATCTCGAAACGCTTCAGCGTAACATCGTGCTCTCGCACGCCGCCGGCGTCGGCGAGCCGATGCCGGTCGCTGTTTGCAGGCTGATGATGGCCTTGAAGCTTGCCAGCCTGGCGCAGGGCGCCTCCGGCGTGCGGTCGCGCACCATCGAGCTGCTGGAAGCGATGCTGGCCAACGATGTCATCCCGGTGGTGCCGGCGCAAGGTTCGGTCGGCGCCTCCGGCGACCTCGCGCCGCTGTCACACATGACGGCCGTGATGATCGGCGTCGGCGAATGCTTCACGCCGCATGGCCGCTTCCCGGCCAAGGTCGCCTTCGTCTCGCATGGGCTGGAGCCTGTCATCCTTGGCGCCAAGGAAGGGCTGGCGCTGCTTAACGGCACGCAGTTCTCGACCGCCTACGCGCTGGCGGGCTTGTTCGAGGCCGAAGTTCTCTACCAGTCGGCACTGGTCGCGGGTGCACTGTCCACCGACGCCGCCAGGGGCTCGGACGCCCCCTTCGATCCGCGCATCCATCTCTTGAGGAAGCATCGCGGCCAGATCGAGACGGCGAATGCGCTGCGCAGTCTGATGGCCGGCAGCGCCATCCGCGAATCCCACCGCGTCGGCGACGAGCGCGTGCAGGATCCCTATTGCCTGCGCTGCCAGCCGCAGGTGATGGGGGCCGCTCTGGACGTGTTGCGCAAGGCGGCCGACACGCTCGGCACGGAAGCCAATGGCGTCACCGACAATCCCTTGATCTTCGCCGAGGACGACACCGCCTTGTCGGGCGGCAATTTCCATGCCGAGCCGGTGGCTTTCGCTGCCGACATGATCGCACTCGCCGTCTGCGAGATCGGCTCGCTGTCGGAGCGCCGCATCGCCATGCTGGTCGACCCTGCGCTGTCGGGCATGCCCGCCTTTTTGACGCCGAAGCCCGGCCTGAATTCCGGCTTCATGATCCCGCAGGTGACGGCGGCAGCGCTGGTTTCCGAAAACAAGCAGAAGGCCTATCCAGCAAGCGTCGATTCGATCCCGACCTCGGCCAACCAGGAGGATCACGTCTCGATGGCCGCACATGGTGCGCGCCGGCTGATCGGCATGGTCGAGAACGCCACGGCCGTCATCGGCATCGAGTTGCTGGCCGCGACCCAGGGCTGCGATTTCCACGCGCCGCTCGCTTCCAGCACCGCACTCGAAGCGGTGCGCAAATTGGTCAGGGCGGAGGTGCCGCATCTCGACAACGACCGGCATTTCCATCCCGACATGGAGAAAGCCATCGCCATGGTGCGCAGCGGTGCAGCGGTGAAGGCGGCGAGCGCGGTGGCGCTGCCGGGAATTGCCTCATGAGAATGCTTGGCATGGTAGGTTACGTTCCTTCTCATCCCAGCCGTAGAGCTCCAACCTGCGGAGGCCTCGCATGACACCTCCTTGGCTGACGGTAAAACAAGGCACCGCGCCGCTGCTGGTTTCCATGCCGCACACCGGCATCGATCTCGCCGGTCTCGACAACCGGCTGGTCTCGAGCTGGCTTGGCCAGCGCGACTGCGACTGGTGGATCGACAAGCTCTATGATTTCGCCGCAGGTCTTGGCGCCACCGTCGTGCACACCGCCATCTCGCGCACCGTCATCGACGTCAATCGCGATCCGTCAGGCGCCTCGCTCTACCCTGGTCAGGCGACGACCGGGCTGTGCCCGACCGAAACCTTCGACGGCGATCCGCTCTACCGTACAGGCGAGGAACCGGGGCCGTCGGAAATCGACGAGCGCCGCCGAAAATTCTTCATGCCCTATCATGCCGCGCTCCAGGCCGAGATCGACCGGCTGCGCGGATTGCATGGCAAAATCGTCCTCTATGACTGCCACTCGATCCGCTCTGTGCTGCCGCGCCTGTTCGATGGCACGCTGCCGGTCTTCAATCTCGGCACCAATGACGGCAAGAGCACGGATCCGGCGCTGCAGGAAAAGGTCGCCGGGATCCTGGCCGAGACCGGCGAGACCTTCGTGGTCAATGGCCGCTTCAAGGGCGGGTGGATCACGCGCCATTTCGGCCAGCCGCAAAACGGCGTCCATGCGCTGCAGATGGAACTGTCCAACCGCGGCTACATGCGAGAGCCCGAAGGCAAGGGCGCGCCCGACAACTGGCCGGTGCCTTACGACGCCGCCTTCGCCGCGCCGATCCGCGCCACGCTGACATCCATCCTCGAGACCGCGATTTCGTGGGTCGAGAGCTGACGCCTCGCCGCACTCATCTGAAAGGGAAGTGACGACATGACCGATCCTCGCCACAACATCCGCGAAGTGCGCAGCCCCCGCGGCGACAAGCTCAATGCCAGGTATTGGACGACCGAAGCGCCGCTGCGCATGCTGATGAACAATCTCGATCCCGATGTCGCCGAAAATCCCAACGAACTGGTCGTCTATGGCGGCATCGGCCGGGCGGCGCGCACCTGGAACGATTTCGACCGCATCGCCGCTTCGCTGAAGACGCTTGGCGAGGACGAGACGCTGCTGGTGCAGTCCGGCAAGCCGGTCGGCGTCTTCCGCACTCATCCCGACGCGCCGCGCGTTTTGATCGCCAACTCCAATCTGGTGCCGCATTGGGCGACCTGGGAGAAATTCAACGAGCTCGATAGGAAAGGCCTGATGATGTACGGCCAGATGACGGCCGGCTCGTGGATCTATATCGGCACGCAAGGCATCGTGCAGGGCACCTACGAGACCTTCGTCGAAGCCGGACGCCAGCACTATGGCGGCGATCTCAGGGGCAAATGGATCCTGACTGGCGGCCTCGGCGGCATGGGCGGCGCGCAGCCTCTCGCCGCCGTCATGGCCGGCGCCTGCTGCCTGGCCGTCGAATGCGATCCCGACCGCATCGATTTCCGGCTGCGCACCCGCTATGTCGACGAGCGGGCCGATACGCTTGACGAGGCGCTGGAGAAGATCGCGCGCTGGACCAGGGCAGGCGAGGCGAAGTCGGTCGGCCTGGTCGGCAACACCGCCGATATCGTGCCCGAGCTGGTGCGGCGCGGCGTGCGCCCCGATATGGTCACCGACCAGACTTCGGCGCACGATCCGTTGAACGGCTATCTGCCCAAGGGCTGGACGCTGGCCGAGTGGCGCGAGAAGCGCACGTCCGACCCGAAAGCAGTCGAGAAAGCCGCCCGCGCCTCGATGCGCGAGCATGTCGAGGCGATGGTGGCCTTCTGGAACGCCGGCGTGCCGACGCTCGACTACGGCAACAACATCCGCCAGGTCGCCAAGGAAGAAGGCTTCGAGAACGCCTTTGCCTTTCCCGGTTTCGTGCCGGCCTATATCCGGCCGCTGTTCTGCCGCGGCATCGGCCCCTTCCGCTGGGCGGCCCTTTCCGGCGATCCGCAGGACATCTACAAGACCGACGCCAAGGTGCGCGAACTGACGCCCGGCAACACCCATTTGCACAACTGGCTGGACATGGCGCGCGAGCGCATCGCCTTCCAGGGCTTGCCGGCGCGCATCTGCTGGGTCGGCCTCGGCGACCGCCACCGGCTGGGCCTCGCCTTCAACGAGATGGTCGCCAAAGGCGAACTCAAGGCGCCTGTCGTCATCGGCCGCGACCATCTCGATTCCGGCTCGGTCGCCTCGCCGAACCGCGAGACAGAGGCGATGAAGGACGGCTCGGATGCGGTTTCCGACTGGCCGCTGCTCAACGCCTTGCTCAACACGGCATCGGGCGCTACCTGGGTGTCGCTGCACCATGGCGGCGGTGTCGGCATGGGCTTTTCCCAGCATGCAGGCATGGTCATCGTCGCGGACGGCACGCCTGAGGCAGCCAGGCGCCTGGAGCGGGTGCTGTGGAATGATCCGGCGACCGGCGTCATGAGGCACGCCGACGCCGGCTACGACATCGCCATCGATTGCGCCAGGGAGCATCAGCTCAATTTGCCCGGCATTCTGGGATAGTAGGCCGACCGATGCGCGTCCTGCGGGCAGCCGAATACAAATCGATGCCGTGGAAGAACGGCGGCGGCGTGACGACGGAAATCGCCGTCTCGCCGGCCGATGCCGGGCTCGACACCTTCGATTGGCGTGTCTCGATGGCCCGCGTCGAAGGCAGCGGGCCGTTCTCCAGCTTTGCCGGCATTGACCGCACCCTGTCGGTATTGGAAGGCGAGGGGATCGTTCTTGATGTCGCCGGCCAGCCGCCGGCGCGCCTGACCGCCGCTTCAGCCCCGCTTTCCTTTCCGGCCGACCGGCCGACCAGTGCCGAACTGATCGCCGGCCCGATCACCGATCTCAACGTAATGACCCGTCGCGGCCGCATGAGGCATTCCGTCGAACGCCTCGTAATCTCGAACCCTTTGGAAATCGGAACTGAAAGCCGCGCGACCCTCGTCCTGTGTCTGGGTGGGGAGTTCGTGGTTGCCGCCGCTGAGCCTGTTCGCCTTGGCCACCTCGACGCGCTCCTGACTGCCTCAGCCACAACTGGCCTGCGCATCCAGCCGATCGACGACACGACAGTATTCGTGGTCCGGATCGATGGCATTCGAGCCAACGATTAACGCTTGTTTCCAAACATGATCGCGATGCCGGCGAAATATAGGGTAAGCTCCAGCCGGGATCACGAAAAAGCCTGAATCCTTTCCGTCGATCGGTCTCGGCGGGAGTGAGAGGCGTTCGTCTTTGAAACGGTCGAAAAGACGATGCCTTGTCGTGGTGCGGAAACAATTTTCGGCAAAAGCTGGGCATGCAACCAATTGCATTTGAATCGGTTTTAGGGCCATTGCCGTGGCGGTGACGCCGCTGAGTGCCCGCTTACGGAATTTTCAATGAATATTCAGACGAATCCAGCACAAATCGAAAAGACCAGCGCGAGCTTCCCGCCCATCACGGAAGAACCGATAAGATCCATTTTCCTGCCGGAGGAACGCCTTCGGCTGCTCGGTGAAAGCCTGGCCAAGGGCGATCTCGCGGATCTGTTCGGCCTGACGCCATTCGATTTCCAGGCCCGCATCCGCGACAGCGCCAAGAAGATCCTCGAAGTCTACCGTTCGACCAACGCCGCGCAGGCGAGGGGCGAGACCATCACGCCCGCGGCGCAATGGCTGCTCGACAACAACTATCTGGTCGAGGAAACCATTTTCCAGGTCAAGCGCGACCTGCCGCGCCGCTTCTATCGTCAACTGCCGACGCTGAAGCTGCCGGACGGCGGCGGCGTGCCGCGCGCGCTGGCGCTGGCCTGGACTTATGTGGCGCATTCCGACAGTTCCGTCTCCGCGACCATGTTCAAGGCCATCGTCCAGGGCTTCCAGTCGGTCGAGCCGCTGAAGATCGGCGAACTCTGGGCGCTGCCGTCGCTGTTGCGCTTCGTTCTGATCGAAAATCTTCGCCGCCTTGCGGTCAGGGTCAACCGCACCCGGCAGATGCGCCAGATCGCCAATGATGTCGCCGACAAGGTGCTGGCGACCGACGATACCCGCGACCGGCAAGCGATCCTGGCCAATTTCAGCGCGCACGCCCAGGACACCACCTTTGCCACGCAACTGCTCTACCGCTTGCGCGACGGCTCGCAGAATGCAGGCAAGGCGCTGGAGTGGCTGGAAGGCGAACTCGAGAAGACCGGCTCGGACGCTGAGGAAATCATCATTTCCGAGCATCATACGCTGTCCAGCGGCAATGTGACGACCGGCAACATCATACGCGGCCTGCGTCTCATCAACGATATCGACTGGACGGTGTGGTTCGAGGGCGTCAGCCGTATCGACACGGTGCTGCGCGAGCGCACCGACTTCGCCGCGCTCGATTTCTTCTCGCGTGACCAGTACCGGACCGCGATCGAAGAGCTGGCCCGCCGCTCGAATCTGTCGGAATATCGCGTCGCCGAAAAGGCGATCGAACTGGCCGGCCAGATCACCAACGAAATTGCATCCGCCGCCGACGGCGCAGATGGCCTTGCGGCTCCTTTAGCGCACACGGATGTCGGTTTTTTCCTTGTCGGGCCACGCCGGCTGGAGCTGGAAAAGGCGATCGGCTACCGACCGACCGTCAGTCAGACCGTCAAGCGCACCTTTGCCAAGACCGGATGGCTGGGCATCGTCCTGCCGGTCTTTGCGCTGACCGTGCTGCTTCTGGTGGTTTCCGGCAATGCCCTTGCCAATCTCGGCCTGTCTGTGCCTTCGATCGTCTTGATGCTGGCGCTATTTGCCGTGCCGGCCAGCGAAGGCGCGCTCGCTTTCTTCAATACCGTTGTCTCGCTGTTCCTCAAGCCGACGCGCCTTATCGGCTATGACTACAGGCACGGCGTGCCGTCCGAGGCACGCACGCTGGTGGTGGTGCCGTCGCTGATCGGCTCGCGCGACGACGTCGAGGAAAACATCCGCAACATCGAAGTGCACTACCTCGCCAATCTGGCGGACGAGATCCACTTCGCCCTGCTGTCGGACTGGCCCGACAGCAAGACCGAGATCGACGCGGCCGACACCGAGATTCTCGAATTCGCCCGTGACGAGATCGCCCGCCTCAACGCCCGCTATCCCGCCGAAGGCGCGCCGCGCTTCTATCTCCTGCACCGGCGCCGGCTCTATAATGCCGCGCAGGGATGCTGGATGGGCTGGGAGCGCAAGCGCGGCAAGCTGCACGAGCTTGACCTGCTGCTGCGCGGCGACAGCGACACCACCTTCCTGCCGCTCGATGTGCCGCTGCCGGAAAAAGTCGTTCACGTAATGACGCTCGACGCCGACACGCGCACCACCCGCGATGCGGTCGCTACGCTTGTCGGCAAGCTCTGCCACCCGCTCAACCGCCCGCATTTCGATGCCACCAGGCGCGTCGTCACCTCGGGCTACACGATCCTGCAGCCACGCATCACCGCTTCGCTGACCAGTGGCGACGAGGCGTCGTTCTTCCAACGGGTCTTCTCGGCCAATCGCGGCCTCGATCCTTATGTCTTTGCGGTGTCCGACCTGTACCAGGACGTCTTCGGCGACGGTTCCTTCACCGGCAAGGGCCTCTACCACGTCGATGCCTTCGAGGCCGCGTTGCAGGGCCGCATCGAGGAAAACACCATCCTCAGCCACGATCTGCTCGAAGGCGCGCTGGCGCGTTCGGCGCTCGTCACCGACGTCGAATTGGTCGAGGATTACCCGACCCGCTATTCGGTCGATGCCTCGCGCCACCATCGCTGGGCGCGCGGCGATTGGCAGCTCCTGGGCTTCATCCTCGATCCGCGCTCCGGCGTCCCGGCACTGTCGCGCTGGAAGATGGTCGACAATCTGCGCCGCTCCCTGACGCCGATCTTCTGGGTGATGGCGGCGATCGCCGGCTGGACGCTGCTGCCCTTCACGCAGGCCGCGCAATGGCAGGCATTGCTGATCCTCAGCCTGTTCATGGCGCCCACTTTCGACGTCGTCAACGCCATACTGCCCAAGAGCGGTGACCAGACGCCGCGCGGCCATTTCTCCGCACTGGCGCGCGACGTCGCCTTCGGCACCGCCATGGTGGCCTTGAAGATCGTGCTGATGGCGCATAACGCCTGGATGATGGGCGACGCCATCGTGCGCACGCTCTACCGGCTGTTCGTCTCCCGGCAGAACCTGCTGGAATGGCGCACCGCCTCGCAGGCGCACAAGGCCGGCGACAACGATCTCGGCTCCTACTACGGCATGATGTACGGCGCCGTGATCATCGGCTTCGTCGGCCTCGCCATTCCGGTGCTGGCCGATTCCACCGGCGCCTTCGTCGCCTTTTTCTTCGCTCTGTTCTGGATCGGCTCCCCGGCGATCGCCAGCTGGATCAGCCGTTCGGCCGAGACCGAGGACCGGCTGCGCATATCGCAGGCCGACATCCATGCGCTGCGCACGGTGGCGCGCCGCACCTGGCACTATTTCGAAACCTTCGTCACGGCCGAGCATCATCATCTGCCGCCGGACAATTTCCAGGAGAGCCCGGCGCCAGTGGTCGCGCCGCGCACCTCGCCGACCAACATCGGCGTCTATCTCCTGTCGGTCGTCTCGGCCCGCGATTTCGGTTGGATCAGCCTGTCCGATGCCATCACCCGCATCGATGCCACCATGACGACCATCGAGAGCATGCCGCGCAACCGCGGCCATCTCTTCAACTGGTACGACACCACCACACTGAAGCCGCTCTATCCGCTCTACATCTCGGCTGTCGACAGCGGCAATCTCGCCGGCCATCTGGTGGCGGTGGCGGCGGCCTGCGCCGAATGGGCCGAGGCGCCGTCCGTTCATCTCCAGGGCGATTTCGAGGGCATCCTCGACACAGTGACCATCCTCGGCGAGAGCCTGGATGAGCTGCCCGACGACCGCCGTCAGCTGCGTCCCTTGCGCCAGCGTCTGGCCGACCGCCTCGACGGCATGCGGCGCGCCGTCGACACCATCAAGGCGCAGCCGGAAATGGCCTCGATCCGCACCATCAATTTGGCTGTGCTGGCCGGCGAGATCCGCAAGCTCGCCACCGCCATCCACACCGAGGCGGCATCGCCACAGAGCGATGTCATCGTCGACTGGGCGGCCAGGCTCGAAGCCACCTGCGAGGCGCATGTCCACGACGCCCACAGCGACGACAACGCCGTAGAGGCGCTGCGTGCCAAGCTGCTCACCCTGCGCGAGCGCACGCGCCGCTTCGCCTTCGAGATGGAGTTCTCGTTCCTGATGCGGCCGGAGCGCAAGCTGCTGTCGATCGGCTACCGGGTCGAGGAGCACCAGCTCGACGAGAGCTGCTACGATCTTCTGGCCTCCGAGGCGCGGCTGACCAGCCTGTTCGCCATCGCAAAGGGCGACCTGCCGACTGAGCACTGGTTCCGGCTTGGCCGGCCGATCGTCGAGATCGGCTTCCAGGGCGCGCTGATGTCCTGGTCCGGCTCGATGTTCGAGTATCTGATGCCGCCGCTGGTGATGAAGGAACCGCAAGGTTCGATTCTCAACCAGACCAGCAAGCTGATCATCAAGCGCCAGATCCAGTATGGCCGTCAGAAGAATGTGCCCTGGGGCATTTCGGAAGCGGCCTACAATGCCCGCGACCGCGAGCTGACCTACCAGTACACCAATTTCGGCGTGCCCGGTCTCGGGCTGAAGCGCGGCCTTGGCCAGAACACGGTGATCGCGCCTTACGCCACCGTGCTGGCCGCGCAGTTCAACCCGCGCGAAGCGGTGCAGAACCTAGCGCGACTGCGGGAGCTCGGCGCGCTTGGCCGCCATGGTTACTACGACGCGGTCGATTTCACGCCGCAGCGCGTGCCGGAAGGCACCGATCACGTCGTCGTGCAGAACTACATGGCCCACCATTCCGGTATGTCGATCGCGGCGGTCGCCGATGCCATTTTCGAGGGTCGCCTGCGCGACCGTTTTCACAGCGATCCGGTCATCGAGTCGGCCGAACTTCTGCTCCAGGAGAGGGCGCCGCGCGACATCCCGACTGCGACCGTCAGAACCGAGGCGGACGAACGGGCGAAGGACGAGACCGAAACCGAGAGTCCCGACACCCGCATCGTGCTCGATCCTGTGCGGGCACTGCGTTCGACCAACGTGATGTCGAACGGCCGCTATTCGGTGATGGTCACCGCGACAGGCTCCGGCTACAGCCGGTGGGGCGATCTGTCCGTCACGCGCTGGCAGCCGGATCCGACCGAGGACCGGCTCGGCTCCTACATCTTCTTGCGCGACGCAGGCAGTGGCGACTGGTGGTCGGCGACGGCGGAGCCGAAGCGCGCGGCCGAGGAGCGCACCCAGACGCTGTTCTCCGACGACAAGGCGAGCTTCGTCAAACTGGTCGGCACGCTGCGCTCCGAGGTCGAATGCATCGTCATCTCGGAAGGCAATGGCGAAGGCCGCCGCGTGACGCTGTTCAACGAGGGACCGACCGACCGTCACATCGAAGTGACCTCCTTCGCCGAGCTGGTGCTGGGCCTGGAGGTATCCGACAATGCCCATCCCGCCTTCTCGAAAATGTTCGTGGAGACCGAAATTGCCCCCAACAATGGGGCGATCTTCGCCACGCGGCGCAAGCGCGAGACCAGCGAGCCAGACGTGACGATGGTGCATTTCGTCACCGACCCGTCCGGTCCGGCGCGCGACGCCGAAGCCGAGACCGACAGGCGCGCCTTCATCGGCCGCGGCCGCACCATCGTCGACGCTGCGGCGTTCGATCCAGGCGCTCGGCTTGGCGGCCATTCCGGCTTCACCCTCGATCCCGTCGCCTCGCTGCGCCGCCAGGTGCGCGTGCCCGCCAACAAGAAGATATCGCTGACCTTCTGGACCGTCGTCGGTTCCAACCGCGCGGAGCTGGAGGAGGCCATTGCCCGGCTCGACCACCCGGAGAGCTTTGCCCGACAGGCAATGCTTGCCTGGACGCGCAGCCAGGTGCAGACCCGGCATCTCGGCCTCAGCCTGGCCGACGCCGCCAACGTACAGAAGCTGGCGCGCTATCTGATCTATCCCGATCCATTCCTGCGCCTGCCGGCCGAATCCATCGCTTCGGGACTGGGCAAGCAGTCGAGCCTGTGGCCGACCAGCATCTCCGGCGATTTCCCGATCTTCCTGGTCAGGATCGGCGACGTCGCCGATCTTGAAATCGTCGCCCAGGCGCTCCGTTTCCAGGAGTACATGCGCACCCGTGGCATGATGATCGATTTCGTCGTCGTCAACGAACAGGCCTCGTCCTATGTGCAGGACCTGCAGCGAGCAGTCGAATCCCTGTGCGAGAACAGCCGCTTGCGCGGCAAGGAGCTCGGACCGCGCCAGCACATATTCGCCGTGCGCCGCGACCTGATGGACGAGACCACCTACAAGACGCTGCTTGCGGTTGCCCGCGTGGTTCTGCACACGCGCAACGGCACCATCTTCGATCAGATCGAGCGGGCCGAAGTGGCCGCCTTGCAGGCGCGCGATGCCCAGCAGCCGGCGGCATTGCCCGAATTGGGGTCTATGACGCATTCCTTTGGCTCGCAGGCCCTGGCGGCGGACGGGCACGGGCTCAGCCAATGGAACGGGTTCGGTGGTTTCGAGGGCGACGGGCGGCATTATGTCGTGCGCCTGGCCGGCCGCAGCACCACGCCCCAACCCTGGATCAATGTTATTTCCAACGCCTCGTTCGGCTTCCACGTCTCCGCCGAAGGCGCTGCCTTCACCTGGAGCCGCAACAGCCGCGATTACCAACTGACGCCGTGGTCGAACGATCCGGTTTCGAACCGGCCCGGTGAGGGCATCTATATCTATGATCACGCCAGTGGCCGGGCATTCTCGCCGCTCGCCGCCGTGGTGCGCGATCCGTCGATGACTTACGAGACGTGGCACGGCCAAGGGTTCTCCACCTTCCGGTCGAAGCGCGGCTCATTGTCGATGGACCTCACCCATGTCGTCGACCCGGTCGACCCGGTGAAGATTTCCCGCCTGCGCATCCAGAATGCCGGCCCGGCGCCGGCCAGGCTGCGCGTCTATGCCTATGCCGAATGGGTGCTGGGCGGACATCGCTCGCGCACGGCGGCGACCATCGTTCCGTCGCGCGATGCCGCCACCGGCGCCTTGCTGGCACAGAACCCCTACGGGCTCGATTTCGGGGAGCGCGTCGCCTTCCTCGCCGCCGATGACGGCGTGCATTCGGTGACAGCAGACCGGACTGAATTCCTGGGCCGGCACGGCACCAGCGAGTTTCCGCAGGCGGTGCTGAGCGGCGCGGGACTGTCAGGCCGCGTGGAGGCCGGCGACGATCCCTGCGCTGCAATCGCCCGCGACATCGATGTTCCGGCCGGCGGCGACGTCACGCTGTTCTGGCTGCTCGGGGACGCCGGCTCGGCCGCGGAAGCGAGCGCCCTGGTGCGCAAGCATCGGGGCAGGGATTTCGACCAGCGTCTGGCCGACAACGAGCGCGAGTGGCGCGGCTTCCTCGACACCATTCAGGTCGAAACGCCGGACAAGGCGCTCGACGCCATGGTCAACCACTGGCTGCCCTACCAGAGCCTCGCCTGCCGCATCCGCGCCCGCTCTGCCTTCTATCAGGCCAGTGGCGCCTTCGGCTTCCGCGACCAGTTGCAGGACACGCTGGCTCTGCTGGCGCACGATCCCAAACTGGCGCGAGACCAGATCCTCAACGCGGCGCGTCGGCAGTTCCCTGAAGGCGACGTGCAGCATTGGTGGCTGCCGCGCACCGGGGCGGGTGTGCGTACGCTGATCTCCGACGACGTGGTCTGGCTGGCCCATGCCACCGCGCGCTACCTGCTGGTGACGGGTGACGCCACCATCCTGAAGGAGCAGCTGCCCTTCATCGATGGACAGCCGCTCGGCGAGGGCGAGCACGATGCTTTCTTCACGCCCGAAATTTCGAAAAAGACGGCGTCCCTTTACGAGCATTGCGCGCGTGCGCTCGATCTTGCCATTGCGCGCAGCAGTCCCGCCGGGCTGCCGCTGATCCTCGGCGGCGACTGGAATGACGGCATGAACCGCGTCGGCGAGCAAGGCAAGGGCGAGAGCGTCTGGCTCGGATGGTTCCTGCTGCGGACGCTGGGCGACTTCGCCGCCGTGGCCAAGACCGAGGGTGATGCCAAGCACGCGCAGGCCTGGGCAAAGCATGCCGACGCGCTGAAACGCGCGCTGGAGAGCACGGCGTGGGACGGCGAATGGTATCGGCGCGGGAGTTTTGACGATGGCACGCCGCTCGGTTCGCGCTCATCCCAGGAGTGCAGGATCGACTCCATCGCCCAGTCCTGGAGCGTGCTCTCGGGCGAGGGCGATCCGGCGCGTTCGACGACGGCGATGCAGCAGGCGACCAAGCTGCTCGTCGACGACGAACTCAAGATCCTCAAGCTGTTCACGCCGCCCTTTTCGAAGACGAAAAAGGACCCGGGCTACATCAAGAGCTACCCGCCGGGCGTTCGCGAGAATGGCGGCCAGTATACTCATGCCGCCACTTGGTTCGTCATCGCGCTGGCCGAAATGGGGCTGAACGACGAAGCCTATCGCTGCTTCTCGATGCTGAACCCGGTCAACCACGCATTGGACGAGGCCTCGGCAGAGCGCTACCGCGTCGAGCCCTACGTGGTTGCGGCCGATATCTACGCCGGCGACGGCAATGCCAGCGACAACAAGGGCGGCCGCGGTGGCTGGACGTGGTACACGGGCTCGGCGGGCTGGCTGTACCGGGCGGCGGTCGAAGGCATTCTCGGCATCGAGCGGCGTGGAAAGCAGATCACGTTTAGGCCGAAACTGCCCAGCCATTGGGATGGCTACGCCGCCACGCTCAAAATGCTGGGGGCCGAAGTCACGGTGCGTGTCGTCCGCGACAAAAAGACCAAGTCGATCTCGCTTGAAGTTGATGGTTCGAAGACGAAATCCGCGTCTTTCCAACCGAAGGCTGGTAGCAAGGTCGAAGTTGTCGTGAAGATACCCTCGTAAAATCAACAGCTTCAACCCTGTCCCGCGCATCCTCCGGAATGCGCGGGATAGTCTTTTGTCTATTTGCAGATCTCCGCTTGGGCAGCCGGCGCACCCGGTCGGGCCATGCCGGGCAAGATCCCCGTGACTAAAAATGTGGCAGCGCTCAGCGGCTGCCATGATTTTGCCGCAAGGCTGACATTTCACCTTTTATCTCAACCCGTTAGGTGATCACGTGAGATTTCGCATCGTCGTCATCTTTTGTTCGCTAAACGGGAACGGAAGGGATAGACGGGCATTGTTTTGCGACGCGTTAACCGATACGTGTCAAGAAATGGTGCGGTGCACAATAAATGTTTTGGCGGAGTAGCTGAAGTGTCCCTTCTGCAAATCTACTGGCGAGCGCTCGGTTATTTGGCAGCTGACAGGAAACGCGTAGCGCTGATCTGCTCAGCCAATGTCGCGCTGGCCATCATCGCCATCCTGGAGCCGATCATGTTCGGTCGCGTGATCGACGCGATTTCCGCACACGGCTCCGTCTTTTCGACCCTCGCCCTCTGGGCCGGCCTGGGCGCCTTTAACATCATCGCGTTCGTTCTTGTGGCGCGCGGCGCCGACCGCTTCGCCCACGCCCGGCGCAGCGAAGTGCTCTGCGACTCCTTCGAGCGCGTCATCACCATGCCGCTCGCCTGGCATCATCAGCGCGGCACGTCCAATTCCCTGCACACGCTGCTGCGTGCCGTGGAGACCTTGTTTAGTCTCTGGCTCGAATTCATGCGCCAGCATCTGTCCACGGCCGTCGCGTTGTTCCTGCTGATCCCGACCGCGCTCAGCATGGACGTGCGCATGTCGATGGTGCTGCTGGCTCTCGGCGTGCTCTATGTCGGCATCGGCCGGCTGGTGATGAAGCGGACCAAGGCAGGCCAGGCCGCCGTGGAGCGCCACTATCACACCGTATTCGCCCATGTGACGGACTCGGTCAGCAACGTCGCCGTTTTGCAGAGCTACAACCGCCTCGGCCATGAGGCCGATACGCTGCGCCGCTACGTCAAGAACCTGCTCGATGCGCAGAACCCTGTGCTCGACTGGTGGGCCATGGCCAATGCGCTGCATCGTCTGTCGTCGACGATTTCGATGATGGTGGTGCTTTTGATCGGCGCCTATCTGGTCACCCACGGCCAGCTGCGCATCGGCGACGTCATCGCCTTCACCGGTTTTGCAACGCTGCTGATCGCACGTCTCGACCAGATGTCGGCATTCGCCAACCAGATTTCGGAAGCCCGCGCCAAGCTCGAGGATTTCTACCATCTCGAGGACTCGGCGGCCGACGCCGCCGAACCGGACGGGCTGCGCGATCTCACTAACGTCACCGGCCATGTCCGCTTCGAGAATGTCGGCTTCGAATTCGCCAATTCGGGGCAGGGCATCCACGACGTCTCCTTCGAGGTCCAGGCGGGCCAGACCGTAGCCATCGTTGGGCCGACCGGCGCCGGCAAGACCACGCTCATCAATCTGTTGCAGCGCGTCTTCTCGCCGTCCACCGGCCGTATCCTGATCGACGGCATCGACACCCGCACCGTGACCCGCAAGTCGCTGCGCCATTCGATCGCCACCGTGTTCCAGGATGCAGGCCTGCTCAACCGCTCGATCGAGGACAACATCCGCGTCGGCCGCTCCGATGCGACCAACGACGAGATCCATGCCGCCGCCAACGCGGCTGCCGCACAGGACTTCATCCTGGCCAAGAGCAATGGCTACGACACGGTAGTCGGCGAACGCGGCGGCCAGTTGTCTGGCGGCGAGCGCCAGCGCATCGCCATTGCCCGCGCCGTGTTGAAGGATGCTCCGATCCTGGTGCTGGATGAGGCGACCAGCGCCCTCGACGTCGAGACAGAAGACCGCGTCAAGGAAGCGATCGACGAATTGCGCCGCGACCGCACCACCTTCATCATCGCCCACCGCCTGACTACCGTCCGCGACGCCGATCTGGTCGTGTTCATGGACAAGGGCAGGGTGGTCGAAATGGGTGGCTTCGCCGAGCTGTCGCTGCGCAACGGCCGTTTCGCCAGCCTGCTGCGCGCCGGCGGCCTGCTCAACGACGAAGAGGTCCGCCGCCTCAGCCGCTCGATACAGGGCGAGGCCGCCTGAGCGGGTTCTTTTACCTCCCCCCGTGGGAGGTCGGACCGAAGGTCCGGTCGGGGAGCGCCGCCGTCCTCACCCCGCTGCTTCGCAGCAACCCCCCCAAGGGGAGGTGACAAGGCCTGCGACACTCCCTCGATTGCCCCAGACGCATAGCCGGGCTATTTAAAGCGGCATGACCGACAGCACTTCACGCCTGAGCGGCTGGACCGATCTTGCCAACCCGACACGGTTCGTGGCGCTTGCCGACCGGGTGGTGCCGTGGCTGGCGACGATTGCGGCGCTGACCCTTGCCGCCGGGCTCTATATGAGCTTCACCGCGCCCGAGGACTTCCAGCAAGGAATCACCGTCCGCATCATGTACATCCATGTGCCTTTCGCCTGGTTGGCCATGATGTGCTACACGCTGATGGCGCTCTCGGCGCTCGGCACATTGGTCTGGCGCCATCCGCTGGCCGATGTCGCACTGAAATCGGCGGCCCCCATAGGTGCCGTCTTCACCGCGCTGGCGCTGGTCACCGGTTCGATCTGGGGCAAGCCGATGTGGGGCACCTGGTGGGTGTGGGACGCGCGGCTGACTTCGGTTTTCGTGCTGTTCCTGATGTATCTCGGCATCATCGCGCTGACCCGCGCGCTCGATGATGCCGGCCGCGCCGCCTGGGCCGCCGCCATCATCACGCTGGTCGGCTTCATCAACATACCGATCATAAAATTCTCGGTCGATTGGTGGAACACGCTGCATCAGCCGGCCTCGGTGTTCCGCATGGGCGGATCGACCATCGACCCCTCGATGCTCTGGCCGCTGCTGGTGATGGCCATCGGCTTCACGGTGCTGTTCTTCGCGTTGCACCTGATGGCGATGCGTACCGAAATCCACCGGCGGCGGGTGATTGCGATGCGCAGGGTCGCGGCCCGGCAGGCTGAGCGTCAGCCGGCTTGAATCACCCGCGCCTGGCCAAAGAAGTCATCCCATCCGCCCACGTGCGGCCACCGGCAGGGTTTCCAGCACCGTCTCGCCGTCGATCAAATTGACCTCATTGAACAGGTTGGTGACGACGCAGCAATGGTCGGGCACCACGCGCACGCGCTCGCCGATGCGAAGCTTGCCATCGCCTGACAAAGTGACCGTGCCGTGTTCCTCGCTCAGGCTGGTCACCCGTGCTCCCGCAAGGCCGAGCAACTCGCCGAAATCGGCGAGCCCCAGCGTGTCGCTCGACAGCGCCTTGCTGCCGGCGTCGAGAATGGCACGCGTCCGCGTCGGATGGCTGACCACGGTCGACAGCACGCTCAGCGCGCAATCGTCGAGGCTGCCGACGCCCTTGGCGACCTGGTAGCGGTCGAGATAGATGTAGGTGCCGGGGCGGTATTCCGTGACGACGCTGTCTTCGCCCGAGCGCCACATGTCGGGCGTACCGCCGCTGGAGATTCGCGCGCAGGCGAGACCGCAGGCGGCCAGCGCCTGCCTGGCGCCGGCGAGCCAGGCCTCGGCCTCCCCCGCACGGCCCGCGGCCGGATAGGTCATCAACCCGCCGAAGGCGAGGCCCTTTGCCGTCTCGATCTGTCTTGCCAGGCCAACCCCTTCAGCGGCCGTCTGCACGCCGCAGCGCCCCATGCCAGTGTCGCATTCGACCAGCACCGGCAGGGGAAGGCCAGCATCGGTGAAGGTGGCGGCCAAGCCTTCGATCGTCTCCATGCTGTCCGCCGTCACCGACAGGGTGACGCGCCCATGCAGCGCCTTCAGCCGCTCCAGCTTGGCGCGGCCAAGGATGTTGTAAGGGAGAAAAATGTCGGTCAGCCCGGCATCGGCCATCACCTCGGCCTCGCCGATCTTCTGGCAGGTGATGCCGACCGCGCCCGCGGCGACCTGCTTCTTCGCCCAATAGGGCAGCTTATGCGTCTTGATGTGCGGCCTGAGCTTCAACCCGTAGCGGTCGGCATGCGCTTGCGCGCGGGCAATATTGGCTTCGGCGCGCGCTGCGTCGATCAGGATCGATGGCGTATCGAGGTCGTGAATGGTCGGCATCATCTGTCACCCTGTGGAATCCGCAGCGGTTATGGCCTTGAAACCGCCTTATGTCACGCGGCCAGCCGAGCGGACCCGTGGTTCCATGCGGCCACGCCGCAAGCCGGGGCGGGCAATACGGATCGACACCGCATCGGCGTTCGGCTATGCGACTTATCGGAAAAGTCGACACGAGGACCACGATCATGAAACGCTCCGCCATCAACGACATCATCCGCGAAGCCGACGCTTTCATCCGATCGTTCGGCTACATCATGCCGCCCTTCGCCTACTGGTCGCCGGAAGAGATGAAGGCGCGCCAGATCGATTCTTCGGCCATTTTCACCTCGCGGCTCGGCTGGGACATCACTGACTACGGCCAGGAAAAATTCAAGGAGCTTGGCCTGTTCCTGTTCACAGTGCGCAACGGCCGCTACGAGGACATGAAGAAGGGCATGGGCATGCTCTATGCCGAGAAGATCATGATCTCGCGCAAGGACCAGTTGTCGCCGATGCACCGCCACAACATCAAGGCCGAGGACATCATCAACCGTGGCGGCGGCAAGCTGGTGCTGGAACTGTTCATGCACGATCGCGACGGCGGCATCGATCCCAGGGCCGAGGTGTCGGTGCCTGTCGACGGCACCATCCACCGGTTGCCGGCGGGCGGGCTGCTGAAGCTCGATCCGGGCCAGAGCGTCACGCTGCTGCCCGGCGTCTGGCATGCCTTCTGGGCCGAAGGCAAGGACGTACTGATCGGCGAGGTGTCGACCGTCAATGACGATCTCACCGACAATGTATTTCGCGAGCCGATCGGCCGCTTCTCCAACATCGAGGAGGACGTCGCCCCGCTGCACCTGCTGGTGTCCGACTATGAGAAGTGGCTGGGGTAACTTCGCAGTAAACTGAGGCGCCGGCCGGCTAACGGCCAAGGCCGGCAGCGCCTCAATGGCAGCAGCCAAGTGAAAGTGAGTCCCCCGGTTGCCTCTACGGCGATCCCTGGTCGATCGATCCCACCGCTTCGCCGGTGAAGATGACCTTCGTGCCCTCGTGCACTTCGGAGGCGAGATCTTCGGCGTCCCAATTGGTCAGCCTGATGCAGCCATGCGAGAAGGTTTTCCCGATCTTGCTCGGGTCCGGAGTCCCGTGAATGCCGTAACTTTCGATGGACAAATCAATCCACACCGATCCCACCGGATTGTTTGGCCCGGCGGCGATCGTGAAGGGGCGCTTGGTCCTGACCCCCTTGAAGGCGAAGTCGGGATCGTAGTGATAGGTCGGGTTGTGCACCACGCGTTTGACCTCTGCCTGGCCGCTCGGCGCCGGCTTCTCCTGGCTGCCGATCGAGGCGGGGTACACCGCAAGCACTTTGCCGGACGGGTCGAGCACGCGAAGCTGGCGCGCGCCCTTGTCGACCTCGACCTCAGCAACACCCGCGGGCGGATCGCCTCGGGTGACGGCAGGCACCAGCACCTTTTGCCCGGCCTTCCTGAAGCCGACGCCAGGGTTGAGCCGTTGAAGCAACTGTTGGCTGACGTGGAAGCGCTCCGCTATTTTTTCCGCCGCGTTGTGGTAGCCGAGCCTGCGCAGGCGGGCCATTTTCTCCATGCGCGCCGGAATTCGCCTGGTAAACGGTCCGCGCACATCCTTGCGCGTCAGCTCGTACGTCTCGAGCGCCGGGCTCGGGGAGGTCGCGACCAGCTTGTCCCAGGTCTGGCGGGTGAGCTTACCATCGGCGGGCAGCCCGTTGGCCGCCTGAAACGCCCGGACCGCCTTGGCGAAGTTCTCTGCTGCGCGGCCGTCGATCAGGCCCGGCGAGAAGCGCGCGCGATCCAGAAGGATCTGTGCCTTCAGCACGGTCGCACTGACGCCTTTTGCTTCGCTGTCGTCGAATTGCGCGTTGTTGACGGCTGCGACGTCCAGCTTTGCCGCCGCCGATACGTCACATGCCATGGCGAGCACGACAGCCGCGACGAGAAGGAGCCTGGTCATCGACGTCACACTCCTGCATGAGCACCTGCTTCTATGACGTTGCAGGGCCGATCTGGTTCCATTCCCCCCTGCATTTGAGCCGCGATCACCGACTGCCAGTATGAGGAATACGGATCGGGACGTCCGGCGGTCGCGCGGATGCATGTGATGATAGACTTAACGGCAAGAACTCGGCGCCGGCTGCACGCTCGTCCTGCACAGGCATGACGAGCTGATTGGTACATCCGTCTTGGCCAACCTTGCTTGCAGCGCCGGCAACGCCTCGCTTCGCCGCGCCGTGTCAGGCATTCCACCAGCCCGTGCAGCGCCTATGACAAAGCCGGGCTCACCCGCATCGGTGCCGAACGTCTTTAACTGCCAGGCCTGCCCTTGTTTTGTTTGCGGGCATAGACGACGCATGCGTCGACGGCGCTGACACACAGCCCATCGCGGCGGTTTGGAAGGTTGTTGTCGCCCGCATAGGCGACCTCAGCCACACGGCCATCGACGATGCGAACCTGTGTGTTGCAATAACCTCCCGGAGCGACATTCAACGACCCGCCGACGGAAGGGATGGGGCCCACCGCGAAGGTAGGAAGCACGACATTGACATTGCCCCGCTGCACCGCGCGCTCATAGCTCCAGATTTGCCCCGATGCTCCTTCGTCGGCGGTGGCGGTGGGGAACCCCGCGCACATTCGCAGGTCCGCTTCGCTGAGGCCGACCATTTCCTTTTGGGCGGCAGCCGTTGTGGGATCCTCTTTCGCAAGCTTGGACGTATCGTCGGGAACGACGCAGGACCAGAGCGCGCCCGTGCCGGTGAGAAGAAACAGGATAGCCGGTAGTCGAATCCCGCGAGACGCCAAAACCGCTCTCCGATCTGCTGGATTGTTCGCCCGCCCTTCACCGAGGTAAGAGGCCGCCCCGATATTTCAACCCGTGATGATCGGGCTGCCTGTTCGATCGCGAGACGGCGGATCAGGCTGGTTGGTCTGGTGCGGACGGTGGGAGTGAAGCTGGCTGGGGAACCTGGATTCGAACCAGGACTAACGGAGTCAGAGTCCGTGGGTCTACCGTTAACCTATTCCCCAGCAGGCGAGGTCATAAACCGCGCGGGCCGAGCGGGCGAACCGCTGTGAGCGCTGCCTTGTAGCCGCCAGCAGAAAATAGTCAAGCCTGCCGGTGTTTCAATTGTGATGTTTCGGCGCGGCTTTTCAATTGCCTGTCCGCCCGAACTGCGAGCGCTCGAAATAGAGCACGATGCCCAGGCCCAGAAACAGCGGGACGATGAGATAAAACAGCCGGAATACCAGCAGGGCCGCCAGCACGCCCACGGGGTCCATGTCGGAGAGCCCGGCCAGGAACACCACCTCGAACACGCCCAGCCCACCCGGCGCGTGCGAGATCTGCGCGATCGAGAAGGAGACGAGGAACACGCCGAGCACCACGAAATAGCCGGGGTTATGGGTCCCGGGGAGGGCAAAGAAGATGATCGCGGCTGCCGCCAGGAGTTCGATCGGGCCGATCAGTAATTGTCGCGCCACGATCGGCAGGGCCGGATAGTGAATCTGAAAGCTGCCGATCTTCAGCGGCCGCAGATGCAGCCAGCTGCCGAAGATATAGGCGGCGACGACGGCAAGCATGACGATGCCCGCAGCCCGCGACAGGCCGTGATGGGCTATGCCGGAGAAGCGGTCGATGATCTGCGGTTCGAGCACCAGAACGAGGCCGGAGGCAAGTACCGTCGACAGCACGAAGGTAATCCAGCAGATCGCCACCAGCACGCCGACGTCCTGTCCGCTCAATCCCCTCGTGCCATAGGCGCGATAACGGATGACGGCGCCCGAAAACACCGAGCCGCCGATATTGTGCGACAGCGCGTAGGTGGTGAAGGAGCACAGCGTGACGAACAGCCACGACACGCGTTTGCCGATATGCAGGAGCGCGATGTGGTCGTAGCCGGCGAGCGAGGCATAGGCGACAACCGCGCTCAGCCCCGCGAGGATCCAGCCGCGGGCCGGGATCGCCGCAATACCGTCCCAGACATCATCCAGCGAAATGCCGCGCAATTCGTGCCAGAGCAGCAGGAGCGAGAAAATCACCGCCCCGACGCCGACGACCGGCCAGAAATAGCGTCTCCAGTTCATTGCCTGACTGCCATGCGTTGCGGGCCCGTTGCCTTCGCTGTCATTGCGGGAAAGCGGTCGGCGATTCCGATCGCTTTGCCCCCTCTATTTCAGAGATGCCTCATCGAAGCCGGCTATTCAACCGCCGGCCCTTGCCGCCATGGCAAGCCGCAATCGTTATCGTCGTCGAGAGGCGGAAAATCGACAGCCGAGCGGGAATATCGGCCCGGCCATGCGACCGTCCCCACACGCATTTGTGCTGAAAGTCGCTGTTTACCCCCACTTTGCGTAAGACGCGGCAGCGGGCGGTTTGCGGACAGCCCGGCAAAATTCGTGCCATGCGGCACTTGGTGATCCGGGCCGGCGCTGCTAGTCTGGCGGCAACTTGAAACAAAGAAGCGCCTGCTGCGTCCGTTCGCCGGTTCGCGCGGCGCCGGAAGGAACGACAGTGGAAGACCGCGACACCGGCGCCGGCGCGCCGGAGGTGGGCGCGTCCAGCGCTTCCCCGGGGCCGGCAGGCCCGGGGACCGCCAAATGGCAGCAACGCCGCCCGACGGAGCCACGCTCCGCCGACGGGCAGGCGAGCGACGCGAACCACCATCAAAAGGGCAAGGCCAAGAAAAGGCGCAAACGCCGGCGCGGGCGCAAGGTTTTTGCGCGCGACGATATCCGTCCCGCGGCGAACGGGGCGCCGACGGCACGCGCCGCCGCGGCTGGCGCGGCGCTTGCAGGCATAGCCACACCGCCCATCGCGGTGGCTCGGCCCGAATCGGGGGCTCGTCGGCCGCCGATGCCAGAATTGCCGGTCTTCGCCGCGCTCGATCTCGGCACCAACAATTGCCGGCTGCTGGTCGCCGTGCCGGCGCGTCATGGCCAGTTTCGCGTCATCGACGCCTTTTCGCGCATCGTGCGACTGGGCGAGGGGCTCACGGCCAGCGGCCGCCTCGGCCAACCGGCGATGGACCGCGCGGTCGAGGCCCTGAAGGTCTGCGGCGAGAAACTGCGCAACCGCAAGATCAGAAAGGCGCGGCTGATCGCCACCGAGGCCTGCCGCTCGGCGGCGAACGGGGTCGAATTCCTGGAGCGCGTCGAGCGCGAGGCTGGCCTCAAGCTCGAAATCATCGACCGACAGACCGAAGCGCGGCTGGCGGTGTCCGGCTGCGGTTCGCTGGTCGAGCGCGACACGCAGGGCGTCGTGCTGTTCGACATCGGCGGCGGCTCCTCCGAGATCGCGCTGATCGATCTCACCGGCCGCCGCTCGCCGCGGCTCGCCAACCATATCGTGTCGTGGACGTCGCTGCCGGTCGGCGTCGTCTCGCTGGCCGAGCGTTTCGGCGGCCGCACGGTGACGCGCGAGATTTTTGGCGCCATGGTCGACGACGTCGCCGCCCGGCTCGCCGCCTTCGATGGCCGCGATCGGCTTAGCCACCTCAAGGCCAGCCCGAAATTTCATCTGCTGGGCACTTCCGGAACGGTGACGACGCTGGCTGGCGTCCATCTCGATCTCGAGCGCTACGACCGCCGCCGCGTCGACGGCCTGTGGATGGACAGGGACAGCGTCGACCGCATGGTCGAAAAGCTGGTCGGCTGGGATTTCCAGCAGCGTGTCGCCAATCCCTGCATCGGCGCGGACCGCGCCGACCTGGTGCTGGCCGGCTGCGCCATTCTGGAAGCGATCCGCGCCGTGTGGCCGTCGGAGCGGCTGCGCGTTGCCGACCGTGGCTTGCGCGAGGGCATATTGAGCGAGCTGATGGCCGATGACGGCGTCTGGCGCAACGATGGGCGCGGCAGAACATGATCCCGAACCGCAGGACCGCGTCAGCGAAAAGTGGCGACCGGTTTTCGCGGACAAACGGCTCCGTTTGTCCAGAAGTCACGCTCGGGCAAGCTGGCGCAAGCGTTGCTCCGGTGAGCAGTCGCCCCCCACTCCGTCGAGCTTCGCTCGACACCTCTCCCCCGATCGACGGGGGAGAGGAATGGCGCGAGCTAGCCAATCTTGGCGCCCTTCCTCTCCCTCCGGAGGGGGGAGAGGTGGCGCTGCGAAGCAGCGACGGAGTGGGGGAAGCCGTTTGCCAAACGCGCTGCCGCCGAAAAACGGCCACAACCCGGCAAGCGAGAAAACTTGGACAAGAAGTCAACCAATGACCAAGAAACCGGAAAAGCCGGGCTCGGCCGGCATTCGCGTGCTGAAGACGCGGATCAAGAAGAAAAGCGGGCTGAAGGAATCGTCGCGCCGCTGGCTGCAGCGTCACATCAACGATCCCTACGTCCAGCGCTCCAAGGCTGACGGCTACCGCTCGCGCGCGGCCTACAAGCTGATCGAGATCGACGACAAGCACCATCTGCTGAAACCCGGCATGAAGGTGATCGACCTCGGTGCGGCCCCCGGCGGCTGGTGCCAGGTCGCGGCCGCGCGGACCAAATCGACCGCGGAAAATCCGCATGTCGTAGGCATCGACTATCTCGAGATGGATGCGGTGCCCGGCGCGCCGGTGCTGTTGATGGATTTCCTCGATCCCGAGGCGCCGCGGAAGCTGGCCGAGGCGCTTGGCGGCGATCCCGATGTCGTGCTGTCCGACATGGCGGCGCCCACCACCGGCCACAAGCGGACCGACCACATCCGCACCATGCATCTGTGCGAGGTGGCCGCCGATTTCGCGCTGTCGGTGCTGAAGCCGGGCGGCCACTTCCTGGCCAAGACGTTCCAGGGCGGCGCCGAAAACGAGCTGCTCTCGATGCTGAAGAAGAATTTCCGGTCCGTCCACCACGTCAAGCCGCCTGCGTCGCGCGATGAGTCGGTGGAGCTGTATCTACTGGCGAAGGATTTCAAAGGGCGAGAATCCGGTCCGCCATCAGGCGGATCGGAACGTCCAGTGGATGTCTCGAAGAACTTGAGCGCACGGAGCCATGGCGAAGGGCCGGCGGACGGCGACGGCTGAACCGTCTCACTCCCCCGGCGACCTCACCGGTTCCAGCGGCTTGGGCATGGTCAGGCGGCCGTGGCCCGATACGGCGTTGCCGGCATCGGGCGCCAGCCGCATGAACGACAGCGATGCGGCGGCGGAAATTGCCGCGACGATGAAGAAGGCGGTATGGAAGTCCGGCAATGTCAACGGGCCGCCGTGGATACCCGTCGATACTTCCAGGATGCCGCCGGCAACCGCCACGCCCAGCGCGATCGACAGTTGCTGGAACACGGCGGCGATCGGTGTTGCCTTGCTTGTGTCCTCGGCTGAAACCTCGGCGTAGGCGAGGGCGTTGATGCCGGTAAAGAACATCGAGCGGATGAAGCCGCCCACCAGCAGCATGGCCAGCATCAAGAGATAGGGCGTATCGGGCGTGAACAGGCCGTTGACGGCGATCGACGCGGCGGCCACCAGCGAGCCGACGATCAGCACGCGACGAAAGCCGACGACGCGGAAGATCAGCGCTGTGACGAATTTCATGCCGATGGCGCCGATCGCGGAGACGAAGGTAATCATGCCGGACTGGAACGGCGTCAGCCCGAAACCGATCTGGAACATCAGCGGCAGCAGGAACGGCACGGCGCCGATGCCGATGCGGAAAAGTCCGCCGCCAAGCACGGAGGAGCGGAATACCTGGTTGCGGAACAAGTCGAGCGCCAGCAGGGGGTTCCTGGCACGGCGCGCATGCATGAGGTAGAGAGCGCCCGACACCAGCCCGACGCCCACGGTGATGAAGCCGGTCGCCGGCGGCAGATAGGGCAAGCTGATCACTGACAGGCCGAACACGACGCCGGACGCCGCCAGCCCGCTCAGCACGAAGCCGACGAAATCGAGCGGCGGCGTCTCCATCGATTCGGTTTCCGGCAGGAAGCGGGTGGCCAGCCAGATGCCGATCAGGCCGATCGGCACATTGATCAGGAAGATCCAGTGCCAGGTGAAGTAGGTGGTGATGAAGCCGCCGATCGGCGGTCCGACCAGCGGGCCCACCAATGCCGGCACGGTCAGCCAGGACATCGCCGCGACAAGTTCGCTCTTGGGCGTGGCGCGCACCAGCACCAGGCGCCCGACCGGCGTCATCATGGCGCCGCCTATGCCTTGCAGGAAACGCGACACCACGAAGGCCGGCAGCGAGCCTGAAACGGCGCAGGCGACCGAACCGACGATGAACACCGCGATCGCGGCGCGGAAAACGTTCTTGGCGCCGAAGCGATCCGCCATCCAGCCGCTGATGGGAATGAAGATCGCCAGCGACACAAGATAGGAGGTCAACGCCAGCTTGAGCGCGATCGGGCTGGTGTGGATGTCGAGGGCGATCGCCGGCAGCGATGTGGCGATGACGGTCGAATCCATGTTTTCCATGAAAAGAGCGACCGCCAATATGAGCGGAATGGTTCGGTTCAAAGGAACGCGTCCGGGCTTGATTCCAGATGTTGCCGACCGGGAGTTTGCCGGCAGGCAGGGCGGTTATCACGGCTGGACACCAATGTCGTGTTAAATTGCTGTCACTTTTATGCGACCGCAACCTCCGGTGGCGGCTGCGATACGCGATTGCTTGCAAAAAGCGGACACTATCCCTATTGTAGTGAAAATAACTACAGGACGTTATGATCATGGAAGAGGCCGTTTCGGCAGCCGATGCCAATCGCAGATTTTCTCGCATCCTGCGTGAGGTACGCGAGGGCCAGAGCTACGTCGTGACAAGCCATGGTCGGCCGGTGGCACGGATCGTGCCTGCGGAGAGGCACGAGGGTGTGGCCTCCCGCTCGCGCGCGGCATTGCTGTCGCGACTCGAACGGCAGCCGGTTGCCGATGCAGGACGCTGGACCCGCGATGAACTCTACGAGGATGACCTGTGAGGGTCGCGCTCGACACCAACATTCTTGCCTACGCAGAGGGCGTTAACAACGTAGACAAACGCGACCACGTTCTCGAACTGCTGCGCAAGGTTCCACAAGACGCTGCCATTGTTCCGGTTCAGGTGCTGGGTGAACTGTTCAATGTCCTCGTCCGCAAAGCCGGAAGGTCGCGCCAGGAGGCTCGGGATGCGCTGCTTAGCTGGCGCGACGCGTTCCCGGTTGCTGGGACGACGCCGGAGGTGATGACGATGGCTGTCGATCTTGCGGCGGACCATCGCTTCGGCATCTGGGATGCCGTCATTCTTTCGGCTGCATCCCAAACGGGTTGCCGGCTGCTTCTGTCGGAAGACCTGCAGGACGGCTTCACCTGGGGCGGTGTAACCGTCGTCAACCCCTTTGCATCGCCGCGTCACGCTTTGCTGGATGCTTTCCTTGGTTCGCAATAGAAGCTGAAGCGTCCGCAACGATCGGCTTTTCTTCCGTGCCGGGACGTGGTACCAGCCACCGCCAATCCTGAAAGGGAAGAAGAGAGTCGCGCTGTCCATCCCGGTCCAGCGCTTTTCCCGCATTCAAAGGGCTGGCCATGGCAAAAATCATCGAAACGTCCACCGGCGCGCTGGCGCTGACCTTTGACGACGTGCTTTTGCAGCCCGGCCATTCCGAAGTCATGCCCGGCCAGACCGACATCCGCACCCGAATTGCCGGCGACATCGACCTCAACGTGCCAATCCTGTCGGCGGCCATGGATACCGTCACGGAGGCAAGGCTTGCCATCGCCATGGCGCAGGCCGGCGGCATCGGCGTCATCCACCGCAATTTCTCGCCGGCCGAGCAGGCCGAGCAGGTGCGGCAGGTGAAGAAATTCGAATCCGGCATGGTGGTCAACCCGGTCACCATCGGTCCCGACGCGACGCTGGCCGACGCGTTGTCGCTGATGCGCACCTACTCGATCTCGGGTATTCCGGTGGTCGAGAATGGCGGCTCCGGCGGCCACAAGAGCGGCCGGCTGGTCGGCATCCTGACCAATCGCGACGTGCGCTTCGCTTCCGATCCGGCGCAGAAGGTCTACGAATTGATGACCCGTGAGAACCTGATCACGGTCAAGGAGAATGTCGACCAGGACGAGGCCAAGCGGCTTCTGCATCAGCACCGCATCGAAAAGCTCGTCGTCGTCGACAAGCAGGGCAATTGCGTGGGGCTGATCACCGTCAAGGACATCGAGAAATCGCAGCTCAACCCGCACGCCACCAAGGACGCGCAGGGGCGTCTGCGCGCCGCGGCCGCCACCAGCGTCGGCGACGACGGTTTCGAGCGCGCCGAGCGCCTGATCGAGGCGGGCGTCGACCTTCTGGTCATCGACACCGCGCATGGCCATTCGCAGCGTGTCCTCGATGCCGTCACGCGGGCGAAAAAACTCTCCAATTCGGTGCGCATCCTGGCCGGCAACGTCGCCACCGCCGAGGGCACCCAGGCGCTGATCGATGCCGGCGCCGATGCCGTCAAGGTCGGCATCGGCCCCGGCTCCATCTGCACCACCCGCATCGTCGCCGGCGTCGGCGTGCCGCAGCTGTCGGCCATCATGTCGGCGGTGGAAACTGCGCACAAATCGGGCGCCTCGGTGATCGCCGATGGCGGCATCAAATATTCCGGCGATCTGGCCAAGGCGCTTGCCGCCGGCGCCAGTGCCGCCATGATCGGCTCGCTGCTTGCCGGCACCGACGAAAGCCCGGGCGAGGTCTATCTGCACCAGGGCCGCTCCTTCAAGGCCTATCGCGGCATGGGTTCGGTCGGCGCCATGGCGCGCGGCTCGGCCGACCGATACTTCCAGGCGGAGGTTCGCGACACGCTGAAACTGGTGCCGGAAGGCATCGAGGGGCAGGTCCCCTACAAAGGACCTGTGTCTGGCGTGCTGCACCAGCTTGCAGGCGGCCTGAAAGCCGCTATGGGTTATGTTGGTGGCCGCGACCTTGCCGATTTCCGCGAACGCGCCACCTTTGTGCGCATATCCAACGCCGGACTTCGTGAAAGCCACGCCCATGACGTCACGATCACCCGCGAAAGCCCCAACTATCCCGGCGGAGCCTGATCGGCCCGACCAGTACACGTTCTGGCGCAATCTGGCCGCGACCATCTTGCGGCTATCGCGCCACGCTGCCGCCCTTTGCACCGCATCGGTGGCCGTTTTCATCGCCATGACGCTCATGGAGTTCTTCTATTTCCGCCAGTTGAGTGGCGGTTTGCCGTCGCTCGACATGCGCGTTTTTGGCTTCACGCCGGATGAAGGCATGGCCTGGCTGACGGCGCTCGGCCGGCGCGGCGGCGAGATCATCCTGGTCTGGCACTATCTGACCTTCGATCTTCTGTTCCCCGCGCTGTTGTCGGTGACGCTGGTCAGCCTGATCCTGGCAACGGGAAGGCGGTTGAGGAATTTCCGCGTGCTTCCGGGCCAGATGCAATCGATCTTCGCACTGATCCTGGTGCTGCCCTACACGATCGCCAACTACGCCCAGAACATCGCCGTGGCCCGCCTTCTGTCGGATTTCCTGTCGGCCAATCCCGATTCCCTGGGTCTCGCCTCGGCGCTGATCGTCACCAAATTCGCGCTGCTCGCAATTCCGGTGATCGTCATCGCCGTCTTCTGGCTGGCGGGTCAGAAACAGAATTGATCTGACCCGGCACCGGGCGGGGAGGGTTCATGAACCAGACATCGATTTTCTGGCCTGTTCTGGCGCACGTGTTGCTGGTCTACATCGTCTATGGCGCCATGGCCCGGCGCAGGTATGTCGCCATCCAATCGGGCGAAGCCAAAGTCAGCCAGTACAAGGCGCGCTCGACCGAGCCGGCCTCCTGCGTGACAGTTGCCAGCAACCTCAGCAACCAGTTCGAACTGCCGGTGCTTTTCTATGTGCTGTGCCTGATGTTGCACCTGACCAACGGCGTCAACTATCTGACCTTGGCCCTGATGTGGATCTTTGTCGCGACCCGCTATTTTCATGCCTGGGTTCACCTGACCAGCAACAATCTGCTCCTGCGCAGCCGGTCTTTCTCCCTGGGGGCAGTGATTCTTTTGCTGGGCTGGATCTGGCTCGCGCTGCACCTGCTCCAGGTGGTTTGAGCAGTACTCCCCTTCGTTGGGGCGCTCCGCCTACAAATCGAACACCGCTATTTTGCGCTTGTCGAACTTGATGCCGATCTCGCCGCGCACCAGCTTCAGCGCCGCCTCGCCGAAAACGGCGCGGCGCCAGCCCTGCAGCGCCGGCACGTCGGCGGCTTCGCCTTCGGCAGCGATGCGGTCGATGTCGTCGCTGGAAGCCAGGACCTTCGATGCGACGCCTTGCTTTTCGGCCACGATCCTGAGCAGCACCTTCAACAGCTCCGCGGCGGCGCTCGATCCCTCGGGCGGCTGAAAACTCTTTGGCAGCTTCGGCAATTGCTCCTTGGGCAGAGCTAGTGCGGTGTTGACCGCGCCTAGCAGCGCCGCCGCGGTCGAGGAGCGCTCCCAGCCCTTCGGTGTCGTGCGCAGCTTGGCCAGCGCGGCCGCGTCGCGCGGCGCCTGCTGCGCCACCTCGTAGATGGCGTCGTCCTTGAGCACGCGGCCGCGGGGTACGTCGCGTTCGCGCGCCTCGCGCTCGCGCCATGCCGCCACGGCCTGCACGATCGCCAGCTCCTGCGGCTTGCGCAGCCGCATCTTCAGCCGCTTCCAGGCATCCTCGGGGTGTGGATCGTAGGTTTCGCGCGAGGTCAGGACGTCCATCTCCTCGTTCAGCCAATGGGCGCGGTTCTCCCGCTCCAGTTCGGCGCTGAGATGCTGGTAGACCTCGATAAGATGGGTGACGTCGGCAAGCGCATAGTCGAGTTGCTTTTCGGACAGCGGCCGGTGGCGCCAGTCGGTGAAGCGCGAGGACTTGTCGAGCCGCGCGCCGGTGACGCGCTGCACGAGCTGATCGTAGGAAACGCTGTCGCCGAACCCGCAGACCATCGCCGCAACCTGGGTATCGAATACTGGATGGGGAACGAGATCGCCCAGATGGACGATGATTTCGATGTCCTGCCGCGCGGCATGGAAGACTTTGACGACAGCTTCGTTGGCCATCAGCCTGAAAAACGGCTTCAGGTCGATGTCTGGCGCCAGCGGATCGATCAGCGCCGTTATTCCGGGCGCCGCCATCTGGATCAGGCACAGGATCGGCCAGAAGGTCGTTTCCCGGATGAATTCGGTGTCGACGGTGACGAAATCCGATTTTTCGAAAGCGGCGAGAACGGTCTCGAGTTCTTTTTGGGTGGTGATGACGTGCATCAAATCGCTTTTGGCAGGAGTAGGGTCTTCCTAGATTTCAGCCGGGAAGGCTTTCGTCAAGCGTTGGCGCACGCATCACGGCCCGTCCGGCCCGTCCGGATCGCCGTTTCTTCTGGCCAGCCGGGCGAAAACCGTCGAGGTGCGCAACAGCGCGATGAAGCGGCTGCGCTTGCCAGCCGGCACGCCCGACCGCGCCCGCATCCGATAGAGGATGACGGCGATGAAGATCGCATAGACCAGGGCGCTGAACACGAAAAGCGCGCTTGGGCCAAAATACTGCATCGCCGTCGATGCGGCGAAAGGGCCGCCAATGGCGCCGAAGGAATAGAACAGCATCAAGGCGGCGTTGATCAGAACGAACTCGCCCGCGCCGGCGCGGTCGTTGGAGTGCGCCGCCGACAGCGAGTAGAGCGGCATGGCGAAACAGCCGAAGATGAAGATGATGAGGAAGTTGAGAAACGGGTCGGCTCCCGCCACGAACGCCAGCGCCAGTGCTGCCAGCATGGCGCAGCATGTCGTCGCCAGCAGCACCGAGCGCCGGTCCCAGCGATCGGAGAGATAGCCTAGCGGGTATTGGATGAGTGCGCCGCCAAAGATACCGACGCTGACGAAGGTGACGACATCGGCGACAGACATGCCGATCTGCTCGGCATAGACCGGCGACAGCGTGCGGAAGGCGCTGTTGGTGACGCCGACGGCGACGCAGCCGAAACAGCCGAGCGGCGAGATGCGCCAGACCCGCGCCAGGTCGAGCTTGACGTCTTCCGGCGGCGTCGGGTTGGAGCGATCGCCCAGCGATACCGGCACCAGCGACAGCGTGATCATCATCGACATGATGGCGAAGATGGCGAAGCCGCCCGCGCCGAAGATCGGGATGAGGAACTGCGCGCCGGTGACCGAGCCGATGTCGACCATGCGGTAGATGGCAAGCACGCGGGCGCGATCCTTGTTGCTGACCCCGGAGTTGAGCCAGGCCTCCATCACCGTGAACAGGCCGGCGAAGCAGAAACCGCCGGCAAAGCGCACCGCGCACCACATCACCGGGTCGATGACCAGAACCAGGAGCAATGTGCCGGCCGATGCGGCCGCGGCCAGCGCCGAGAAGGTTCTGACATGACCGACCGCTTTCAGGATGCGGGTGACGGCCAGGCAGCCGAGCAGGAAGCCGGCGAAATAGAACGTGCCCATCAGGCCGATGTCGGAAGCCGAAAAACCTTCCTGCGCGCCGCGCAGCGCGATCAGCGTGCTTTGCAGCCCATTGCCGCCGAGCAGGATGCCTGCGGCGATGAGGAGCGGGATCAGCGGACGGATGGATGACATTAGGCGATCACATGTCTGTGATCCCTTCTTGAACCATCGCTTCCGTCAACGCCAGCGGCAATTCCCCGCGCCAACAGGATGTGTCCGCCTTTCCGTTCAAGGAAGTCGGCGCCTGCGTCCTCGACGTCCCACGGCGAACCGCCCGGCTGCTCCCGACGCGATGGCTATTCCCGCGAGGACCGCGACGAGCCCGACAATCAGGTTTGCATTGACTTGCTCACCGAGAAAGACGGCGCCGAAGATCGATGCCGTCACGGGGTTCACGGCAACCGAAACGGCAACCAGCGTTGGCGGCGCACGTTCAAGCGCGAACGCCCAGAGGAAGAAAATCAGGGCGCCGCAAATTACGGCCAGGTATCCGCTGGCAACCCATTGCGACGCCTCAAGCGCGGCAAGTCGCGTCAGGCCTCCAGTCAAAGTCGACAGCGCCAACAGGCAGGCCGTGCCGACGGCCATGCCAAACGCGGCGAATGATGTCGGCGCGCAGCGGGTGAGAAAAGGTCGCGACCAGACATTGTAGAGCGCCATGCAGAATGCCGCCGCGATCATCAGGAGGTCTCCGCGCCAGGCGCCCTGGGGAGCTGTCGTCAGGCTGCTGCCAAGCGCGACAGCCACTCCGGCCATCGCGACCAGGACGCCGACGATCTTGCGCGTCGTCGGCGGTTCGATCCCTAGAACCGCGCCTGCGAGCATTGTGAGCACAGGCAGCGTCGAAAGCGCCAGAGCTCCTCGCGCCGCCGTCGTGTAGACAAGGGCTCCGTTGAAGAGCGCCGGGAACAGGCCGAAGAACAGCAGGCCCAATGCGGCGGCGCCAGGCCAATCGCTTTTCGCAGGCCACTTGTCCCGTCGCAGAAGCGCTACGGCGGCGAGCACCAGAAAACCACCCCCGAACCGGATCGCGCCGATGGTGAGCGGATCCAGCGAACGCGCGAGATAGCGCGTTGCACCGACAGCGGTGCCGCCAAAGGCGCTGGAGAGAATCGCCGCGAGCACGCCTCCAGTTTCCATCGCTTCCCCTCTGCCAGTTCGGAGTCCAGCGGTATCGGGCAAACCGGGTAAAAGGAATCGAATAAATGCAATGAGCTTGATAAGCTTGCGCAATGAGCAGTCGGAGTCTCGATCCGGAATTGTTGCGGACTTTCGTCGTCGTTGCCGAGCGGCTCTCTTTCACGCGAGCCGCCGAGCAGCTCAATCGAACGCAAGCCACCGTCAGCTTGCAGGTGAAGCGCCTTGAAGAGCGCCTCGACATTTCGCTGTTCCGTCGATCGACGGCCCATGTCGAGCTTACGGCCGCCGGCGAGGGGTTTCTGGTCGACGCACGCCGCATTCTTGCACTTAACGAGCAGGCGATTGCCCGTGTCTCCAACCAACGGGTAGCGGGACGCATCCGGATAGGCGTCATGGAGGACTACGGCACCAAGATCCTGCCACGCCTCCTCGCCGATATCGCCGTGCGATTTCCGCTCATGCAGGTCGAAATGGAGATCGGCCTCACGGCGCGGCTGCTGAAACGGCTCGGCTCATCATTTGACGCGGTCATCGCCATGCATCCGGAAGGTGTGGCCGAGGGCGATCTGATATGCCGCGAAAGAGCGATATGGGCGGCGGCGAGGACCCACTCTGTCGAAGAACTCGATCCGCTGCCCGTCGCGTTGTCGGACCCCGATTGCTTGTTTCGCGCATGGGCGATTGACGCGCTCGACAGAGCGGGCCGGCCGTGGCGACTGGCCTATGTCAGCCCGAGCCTTGCCGCGACGGAGGCGATCGTCGAGCAGGGCCTTGCGGTTACCGTGGTCAAGGGCAGCATGCTCGCGCCCGGCCTGCGCGATGTCCATCCTGGCCCTTATGTGCCGCCGCTGCCCGGGGCGGAGATCCGCCTTCATCGGGCCACAACGTCTTCCGCAAGCGCCGTATTGGTCGTCGATCACCTCGCGCATCGCCTGCGGCTGTCAAGCCTTGGTTCATAGGGCGACCTGCGCGCCGGCGAATGCTCCGAAAGAACCCGTCAACCCGGGTTCGTTGCCCTGGCCCTCCGCCCACTCGCCTTGACAAACCGGGCCTCCCATGCGCTTTTCGCGCAAATTTTTCAGGCCGGGCCGCGATGCTTCGGCCGGCAACCCAACATCCCGGACTTTTGCCCATGACAATGCACCGTTACCGCAGCCATACCTGTGCCCAGTTGAGAAAGAGCGACGTCGGCGCTTCCGTTCGCCTGTCGGGCTGGGTGCATCGCGTGCGCGACCATGGCGGCCTGCTGTTCATCGACCTGCGCGACCACTATGGCCTGACCCAAATCGTCGCCGATCCCGATTCGCCGGCCTTCAAGATCGCCGAAACAGTGCGCGGCGAATGGGTGATCCGCGTCGACGGCGAGGTCAAGGCGCGCCTGCCTGAAACCACCAATGCCAACCTGCCGACCGGCGAGATCGAGATTTTCGCGCGCGAGATCGAAGTGCTTTCGGCGGCCAAGGAATTGCCGCTGCCGGTCTTCGGCGAGCCGGACTATCCCGAGGACATCAGGCTGAAATACCGCTTCCTCGACCTGCGCCGCGAGACGCTGCACAGGAACATCGTGGCGCGCACGAAGATCATCGCCGAGATGCGCAAGCGCATGGGCGAGGTCGGCTTCACCGAATTCTCGACGCCGATCCTCACCGCATCGTCGCCCGAAGGCGCGCGCGACTTCCTGGTGCCGTCGCGCATTCACCCCGGCACTTTCTATGCGCTGCCGCAGGCGCCGCAGCAATACAAGCAGCTGATCATGGTCTCGGGTTTCGATCGTTATTTCCAGATCGCGCCCTGCTTCCGCGACGAGGATCCGCGCGCCGACCGCCTGCCCGGCGAATTCTACCAGCTCGACCTCGAAATGAGCTTTGTCGAGCAGGATGACGTGCTTTCCACCATGGCGCCGGTGATGACATCGGTCTTCGAGGCCTTTGCCAACGGCAAGCCCGTCACGAAGGACTGGCCGCGCATTCCCTATGATGTTGCGATGCGCAAATACGGTACCGACAAGCCGGATCTGCGCAACCCGATCGAGATGCAGGCGGTCTCCGACCATTTTCGTGATTCCGGCTTCAAGGTCTTCGCCAACATCCTGGCCAACGATCCCAAGGCCGAGGTCTGGGCCATTCCGGCCAAGACCGGGGGCAGCCGTGCCTTCTGCGACCGCATGAACAGCTGGGCGCAAGGCGAGGGGCAGCCCGGATTGGGCTACATCTTCTGGCGCAAGGAAGGCGAGAAACTCGAAGGCGCGGGTCCGCTTGCCAAGAACATCGGCGAGGAGCGCACCGAGGCGATCCGCCTTCAGCTGGGCCTTGCCGATGGCGATGCCGCCTTCTTCGTCGCCGGCGATCCCAAGAAATTCGTCTCCTTCGCGGGTGCTGCGCGCACCCGCGCCGGCGAGGAACTGAACCTGGTCGACCGCGACCGTTTCGAGCTGTGCTGGATCGTCGACTTTCCGTTCTTCGAGTGGAACGAGGACGAGAAGAAGATCGATTTCGCCCACAATCCGTTTTCGATGCCGCAGGGCGGCATCGACGCCCTCAACAACCAGGAGCCGCTCGGCATCAAGGCATTCCAGTACGACGCCGTGTGCAACGGCTTCGAGATTGCCTCGGGCGGCATCCGCAACCATTTGCCCGAAACCATGGTCAGGGCCTTCGAGATGGTCGGACTGGATCGCCAGACCGTCGAGGAGCGCTTTGGCGGCCTTTACCGTGCGTTTCAGTACGGCGCCCCGCCGCACGGCGGAGCGGCATTCGGCATCGACCGCGTCGTGATGTTGCTGGTGGGCGCCAAGAACCTGCGCGAGATCACCATGTTCCCGATGAACCAGCAGGCTTACGACCTGTTGATGAATGCGCCGTCGGAAGCCACGCCGCAGCAGCTTCGCGACTTGTCGCTGCGTGTCGCACCGATCAAGAAAGAGGCATGATGGCGCTTCGGACGGCGCTTTAAAGAAGCCTCCGAAGTGACTCGTTCGATTGAGAATCGCAGACAAAAGCCCGGCATCGCTGCCGGGCTTTTCGTATCTTGAAGCAAGTCGAGGTCGCTTCGATCAGTCTTCGTTGGCCTTGACGGTGACGCCGAGCGTCTTCGGCAGGTCGGTCGGATTGGACATGGCGCCCGCCATGATCAGTGCGAACGGCACCGACGCCGGCGGCTTAGCCGAGATTTCGAGGCTCTTCGGATCGTCGAGATATTTGCCGACCGCCGCCGTTACCTGCGCCGTCAGCTCGGGATTGTTGAGCTGCGCCATGCCGAACGGCACGATCGCCTTGGCCTGGTTGGCGATATCCTTGCCCGACATGCCTTGCTGCTTGCCGACATAGTCCAGCACCTTGCCCGTCAGCGAATCGTCGTCGAAACGGATCGAGGCGCTGTTGAAGGAAAGCTGCTGCAACAGGCCGAGCATGGCCATGCCTTGCGCCGAGTTGTCGGCCCCTTCGGGCTGCGCGGCCATCTTCTTCTGCATTTCCTGCAGCGACTTGATGAAGTCGAGCGTGTAGCCGCCGAGATCGAAGGTCATGCCGAGCGTGCCGGCATTCTCGACCGAAATGTTGTATTTCGACAGCTCCATCTTGCCGTCAGTGGGCTGCCAGGTGCCGGCCATCTCGAAATTGCCCGCAATGTTCTGGTAGCCGAGTGCGTTGATGACTTCCTTCGACTTGGGATCCTCGACCAGCGTCAGGTCGGCATTGAACTTCTCGGTGGTGCCGGTGAATTTCATCGCTTGGCCGTCGGCCGGCGGCGTGATTTCGATGGCAAGCCCGTCCATCGAGAAAGCGGTCTTGTCGGCGATCTTGACCCTCATGTTCGAGAGTTCGGCGGACTTGTACATCATCAGCGAGCCCAGCGGGCCGCTGGCGCCGCTGGCCGGAACCATCATGTCGTGGATGACGAGGGGGCTTAAATTGAGGGTGACGCCGTCCTTGCTATGTTCGAATGCCGAGGTCGACACGGTTGCGATATCATAGCCGCCATTGGCTTCGGTCACGCCCTCGAGTTTGACGTCGCCGATCGCAAGGGCTTCTTTTTCCGCGCCCGGTTTGATGGATACGCCCTGCAACACCATGCTGGCGTTGTCGCCGGTCACGCCGGTCCAGGAGATGTTGACGCCCTGCGCGGCAAGTGCCGCCTTCAGCCGGTCGGCGACCGCGGTGTCCTGGGCGAGCGCCGCGTTCAGCGGCAATGTGAGCAAGAAGGTCGAAAAGGCGAATTTCCTGAGAGTCGAGCGTTTGATTGTCATCGCGAATGCCCCTGCGAGTGTCCTGAAAATTATTTTTCAATTTTTGGCGCCATCACCCTTCAGTGACGAACTGGACGGGAAAAAGGCGCATCCCGCCACAATGGTCAAAAATCGCGGCGAAAGGCAAACTCGATCCGAACATGCTGGAGACCGGGCCGCCGAGCGTCGTCGCGCTTCGCAATAGAGACGGCATGTAACGGATTGATGTTGGCTGGCGGGCTTGCCTGCGACTTCGTATTGCAGGGCAGGGCATGCACCCACTTCAAGGCTTGCCCTCTTGCCGCGAATCACCCGCTCGGCTAGTTCCAGCCCATGGGAAAAAGGCTTTTGCCGCCTGACAATGGTGGCGGCGATCACATCGAACCGGTCGATCTGAAGAAGGCGCTCGAAGAGCGCTATCTTGCCTATGCGCTGTCGACCATCATGCACCGGGCGCTGCCCGATGTCCGCGACGGGCTGAAGCCGGTCCATCGCCGCATCATGCACGCCATGCGCCTGCTGCGCCTGAACCCCGACCAGGGCTTCGCCAAATGCGCTCGTATCGTCGGCGAGGTGATGGGCAAGTTCCACCCGCATGGCGACCAGTCGATCTACGATGCGCTGGTGCGGCTGGCGCAGGATTTCTCGATGCGCTACCCCTTGGTCGACGGCCAGGGCAATTTCGGCAACATTGACGGCGATAACGCCGCCGCCATGCGCTACACCGAAGCGCGCATGACCGATGTGGCGACCGAGCTGCTCGCGGGCATCACCGAGGATGCCGTCGACTACCGGCCGACCTACAATGAGGAGGACGAGGAGCCGGTGGTGCTCCCGGGCGCCTTCCCCAATCTGCTGGCCAATGGCTCGTCCGGCATCGCTGTCGGCATGGCGACATCGATCCCGCCGCACAACGCGGCCGAACTTTGCGACGCCGCCCTTCACCTGATCGAGCATCGGGACGCGCCGGTGGCCAAGCTGATGGATTTCGTCCAGGGCCCGGATTTCCCGACCGGCGGCATCATCGTCGATAGCCGAGCCTCCATCCTCGAATCCTATGAAACCGGCCGTGGCGGCTTTCGCGTGCGGGCAAAATGGAGCCAGGAAGACCAGGGCAGGGGCACCTGGAGCATCGTCGTCACCGAAATCCCCTATGGCGTGCAGAAGGCGCGCCTGATCGAGAAGATCGCCGAGCTCCTGATGGCGCGCAAATTGCCGCTGCTCGAGGACATCAGGGACGAGAGCGCCGAGGACATCCGCGTCGTGCTGGTGCCCAAGAGCCGTTCCGTCGATCCCGGCATCCTGATGGAGTCGCTGTTCAAGCTCACCGAGCTTGAAAGCCGTTTCCCGCTCAACATGAACGTGCTGTCGCGCGGCAAGGTGCCTAACGTCCTGTCACTGAAAGGCGTGCTGCAGGAATGGCTCGAGCATCGTCGCGACGTGCTGATCCGCCGCTCGAAACACCGCCTCGGCGAGATCGAAAGACGGCTGGAGATCCTTGCCGGCTACCTGATCGCCTATCTCAATATCGACGAGGTGATCAAGATCATCCGTGAGGAGGATGAGCCAAAGCAGGTCATGATGGCCCGCTGGTCGCTCACCGACACCCAGGCCGAAGCCATTCTCAACATGCGCCTGCGCGCCCTGCGCAAGCTGGAAGAATTCGAGATCCGCAAGGAATTCGACGGCCTCACTGCCGAAAAGAAGCAGATCGAGGCGCTGCTTGCGTCCGAAGCCAAGCAATGGGGGACGATCAAGTGGGAGGTTGCGAGCCTGCGGGACAAATTCGGCCCCGAGACCGAGCTCGGTAAGCGCCGCACCCAGTTCGCCGATGCGCCCGAGCATGACCTGACCGACATCGCACATGCCATGATCGAGCGCGAGCCGGTCACCGTGGTGGTCTCGGAAAAGGGCTGGCTGCGTGCGATGAAGGGTCATCTGACCGATCATTCGCAGCTTGCGTTCAAGGAAGGCGACAGCCTGAAACTCGCCTTCCATGCGCAGACGACCGACAAGATCCTGGTGTTCACCACCGGCGGCAAATTTTACACCATCGGCGCCGATCGGCTGCCGGGCGGGCGCGGCCATGGCGAGCCGATCCGCATCATCGTCGACATGGACAATGACCAGGACATCGTCACCGCCTTCGTCCACGATCCGAAGCGCAAGCTGCTGCTGGTCTCGCATGACGCCAACGGTTTCATCGTGCCGGAGGAAGAGGTCGTCGCCAACACCCGCAAGGGCAAGCAGGTGATGAACGTCAAGGCGCCCGACGAAGCCAAGCGCTGCGTGCCGGTCGGCGGCGATCATCTGGCCATCGTCGGCGAGAACCGAAAGATGCTGGTGTTTCCGCTGTCCGACATTCCGGAAATGAGCCGCGGCAAGGGCGTGCGGCTGCAGAAATACAAGGATGGCGGGCTTCTCGATCTCAAGCCGTTTACGCTGGAGACCGGCCTTTCCTGGCAGGATTCGGCCGACCGCACCTTTACAAGGTCGCGCGAGGAATTGGCCGAATGGATCGGCGCCCGCGCGTCGGCTGGCCGCATGGTGCCGAAGGGTTTCCCGAGGACCGGGAAATTTGGGTAATCTCCCCCCTCGAGGGGGAGATGCCGCCGAAGGCGACAGAGGGGGTCGGTTCGACTGGACGCAACCTCATTACTTTGAACAAAGAATGCTAGCGCCTTACGCGCGGCTACCCCCTCTAGCCTGCCGGCCATCTCCCCCTCGAGGGGGGAGATCCGCAGCTTCACCATCACCTTTTGAACTATCGTCACGATTGCTGCACTATATCAGAGCATAAGCAGCGGGATGGCCGGGAGAGACGAGCGTTTGAAGGAAGCGAAGATCCAGAAACCGGGGCAACGCCTGTTCGGCCTGTCGACGCCGCTCAGAGCCGCCGTCATCCCCCCGCTCTCGGCGGCGCGCTGGCTGCTGGTGCTGATCGTTGCCGCCGGCGTCTATTTCTTCCACGGCTTCCTGTTCCCGGTGCTGGCCGCGCTGGTCATCGCCTTCGCGAGCTGGCCGCTCTACCGGCGGCTTTTGGCCGGTGTCGGCGGCAACCGCACCATCGCCGCCACCTTCGCCATATTGTTCATCCTTGCCTTCCTGGTCATACCGATCGCGCTCGCGGGCACCTACGCCATCAACGAGGTGCGCGAATGGGTCGGCTGGGCGATCGAGACCAACCGGCACGGCGCCCCGACACCGCACTGGATCGCCACGCTGCCTATCGTAGGAGAATGGCTGAACCAGCAATGGACGACCAATCTCGGCCATCCCGGCGGCATCGGCGAACTGATCCAACTGGTCAGCGGCGCCAATATCGGCAGCATCTATCGCGGCGTCCTTGCCGCTGGCGGCAGCGCCTTCGGCCTGCTTTTGACGCTTTTGTTCATGATGATCGCGCTGTTCTTCGCCTATCGCGACGGCGAGCATTTCGCGGGCCAGGTCGATCGCCTGGGCGAGCGCATCCTGCCGACGAGGTGGGAGCGCATCTCGCGGGTCGTGCCGGCGACCATTTCCTCGACCGTGACCGGCATGACCGTCATCGCCATCGGCGAGGGATTGGTGCTCGGCATCGCCTACTGGCTGGCCGGCGTGCCGTCGCCGGTGACGCTTGGCGCCCTGACCGGCGTCATGGCGCTGATTCCCGGCGGGGCACCGCTCTCCTTCACGCTGGTTTCGATCTATCTCGCCGCCAGCGGCTCACCGGTGGCCGGCCTGGCTTTGTTCATCTGGGGGACGGTCGAACTGTTCATCGTCGACAAGACCTTGCGACCGAAGCTCGTCGGCGGGCCGATAAAACTGCCCTTCCTGCCGACCTTTTTCGGCCTGATCGGCGGCGTCAAGACGATGGGCTTTCTCGGCCTGTTCATCGGCCCGGTGCTGATGGCACTGCTGGTGGCGATCTGGCGCGAATGGCTGCGCGAGGTGGAAATGATGGACGAGATGCCTGCTTCCCCTGAACAGGAAGGCTCGCCGTCGCTGATCGAGATCGACGGCGAGGCGAAGAAGATTCAGGCCGGATGACGCACCGCAAGGGCGGCGCGGCGCCTGCGTCCGTCATGCAACTGCCACACCGAATGGACCACCAATGTGACGATCAGGATCGCGCCGCCGATCAGGCTGTTGCGTGACGGCGTTTCGGAAAAGATCAGCCATACCCACACCGGTGCCAGCACGGTCTCCAGAAGGTAGAACATCGCCACTTCCGGTCCGGAGATGTATTTGGGGCCGGCCGCCAGGCAGAAGAACGAAATCGGCATGATCACGGCGCCATTAAAGATGATCCACCAGGGCGCGCTCACATGGATGCCTTCACCTGACACCATGAAGGCCGCCAGCACGAGCGACGGAACCACCCCGACGAGCGCCGTGAAGCCCATGTCCTTGCCGCTGGCCCGCGAAATGGTGATGGCCACGGAAATGAAGAAGGCCGAACACAGCGCCATGAAATTGCCGAACAGGTGTCCGGTGCCGACAGATCCGCCGACGATTACCAGCACGCCGAGGATCATGACCAGCATCGCCGCGAGCGTCACCGCCCGCGGCTTTTCCTGGAGAAACAACCAGGACAAGAGCGCGGCGAACACTGTGTTGAAGGCCAGGATGAACACCAGGTCGGCGGTCGAGGTGTAGAAGACGGCGGTGACGAAGGTGATCGAGGTCAGCCCGTAGCATATCGCGGCCGCCAGTCCCGACCAGCCTGGAATGAGCTGAGGCGCGTTTCGGCTGAGCGCCCGCCAGACAGCCCAGATGATCATTGCGGCGATGAAGGTGGCGGCCCCGCGCAAGAGCAGGATCGTCCATGCGCCGCCATCGGCGAGGCGGATCAGCGGAATGTCGAGGGTCAGCGTCAGGCCGCCAATGGCGGTTATCAGAAGGCCCTTCTGGTGGTCGCTGTGGGACGTCATTTGCAAACTTTCGTAATGAAATACAGATGGGACAGCCGATCGGCGCAATGACGCACTCTCCCGCCAAGCGGCTGAAAGACCAGCATCCCCTGCGTTGAAACAGTCAAACGTGGATCTTGGAAAAACTCAGCGTGAGACCGCTTCGTTGGTGTAGCGCTCCCAGCCCTTCGGGCCGAGATGCTCCTGCGGCATGAAGCGCATCTTATAATTCATCTTGCGCGAGCCGTTGACCCAGTATCCCAGGTAGACATGGGGCAGCCCCATCGCCCTGGCGCGAGCGATGTGATCGAGGATCATGAACGTGCCGAGAGACCGCTCCTCGAAGTCGGGATTGAAGTAGGAATACACCATCGACAGGCCGTCGGCCATCTTGTCGGTGAGCGCCACCGCGATCAGCTCGCCCTGTCCCTTGCCGGTGATGAAAGTATCGGGCCCGCGCCGGCGATATTCGATGACCTTGGTGTCGACATGGGTGTCCTCGACCATCATGGCGTAGTCCAGAACCGTCATGTCCGACATGCCGCCGCGGCGGTGGCGGGCATCGAGATAGCTGCGGAACAGCGAATATTGTTCGGTCGAGGGCTCGGCATTGTGCATGGCGCCGACGAGATCGGAATTGTGCTGCAGCACGCGCTTCATGTTGCGGCTGGCGACGAATTCCTGCGCCAGGATGCGCACGGAGACGCAGGCGCGGCAGGTTTCGCAGGCCGGCCTGTAGGCGATGTTCTGGGAGCGGCGGAACCCGCCTTGGGTCAGGAGATCATTCATCTCTGACGCCTTGTCGCCGACCAGATGCGTGAACACCTTGCGCTCGAACTGGCCGTCGAGATAGGGGCACGGCGACGGCGCGGTCAGGAAGAACTGCGGCGACTGGGTCGGGTGCTGCGTCATCGAGTCTCGGAAACACTCCTTCGAATCGCTCTACCTTTGGCGCGGAAAGCGAAAAATTCAACAGGATTGTGAAGGCGTGGCCATGCGGACGCCTTCACATTTGTGCCGACGCCGCGGCGATGCTTGCGAAAATGCGCCTCAGCGGCCGGTGCGGCTGACCACCGTGCCGAGCAGCAGGTCGTGCAGCGTGCGCTTGCGATCGGAAAACAGCGTCACCAGCAGCACCAGCGGCGACAGGATGACGTTGCCGGCCCAGAACAGCACCGAATGGACCACTGCCGTGAGCCCGTCGATCGGCCTGCCGTCGAGCCGATCGAGCCGGATGCCCATCATCTTCATGCCCGTGGTCGCCTGGTCGGCGCTGCCAAGCGTGTTCCAGATGTAGAGAATCGCGACGGCCGGGACCAGGACGCCAAACAGCATCCAGCCAAGGCCGAGGGTCAAAAGCCCGAGGAAGAACACCAGGATGGCGACAGGGATGGTGAGCAGCGCGACAATGACATAGTCGATCATGACCGCCAGGACACGCCGCGTGCGTACCCCTTCATAGGCCCTCACGTCGTCGAGCCTGGTATTGATGATTTCACCGTCGAGAACGCGAGCGTTCATGTCATTTCCTCGTAACAGGGGCCTGCTTAGCCTGCGCCCCACCTGCTGGGAAAATGGTAAAGGCTGATGGCGGAATCAAGATCGAGCCTTTCCCGGTGCGCAAGGCGGGGGAAGCGGCCGGCGGGCCGGTTGAATTCGCGCCTGACATGGCGTTAGCTTGTTGCGGCGCACCAAAAGCGCCAAGGGGCAGGGACGGGCAGGATGGATTACGACATGCTGGTCATTGGCAGCGGCCCTTCCGGCCGTCGTGCCGCTGTACAATCGGCCAAACTCGGCAAATCGGTACTGGTCGTCGACAGGGGGCGGCGCCTGGGCGGCGTTTCCGTGCACACGGGCACCATTCCGTCGAAGACGCTGCGCGAAACCGTGCTCAATCTCTCGGGCTGGCGTGAGCGCGGCTTCTATGGGCGCGGCTATCGGGTTAAGCAGGACATCTCGGTCGGAGACTTGGTCGAGCGCCTGCACAAGACGCTCGACCACGAGGTCGAGGTGCTGCAGCACCAGTTCATGCGCAACACGGTCAAGAGCTCCCGCGCCGCGGTGAAATTTCTCGGGCCCAACAGGGTCAGCCTGACATCGGACAATGGCGACTACAGCGAGGTCGGCTTCGCCAATGCGCTGATCGCCGTCGGCACCAGGCCGCACCGGCCGGGCGACGTGCCGTTCGACAAGAGCCGCGTGTTCGACAGTGACGAAATGCTCGAGCTCGACCGCTTGCCGCGCACGCTGACGGTCATCGGCGCCGGGGTCATCGGCGTCGAATACGCGACGATCTTTTCGGCACTCGACGTGCCGGTGACGCTGGTCGAGCCGCGCAACACGATCCTCGATTTCGTCGACCGCGAGATCGTCGACGACTTCATCCACCAGATGCGCGACCGCGGCATGACCATCCGGCTGGGAAGCGCCGTGAAGGAGATTGCCTCCAGGCCCGACCATGCAGAGGTCACGCTGGCCGACGGGCGCACCATACGTTCCGAGATCGTGCTCTACGCCGCGGGCCGCACCGGCAATGTCGGTAGCCTCGGCCTCGATGCGGTCGGCATCGAGGCTGACTCCAGGGGACGCATCAAGGTCGATCCGCACACCTTCCAGACCAGCGTGCCCAACATTTACGCCGCCGGCGACGTGATCGGCTTTCCGAGCCTGGCCTCCACCTCGATGGAGCAGGGCCGGGTAGCCGCGTGCCATGCTTTCGGCGTGACATTGCCGCCGCCGCCGGAAACCTTTCCTTATGGCATTTACGCGGTGCCCGAGATCTCCACCGTCGGCCAATCCGAGGAACAGGTGCGCGAGAGCGGCGCCGCCTACGAGGTTGGCGTGGCCCGTTTCCGCGAGACCTCGCGGGGCCACATCATGGGCGTCAACACCGGCTTCCTGAAGCTTCTGTTCTCGATCGAGACACGCCGCTTGCTCGGCGCGCATATCGTCGGCGAGGGCGCCACCGAACTGATTCACATCGGCCAGGCGGTGATCAATCTGGGTGGCACGGTCGACTTCTTTGTCAACAATACATTCAACTATCCCACGCTGGCCGAGGCCTATAAGATCGCCGGGCTGGACGCCTGGAACAGGATGGGGCAGGGATAACCCTGTCGCCGGCCACTATTATCCTCACTCCGCCGCCTCCCGTTTGGCCGTGGGCGATCCGGTTGCGAGCAGCAGGGGCAGGCAGAGGACATAGAGCGTCGCGCCCGCGACCCACACCATGCCTGGGAAGACCATTCGAGTGCGAAAATAGAGCATGACGATGACGAGTGGTCCGAGCACCGAGACCAGGCTCGTCATGCTGGTGAGCACACCTTGCAATCGCCCCTGGTGATCTGCCGCGACACGTGACGTCAGCAACGATTGCAGCGCCGGGGCTCCGATGCCGCCGAGACAGAAAAGCGGCAACAGCGCGAACGCCATCCAGCCTTGCCAGGCCAGCGCGATCGACACATAGGCCGTGCTGTCGGCAAGGATGGCGACCATGAGCGCTCGCCTTTCGCCCCAGCGCTCGGCGATCGGTCCGGCGACGAAACCCTGGGCTCCGGCATGGAAGAGGCCGAACAATGCCAGCGAGATGCCCACAGTGAAAAGGCTCCAGCGGAATTTGTCCTGCACGTAGAGAACCCAGACGGTGCCGCCGACTTCGCCGACAAGGCCGAGCACGGCAAAGGCGCCGAGCAGCGGCAGGAGGGCCGGAAAAGTCAGGGCCCAACGCAGCGGCGCCAGCGGGTTGAACGACAGCGGCTCGCCTGTGCCGCCGACCCGCTCCGGCTCCGGCAGCAGAAGGAAGGCCAGCACCAGATTGATGCCGGTGAACCCTGTCGCCGCCAGGAACGGCGCGCGCAGCCAGACATCGCCGAGCAGGCCGCCGAGCGCCGGACCGGCGATGAACCCGACGCCAAAAGCGGCGCTCAGATGGCCGAAGGCGCGGGCGCGCCGCTCTTCGCTGCTGATGTCGACCATATAGGCGGAGGCCACCGCCATGCTGGCGCCCGTTAGGCCGGCGATCAGTCGGCCGACGAACAGCAGCGGCAGCGACGGCGCGAAGGTCATGAACAGATAATCCAGCATCGACCCGGCAAGCGACAGAAGCAGCACCGGCCGGCGGCCGTAGCGGTCGGACAACGCGCCGAGCAGGGGCGAAAACAGCACCTGCATTGCGGCATAGGCGGCGAGGAACGCGCCGAAAATCCAGCCAATGTCCTCGACATGGCCAACCTCGCGCAACAGCCCCGGCAGCACCGGCATGATCAGCCCGATGCCGGCCGCGTCCAGCGCCATTGCCGTCAGCACGACGAGATAGGCCCTTTTCATCGAGATGCTTCTTTCCTAAAGTTTATCGGTGATAAGGTAGCGTTTATCACCGATAAATTGGCTGGGCAAGCGAGGTGCATATGAAGCTGGACAAGGCGCTGATCGTGGCGCAGGCGCTCGAGCTGTTGAACGACGTCGGCATCGATGCGCTCTCGACCCGGCTGCTGGCGCAGCGGCTCAAGGTCCAGCAGCCGGCACTCTACTGGCATTTCAGGAACAAGCGCGCCCTGCTCGACGCAATGAACGAGGAGATCCTGCGGCGCGGCCATGGACATCAGGTACCGCTGCCGGGCGAGAGCTGGCAGGAATTCGTACGCAACAACGCCCGCAGCTTCCGCGGCGCCTTGATGGCCTATCGCGACGGTGCGCGCGTCCATGCCGGTACCGAGGCCGATCCGGGCGATCTCGAACATGTCGAACGGTTGCTCACTTTTCTGCGCGAGGCCGGCATGCCTTCCGTCATGGCCATGCGGTTGCTGATGATCGTCGGGCGCTACACGGTGGGCTGCGTCCTCGAGGAACAGGCAGAATATCCGGCCGGCCCGGGTCGAGGTGCAGCGCTCGATGCCAAGGCAAGCGGTTACCCGCTGCTCAGCCAGGCCCTGGCCGATTATCGTGCGGGCGGTCACGAGGCGCTGTTCGAAAGCGGCCTCGACTTGCTGATTGCCGGGGCGCAGGCCGGCATCGCTGAAGGAGGCTGAGCGCGGCGATCCGCGTCTTGCCCGTCAGGCGGCAGGAGCGGGCGGGGCAAGCCATTGCCGCACGATCGCGGCATCGGGGTCGCCGATTTCATGGCCCGAAGCGACGATACGCGCGTCGACCTCGGCGCCGCGCTGGCTGAGCAGCGTTACCAGGGCCGGCGCGAAGGGTCCGTAGGTCAGGTCGGCGGCGCCGGCGACAATCAGCGCCTTGATGCCGGTCAGATCGGTTGCCGGCGTCTCGTCCAGCACCGGCATCGGCCGCAGCAGTGCCGCCCGTCCGACAAGGCCGGGATGGAGCAGCATCAGGCTGGAAACCAGATTGGCGCCGTTGGAATAGCCGAGGAAAGCCGCGCGCTTCGGATCGATCCGGTGCCGCTTCATGGCCTCGGCCATGAAGCGTGCGAAAGCGGCCGTCTCGCGGCGGATGCTGGCCTGCTCGAAGCTGGTCGGCGTGATCCGCTCGAACCAGCGGAAGCCGTCGTCCTGAACGATGCGGCCACGCACGGCGACCAGGCAGGCATGCGGTGCGATCTGCCTCGCCAGCGGCACCAGGGTCGTCTCGTCGACACCTGATCCATGCAGCAGGAACAGGCATTCGTCGCTGGCCCCGCCGGATCCGAAGAAGCGATAGGGAAAGGCCAGATCCAGCCGCGGCAGGCTGTTTTCGACGCTTGTATCGCTCATGCCGTATCCTTTTGATTACATTTCGTTTCACTCAATTTGCCGGCTTCAAAACGCAATATTTTCATGCTCCGCGAAAGTTGATTGAACCGGGCGCATTTCAGTCCGTTTCTGCGCCGATATACTCCATCGCGGAGGAATCGAAGCGGTGCGCCGGGGGTCGCATTGCTGGGCATGAACAACCAGCTTTGAGGCCTTTTGTCGATGACCACCCCAGTTCCAACCGAGCGCGATACGCGCATCGATGTGCTGCGTGCGCTCGCGCTGCTGACGATCTTCGTCGACCATGTGCCGGGCACGGCTTTCGACACCCTGACCTACAAGAATTTCGGCTTTTCGGATGCGGCCGAGGCTTTCGTGCTGATATCGGGCATTTCGGTCGCGCTTGCCTATGGCACGAAGTTCCGCCCGGGAGGCCGGCTGCTCGCGACGCTGAAAATGTGGCGGCGGGCAGGCGTGCTCTATATCGCCCATATCGTCACCACGATGGCGGTAATGGCATTGTTCTGTGCCGCGGCGGTGTTCGGCCGGCGGCCGGAACTGCTGAAGCTGATCAACATCGAACCGCTGATGAAGGACACGCCCGAGGTGCTGGTCGGCATCGTCACGCTCGGCCACCAACTCGGCTACAACAACATCCTGCCGGTCTACGCGGTGCTGCTTTTGCTGGCGCCGGCCTTCTTGCTGTTCATCAGCTACAGGCCGCTTGCAGCGCTGACCGTGTCCGGCCTGCTGTGGCTTGTAGCCGGCATCTGGCAGATCGCCCCGCCGAACTATCCCGAGCCCGGCCTGTGGTTCCTCAATCCGCTGTCCTGGCAGTTCCTGTTCAACATCGGCCTTGCCGCCATGCTGCATGTCAGGCGCGGCGGCGTCATTCCAGCCAACCGCTGGCTGATCGGTCCCGCCGCTGCCTATGTGCTGGCCGCGTTGGCATGGGTGCATAGTCCGCTTTGGGGCCAGGTGACCTGGTTCGACCTGCCGGTGGTGCTGACCGGCTTCGACAAGACATTCCTGTCGCTCCCGCGGCTGCTGCACATCCTGGCGGTCAGCTATCTGGTGGTGGCACTGCCTGCGGTCTCGAACCTGTTCCGCACCGGACCCGACCATCCGCTGGCGATACTCGGCAAGCGCTCGCTGCCGGTGTTCATCGCCGGCACGCTGATCGCCATGGTCGCCCAGGTAATGAAGCTGATCAATCCCGGCGGCCTCGCCTATGACAGCCTGCTGCTCGCCGCCGGCATCGCCATGCAGTTCGCGCTCGCTTTCTACCTCGAATGGTTGTCGACCATCGGGGGTTCGGGGAAAGCCAGGACGACGCAAAAGGACGCCAAGCCCGTCCAGGGGTCGTTCGGTATCTCGGCCGTGGCTAGAGCCAACCGCTGAGGTCGGCGAGTCGGTTCAGCGGCGCGGTGGAGCCGAGGAGGCGCGCACAATCAGTTCGACCGGCAGCAATTGCCGACTGACCTTGCCGTCGTTTTCCAGGATCGCCTTGACCGCAAGCCGGCCCATCTCGGCGATCGGCTGTGCGACGGTGGTCAGTGGCGGCTCGGATAGCGCTGCTTCGGGAACGCCGTCGAAACCGATGACCGAAACATCATCGGGGACATTCAGCCCGCGCGCGCTCAGCCATTCAAGCGTTGCCAAGGCCATCCTGTCCGACATCGCCAGGATGGCCGTGGGTGGTTCGCCGGAAGCAAAGATCGTTTCCAGCCCCGCCTTTGTGGTGGCGGCATCGTTGGCGGTTTCGTAGACGGGCACTTTGGATGTATCGATGCCAACCCGCGAAAGCTCCCGGAAGTAGCCGGTGAGGCGATCGCGTGTCCCCGCATAGGCCGCGGCGCGAAGCTCCTCGGGCGAAATGATGCCTGTCCTGCCGTCGGCGAAAGGCAGCGCCAGCACGGCAAAGCGGCGATGCCCGAGTTCCGTCAGATGGCGCGCCGCCAGGCTGGCGCCGGCGATGTTGTCGACGCCGATCGCCGCGACGGATCCATCCTCCGAATCCAGGTCCAGCGCCACGAAGGGCAGTTTGCGCTCACGCGCCAATTCGACAAGGCGCGAGCCGCCTTCGATACAGAAGACGATGAAGCCGTCGACAAGGGCGCTCTGGATATTCCAGGCAAGCTGTTCGGTGTTGGCCGCCGAGACTAACGAGATACCGGCCCCGGTCGCATCGCAGGCCTGCGAGATACCGGCCATCATCACGCGCGCGAAGGGATCCTCGAAGAAATAGGAGAGGGGCTCCGCGGTGGCCACGCCGATGGCGTTGACCTTGCCGGCCCGCAGCAGGCGGCCCTTGGGATCGGGGCCGGCATAGCCCATCGCCTCGGCCGCCGCACGGACCCGTTCGCGGACTTCTTCGCGCACGATCTCGGGGCGGCTGAAAACGTTGGAGGCGGTGCCGTGCGAAACACCGGCTGCCTTGGCGATGTCGGCCAGCCGGACGGGTCGTCGATTGCCTGCGGTGAGTGACGCCATTTGCGCGTGCCTCCTGACATGCATTTAGCACGTTCCCGATTTGCATCTAGCACTTTCGTTGGATCGATTCAAATTTTGCTTGACCGGCGGCTTCCATAGGCCTATCTTTGAATCGATCCAACTAAGATCTGCCTGCTGGATTAAACCTAGATGGGAGGTGCGCCATGCATCCTGTTAACTATCTGTTCGAAGACATCTACCGCAACGACTGGAGCATCGGGTCGGCCGCCAACAAGTCCAAGCGCCGCGGCGGAACAAGCCCGTGGATTCGCGATCTGCGCTTCCTGGTGGCGCGCAAGCGGAGCTGACTGGCGTGAATTTTTTGCGTCGGCCTATTGGATCGATTCAATTCAAATCAAGAGGAGAAGAGCCATGCATCCCATGAAGCATCTGTTCGACGACATTTATCGCAATTATTGGGGCATCGGCACGGCCGCGGAGCGGCCAGAGGCGCCGCGCCGCGCGACGCTCTCGGCGCGCAACCGCGATCTTTGGATCCGACTTGAACGTCGCCGGGATTGAAACCGGCCGCGCATCTCAGGGTCGCCGACGCACCACGGCGGAGACAGCTATGGTCAGCCAGCCTGCGATGAGCAGGGTGCCTCCGATCGGCGCCGACATCGGAAACAGCCTCGATCCGAGAAAATCGCGGGCGAGAAGATCGCCCGTGAAAAGCACGAGCCCGACGAGCAGCACCAGGCTGGCTAACCGCAGCGGGCGATTCGCGTCGAGGAGACCGACGGCGAGAAACACCGGTGCGTGCATCAGCAGGAACGATGCCGCCGTACCGGTGAAGGCGCCGCCGAGATGTGCGGCGGCCGCCGACAGCGCCACGCCGGCCGCGCCCACGACGCCGGCGGCGAGCACAAGCAGACGGCTGCCGGTCGTTTCGGTCAGGTTCATGTCGACGCTCCTTCGGTTGATCGGCTGGGCAGTTCGTCAGGGCTTGCCCGCTTCCATCAACATATGCCGCGTCCGCCGCGCCTGGACAATCCAGTTGTAGACCGCGCCGAGCGCCATCAGCACCGACGTGCCGAGAAACACCGCCCGCATGCCGAAATGGCCGCCGACGAAACCGCCGGCAAGCGGTCCGGCGACCTGGCCGACATATTGGGCCGAGATCGAAAGACCGAGCACGTTGCCGCCGACGCCGTCGGGAATGTTGTGGCGGATGACGCTGGTGATGCAAGGCAGCAAACCGCCGAGCGCCAGGCCCATCAGGAAGCGCAGCCCGATCAGTTGCCAGCCGTCGGTGACGAAGGCCTGCGGAATGAGCAGCAGCGCCGACACGGCCAGCGCGCCGACGACGACGTTCCAGTGACCGACGCGGTCGGCGAGCCTGCCAAGCCATGACGCCGACAGGATTGCGCCAAGGGCGGCCGCCGACATCACCACGCCGGCAACGAGCGTCACCCGGCTCTGGTCCTCGATCAGCTGCTGCACATAGACGGTGATGATCGGCTCGATCGACATGGTGGCGAAGGCCAGCAGCATGCCGGTCGTCAGCATGGCCACGACCGGACGCTTGTCGGCAATTTGCGACCAGCCGCTCTTCGGCTTTGCCGCCGTCGCGGCTTTGCTTGCTTGCGGGCGCTGGTTCTCCTTGATCAGGAATGTCGTCGCCAGAAAGGCAAGGAAGATGACGCCGCCGGACAACAGAAAGGTCGCGCGGATGCCGATTACCGGCGGCAGCGCGCCGCCGAGCAAGGGGCCGACCAGCGAACCTGCCGTGATGCCAGCGGACAAGACACCGAGCGCCCAGCCGGAGCGGTCCTTCGGCGTCTGCATGGCCACCAATATGGTCGAGCCGGAGGAATAGCCGCCGGCAAAGCCGATCAGCAGGCGCAGCAGCACCAATTGCCAGACCGTCTCGACCATTCCGGTCAGCGACATGCAGATCGCCATGCCGAAGGAGGCGCGCACCAGCATCAGCTTGCGGCCGTAGCGGTCGCCGAGCCGTCCCCATAACGGCGCAACGAGCGCCGCCGCGAAGAAGGTCGCCCCATAGGCGATGCCCGACCATTGCACGATCGCCGCATGGCCCTCGACGCCCAGTTGCTCGACATAGAGCGGCAGGAACGGCAAGAGCAGGGTCATGGCGATGAGCGTGCTGAACGAACCCGCGAAGCAGACGGCGAGATTGCGCCGCCAGTGGATATTGTAGCCGCCCTGTTCCGTATCGTTCTGCGTCATGCCGTGCCTGCGTGTGCCAGGGATTGTTGTGGATACCATTTTGGGATACCAAGTCGGTATCCGTCATGGACCCACAGCCCGACCGCTGTCAATGCGGGCACGTGAAAAGGCAACAACGATGTCGCAGATGCACAACGTCGAACGGCAGCTCCGCGAGATGATCCTTGGACTTGAGATCGGCCCGGGTGAGAAACTCACCGAGCGCTGGATCGAAAGCCGCTTCGGCGCCTCGCGCACGCCGGTCAGGGCTGCGCTGCTGCGGCTCGAAACCGAAGGGCTGGTCGGCAGGGACGGGCGCGGCTGGACGGTCTCGCCCATCAACCTGGCCGAACTCGAGCAGATCGCGGTCTACCGCGAAGCGGTCGAGGTCGCGGCCTTGCGGCTGACATGCGGGCTTGCCGACAGAAGTGCCGTCGATGTCATCGAGGCTATGCTCGTCTCCTGCGACGACGACACTCCGCGCGAGGAATGGCATCGCGTCGGCATGGATTTCCACATCGAGCTGGCGCGACTGTCCGGCAATGAATTCCTGTTTCGGGCCGTCCGCGACGCGATGACCAGGCTTTCGCGCGCCCGTTGGCTGGAGGTACGCGATGGAGCGGCCCTTGGCCGCGCGTGGGCCGAACATCATGCCATCCTGGCCGCCGTGCGGAGCGGCGATGCACAGGAAGCCGCGCGCTTGCTCTCGCAGCATATCGTGGGCAGTCGCGACCGTCTGTTGACGTCGCTGGCCAATGATCGCCGCGGCCTTCGCGCCAGGGGATTTGCCGTCGTGGCGGCATAATGCGGCCTGCAGGGCAGGCCACTCGCCGCCGAAAAAAGGACCACCGGCCCCGAGCCCCACTTTCGGCCTCGCTTCGCGGACGCCGATGGCGTAGGACCGGGCGATGGAAAACAACCGATTTGAAGTACCCGTGACCGTCAAATCAGTCACGGCGGGAAGTACACAGCTCTTACGCTCGGCCCGCGAGGCTTCCGACTATCTCATGAACAGCTGGCCCGGCAAGCGCACCCCCAAGCATCGCGCGGCGCTGCAGGCCTGCCACGATGCGCTGGCCGGCGACAAGCCGGCCATGAACGCAAGGCGCGCCTTTATCGCGGCGGCGCGTGAAGTGGACGTCTTCGTCAGCGACAAGGCGCCGGCCTGATCCAGGCCGGATTGCCGCCGCGCGCCGTCATTCCTCTGTTTCAATCTCGGCGTCAGTCTCGGGTTTCTGACGCTCCCGCGCCGCAGCCTTGGCCGCCAGCTTTTCGGCCTTCTTGGCCGCCTTCTGGCGATCGCGTTCTTTGCGTTCCTGATCGTAATTTGGTGCTCGTGCCATAGCGGCTCCTTTTTTGCTGTTCTTGTGGGCTGACTACGCGTCGTTCGCCTTCCGACGTCTCGGAGCCGGCACCAGGGTTCCTATAAGCTGCTTCGGTCGATCACAAGGTCGGCGGCGCCGAAACGCTCCTTTGCCGTCAGCTGCTGATGCCAATAGGGATAGAGCAGGGGCGGGCGGCTGACCGCGTCGAGGCGATCACGTTCCTCGCCGGCCAGCGTCAGGCTGGCCGCCGCGATATTGTCCCTGAACTGGGCCTCGTTGCGCCCGCCGATCACAAGCGAGCTGATAGCCGGCCGGCCAAGCAGCCAGGCAAGCGCCACCTGTGCGGCGGACACACCGCGGGCCTTACCGATTTCGACCAGCACATCGACGATCCGCCACAGCCGGTCCTCGTCGCGGATTGGCGGTTCGGACCAGCCGGCGACCTGGCGCGCGGTCGGGCTGTCACGGTGATACTTGCCCGACAGCAGGCCTCCCGCCAGCGGGCTCCACACCAGCACGCCCAATCCCTGGTCGACCGAGATCGGCAGCAGCTCGTATTCGGCTTCGCGTGCTTCGAGCGTGTAGTGGATCTGCTGGGTGACGAAGCGCGGCTGATGGCGGGTGTCACTGATGGAGAGCGCCTTCATCACCTGCCAGCCGGAATAGTTGGAGCAGCCGATATAGCGGATCTTCCCCTGGCCGACCAGCGTGTCGAGCGCGGCGATGGTCTCTTCGAGTGGCGTCACGCCGTCCCATTCGTGCAGGAAATAGATATCGATGACGTCGGTCTTGAGCCGCTTAAGGCTTTTCTCGCATTCGCGGATCAAATGATGGCGCGACAGGCCTTCGTCATTGGGACCGTCGCCGATGCGCATGCGCGCCTTGGAGGCGATCAGCACGTCGTTCCTGCGCTTGCCGCCGAGTGCCTCGCCGATGATCTCCTCCGACAGGCCGTCCGAATAGACATTGGCCGTGTCGATGAGATTGATGCCGGCATCAATGCACAGATCGATCATGCGCTCCGCCTCGGCGAGATCGCTGTTGCCCACAGCCGCGAACGGGCCGGCGCCGCCAAAGGTCATGGTGCCCATCGTCAGCGCCGAAACCTTCAGGCCGGAACGGCCGAGAGTGCGGTATTCCATGTCAGTCCTCGCGATTGAGAAGAATGGCCCGATCAGGTTGCTGGATTTGTAGGACAATCCGTGCGGCTTGTCGCCCTCCGGCCCCAGCACACCGATGAGCGGCCGTGGCGTGCCCCTGCAATAAAACCGTCATTGCCGGCCTATACTCAGTCGATCAGGGCGTTGCGCGCCGCCGTCAGGACGCGACCAGTGCGCCCGGTCGTTGCCGGAGGCGGCAGCTTGCAGATGGAGGAACACCGATGAATGAATCCATACCCAAGTCCGGCGCCCGGGACTGGCTGGAAGCCGAACTCGCCGACACGCTCGACGAGGACTATGAACTGGAGATGTCGGAACCGGCGCTGTCGCTGGAGATCGCCAGGATCTACAAGAACGCGCATCCGCCTTCTATCGACCGCATGCAGTATTTTCGCGACCTGATCGGGCTGCAATCCGAGCTGATCAAGCTGCAATCCTGGGTCGCCTACCACAAGAAGAAGCTTGTGGTGATCTTCGAAGGCCGCGATTCGGCTGGCAAGGGCGGCGTCATCAAGCGCATCACCCAGCGGCTCAACCCGCGGATCTGCCGCGTCGTGGCGCTTCCGGCACCGACCGAGCGAGAGACGTCGCAATGGTATTTCCAGCGTTATGTGCCGCACCTGCCGGCCGGCGGCGAGATCGTTCTGTTCGACCGCTCCTGGTACAACCGCTCCGGCGTCGAGCGGGTGATGGGTTTCGCCGGGGCCGATCAGGTGGAGGAATTCTTCCGTGACGTGCCGGAGTTCGAGCGCATGCTGGTCCGTTCGGGCATCACGCTGGTCAAATACTGGTTCTCGATCACCGACGAGGAACAACAGATGCGCTTCCTGATGCGCATCCACGATCCGATGAAGCAGTGGAAGCTGTCGCCGATGGACCTGCAGTCGCGGGTGCGCTGGGAACAGTACACCAAGGCCAAGGAAGAGACCTTCGCCCGTACCAACATTCCGGAGGCGCCCTGGTTCATCGTCGAGGGCAACGACAAGAAGCGCGCCCGGCTGAACTGCATCGACCACCTCTTGCAGCAGGTTCCCTATGAAGAGGTGCCGCACGAGGAGATCACGCTGCCCGAGCGGGTCTTCAATCCCGAATACGAGCGCCAGGTGCTGCCGCGCGAGCTCTACGTGCCCGAGAAGTATTGAACGAGAGTTTGTCCTTCTCCCCGTATAGTGACGGGGAGAAAGGATCTGCACCAAGGGTTGCCAATTCCCACTGTCGCAGACAACTAATTCCTAAGTCCGCTTGATGACGACATGCGTGGCAAGCGGCGTCGCTACTTGTTCGCTGCACGCGTAGCCGAGCTTCGGCATATCAATCCCGGCGAAGAGGTGCTCGCCGGAGCCGAGCAGCACCGGCGAGATCGCCAGATGCATCTCGTCGATGAGCCTCTCCTGGAGGTACTGCCGGATGGTGGCGACGCCGCCGCCGACCCGCACATCGCTGCCATTGGCCGCTGCCCTTGCCTGCTCGAGCGCCGAATGGATGCCATCCGTAATGAAGTAAAAGGTCGTGCCGCCCTCCATGACGATCGGCTCGCGCGCATGGTGGGTCAGCACGAAGACCGGCACATGATAGGGCGGGCTGTCGCCCCACCAGCCCTTCCAGTTTTCGTCAGGCCATTCGCCGCGGATCGGCCCGAACATGTTGCGGCCGAGGATCCAGGCGCCGACATTCTCGAAGCTGCGCGCCGCGAACGCCTCGTTGGTGTCGGTTGTGCCGCCGTCGTCTCCGAGCACCATCTTGCGGAAGGTGCGGGTACCGATCATCCATTTGTGCAGGGCTTCCCCGCCGACCCCGAGCGGGTTTTTCAAATCCTGGTCGGGACCGGCGCCGTAACCGTCGAGCGACAAGGTGAATGCGTTGACGCGAAGTCTGGACATGGAAAGCCTCCTCAGACCAGTTGTATTTTGCAAGCAGTTACTTTCTAGCAAACCGATTGCAAATTGCAAGTAGTATTTTCAGCGATCGAGAAGATGCATATCCGTACTTCGCCCATGCGATGTCCAGAGTGAAAGTGGCGGCTGCCGAGACAGCCGCCATACCGGCTCATTCGCCGGTGAGTTCCATGAAGAGCATATGATTTGAAGGCGCTGGGAGGAAACTATGCTCTCAGCATCTCCGCCACCTCAGGGGCGAAATAGGTCAAAATGCCGTCGCAGCCGGCGCGTTTGAACGCAAGAAGCGATTCCAGCATAGCCTTTTCGCCGTCGATCCAGCCATTGGCGCCCGCCGCCTTGATCATCGAATATTCGCCCGACACCTGGTAGGCGAAGGTTGGCACCGCAAATTCGTCCTTCAGCCTGCGGATGATATCGAGATAGGGCAGGCCGGGCTTGACCATCAGCATGTCGGCGCCTTCGGCCAGGTCCTGCTCGGCCTCGCGCACCGCTTCGTCTGAATTGGCGTGGTCGATGTAATAGGTCTTCTTGTCGCCCTTGAGCAGGCCGGCCGTGCCGACCGCCTCGCGGTACGGCCCGTAGAAGGCGGAGGCGAATTTCGTTGCATATGACATGATCGCCACGTCCTGGAAACCGTTTGCGTCGAGCGCGTCGCGGATGGCGCCGATGCGGCCGTCCATCATGTCGGACGGCGCGATGATGTCGGCGCCGGCCGCTGCTTGTATGACGGCCGCCGCGGTCACCTGTTCCACCGTCTCGTCATTGACGATGAGACCGTCGCGCAGAATGCCGTCATGACCATGGCTGGTGAACGGGTCGAGCGCGGCGTCGGTGATGACGCCGATCTCAGGCACCGCGTCCTTGATCGCGCGCGTGGCGCGGTTGATGACGTTGTCGGGATCGAGGATATGCGAGCCGGTCTCGTCGCGCAGCGAAATGTCCACATTGGGAAAGGTGGCAAGCGCGGGGATGCCGAGCTTCGCCGCGCGTTCGGCCTCCTTGACGGCAAGGTCGATCGACAGGCGGAAGACGCCCGGCATGGCGGCGATCGGCTCGCGCACTTGTCTGCCGTCGACGACGAAGATCGGCCAGATCAGGTCGTCGACGGAAAGCCTGTTCTCCTGCACCAGGCGCCGCGACCAGTCGGCCTTGCGCATGCGTCGCAAGCGGCGGCTGCCGGTGATGTCGTCGACGCTGCGCGCGCCGGCAGGTTTTGCGGGGGTGAATCTGTTCATCGCCAAAACTCTCGTTTGGCCGGCTTTTATCACGCACCCGTGGTGCTGACCAATGCGACACGTTTGTGCCAGCAATCCGGTCGGGTCCTTATTCGGGTTTCCCGTTGCCCGAAAGGATCTGCGCCGCACCGCGCATGCCGACACGGAACGCCTCGTCGAAGCCGACGCCGCGCACTTGCCAGGCGTAGGTCTTGCCGGCCTTCGCCAGCCGCCAGTCGGCGATCCAGCCCAACTCCTTGTCGCTCCAGACGATGCTGCCGGAAAGCGCTTGGTCGGCGCCGGCCATTTTCGCAACCGTGTCCAGCTTCGCCATGTCGGCGTCGCGCATGATCCTGTCGTCCAGCCCCGCCTTCGACAGCAGCGCTGCCGTGGGGAAGGTTACCTGCATGGCGATCGGCGCGGCGGCATTGCCGAACGACTCGCGCATCAGCACGCCGCGCTCGTCATCGGCATCGAGCGCGAAATGCTTGACGCCGCGCTCGGTCGACAAGAACACCGCCAGCCGTGGCCTTTCGGTCAGCCATGGCCTGCTGCCGAGCGAAGCCAGCACCGGATCGATCATCGCCGGGCTGTACTGGCAGTAGAGATTGTGAGGCCGATCATACGTGCCCTGATCGTCATGGTTGGGAATGCCTTCCATGCGATCGCGGTAGCGAAAGGCCGTCACGAAGCTGCCGGCCTTGTCGCGCAGCGCCGCCATCTCCGGTTTCGCCGGCAGGCGCTGGTCGCCGGAAACCCGGACCAGAACCGCGTCGAGGCAACGTTTGAAGCCGGCCTGGCGGTTCTTCTCGTACCGACCGTTGACGATGGTCTGCGACTGGTAAAGATCGGCGAGGCTTGCCGCCAGGGTCGGTTGCAAAGCCAGGCAAATGACGATCAGCCCGATCGTCATCGGCACGAGGCGCGCAAATCCAGCCATGAGCAACACCCCATTGGAAACCCGCTACAGCTGCGCAGTCGCCGTGCGGTTCCCGGCGTTGCGGCGACAACGGCTCTTTTAGCACTAGGCTCCGGCACGAGCCAAGACGCGCTGCCGGCATGCCGGCATTGACGCGGCCATGGGCCACGCTTTAGCACTTCAGTCCCGGCGGAGCGGGGGAGGGATTCTTTCACGATGGATTTTGGCGGAGGCGACGAGATCCGCTTCGAACATCTGGGCCGGGCCGGCATCGTCACGTTGACGCGGCCGCGGGCACTCAATGCGGTCACGCACGGCATGGTCAATGCGCTCGCCAAGGCATTGCACGCTTGGGAGCGGGACTGGAGCGTCGACGTCGTCGTCGTCAAGGCCGAGGGTAGGGCGTTTTCGGCCGGGGGCGACATTCTCCACATCTATGAGGCCGGCCGGGCCGGTAAGCCGCCTGTCGAGTTCTTCGCCGACGAGTATCGGCTGAACGCCCAGATCGCGCGTTTCAAAAAACCTTATGTGGCGCTGATCGACGGCATCGTCATGGGCGGCGGCGTCGGCATCTCCTTTCATGGATCGCACCGGGTGATGACGGAAAATGCGCAGTTCGCCATGCCGGAGGTGGGTATCGGCTTTTTCCCGGATGTCGGCGCCAGCCATCTGCTGCCCGATCTTGGAGGTTCCTTCGGCATGTACCTGGCGCTGACCGGCAATCGTATCCGCTATGGCGACGCGTTGTGGTCCGGGCTGGCCACGCATACGATCAAGGCGCAGGACCAGGCTGGCTTTCTCGACCAGCTCGCCGCCACCGGCGATCCCGAATCGGTGCTGCGCGGCTTCTTCATCCCGGCGAAGCGCGAGACGGACAGGCAGGTGCTGGAGGCGATCGCCCATCACTTCGCGCAGGCGTCGCTTGCCGATGTCATCGGCAGCCTGGAGCAGGCGGCAGGGAGCGATGAGTTTGCGGCAAGGACGCTGGCGACGATCCTGACGCGCTCGCCGACCAGCCTTCGTGTCGCCTGGCGCCAGATCACTGCCGGCCTGACGCTGCCGATGGATCAATGCATGAAGATGGAGTTCCGCATCCTCAACCGGATGCTCGCGGGCCACGATTTCTACGAAGGCATACGCGCCACCATCATCGAAAAGGGTTCCAAGCCGCAATGGCTGCCGGCAACCCTCGATGCGGTCGACGACGCGGATGTCGATGCCTATTTTGCCTCGCTCGGTGAACGGGAACTCGCGCTATGAGTGAGGTGACGTCCAGACGCGTCGTGCTTCAGCCTTCAGGGGTGGAGGTTATCTTCGCCTGGTTCCAGCGAATCATATCAGGATACTGCCTGCTGTTCGGTATCCTGTACTGGATCAGGCTTATCGGCTTCTATCCCGGCTCGCTGTGGCGCTTCGACCTGATGCCGGTCCACTGGCAGGTGACAGCGGTGATGCTCGCCGTGTTTTTTCCCTTTGCCGCAGCCGGCCTATGGATGCTGGCCTCCTGGGGCCCGGTGATCTGGTTCATCTGCGCCGTGACGGAGATCGTCATGTATGCCGGCTTTCCCGAACTCTTCGGCCACCGCCCGCTCATCGTCGTCTCGCATGCGGGGGTGGCGCTGCTCTATGTCGTTTTCCGCCTCGTCATCTATCTGCAGAAGCGGTCGCCCCGGACCTGAAGCCGGCACGCGCCGCCGGCGATCCGGCGGATCGGATTTCGCCCTGAAATCATTGGCTAAATCTTTAGGTTAATTATCCTTGCTCGAGTGACCGTTCGTTAAGCGTCTTGCGAAACCTATTACCGGTAAGCTCTTGTTAGCCTTGGCGTTTAAGTCGAATTTTATGAGTATTCGATAGTGTCGCGATCAAGGTGAAAAACAAAAAATCACCAGGGCGACAAACGAGAGGCAAAGACAATGATCAATTCGCGTCCGGCGGCAAAGACCGCCAACGTTTCCGACGATCGCCGCGAGGCAATCCGTTCCCTGTACATGGAATCGCTCCAACTGGTCGAGCGCCTGCACCGCCGTCTGCTCGACGTGATCAAGGACGAGTTCGACCGCAATGGCCGTTCCGACATCAACGCCATCCAGGCGCTGCTGCTCTTCAACATCGGCAATTCGGAGCTGACTGCCGGCGAGTTGCGCTCGCGGGGCTACTATCTCGGCTCGAACGTCTCCTACAATCTCAAGAAGCTTGTCGATCTCGGCTTCATCAACCACCAGCGCTCGCGCATCGACCGTCGTTCGGTCCGCGTCTCGCTGACGCCGAAGGGCAACGAGGTGGCGGACGTGGTCGCCGGTCTCTATGAGCGCCATGTCGGCTCGATCGAGCAGGTCGGCGGCATCAACACCGACGAATTCAAGCAGATGAACCGCGCCCTCCAGCGCCTCGACCGCTTCTGGAACGACACCATCGCTTACCGGATGTAAGCCACATCCCCAATCAGAAGCCGCGCCACAGAAGCGCGGCCGCAACAGCGACCTCCAGTCAGGGCCGGTGCCGAAAAGCATCGGTCTTTTCTTTTCGTTGCGCTGGCCGAAGCAAATTGCGGGCCAAGGCCACGTTGCCGCCATATTCCAATGGAACCGAAGATGGCAGTGATGCTGTGGTGAAGACCATGAGTTCACCCGCAGCCGCGTAGCCTTGCGCGTTTTCACACCGAGGTGATGCGGACCATGGTTGGCTAATTGTTAAGATTGCCAATTTTAGAGTGCGGGCGAGATCGCCCGATGATCAACGCAGCAAGTGTTCGAACTGCTACAAATGTCTGGAACGTCCATGAGAACCAGCCGCCGTTTCTTCCTTTCCGGAGCCTCCGCGCTCGCAGCCGCCGTTGTTGCCGGCCGCGCCAGCGCGCAGGATGTGATCGGGGACATCCTGAAGTCCTCGGCGCGCGGCAACTGGGACGATCAGTTCGACGCCCGCGCCAGCGCAGGCGGCAAGGTGGCCTCGACGCTGCCGATCTTCAGCCCGCAGACCGTGGCCTTCACCGAGCAGGCTGTGGCGCAGTACCAGAACATTGTCGGGCAGGGCGGCTGGGTCGAGGTTCCCGCGACCAAGAAACTGCAGCTCGGCGTCGACGATCCCGATGTCGTGCCGCTGCGCAAGCGCCTGATGGTCGCCGGCGACCTGTCGCAGAGCGCCGGCATCTCGACGGCCTTCGATTCCTATGTCGACTCGGCGGTCAAGCGCTTCCAATTGCGCCACGGCCTGCCGGCCGACGGAGCGCTGGGCAAATATACCTACGCGGCGATGAACGTTTCGGCGCAGATCCGGCTCGGCCAGTTGCAAACCAATCTCCAGCGATTGAAGGAGAAGGCGGGCACGCTTGGCAGCCGTTATGTGCTGGTCGATATTCCGGCAGCGCAGGTCGAGGCGGTCGAGAACGATCGGGTCGTGCTTCGCCATACCGCGATCGTCGGCAAGATCGATCGCCAGACACCGATCGTCAATTCCAAGATCAACGAGATCATCGTCAATCCATATTGGAACGCGCCGGTGTCGATCGTGCGCAAGGACATCATCCCATTGATGCGCAAGGACCCCGATTATCTCAAGAACAGCCATATTCGCCTGTTTGCGCCAGACGGCAGCGAAGTCGATCCGATGAATGTGGACTGGTCGACCGATGACGCGGCCAAGTACCGTTTCCGCCAGGATCCCGGTTCGGACAACGCCATGGCGTCGGTGAAGATCAATTTCCCGAGCCCGGACGGTGTCTATATGCATGATACACCGCAGCAGAGCCTGTTCGGCAAGATGATGCGCTTCGATTCCTCGGGTTGCGTGCGCGTGCAGAACGTGCGCGACCTCGTCACCTGGATCCTGCGCGACACGCCCGGCTGGGACCGCCAGCATTTTGAGGCTGCGATCAAGACCGGCGAAAACACGCCGATCCAGGTCACCAACCCGGTGCCGGTGCATTTTCTCTATCTCTCGGCCTGGTCGACGGGCCCCGGCGTTGTCCAGTTCCGCGACGACATATATGGCCTCGACGGAAACAACGAGCTGCAGATCACTTCGTCGCTCTAAGCGATTGATTATTCAGGGAAAAAGGCCGCTCTTGAGCGACCTTTTTCTGTCGCCGCCGCTAGGCCGTTCACACCGCCGCTGACCTCCAACTCTGCGTAGGCGCGCTCCGGCTGGACGAAGCGCGGGCGATTGCACATGGTCGGCAAAACTGCCGGAATCGGACTATGCAAGTTGCCGTCTTCATCCTCGTCGTGCTCGTCGTAGTGGCGCTTTCCGGTGCATTGGTGCGGCTGGTGCGGGTGCCGCTGCCGGTGCTGCAGATCGCCATGGGTGCTGCGCTGGCCTGGCCGGCGCGCGGGCTGCATGTCGAGATCGATCCGGAACTGTTCCTGCTCGTATTCATTCCGCCGCTTCTGTTCGCCGATGCCTTTGCTGCGCCCAAACGCGAGCTTGTCGCCTTGCGTGGCCCCATCCTCGACCTTGCCATTGGACTGGTCTTCTTCACCATCGTCGGATTTGGCTACGCCTTGCATTGGCTGGTGCCCAGCATCCCGCTCGTCGTCGCTTTCGCGCTCGCCGCGGTGCTGTCGCCGACCGACGCGGTGGCGGTGTCTTCCATAGTCGACAGGAACATCGTTCCGGCGCGGCTGATGCACATATTGGAAGGCGAGTCGCTGCTCAACGACGCGTCGGGTCTGGTCATGTTCCGCTTTGCCGTGGTGGCGGCATTGACCGGCAGCTTTTCCTTTGCCGCGGCCTCGCTGAGCTTTCTTTATGCCGTGGCTGCCGGCATTCTCGCCGGTATGGCGGCGCTGTTCGTTGCCGCCAAGGCGCTGCAACTGCTCAACCGCATCGGCGGCGTGCCGGCGGAGGCGCAGGTTCTGATCATGATCCTGGTGCCTTTCGTCTCCTATCTCGGCGCCGAGCATATCGGCGCCTCGGGCATCCTGGCGGCGGTCACCGCCGGCCTGTTGACCGGAGTTTCCGGCATGTTCCGCTTTCTCGGTGTCTCGGCGCGCATGCAGACGATGTCGCTGTGGTCGACGCTGTCCTTTGTCTTCAACGGCGCGCTCTTCATCCTGCTTGGCCTGCAATTTCCCGATATCATCCGTAAGGTGCCGCCGGAGTTGTCCAGCCGGCACTGGATCATCGAGCCGGTGCTGACAGTCCTGCTGCTGACCCTTTGCCTGATCGGCCTGCGTTTCCTGTGGATATGGATCGGCGACATGGCGGGCGCCGTGGCGGCGCGGCTAGGCAAGCGAAAGGCCGAGCCGTTCGGCCTGCGCGTGCGGCTCGCCGGATCGGTCGCCGGCGTGCGCGGAGCGATCACGTTGGCCGGTATCCTGTCGCTGCCGCTCACCTTGCAGGACGGCTCGCCGTTCCCGGCCCGCGACGTGGTGATCTTCCTCGCCGCCGGGGTCATCATCTGCTCGCTGGCCATCGCCAGCCTCGCGCTGCCGAAGATCGCTCGCGGGCTGGTCGAACCGGGCGAGGACCCGGCAGCGGCCGAGGAGCGCCGGGCGCGGGTCGGCGTAGCCAATGCGGCGATCGCCAGGATCGAGAGCATCGCCAATGAGGCAGGCGAGGGCGGGGCCGTCGAGGCACGGCTCGCCGTTGCCGACAGCATCGTCGCCGGCTACCGGCGCCGCATCGCCGCCTCCGACGAGGCCGACGAAGCGCGTGCCGAGGCGCGCGAGGCGAGCCGTCTGGAGCTTGAACTCAGGGCGGCCGGCATAGAAGCCGAGCGCGCCGCGCTACGCGCCATGTTTCTCAGCCGCGAGATCAATGACCATACGATGCGGGCGCTGTTTTCCGAGATCACCTTGACCGAGGCTCTTCTGAAGCAGCGGCGCGACAGGAAATAACGGTTCGCCGCTCTGCTTGCCGCAATCCGGCCAGCAAATTTCGCGCCGCAAACGTGGCGAGGCGAAAACAACTGTGTTAATGGCGCGGCGAACCCAATCCTGTCACACAAAAATGTGCAGGGGTTTGGGACAACGGCATGCGCAAGACAAAACCGACCTCCGGACCTAAGGAATTCAGGCCATGGCAACAGCAGCGGCAGCGTCGAACAAATTCGAATCCTTCTTCGAAACCACGCTGGAAGATGCCGATCCGGAAATTTTCGGCGCGATCCGCAACGAACTCGGACGCCAGCGCCACGAGATCGAACTGATCGCGTCTGAGAACATCGTCTCGCGCGCCGTGCTCGAAGCGCAGGGTTCGATCATGACCAACAAATACGCCGAGGGCTATCCGGGCAAGCGTTACTATGGCGGCTGCCAGTTCGTGGACGTCGCCGAGGAGCTGGCGATCGAGCGCGCGAAAAAACTGTTCGGCTGCAACTTCGCGAACGTGCAGCCCAATTCCGGCAGCCAGATGAACCAGGCGGTATTCCTAGCCCTCCTGCAGCCGGGAGACATCTTCATGGGCCTCGACCTCAATTCCGGCGGGCATTTGACGCACGGCTCGCCAGTCAACATGAGCGGCAAATGGTTCAAGGTCGTGTCCTACGGCGTGCGCAAGGACGACCACCTGCTCGACATGGACGCCATCGAGAAGACGGCGCATGAGACGAAGCCGAAGCTGATCCTGGCCGGCGGCACCGCCTATTCGCGCATCTGGGACTGGAAGCGCTTTCGCGAGATCGCCGATGCGGTCGGCGCCTACCTCATGGTTGATATGGCCCACATCGCCGGCCTCGTGGCAGGCGGCGTGCATCCCTCGCCGCTGCCGCATGCCCATGTCGTGACGACCACCACGCACAAGTCGCTGCGCGGCCCGCGCGGCGGCATGATCCTGTGCAACGACGAGGAGATCGCCAAGAAGATGAACTCGGCGGTGTTCCCCGGCCTGCAGGGCGGACCACTGATGCATGTCATCGCCGCCAAGGCGGTTGCCTTCGGCGAGGCGCTGAAGCCGAGCTTCAAGCTCTATGCCGAGAGCGTCGCCGCCAACGCCAAGGCGCTGGCGTCCAGCCTACAGGAGACTGGCCTCGACATCGTGTCGGGCGGCACCGACAACCACCTGATGCTGGTCGACCTGCGCCCCAAGAATGCCACCGGCAAGCGCGCCGAAGCAGCGCTTGGGCGCGCCAACATCACTTGCAACAAGAACGGCATCCCCTTCGACCCGGAAAAGCCCTTCGTCACCTCCGGCGTGCGGCTCGGCACGCCCGCCGGCACAACGCGCGGCTTCGGCCAGGCCGAGTTCCGCGAAATAGGCAAGCTGATCGCCGAGGTGCTGGATGGCCTCAAGGCCGCCAATTCCGATGAGGGCAATGCCTCGGTCGAGGCCGCGGTCAAGGCCAAGGTCGTGGCGCTGACCGATCGATTCCCGCTCTACCCTTATCTCGGTTGACCTCGCGCCACGCGTCATCTCTTATCCGCCAGCGGCGCGCCGACCCCCGATCGGTCGACGCGCCGAACTGGAGACCAGACGATGCGTAATTTCCGCCCCGCCATCCTTGGCGCCCATGGCTTGCTGGCCGTTTTCCTGACATTGCCCGGCGCTGCCCTTGCGCAGACCCAACCCGCCCCAAAAATGCCCGCCACCGCTACGTTCGGCAGATGGACAACCATCGTCGATACGCTCGACACCGGGCAGGATGCGCGCAAGACCTGCGCCGCTTCGACTGCCTTTTTCGATGCCAGCGGCAATTCGGGCACGCTGACGCTGTCGATCTCGAACGGCGACGCCATGCCGCCGGACGCCTACCCGGCCATCATGCTTATTGTCGACAACCGGAACCTGCCCACTGGCAAGAAGATCGCCGCGACTTTTGGTGATCCTGGCGTCAAGGTTTCCGCCACCGTCTATTCGAACGATGCCGTGAACGGCCGTCCCAGCTGGACGGTCGACAACCAGCCCAAGACCAGTCTCGCGCTCTTGCGAGCCATGCGCAAAGTCACCTCGCTCGATGTCGCTTTCGGCAAAGAGGCTTTCGCCAGCATTCCGATGGACGGCTTCACCAAGGCCTACCGCAACCTCGGCACATCATGCGGCTTTCCGACCAAGGACGTTGCACCCTAGCCAAGCGCGCGAAGGCGGGTGCTGGCAATCTGCCTCGCGGCTCGCTATCTCTGACGCGAAAGGGTCTGCGTGCCTTGCCATCGTGGCAAAAGGCTCTAAGCCTTTTCGCCTCACCAGATTCGTGAACCCAAGGCTCTCAATGCGCTGTCCCTATTGCCAGTCCGAAGATACGCAGGTGAAGGATTCGCGCCCCGCCGAGGATGGCGCGGCGATCCGCAGGCGTCGCGTCTGCCCCGATTGCGGCGGCCGTTTCACCACCTTCGAGCGCGTGCAGTTGCGCGACCTCGTCGTGGTCAAGAAGTCGGGGCGAAAAGTGCCTTTCGACCGCGACAAGCTCTTGCGCTCCGTCGAGATCGCGGTGCGCAAGCGCAATGTCGATCCCGAGCGCATCGATCGTGCCGTGACCGGCATCGTGCGCCAGCTGGAAAGCTCCGGCGAGACCGAAGTGGCCTCGGGCGAGGTTGGGCGGCTGGTCATGGAAGCGCTGAAGTCGCTCGACGACGTCGCCTACGTCCGCTTCGCCTCGGTCTACCGCAATTTCCGCGAGGCCAAGGATTTCCATGAGCTGCTGGGGGAATTGAAAGGCGACGAGGACAAGAGCGAAGAGGACGCTGGCTGAGCATGGCGGAACGCAGTGAGGCCGGACAGGCAGCCCTTGACCGCCGTTTCATGGCAGCCGCACTCAGACTGTCGCGCAGGAATGCGGGCCGGACCTCAACCAATCCTTCCGTTGGTACACTCATCGTGCGCGACGATGGCTTGGGCCCGATGATTGTCGGCACCGGCGTCACCGCTGTCGGCGGCCGCCCGCATGCCGAGACCGAGGCGCTCGCCGAAGCGGGCGAACTGGCGTGCGGCGCCGCCGCCTATGTCACGCTGGAGCCTTGCGCGCATCACGGACGCACGCCGCCTTGCGCCAACGCTCTGGTCAATGCCGGCATCGCGCGCGTCGTTGGCGCCGCCAGCGACCCCGATCCGCGCGTGTCGGGCCAAGGCTACGCGATCCTGCGCACCGCGGGCGTCGAGGTTGTGGAGAATGTCCTGGCGACGGAGGCCGCCGAGCAGATGGCCGGCTATCTCATTCGATCGCTTAGGAAACGGCCGGAAGTGACTCTCAAGCTAGCGCTTTCCAGCGACGGCAAGATCGGCATGGAGGGGGCTGGGCAGGTGTCGATCACAGGCGACATTGCGCGCCGCGAAGTCTATTTGATGCGCGCCGAGGCTGATGCCATCCTGATCGGCATTGGCACGGCGCTGGAGGACGACCCGGCGCTGACGGTGCGCTTGCCCGGACTGGAGAACCGGTCGCCGGCGCGCATTGTGCTCGACAGGCAGATCAGGCTGCCTGAGACTTCGAAACTGGTGTCCGGTGTCGACCGGGTGCCGCTCTACGTCGCGGCTTGCCTGGAAGCCGATCCTCTGCGGCGGGCAACGCTCGAACGCGCCGGCGTGCGTTTCATCGGCACCGAGACGCATGAAGGCGGCGTGGCGCTGCCGGAACTGCTCGAGGATCTTGCTGCGCTCGGTATGGCCAGCGTGCTGGTCGAAGGTGGAGCCAAGGTGGCCAGCGCCTTCCTGTCGGAAGGCCTGGTTGACCGCATCGTGCTGTTCCGAGGACCGGAGGCGATTGGCAAGGGGGGCATTGCATCGCCCATCGATGCCAACCATGTCCCGGCGGGATTTCGCAAACTGCGCGAGATGCGGTTCGGCGAGGACAGCTACGCCGAGTGGATAAGAGACTTTTAGGATCAACACCGATGTTTACCGGCATTGTTACCGACATAGGCACCGTCGCGGCCGTCAAGCCGCTGCGGGAAGGCGTGGGATTGCGTATCGACACCGCCTATGATCCCGAAACCATCGCCATCGGCGCCTCGATATCATGCGGCGGCGTTTGCCTTACCGTGACGGCCTTGCCCGACAGCGGCTCGAACGCGCGCTGGTTCGAAGTCGAGGCCTGGGAGGAGGCGCTCCGGCTGACGACGGCGATGGGCTGGAAATCGGGCACGCGGATCAATCTGGAGCGGGCGTTGAAGATCGGCGACGAGCTTGGCGGCCACATCGTGTCGGGCCATGTCGACGGTACGGCCGAGATCGTCGAGCGCAAGGATGAAGGCGACGCCGTTCGCTTCACGCTGGAAGCGCCGCGCGGGCTGGCGAAGTTCATCGCGCCGAAAGGCTCCGTCGCGCTCGACGGTACCTCGCTCACCGTCAACAAGGTGGAAGGCACCCGCTTCGACGTGCTTCTGATCCACCATTCGCTGACCGTCACCACCTGGGGTGAGCGCCAGGTCGGCGACCGCGTCAATCTCGAGATAGACACCATGGCCCGCTATGCGGCCCGCCTGGCGGAAGCGGCGAAAGAGGGGCTTTGAGCATCGCCGAGCTGTTCATGAGGAACTAGCGGTGATGGAAAACAGGAATTCCAAAGTGCAAGCGCGGCTGGGGTGGCCGATGTAGATGCTGGCCGAGTAGTGGCCCACGCCATTGTTGCCTGGGCTCAAAGCCTCGCTACAGACTGTCCGATCTCGGTACCCCGTCCCAATGAGGCAATCTTGTGCTTGCGATCAATCCGGCTTCGGCCTAAGTCACCGGCGATCCCGGAGACATTTATGGCTGGCACATCCCAACACGGCAAAGCGTTCATTCGCCCGAAGAAGAAGGCCCACCTTCTCGTTATCGAGGCACGCTTCCACGACGATCTTGCCGACGCGCTGCTCGAAGGCGCGACGAGCGCGCTTGACGAAGCGGGTGCGACCTACGACGTCGTCACCGTTCCAGGTTCGCTCGAAATTCCCGCCGTCATTACCTTCGCGCTGGACGGCGCGGCGGAAGGCGGCATGAACTATGACGGCTTCGTCGCGCTTGGCACCGTCGTCCGCGGGGACACCTATCACTTCGATATCGTCGCCAATGAATCCAGCCGCGCACTGATGGACCTGTCCGTGCAGGACTCGGTCTGTATCGGCAACGGCATCCTGACCACGGAAAACTACGCGCAGGCCTGGACGCGAGCCAAGCGTTCGGAGGGCGACAAGGGTGGCTTTGCCGCGCGCGCGGCGCTGACCATGATCGCGCTCAAGGAACGACTGGGAGCGCGATCGTGAGCGACCCCGCTTCGCCCGGACAGCCCACGGTGCGCCACGCCAACAAGCGCGGCGCGGCGCGGCTTGCCGCCGTGCAGGCCCTCTATCAGATGGATGTCGCCGGCAGCGGCGTCTTCGAGATCACTGCCGAATACGAAGCGTTTCGCCTTGGCAAGGAAGTCGATGGCGCGCTTTACCGCGAGGCGGATGCCCAATGGTTCCGCGCCATCCTCACCGGTGTCGTCGAGGACCAGAAAACCATCGATCCGGTTATCCGCCAGGCGCTGACCGATGACTGGCCGCTGTCGCGCCTCGATTCGACACTGCGCGCAATCCTGCGCGCCGGTGTCTACGAACTGATAAAGCGCGAAGACGTGCCGGTGGCGGTGATCGTTTCCGAATACGTCGATATCGCCAAGGCTTTCTACGAGGAAGACGAGCCGAAGCTGGTCAACGCCGTGCTCGATCGCGTCTCCCGTCGGGTGCGTGGCGAGGGACGCGGCAAGGACGCTTCATGACGGCGGTCGCCATCGAGGCGGCCAGGGAGGCGCGGCGCACCGCGTTGATCCTCGCCGCCTCGCAGGCGATCATCGGTTCGGCAGCGCCCATCGCCATCTCCATGGGCGCGCTTGCCGGTCAATATCTGCTCGGCCCGGACAAGTCGCTGGCGACGGCGCCGATCACCGGCTTCAATCTCGGCGTGGCACTCGGTGCGCTGCCGGCGGCGGCCATCATCCGCGCCATGGGCCAGCGCGGCGGCTTCATGACCGGTACGATCGTCACCGCGCTTGGCGGTCTGGTCGCGACGCTGGCACTCTTCCATGGCAGTTTTTGGCTGTTTGCCTTCGGCCTGACGGTGATCGGTGTCGGTGGCGCCTTCGTCCAGCAGTTCCGCTTTGCCGCCGCCGACAATGCGCCGCCGCAGTTCAAGGCGCGCGCCATCTCCTTGGTGCTGGCGGGCGGCATCATCACCGCCATTCTCGGACCGCAGATCGTCATCTTCACCCGCGAGTTGTTCGCACCGGTGATGTTTGCCGGTTCGTTCGCATCCATCCTGGTGCTAGCCGCCGTCGGCGCGGCGATCCTGTCATTGCTGCGCCTGCCGGCGAGGGCCGCCGCCGGCGGAACGGAAATTGCCGGCAGCGATGCCCGGCCCTTGGCCGAGATCGTCACGCAGCCGCGTTTCGTCGCGGCACTCTTCTGCGCGGTCGGCAGCTATGCCCTGATGAGCTTCGTCATGACCGGCGCGCCGCTCGCCATGGTCGGCTGCGGCCTGTCGGAGGACGATGCGACGCTCGGCATTTCGTGGCATGTCATGGCAATGTTCGGGCCGAGCTTCTTCACCGGATCGCTGATCCATCGCTTCGGTGCTGAACGCATTGTCGCGGTCGGCCTCCTGCTGCTGATCGGCTGTGCGGTCGTCGCGCTGTCCGGCTTGGCGCTATGGCAATTCTGGACGGCGCTGATCCTGCTCGGCCTCGGCTGGAATTTCGGCTTCATCGGCGCCACGGCCATGGTCGCGGCAAGCTACCGGCCTTCCGAAAAGGGCAAGGTGCAGGGGTTCCACGACTTCGTCCTGTTCGGCTCCGTGGCCTGCGCCTCTCTGATGTCGGGCATGGTCTACAATGCCTGGGGCTGGACCATGCTGAACTGGATGATCTTTCCCGTCACCGTGCTATGCTTCGTCGCGCTCGGCGCGCTGAGGATTGCGAGCTTGCGTCTGGCTTGACGCCCAATTTGAATCTATGCGTCCGGCGGCAGAACCTGAAGCACTCGCGCTATGAACATGTGAAACTCAGCCATGTAGTTGCGCAGGAAGTCCTCAGTGGATTCGACCGTCACCTCGCCGTCGTCGGTGATCAGCCCCGGCGTGAACTGTATGTAGGCTTCAGGCGCGTTCATCTGGGGCGAATTGCAGAAACTCAGAACGCTTCGAAGGCTTTGTTGGGCGACGGCGGTCGCGATGGCGCCCGGCGATGTTCCGATGACAGCCGACGGTTTGCGCGCGAACGAATTCTTGCCGTAGGGCCGACTGGCCCAGTCGATTGCGTTCTTCAATCCACCAGGGATCGAGCGGTTGTACTCCGGGGTGACGAACAATACGGCCTGGACGGAGGCGATCGCCTTTTTGAAATCCCGGGCTGCCGGTGGGAAGTCGGCGTCATAGTCGTAGCTGTACAGTGGCAGATCCTTGAAGGCGATTTCGGTCATGTCGAGTTCGGGAGGGGCAAGTTGAACGAGCGCCTTCGCGAGCTTGCGGTTGATGGATTCCCGGGCAAGACTGCCGATGAGGTAACCGACTTTGTGTATGGCCATGACACGCTCTCCGTGTTTGCCACCCGCACCCTCACCGCATTATCCGCCAGATGGCAGCAGATCGCCAGCGTCGCGTCGCAATTGGCCTTCCGAACAAAAATATTGCGTCTGTACCACTTGTTATGAAACCGTGTGCCCCGACGAGACGTTGGAGCCGTGCTCATATGCGGCACCGAATTCCGGTTCACAGCAAGGGATTTTCACAATGTTTTCAATCAAGCTTCTGGCTGGCGCGGCGCTCGCGCTCGGCATCACGGCGGCATCGGCGAATGCTCAGGTGGTTGTTTCCTCAAAGATCGACACCGAGGGCGGCGTGCTAGGCAATATCATCCAGCTCGTCCTCAACGCCAACAACATCAAGACCACTGACCGCATCCAGCTCGGCGGCACGCCGGTGGTGCGCAAGGCGATCACCGCCGGCGAGATCGACATCTATCCCGAATACACCGGCAATGCCGCCTTCTTCTTCGAGAAGGCCGACGACCCGGTCTGGAAGGACGCCGCCAAGGCCTATGAGACGGCCAAGAAGCTCGATTACGACGCCAACAAGATCGTCTGGCTGTCGCCGTCGCCGGCCAACAACACCTGGGCGATCGCACTGCGCAAGGAGGTGGCCGAAACCAATAAGCTCGCCACCCTGTCCGACTTCGGCAAATATGTCGCCGGCGGCGGCAAGGTGGTGCTCGCGGCCTCGGCCGAGTTCGTCAATTCAGCCGCGGCCCTGCCGGCGTTCCAGACCACCTACGGCTTCACGTTGAAGCCTGACCAGTTGATCACGCTCTCCGGCGGCGACACGGCCGCGACCATCGCCGCGGCAGCCAACCAGACCAATGGCGCCAACGCCGCCATGGTCTACGGCACTGACGGCGGCATCGCGCCCTCCGGGCTGGTCGTGCTCGATGACGACAAGGGCGTGCAGCCGGTCTACCAGCCGGCGCCGATCATCCGCGAGGCGGTGCTGAAGGAGCATCCCGAGATCGAGACGTTGTTGAAGCCGGTCTTCGCCAAGCTCGACCTCATCACGCTGCAGGAACTCAACGGCCGCGTCCAGGTCGGCGGAGAGCCGGTCAAGGGTGTGGCGGAAGACTTTTTGAAGAAGAATGGGTTCTTGAAGTAGTCAGCGCTTAGCTGACCGTGATGCTGGTGCGAGGCGCCCCCCTCTGGAAGCTGCCGATCTCCCCCCTTGCGGGGGAGATGTCCGGCAGGACAGAGGGGGGTGCTGTCCCGCCGACCTCTCAACTCGTCACAGCTGCGCGCTCGGACAGGACCGTTTTCGAACAAGCCGACGCTCGAAAGTTGGCGATCCTTCACACCCCCCTCTGGCCTGCCGGCCATCTCCCCCGCAAGGGGGGAGATCGGAAATCGCGTCGGCTTTCGCCAGTCGCCAGCCAACTGTGTACCTCGTGGCAGATTTCCCCCTTTGAGGGGCAGCCATGACCCTCCGCTTCGACAAGCTCGGCGTGGTCATCGCCGCGATAGCGGCCTATGCGGCTTTCGTAGCACCCTTCGCCACGTTCCGCGCCAATCGCATCGTGCCCGGCCAGGCGCGCTCGATCGTAGAGGCACTTCCGGCAATGGCCGGCCCGCTGCTTTTGGCCATCGTTGTCGCAGCCGCGCTTGTCGCGCTGCTGAAAACGCCGCTCGTCCTGCGCCTTGCCGCCAGCGTGATCACGCTGGCGGCTCTCGCGCTGTTGATCGGCGTCACCGGGACATTCCTGACCCCGGCAGGCAATACCTTCGCGCGCGTTTCGCCGGCCTCCGGGTTTTGGCTGCTGATCTTTGCCTTTACCCTCCTGCTGGCCGACGTGCTGACGAGAATGAACCTGTCTCCCTGGTCACGTGTCGGCGTGCTTGTCGTTGCCGCGCTCGCCATCGGGCTGCTGCTCATATCGGGATCCTGGGACAGCCTTTCGATCCTCAAGGAATATTTCAACCGTGCCGACAGTTTCTGGGCCGAGGGCGCCAAACATGTCACGCTGGCGCTCGGTTCGCTGGCGGCGGCGGTGATATTGGGCCTGCCGCTCGGCATCCTGTGCCATCGCGTCGAGCGCCTGCGCGCCGGCGTGCTCAACGTGCTCAACATCGTCCAGACCATTCCCTCGATCGCGCTGTTCGGCCTGCTGATCGCGCCGCTCGGCTGGGTGGCGGCGCATGTGCCGGGAGCGGCCGCGCTCGGTGTCCGCGGCATCGGAACGGCACCTGCGTTCGTGGCGCTGTTCCTCTATTCGCTGCTGCCGGTCGTCGCCAATACCGTGGTCGGCCTTGCCGGTGTGCCGCGTGCCGCCAATGACGCGGCGCGCGGCATGGGCATGACGGATCGCCAACGCCTGTTCGGCGTCGAGTTTCCGCTGGCCTTCCCAGTGATCCTCACCGGTATCCGCATCGTGCTTGTGCAGAACATCGGCCTCGCCACCATCGCTGCCCTGATCGGCGGCGGCGGCTTCGGCGTGTTCGTGTTCCAGGGCGTCGGCCAGACCGCGATGGACCTGGTGCTGCTTGGCGCCGTGCCGACGGTTGCGCTCGCCTTCGCTGCTGCCATCATTCTCGACGCGGTGATCGAAATGACCTCAACCAAGCGCAGGGCGGACCCCGCATGATCGAGATCGAAGGCATTGCCAAGCGCTACGATGCGACCACGGTGGTCGATGAAGTCTCGATGATCATAGAGCCCCGCACGCTTTGCGTCATCGTCGGCACCTCGGGCTCCGGCAAGACGACGCTGCTTCGCATGATCAACCGGCTGGTCGAGCCGACTTCCGGCGTCATCAAGCTCGACGGCGCCGACAACCGCTCGGTGCCCGGCTACGAGCTGCGGCGCAGCATCGGCTACGCCATCCAGGGCCACGGCCTGTTCCCGCACCGGACGGTGGCGCAGAACATAGCCACCGTGCCGGTGCTGCTTGGCTGGGATAAGGATCGCATCAAGGCGCGCGTCGACGAACTGATGACGCTCTATCAGCTCGACCCGCAGGCCTACGGCCCGCGCTATCCGCACGAGCTCTCCGGCGGCCAGCAGCAGCGCGTCGGCGTCGCCCGCGCGCTCGCGGCCGAACCCAACGTGCTGTTAATGGACGAGCCGTTCGGCGCGCTTGACCCCATAATCCGCACCAAGGCGCAGGAAGACCTTCTTGCGATCCAGAGGCGCTTCGGCACCACCATCATCCTCGTCACCCACGACATGGAAGAGGCCGTGCATATGGGCGACAAGATCGCCGTCATGGATGCCGGCAAGCTGGTACAATATGCCAGGCCGGCGGAGATACTGGCGAGGCCGGCCAGCGGCTTCGTCGAGACCCTGGTCGGCGCCAGCGAAAAACCGTTCCGGCTGCTGTCGCTCGGCCGCGTGCGCGACGCAGTCGAAAAGGGCGCGGCGGAAGGTGAGGCGATTCCTGGCGACGCCAGCCAGCGCGACGCGCTGGCCGAACTTCTCTGGTCTGGCCGTCCGGCGCTGCCGGTCAAGGATGCCGACGGCAAGCCACTCGGTCGCGTTACCATCGACGGCTTGGTGAAGCGTGCGGCGAGGCCGGCATGAAAGCCTGGCTGCCGTTGCTGCTCAGGCTTGCGCTGGTGGTGCTGCTGGTCGCTTTCGTCACCAGCCCCGGCTGGTTCGAGCCGCTGCTCAAGCCGCTGACCGAGAACGGCGCGCCGGTGATCTACAATCAGGGCAGCTTGCTGACGCTGACGCTGCTGCACCTGCGCACCGTGCTGATCGCCACGCTCGCCGCCACCATCGTGGCGGTCGCGCTCGCCATCCTGGTCACCAGGCCTGCCGGCGCCGAATTCCTGCCGCTGTCACGCAGCCTGGTCAATATCGGCCAGACTTTCCCGCCGGTGGCGGTGCTGGCGCTTGCCGTGCCGGCGGTAGGGTTCGGCGAGAAGCCGACGCTGATCGCATTGTTCCTCTATGGTCTGCTGCCGATCTTCGAGAACGCGCTGACCGGCCTGACGACATTGCCCGGCAATGTCATGGAAGCGGCGCGCGGCGCCGGCATGACCGGTTGGCAAAGGCTGCTGAAGGTCGAATTGCCGCTCAGCGCGCCGGTCATCCTCGGCGGCATAAGGCTGTCGGTGGTTATCAGCCTGGCCACCGCCACCATCGGCTCGACGGTTGCAGCGAAGACATTGGGCGAGGTGATCATTGCCGGGCTTTTGTCCAACAATCTCGCTTTCATCTTGCAGGGCGGCCTGATCGTCGCCGCCTTGGCCGTGCTGATCTATGACGGATTGTCGGCGGTCGAACGCTATGCCGCGCGGCGCATGGGGAGCCAGGCCGAGTAGGCTTCTGTCCCGGTGCTCCGATCTTTCAACGTCCACTTGAACGAGCAGGGTGGTCGAGCGTCAGTTCGAGTTCGATGCCTTGCTCTTTGCAGATCCAGCGGCGGCAGACGACGGCAAAGTCGTGTTGTATGCCGGCTTTCACGAGCGAGACAAGATCACCCATGGCGCAATCGCTGCCGAGCTGGAGCGCCTCGATGGGTTCGGCGATGACTTGCTTGCCGGCATAATGTCTTGCGCTGGCCGTGAGCGTAATCAACACCCGCCTGCCAGTTGCGCGATCTTCGGGACTCGGCGATTGATTGGGCCGATGCCCCGATCCTTCAGCAGGAGTTCTTGCCATGACCTTGCGCTTCTCCAAGATCGTCATGTGTCTCTGTCTGGCGGCTTTCGCCTTTCTTGTCGCTTTCGGCAACGTCACCGATTACGGCTCAAACTTCGCCTTTGTCCAGCACGTGCTGAGCATGGACACGACCTTTCCCGGCAACGCGCTGATGTATCGCTCGATCACCAACCCCTCGCTATGGACGACGGGCTACTGGCTCATCATCGCCGGCGAGGCGCTGACCTGTCTGCTCTACCTGATCGCGGCCTGGAACCTGTGGCAAGCGCGCAATGCCAGCGGAGAGGTTTTCAACGATGCCAAGAAATTCGCCGTTATCGCCGCGACGATGGGATTCCTGATCTGGTATCTTGGATTTATGGTGGTGGGCGGTGAGTGGTTCGCCATGTGGCAATCGAGCATCTGGAACGGCCAGCAGAAGGCATTCATGTTCTACATGACCATGCTGGCGGTGCTGATCTTCGTCATCCAGCCAGACGGTGATCTGCGCCAAACCTGAGTGCTGATCCGTGATTTCAATCGATATAAAGCAGCAGCGGCATGGCGACACCTGCCGCCGTCTGGCTCTTTTGGGCGAAAGCCGGGCAAAAACCGAACAATATCTTGACGTTCGCGGCCCTGTTTCGCATACACCGCTGCGAAGAGGGGGATTCCGCGCACGGGATTCCGTCTTTGTCTCAACGGCCCAGGGAGGGGTTCTTTTGGGCCAGCAATCGAGGAAAACCCGGCATGACCATAATTTCCGCCGTCATCGCCTGCGGCCTGCTTTCTGTCCTTTACGCCATCTGGGCGACACGTTCGGTCCTCGCGTCGGACCAGGGCAATGCACGCATGCAGGAAATCTCCGCCGCCATCCGTGAGGGCGCGCAAGCCTATCTGGCGCGCCAGTACACCACCATCGCCGTCGTCGGCGTGGTCGTGCTGCTGCTCGCCTGGTGGCTGCTGTCCATCACCGCCGCGATCGGCTTCCTGATCGGGGCCGTGCTTTCGGGCGCGGCCGGCTTCATCGGCATGCATGTTTCGGTGCGGGCCAATGTTCGCACGGCACAGGCCGCTTCCAACAGCCTTGCCGCCGGCCTCGACATCGCATTCAAGTCGGGCGCCATCACCGGCATGCTTGTTGCCGGCCTTGCCCTGCTTGGCGTGTCGATCTACTACCTGATCCTCACCCATTTCATGGGGCTTCAGCCCAATGACCGTATCGTCATCGACTCGCTGGTTTCGCTCGGCTTCGGCGCCTCGCTGATCTCGATCTTCGCCCGTCTCGGCGGCGGCATCTTCACCAAGGGTGCCGATGTCGGCGGCGATCTGGTCGGCAAGGTCGAAGCTGGTATTCCCGAGGATGATCCGCGCAACCCCGCCACCATTGCCGACAATGTCGGCGACAATGTCGGCGACTGCGCCGGTATGGCGGCCGACCTGTTCGAGACCTATGCGGTGACAGTCGTCGCCACCATGGTGCTGGGCGCCATCTTCTTTGGCGGCACCGCGGTTCTGAGTGCCGCGATGCTCTATCCGCTCGCTATCTGCGGCGCCTGCATCCTGACCTCGATCGTCGGTACTTTCTTCGTCAAGCTCGGCTCCAACGGTTCGATCATGGGCGCGCTCTACAAGGGGCTGATCGTCACCGGCCTGTTGTCCATCGTGGGCTTGGGCGTCGCCACCTCGGCCACGCTTGGCTGGGGCGAGGTCGGCACTGTCGCCGGCATGGTCATCACCGGCAAGAACCTGTTCATCTGCGGCCTGATCGGCCTCGTGGTGACCGGTCTCATCGTCGTGATCACCGAGTACTACACCGGCACCAACAAGCGTCCGGTCAACTCGATCGCCCAGGCGTCGGTGACCGGGCACGGCACCAACGTCATCCAGGGCCTTGCGGTCTCTCTGGAATCGACGGCACTGCCGGCCATCGTCATCGTCGGCGGCATCATCTCGACCTATCAGCTCGCCGGCCTTTACGGCACGGCGATCGCCGTCACCACCATGCTCGGCCTTGCCGGCATGATCGTCGCGCTCGATGCCTTTGGCCCGGTCACCGACAATGCCGGCGGCATCGCCGAAATGGCCGGCCTGCCCAAGGAAGTGCGCCACTCCACCGACGCGCTCGACGCGGTCGGCAACACCACCAAGGCGGTGACCAAGGGCTATGCCATCGGTTCGGCGGGCCTCGGCGCACTGGTGCTGTTCGCGGCCTATTCGAACGACCTGAAATTCTTTGCCGCCAATGGCGACAAATATCCCTACTTCCAGGGCATGGGCGAGGTCTCCTTCGATCTTTCCAACCCCTACGTCGTCGCCGGCCTGATCTTCGGCGGCTTGATCCCGTATCTGTTCGGTGGCATCGCCATGACGGCCGTCGGCCGCGCGGCGGGCGCCATCGTCGAGGAGGTGCGCAAGCAGTTCCGTGACGACCCGGGCATCATGGCCGGCACGTCCAAGCCGAACTATGCGCGCGCGGTAGATCTTCTGACCAAGGCGGCGATCCGGGAAATGATCATCCCGTCGCTGCTGCCGGTGTTGGCGCCGCTCGTCGTCTATTTCGGCGTGCTGCTGATCTCGGGCTCGAAAGCGTCGGCCTTTGCGGCTCTCGGCGCCTCTCTGCTCGGCGTCATCGTCAACGGCTTGTTCGTCGCCATCTCGATGACTTCGGGCGGCGGCGCCTGGGACAACGCCAAGAAGTCGTTCGAGGACGGATTCACCGACAAGGACGGCATCAAGCACCTGAAGGGTTCCGAGGCGCACAAGGCCTCGGTGACCGGCGATACGGTCGGCGATCCCTACAAGGACACGGCCGGCCCGGCGGTCAACCCGGCGATCAAGATCACCAATATCGTGGCGCTCCTGCTGCTGGCGGTGCTGGCGCACGGCTGAGCGGCAAAGCTCGACAATGAAAACCCGCGGGGAGCAATCCCCGCGGGTTTTTATTTGACGGCGGTTTTGGAACGCGGAAAACGAATTTCAACGGCTGCGTCCGCGTCCTGCCGTCGCTGTCTGCCCATCGTCGACGAGCCGGCCTCTCCCGCCCCATGATAACAAAAACCCGTGGGATCGCTCCCACGGGTTTTTGGTCGCCTGAGATGGTGCTGCCATCCCCAAGGGGAGGCGGGTCTGAGATCAGGGAGTGCCGCCGCCGGGAATGCCGGGCGCCAGCTTGCTGGCGCCGTTGATGATCTGGCTGAGGAAGTTCTGGTCCTTGCCGCCAGTCGGCGTGGTGCGCGAGATGAAGTCGAAGATCTTGCCGTCCTTCAGGCCGTAATTGGCGATCTGGGTGACCCGCCCATCGGCCCCGAAATAAACCGCCAGCACATGCTGATCGATCAGCCGGGGCTTGTCGAAGGCGACATAGCGCTTGCGAGTCTGCGAGATGTAGTAAAAGGCTTCATTGTCGAAGGTCGCCGTCGTCGAGGGCGTGCCGAGCGCGAGCAGCACCTGCTCGCGGCTTGAGCCGACCGGCACCGAATCGATCGCCTGCTGATCGATGACATACCCCTGCGTCAGCGTTTCGCTGGGGTTCAGATCACCGATCATCTTGGAACTGTTGCAGGCCGAAAGCGCCGCAATGATGGCCAGCAGCGAGATCGCGCCAGCGGGCCTGGAAGAGAAGGTCGACTTGAAATTCAGCGCGCGCAACAACAATTCTCCATTATATCGCCGCAACTTGCGCTGGGCCGCAAAACCGGTAAACCAGCTTGCTTGCCGATGCAACAAGGCCAATTCAACAAACGGTCCCCGGAGACCATCCCCATGTTCCAGCGCCTTTTTGGTCGCGAACGCCACGCCAACCGCGCCATCACCGACGCGCTTTACGCACAAATCGTGGCGGCCGCGCGGCAGACCGTATTTTATTCCCACTGGAATGTGCCGGACACGCCGCTTGGGCGTTTCGAAATGCTGTCGCTGCACATGTTCCTGGTCCAGCACCGGCTGCGTGGGGAAGACGGCGTGGCGCAGGAGATCGCGCAGGTGCTGATCGACGAGTTTTTCCTCGACGTCGACCATTCGCTGCGGGAACTCGGCATTGGCGATGTCGGAGTGCCCAAGCGCATGAAAAAGCTGGCGAAGATGTTTTATGGCCGCACCGCCGCCTATGACGACGCATTGGAGCGCAATGATCATGATGGGCTCACCGCCGCCCTTGCACGCAATGTCCGGCCCGACGCTGCGGCCTGGGCGGAAGCGTCACGACTGTCCGACTATGTCGCCGATGCCCGCAACCGGCTGGCCACGCAGCCGTGCCGGGCGATCGTCTCCGGCACGGTGACCTTTCCGCTCGCCCAGGAGGCAGATCGATGAAGCACGCCGATCCGCAGAGTCCGGTATCGTTTTTTGCCAACGTCGCCCGCCTGCCGCAGAAGGGCTTGCCGGTGGTCATCGAGGCCGATGCCACCCAGCGCGCGACACTCGCCGAAGAGCACAGCTTGCTCTCGGTCGAAGCCTACCGTGCTGAATTCCTGGTGACGCCGTGGAAACGCAATGGCGTGAAGGTCAGCGGCCGGGTCGAGGCCGACATCACCCAGGCCTGTATCGTCACGCTCGATCCGGTTGGGGCGCATATCGATGAATCATTCGAGGCTCTGTTCCTGCCCGAGGATTCCAAGCTTGGACGACAGGGATTCGAAGGCGGCGGCGAGATCCTGCTCGACGCGGATGGACCTGACAGTCCCGAAACATTTTCAGGCGACACGATCGATGTCGGGGCACTCGCCGAGCAGTTCTTCGGACTGGCCATCGATCCTTATCCGCGCAAGCCGGGTGCGTCGCTTGATGCCGGCCGCGAGGCCGAACCGGTGGAGAATGAATTTCAGCAGAAACTGCGGTCGCTGTTGGGAAAATCCTGAAAACCTCACCCGCGACGGAAAAGTCGGTTGTGCGAATGTCCAAAACCGCTATTTTCGCCGAACCTTCGCGATCACTAAAACGATCCGCCGCCTAAGCAAAACCGTGAGATGAATACCGCGTGATCAGGATTTCCATCGATGCCATGGGCGGCGATCACGGACCAGCCGTGGTCATTCCGGCGCTCATGACGGTCGCGACCCGCCGTCCCGACGTCCGCTTCGTCATCTACGGGCGGGAGGAGGCCGTACGACCCGAACTGGCCAAATTTCCCAAGCTGGCCGGTGTGAGCGAATTCTTCCACTGCGAGGTGGCCGTCAGGATGGACGACAAGCCGAGCCAGGCACTGCGCCATGGCCGCTGGAAGTCATCGATGTGGAAGGCTGTCGAGGCGGTCAAGTCGGGTACGGCGGACGCCTGCGTCTCGGCCGGCAACACCGGCGCGCTGATGGCGATGTCGAAATTCTGCCTGCGCACCATGGCCACCATCGACCGCCCGGCGATCGCGGCACTTTGGCCGACGCTGCGCGGCGAAAGCGTGGTCCTCGACGTCGGCGCCACCATTGGCGCGGATGCGCACCAGCTCATTGATTTTGCCATCCTTGGAACCGGCATGGCCCGATCGGTCTTCGGCGTCTCGCGGCCCAGTGTCGGCCTGCTCAATGTCGGCGTCGAGGAGATCAAGGGCCAGGAAGAGGTCAAGGAGGCTGGGCGCATGCTGCGTGAAGCCAATATGGCCTCGATGAACTATCACGGTTTCGTCGAGGGCGACGATATCGGCAAGGGCGTGGTCGACGTCGTCGTCACCGAAGGCTTCGCCGGCAACATCGCCCTGAAGACGGCGGAAGGCACGGTGCGCCAGATTGGCGGCTACCTGCGGGCGGCGATGAGCCGTACGCTGATGGCCAGGATCGGCTATATCTTCGCCAAGGGCGCGTTCGATCGCCTGCGCGAAAAGATGGATGTCGGCCGCTCCAATGGCGGCGTTTTCCTGGGGCTGAACGGCATTGTGGTGAAAAGCCACGGCGGCGCCGATTCGGATGGTTTCGCCGCCGCCATCGAACTCGGCTACGATATGGTGCGCAACAATCTGCTCGACCGCATCGAGGCCGACCTGGACTTGTTCCATGCGCGCAATCCGCATGCCCAGACATCTAGGAAATCCGACGTCGTCAGCGACGCAAAGGAATAGGAAAGAACTTTGATCAGATCAGTCGTGCGCGGCATGGGCGCCGCGCTGCCCCGCCGCATCATGAAGAATGCCGACTTTGAAGGCATGGTCGAAACCTCGGACGAGTGGATCGCCCAGCGCACCGGCATCCGCCAGCGCCATATCGCGGCCGACGACGAGACCACCGCTTCGCTGGGTGAGGCGGCGGCGCGCGCAGCGCTCGCCGATGCCGGCCTGACACCCGGAGACATCGACCTGATCGTGCTGGCGACCTCGACACCCAACAATACTTTTCCGGCCACGGCCGTCGAAATCCAGAACCGGCTCGGCATGCATCACGGCTTTGCCTTCGACCTGCAGGCGGTATGCTCGGGCTTCGTCTATGCGGTAACCACGGCCGACCTCTATATTCGCGGCGGCTTGGCCAAGCGCGTGCTGGTGATCGGCTCGGAGACCTTCTCGCGCATCCTCGACTGGACCGATCGCTCGACCTGCGTACTGTTCGGCGATGGCGCCGGCGCCCTGGTTCTTGAAGCCGGCGAAGGGGGCGGCAGTATTGCCGACCGCGGTGTGCTAGCGATGAGCCTGCGCTCCGACGGCGCGCACAAGGACAAGCTCTTTGTCGACGGCGGGCCTTCGACGACGGGAACGGTGGGCTACCTCAGGATGGAAGGCCGCGAGGTCTTCAAACATGCGGTAGGCATGATCACCGACGTCATCGAGGCGACGTTTTCGCAGGCCGGCATCACCGCCGACGACCTCGACTGGTTCGTGCCGCATCAGGCCAATAAACGGATCATTGACGCTTCCGCCAGGAAGCTCGGGATAGCTGAGGAAAAGGTGGTGGTGACGGTCAATCTGCACGGTAACACCTCGGCTGCTTCCGTGCCGCTGGCGCTTTCCGTGGCTGTTGCCGATGGCCGCATCAAAAAGGGCGACCTTGTGCTTCTGGAAGCGATGGGCGGCGGCTTCACCTGGGGCGCGGTTCTGCTTCGCTGGTAAGTGCCGAACGGTCCGGTTCGGTCCTTGACCTTGCCGGATCAATTACTTAGGCTCTGCCGCTGTTGTGTCGATTTTATGTTTGAGCTGATGGGACGGTCGCATGGGGGGAAAGACACTTACGCGCGCCGACCTTGCCGAAGCCGTTTACCGCAAGGTAGGTTTGTCGCGCACTGAATCGGCCGAACTCGTCGAGGCGGTGCTGGACGAGATCTGCGAGGCGATCGTCCGTGGCGAGACGGTGAAACTGTCGTCTTTCGCGACGTTCCACGTCCGCTCCAAGAACGAGCGCATCGGGCGCAATCCCAAGACCGGCGAAGAGGTGCCGATCCTGCCGCGCCGGGTGATGACCTTCAAGTCGTCGAACGTGCTGAAGAACCGCATCTTGCGCTCCCACCAGAGCGGCAAGGCAAAGGGCGGCAAGTAGGCTCGCTGCAAATGCACGGTTGAAAACAGGCCTTGCGATGATGCCGGGCTTGAATATTGCCTCACAAACCGCTGAAATGAGACCCGATTCGGCAACATGGCCGGATTGGTGTTCCGCGTGATCGTTACGCGCAGCCGGAATGAGCTCCCCTCCTGTCGAGGGAATCTCGTTCGAACGCCGGTTCCCATGTCCCGGGATCATGCTCCAGTGTGAGGATTTCGCCCATGGACAAGAGCCCTGACGCCTTTCGCACCATCAGCGAGGTCGCCGAAGACCTCGATCTGCCGCAGCACGTGCTGCGCTTCTGGGAAACGCGTTTCAACCAGATCAAGCCGATGAAACGCGGCGGCGGCCGCCGCTACTACCGGCCGCAGGATGTCGAACTGATCAAGGGCATTCGCCATATGCTCTACGACCAGGGCTACACCATCAAGGGCGTGCAGAAGCTGTTGCGCGAAAACGGCAACCATTTCCTGGTTGCCATCGGCAATGGCGATATGGCCGCCGTCGAGGCGATCTCGCAACGAAAGCAGGCCGACCAGGTGCCGTTGACGGCGGCAGCGCAGCCGCGCGGCGGAGATGACGAACTGGTTGGCCAGCCGAGGGTCAAGCCCAGCCGCCGTTTCTTCGGTCTTGGCAAGAGCGACGAGGAAGGCCCGGTCCAGCCGGACGCTTCGAAACTGTCGCGGGACAATCGCGCGCTGTTGCAGGAAGCGTTGTTCGACCTCCTCGAATGCAAGCGCCTCCTCGACCAAGTGCGCTGACGGGCAACCGGCCGGCGCCTGAAGAACGGGAACCCGCCTTTGGGTGATGCGTTACGTTTTCTTGAGCAAGACAAGGCTTGAGCAGACAAGGAAACGCATCATGGCATTATTCTCGACCCTCTCGGACGTCGATCTCGACAGGCGGGTCGCTGCACTCTCCAGGGAATTGGCGGCCCTGAAGAAGGCTGCGTCCAGGCGGGGCGGCGCCTATTACGAAGACGGTCGCGACGCGGCGCTTGACACGTATTCCGACCTTGCGGAACGTCTGCACGATGCGTTGCCGGCGATCCGCGAGCGGGGCAGGGCGATCGAGAAATCCGCCCGCGAGCATCCGGCGACGGCCGCGGCGATCGGCTTTGTGGTGCTTGGTCTGGTCGCCAGTCTGCTGTTCAGCCGGCGCTGACCTTTATTTATTCCTCGGTTCCGCTGGATCGGTGCGCGGGCGATTCATGTTGCCCGAAAGTGCACCCGGTTTAGGACAGCGGCGCCTGTGGGTGCCACGAAAAAAGGGCCATAGCCCCAGCTTGTCGGTCTGCAGCACGAACAGGGGTTTTTTCGTCAGAGCAGGCGCTCGTTGTAGCGCTGCGAGATCGCGCTGATACGGCGCGTATCCGGAGGAAACCAGGAGAAGACCGGCTTCGAACAAGAAGCCAAAGCCGGTCTTCTCATTGGCAGTCGGTTAAGCTCAGGCCTTCTTGCCCATAACCTTGTGGTGGTGGTGATGATGGTAGTGGTGGCTGCGATGATGACGGTGATGCTTGTGCATCGGCGCGGCATCAGCGCTGGTCGCGCCGAGGATTGGCATGGTGAATGCAAGTGCAACTGCAAGCCCGAGGGCCGAGAGGAGGGACTTCTTCATGGATATCTTCCTTTTTTCGCAGGCAATCTGAATCAGGCCAACAGCCTGTTCGCCGCGAGCGGGATTACGCTCCCGATTTTTTTCGTCAGTATTTCCCGAATATAGAATTTTGTTTCTGGAATGTGTCTGGCGGCGCAGCCTGTGGGCTCCGCCGACAGGCTGAGCCCACAGCGCCGATGAGCGGGAGAAATTTCGGTACGGGGCCGCAGACGCAACCGGCTTACATGGGCGGGACCACGCCATTGTTGCCGACCACGACGCGGTTGGCACTCAGCGTGCCGTCGGCGCCGCGCGTCGCGGTGACCACGACGGGCGCGCCGGGCTTGAGATCGCCCGGCGTGGCCGGCGCGAAGGTGACGACCGGCGTCTTGTCGGGGATTGAGATCTTCTTTGTCTGGCCGTTGTCATAGGTCAGCGTCACCGCGCGGCCATTCACGTCGGTCACGTCGGCGACGGTGCCGTTGGTCATGCGGCTGTTGGGCTTGAGGTCCCAGGCGCGGTCGCCTTCGCCCGTGCCTTTCAAGGCTGCGGGAAACACCACGACCTCGAGCGCGCCGCTGCCGCCATCGGCTTTCGACACGGATGCTATGCCGAGGAAATCGCCGAGCTTGATGTCCTTTACCGACGCGCCCGCGACGCCCGATATCTTCCATCCGGCAGCGAGCTTGATCTTATCCATGCCACCCTGGCGGTTTTTCACCGTCAGCTGGGATTGGTCGGAACTGGCCACGACGCCGCGCACCCGCACCGTGTCTGCCGCCGGCGCGCTGGTTGCAGCAAGGCCAAGGCTGGAAAGCGTGCCGAGCACGATCATGATTGTCCGCAATTTCATCGCATTGATCCTTTCAGGAAAATGACAGCCGCGCCGGCAACGTCTTGGGTTTCGCGCCGGCGCAATTGAACCAACGAACTGGGTCGTAAAAATCATCGAGGGACGAGGTGATCAGGTGTTCAAAAGAACTTGATCGAGAGCGGTTGCGAGCGGCGTCCGCCAGGCATGGTTCACGATGCTGTGACGGCCAGTTTGTGACTTGGCAAATCACCCGCAAGCGGGCATGTTCTCGCCGTCTCAGGCAACACCATTTTCATCAAACTCTTTCAGCCAACGGAGTTGCCAATGCCATACAGTGCAAAGCGCGAACCCCTCCCGGAACTGGTTGCCAGCGAAGCCGGGCAAGGCCATAGCGCCCTCAGAACGATTCGGGAAACCAGGGGATACAGTGTCGAGGAGCTTTCCCTGACAACCGGTCTGTCGGTCGACGAAATCGAGGATATCGAGAACGGCAGGACGGCCGATCCGTCGCAGCTGCGCCGTATTGCGTCGGCGCTTCGGCTTCCTCAGGAGGCGCTGCTCGGCACGGCCGTGCAGGCGCGGGCCGCGCAAGACCGCCCCGCGCTGTAGCGCCAGTGCCATGCATGTTCGAAAACCCGCCGGGGACCTTGGCGGGTTTTCTGTTTGCCGTGACTGAAGGCCTTGGCACGTGTTTATGGACGCGCCGGCCTAGCTTGCTGCTTCGTCATTTCGATCCGCGGGGGTTTCGATGAGCCTGGAATCCGTTCGTGCCTTTTTCGCCAGCAAGGCGCCCGATATCGACGTGATCGTGACCGAGGCGAGTTCGGCGACCGTAGCATTGGCTGCGCAGGCACACGGCGTGTTGCCGGCGCAGATCGCAAAGACGATCTGCCTTCGCGTCGGCGAACGCACCATGCTGGTCGTGACCTGCGGCACCGCCAGGCTGGACAATCGCAAGTTCAAGGATCGGTTCGGCAGTAAGCCGCGCATGCTGGAGGCCGCTGAGGTTATCGAGGCAACCAGCCATCCGGTCGGCGGTGTCTGCCCGTTCGGCCTGCCGGCGCCGCTGCCGGTCTATTGCGACGTGTCGCTGCGCGGTTTCGAAGAGGTCGTGCCTGCCGCCGGCGCCACCAACGCGGCGGTGCGGATCGCACCGCAGCGCATGGCTGATCTCACGGGCGCCGAATGGGTCGATGTGTGCCAGGGGTAGATGGCGATCGATGAGACGGACTTTGGGGGTAAGTCCTTGTTTAAAATGGTCGGAGTGGCCGGATTCGAACCGACGACCCCTTGACCCCCAGTCAAGTGCGCTACCGGGCTGCGCTACACTCCGGACCGCGCAAAGCCATATATATTCGAGGCTTGGCGCGCAAGCGCTAAAACCGCCTCCGGAAGCAGAACCAACCATCGCCGATAAATCGCGTCAAACCTGACCCGAAGTCCCACGGGCGTTCGCGGGTCGCTCCGTGGACCATGCCATGAGCAAGGCTTCCTTCAGAGTAAATGCCTCCACCTGTCGGGGCCCTCTTGGCCGGGAATTGCTTTCCAAACGTGGCGTCGCCGTTCGAGGCGGGGAAGATGTCGCCCTGCATTCAGAGATGACGAGCCCGGCGATGGCTCAATCCGGTGGCGGAAATAAATTCCCTTTCGCCAACTCCCGCCTTGGAACAAACCGCCCCCGGTCCGGTTTGGCAACCGTCCGGGGAACTTAGGAGGGACGAAATGACCGGCAAACTCCATATCGGCCTTCCGTGCGCGATCATCGTCGCGGCGGCCAGCATCAGTGCGTTCTCGGATCCGCTGCCTCCTGACATCACCTATCGGCCATTGCCGAGCCAGCCCTTTTCCGCGGTGAAAGCCGATGACGAGGCGCAGAAGCCTGGCGTGATGGAGCGTCAGAAGAAGCTTTTGGAGCAACGTTATGATCTGGCTGACCGTCCGATACCGGGCGTGATGATGACCGACGGCAAGAAGCCGGTCCAGGGTGGCGTCAGGGTCAAGCTGGCGGGTGGCTCGACCTGGGACAGGCTAAGCTCGATGAGCCCCGGCGATATTCGTGACCAGGGTCTTCTGCCGGCTGGCTTCCTGCCGCTACCTCATGTCAAGCAGGCTGCCGGAGGCCAAGTGTTTCCCGAGAAGGAAATCCGCGAGATCGGCCGCCAGGAAGGCCGTGATCTGCGCCGCTTCGACGTCGATTTCGATCTTCCCGATCACCTGACGCCCGAATTCCCGCCACCGATTTTCCTGACCACCCACCCTGAACTCGGCGATGTCTCGCGCGGCGAACTGCTTACCATCCGCAATTACTACGAGATCATGAACGGCATCATCACCCCAGTACAGATGGAGGGTTTGCGGCTTCTGCTGACGCCATTCCCGCAGGAAGAGTTCAATCAGACCGAGGACCGCAAGGTCGCTGGCCAGAGCATGGGTGTCGCCTGCCTTGATTGCCATTCCAATTTCAACACTAACGCCGCCTTCCATCAGACACCCGACATCAGGCCGCAGGCGGCGCGCTTCCGTCTCGACACCACCAGTCTGCGCGGCCTCTTCAACCAGCAGATACATGGATCGAAGCGTTCATTGCGGTCAGTGGAGGATTTCACCGAATTCGAGCAGCGCACCGCGTATTTCAATGGCGATCATGTCAGTGCCACCCGCAAGGGCGTCAACCTGCCTGACCGCCCGAACCAGGTGGCGATGATGGCACAGATGCAAAACATCATCGATTTCCCGCCGGCGCCTAAGCTCGATCCGTTTGGCCGCCTCGATCCGGCACTGGCGTCAGAAGAGGAATTGAAAGGCGAAGCGGTGTTCATGGGCAAGGGCCGCTGCTCCCAATGCCACAATCCCCAGACGTCCTTCATGGACAACAACATGCACGATCTGAAGCTCGATCGTTTCTACAAGCCAGGACAGACCGTCAACGACATGGTCGAGCTTCCCGACGGTCCGATCAAGACGTTCACGCTGCGCGGCATCAAGGACACGCCGCCCTATTTGCATGACGGCCGCCTGATGACGCTCGCCGACACGGTCGAGTTCTTCAATCTGGTGCTGGGCACCAAACTCGACCAATCGGAAAAGGACGCGCTGGTCGCCTATCTGCTCGTGCTCTGAGAAAGCGCGCCGTGATATCCGGCGCGATACGCTTCCCGAGGAGGTTCGCATGCGTCTACTCGCAACTGTCGTGGGGCTTGCGCTTCTGCCTGCCGCCACCGCCTTCGCCCAGTTCGGCAATCCGGCTGGCATGGCGCCGGACACGATGAAGGAATCTCCCGGCAAGCCAATGCCTCACCAAACCAACTATCAGGACCGGCTGTTCGCGCAGCTTACCGCTGCTGGCGGTCTGGCCGAGGTCCGCTTCGGCGAGCTTGCCGGAAAATCCGAAAATGCCGCGGTGAAAGACTTTGCCCGCAGGATGGTTGACGACCACCAGAGGGCGAACGACAGGCTGAAGTCGCTCGCCGAAGCGGCCAAGATGCCGCTTCCGCCTGGGCTGGATGCCGAGCACGAGGAGATGCGTACCAAGCTGGAAAAGCTTACAGGCGTCGAATTCGATCTCACTTACATCAGCGGCCAGATCGTCGACCATCAGAAGACTGTGCAACTCCTTGAATGGGAGATCGGCTCCGGCCAGGATCCGGATGTCCAGCATTTCGCCTCGGATATCCTGCCGGCCGTACTGGAGCACCTGCGAATGGCGCGGGACGTCCGCAGCAAGCTGGTGAACCCGGCATTGGCCGATGCCTCGGGCCAGAGCAAGAAGTGACCGTCGCGTCGGCGGCCAATCCGCGCGTTGGCAGCGCCTCTGGCCGAACCTGCCATAGTCCGGGCGGAACAATGCTCTCCACTCGCGGTTTGGGCGAGCAACCCAAAGGGAGAGCTTCATGACACAATCGCGCGACTGGTTGATACAGTGGCTGAGAGACGCTCACGCCATGGAGGAGCAGGCCGAGACGATGCTCTCCGGGCAACTGTCACGCCTCGAAAGCTATCCGGAGTTCGGTGACCGGATCCGTCAGCATCTCGACGAGACGCGACAGCAGGCCTCACGGCTGAGAACCTGCCTTGACCGGATCGGAGAGGGATCCTCCGCGATGAAAGACGCAGGTGGCAAGCTCACCGCCATGGCCCAGTCGATCAGCGGCGTGTTCGCCGGCGACGAGGTAATGAAGGGTTCGCTTGCCAGCTATACTTTCGAGCATATGGAGATTGCCTCCTACACGATGCTCATCGCCGCGGCCAACGCCGAAGGGGAGGCCGAGGTGGCGCGTGTGTGTGAACAGAATCTGCGCGAAGAGGAGGCGATGGCGGATTGGCTCAAGAGCCATCTCGCCGAGACGACGCAGATGTTCTTGTCTCGCGCCGCGGCCGACAGCGATGCCGCAAAACGATAATCGGGCCTGTCATCGCGTCGAATTTCGCCGGCCATGATCGTGCGACAGCGGCAGCGCGCGCTGCCTGTCGGCGGCGGCGACTATCGAGCCGATAGCGCTCCGCGGTCAGGTGAAGCTTTCGGCATCGCCAGCCGTAATTGCCGCTGATGACGGTGTTCCAGCGCGATCGCGCCCCAGACCAATCCGAGCAGCAGATAGACGTGGCGCCAATGGTCGATGTCGATGAAGGTGCCGAGCCCGACATTGCCGATGAAGGCGACATAGGCGCACAGGAGATAGGGCTGCCATGGCCGGTCGCGCAGCAGGATGCGGAATCCGGCACATATCGTCCAGAGGACAAGCGTCAGGAACGATACGAAGCCGAGCCAGCCATAATCCATCAGCATCTTCAGCCAGATGTCGTGGGTGTCCTCGCCGAAGATGGTGCCGAACACCAGAGGCCCGATGCCGAACGGGTGCTCCATCGCCATTTGGAAGCCGATTGCATAGCGGGCGAAGCGGCCGAGGCGGGCGGTGTCGTAGCTCTGTTCGAGATGGGCACGGTTGGAGAACATTTCCGCCACGCCGGGCAGCTGCAGGATGACGATCATGGCGATCGTCAGCAGCGACAATGCCGCGATGGTCATCACCACCACGCGCAGCCGGAACATGCCGCTGTTGCTCTGCAGGAACAGGCAGCCGGTAAGCAGAACGGCAGAGACGGCAAACATGCCCCAGGCGCCGCGCGAGAAGGAGAAGAAGATGCCTGATGTGATGACGAGCAGCGGCACCGCCAGCAGCGGCATGCGCGAGACCGGCCCGGTCAGCAGCAGATAGAGCAGATAGATGCCGGGCAGAACCAGGAACGGCCCGAACACGTTCGGGTCCTGGAAGGCGCCTGCGGCGCGGTCGTATTTGGTGAACATCTCCGCGCCCGGGAAGGCATGGAAATACCCTGCTATGCCGAGCAGCGAAGTCATCACCGCGGATACGACATAGGCAATGAAGATCAGCCGGTAGAGGCTCGGCTGCGTGGCGGTGACCGATGCGAAGAAGACCGCGCTGAAGGCGAGAAACAGCGACACTGCAAGGTAGAGCGGCGTGTTGGCGAGGTCCGACATCTGCGTCATGGCGATCATGCCGCCGATATTCATCGTCACCAGAAGCACCAGCAGCGGCGCGGCCGCGCGCGAAATCCTCAAACCGAAAAGCGCCCAAATGGCGATCAGGCCGGCCATGTAGATTTCGTAAGGAGCCGGCTCGCTGATAACGAAGCCGGAAAGCAGGATGCCGAGCCCGACCGCGCCCGAGGAAATCAGCGCGATCAGCTTGGCATTGACCGCCGCGCGCGGCAGGTCATGGGTAACCGCGCTCAATAGGCGTTTTCCGTGTTGAGCAGCCGGATCGGCGTCAGGAACAGGATCCGCAGGTCGAACAGCATCGACCAGTTCTCGATATAATAGAGGTCGTATTCCGTCCGCATGCGGATCTTCTCGTTGGTGTCCATCTCGCCGCGCCAGCCATTGATCTGCGCCCAGCCGGTGACGCCGGGCTTGACCTTGTGGCGCGCGAAATAGCCGTCGACCACTTCGTTGTAGAGCAGGTTGTGCGACTGCGCGGCAATCGCGTGCGGCCGCGGGCCGACCAGCGACAGCGAACCCAAGAGCGAATTGAAGAACTGCGGCAGCTCGTCGATCGAGGTCTTGCGGATGAAGCGGCCGACGCGGGTGACGCGCGGGTCGTTCTTGGTGACCGTCTGTCTGGCGGTCGGGTCCGACCGGTCGGCATACATCGAGCGGAATTTGTAGACTTCGATCACCTCATTGTTGAAACCATGCCGCTTCTGGCGAAACAGCACCGGTCCCTTGCTGTCGAGCTTGATGGCGATAGCGGTCGCCAGCATCACCGGTGAGAACACGACGATGCCGATCAGGCTGAAAACGATGTCGAAGGCGCGCTTGGCCACCGAATCCCAGTCGTTGATCGGCTTATCGAAGATGTCGAGCATCGGCACGGAGCCGATGTAGGAGTAGGCGCGTGGACGAAACTGCAGGGCGTTCGAATGCGCCGACAGCCGGATATCGACCGGCAGCACCCACAGCTTCTTCAGCAATTGCAGCACGCGCGATTCGGCGGTCAGCGGCAGCGACACGATCAGCATGTCGATGCGGGCGATGCGGGCGAATTCGATCAGCTCCGAGATTGTGCCGAGCTTGGGATAGCCGGCGACGATAGGCGGCGAGCGTTTGTCGCTGCGATCGTCGAAAATGCCGCAAATGCGGATGTCGTTGTAGGGCTGCCTCTCGACCGAGCGGATCAGGACCTCCGCTGCCTTGCCGCCGCCGACGATGACGGCGCGCCGCTCCATGTGGCCGTCGCGTGCCCAGCGCCGGATCAGCTTCGACATCACCAGCCGCAGGCCGAAGATGAGAATGAAACCGACGGCGAACCAGGTGCCGAACAGCAATCGTGAATAGTTTTCAGATATCTTCATCACGAATGCCGTCAGCGCCATGAGGGCGAACGTGCCGGCCCAGACCAGCAGCAAACGTCCAAAATTGGCGATCGGCCGCATGAGCGAGACGATCTGGTAGCAATCGGTGACGTCGAGCAGCACCACTGCAAGGAACGACGCGGCGGCGATCGTCAGCGGATATTGCCAGGCGAAATAGTTGAAGAAGCCGACAAAGTAGAAATAGACGCCGAGGCCGGAAAGGAACAGCACTGCGAACTCGACCATCCGCAGGACGCCGCTGACCATGATCGGCGACATCGTATCGCGCCGGTATTGCGAGGCGACCTGACGGGCGACATCATTCATGCCGCCCGGCATGCCGCCATCGGTCGGGGTGTCGAGTTTGCGCACAGCCTCTGCCGAAAAGCGGTGCACGGGATCGATCTCGTTCATGGGATTTCCGCAAGCTTCCCCCAGGCAATAGCAAAAGAGAGCTAAGAAACCCTTGAAACAACGCGTGGCTTTGGAAGGGCTTGGGCTTGTGGTTTATTTGGCCAGCGCCGCGAAATACGCTTTCTCGATCTCGGCGGCCATGACATCGGCTCCGAAGCGTGCCTCCAGATCGGCGCGATCGGGCATCAGTTTTCGATAGGCGGCGGGATCGGCCAGCGCTTCGGCCATCTTGTCGGAAAGCTGCAACGGATCAGGTCTGATCAGGGCAGGGGAATCGGCGCCGAAGATCTCCGGTATGCCGCCAACGGCCGTGGCGATCATCGGTTTTCCCGCCGCCAGCGTCTCCAGCACGACATACGGCAATGCTTCGGCGCGCGAAGGAACGACGACCAGCGCGGCCAGCGCAAAGGCATCCCTGGCCGGCATCGGCGGCAGGAAACGCACATTGCCGTCAAGCCCGAGCCGCCTCACTTGCGCGCGGTACCGAGGCAGGTTGTCGCCGTCGCCCACCATGACCGCGCCCAGCGGGCGTCCGAGCCGTGTCCCCGCAAGGGCCAGCGCGTCGATGAAGATGTCGGGCCCCTTGAGGTCACGCATCATGCCGATGTAGAGCAGGTCCACCATTCCGGGCTTCTCCGGAACGGGGTCGAACTCAGCCGCGCGCAGGCCATTGTAGACCAGCGCGTTCGGAATGGGCGCCTCGCCGACCTTCCTGCGATAGGTGCGTCGCTCATAGTCCGAGACGAACAGCAGACAGTCGGTGAAGTGAGCCATGGATCGCTCGAGCGCGAAGAACAGCTTTCCCGTGAACGTGCTCTCGTCATAGTGGAGAGAACCGCCATGCGGCGAATAAAGGCGGGCTACGCGAGACCTTGATACCCGCAACAGTGAGCCGAACAGACGGGCATAGGCGCCACCCTTGGCGCCGTGCCCGTGCAGCACGTCCGGCCGCAATTCCTTGATGATTCCGTAGGTGCGCCAGGCCGAGGCGAGATCGCCCAGTCCGACATGGCGCTGCATCGGCGTGCGATGGATGCCGAGCGCCAGCATGGCCTTCATCCGCTCGAACAGGCGCTCCTCGTACTCCCCGCCTGTGGTCGAATCGCACACGATGCCGACCGAATGGCCGGCGGCGACCTGAGCTTCCGCGAGGTCCCGCACATGCCGAAAGATCCCGCCGACAGGTGAACGAAAACAATGGACGATCCTGAGTTTGTCCGCCACGTGTGTTCGTCAGAACAGACGTTCACGCACATAGACAGTATCTCCGGGCAGCAGCGGGTCCGACGTGACAACCCGGCCGGTCATCACCTTGCCGTTGATATCTCGGGTGATGTCGACGCTTTCCTGGTTGGCGCGCGGCGTGAAGCCGCCGGCAATGGCGACGGCTTTCTGAACGGTGAGGCCGGGCACATAGGAATACTGGCCGGCGGCGCCCACTTCGCCCATGACGAAGATAGGCCTGTAGCGGTCGATCTCGACGGTAACGTCAGGATCGCGCAGATAGCCTTGGCGCAATTTGTCGGCGATTTCCTTTTCCATCTGCTGGGCGGTGTGGCCACGGGCCGGCACGGCACCGACCAGCGGGAAGGAGAGATATCCGGACTGGTCGACACTATAGGTGTTGGTCAGCCCGTCCTGCTCGAACACCGTGACGCGGACGCGGTCGCCGGCGCCCAGGCGATAGGGTTGATCGAGCACCTCGTGGAAGGCGGCCGGCGTCGGCCGGTAGCTGGAGCAGCCGGCAAGCATCGACACGGCAAGCAGCGCGCGAAAGAGGGAAGCAGTGCTTTTCATGACAGGACACATACCTTCGACTGGCCGCTGCGGCGTCGCAGCAAACATCTGAGAGCGCGTTCGTTATCGTCCTGTTAGGGTTAATGGCCGGTAAAGGGCGCGATCGATACGGCATCGATCGGCAGGAGTTTTATAACTTTGACGGTTTTGCTTGGCGCCTGCCAGTAAGTCCTGACGGAAGCTTCCTGTGATCTTAACGGCTGAGTTACCATAGTTGTTTACGGTGCATGCGATCCGTATCGGAGTAGGATGCATGTCCGTTCAGTCCACGGCCGCAGACGTTGACGTCGATCTCAGGCAGCTCTTCGCCAGCCTGGCGAGGAACTGGCTGCGAATATTGGTCGTCTCCCTGGTGGTTACCGGGTTGGCGTTTGCGCTCGCTTCGCTGGCAACCAAGCACTACAAGGCCCAGACGCAGGTTCAGATCGATACGCGTGAATCCGTCTACACGCGCCCGGCCGGCAGCAATGACAGCGACAAGCCTATCCTCGATGAGCAAGGCGTCGCCACCCAGGTCCAGATCATTTCGTCCAACGAAATCCTCAAGCAGGTAGCGCAGAAGCTTGATCTGTCGCGATTGCACGAATTCGACGAAACTGTCGATATGTCGCCTCTCAACCGCCTGCTGATCCTGGTGGGGTTGAAGAACGATCCCATGGATATTCCGGTCGACGAACGCGTCCTGAAGAAGATGCGCGAGAAGCTCAACGTCTATGGCGTCGAAAAGACGCGTATCATCGCCATCGAGTTCTCCTCGGAAGATCCCAAGCTCGCGGCTGCTATCCCCGATGCCATTGCCGCCGCCTACATTGCCGGGCAGGGCGCGGCCAAGCTCGAATCCAACACCGCGGCGGCGGACTTCCTGGCTCCCGAGATCGCCGATCTGCAGAAGCAGGTCAGGGATGCCGAGGCCAAGGTCGCCGCCTATCGCGCCCAGTCGGACCTTCTGGTGGGCGGCAACAATTCTGTGCTCGCCACCCAGCAACTGGCCGAACTGTCGACCGAATTGTCGCGGGTGCGGGCCAACCGCGCCGCCGCCGAAGGCACCGCCGACAGCGTGCGCAAGGCGCTGCAGAATGGCGGCTCGCTGGATTCGCTGCCCGAGGTGCTGTCATCCGATCTGATCCAGCGCTTGCGCGAACGGCAGGTCGAACTGCGCGCCAACATCGCCGACCTGTCGACGACGCTGCTCGACAATCATCCGCGCATTCGCGCGGCAAAATCACAGCTGGCCGATCTCGACGCGCAGATCCGCAGCGAAGCTCAGAAGGTGATGAAGGGGCTGGCCATGCAGGCCGATGCCGCCAAGTCACGTGAGAGCCAGCTCGTCGCCGACGTCAACACGCTGAAGGCGGCTTCCGCGGAGGCAGGCGAACAGCAGGTCGGTCTCGATGCGCTGCAGCGTGACGCTGCCGCCAAGCGCCAGCAGCTCGAACTTTACCTGACCAACTACCGCGAGGCGGCTTCGCGCCAGGATCGCAATTACGTGCCGGTCGACGCGCGTGTCATCTCGAAGGCCGTAGTGCCTTCCGAGGCCTACTTCCCCAAGATCGGGCCGATCGTCGGTGCTGCTTTTGCCGCCTCGCTTTTGCTCATGTCAGTGTTCACGCTGCTGCGCGAACTCTTTTCCGGCCGCGCCATGCGCCCGGCCAGCGGCGCTCGCTTCGAGCCGATCGACGAGGTGGCGATGCCGGTCGCGGCCAGGGAAACGACGATCATTCCAGAGTCCGGGCCTGAGCACCACGCTGAGAAAGCGGTGGAACCGGAGATGATGATGGAACCGGATCTGCCCTCGCCGGCGGAATCTGCCATGGAGGTCGAACCCGCCGCCGGCCCACCGGTCGCCGAAACCGTCCCTGTTGCCGAGGCCGTCCCGGTCGCCAAAACCAGGCCGCGTTCGGTGCTGGGCGAGATCGACGTTGAAAAAGCGGCGGAAAAGCTGATCGCAAGCGGCGCCGCGCGCGCCATCTTCGTGTCGCCCGAAGGTGACGAGGCGGCCGCGTCCGCGATCCTGGTGGCGCGTGAGGCCTCCGACGCCGGCCTGCGCGTGCTGCTGCTCGACCTCACGGCTTCCGGCGCCGCCTCGCGACCGATGCTCGACAGCGGACTGTTCCCGGGCATCACCAATCTGCTCGCGTCGCAGGCGCAGTTCAGCGAAGTCATCCACCCCGACCTCTATTCCGACTGCCATGTCATTCCTGTCGGCACCGCCGATCCGGTTCGCGCCATGCGCGCCGCCGACCGGCTGCCGATCATCATGCAATCGCTGACCACCGCCTATGACCTGGTGGTGGTCGAATGCGGTCCCGCCGACGCCCAAGGCATCAGCCGTCTGGGTGGGGATGCGACCGAGGTGTTCCTCTCCATGCTGGAGCCGGATGATGAGGTGACGCAGGCCGCCGTCAAGCTGATCGAGAATGGCTATCCGGAGTTGACGCTGGTGACCCCGCTCGGCCACGAACCGCCGGGCACCCCGGTGCCGGGAAGGCGCTCGGCGGCTTGAGTCCGATGAGCGGCGCTTGTGGTCATCACGTTGGAAGGTGGGCGGGTTAGCTACCGTCCTCGGCGGGCGCCGGCGCCTGGCCAGCGGCCTTGCGACGCAGCAGCTTGGTCAGCTTCCAGATCGTCGGACTGTTCTTGACGACGGCTTTCAGCCTGGCGCTTTGCCGCAGCCCCAGCGCCAGTGCGCGGCCTTTCGACGTCAGCGGAACCAGCACCTCGAAGTGCTGCGTTTCGATATCGCACCATAAACGCTTGTACGGCTCGTCGCCGACCGAGAAATCATAGACGTCGAAACCCGCCTCGCAGGCTTCCTGGATATTGTCGAAGAACAGGAAGTCGCCGGGGCTGGTGTGGGCGAGGTCATCCTCGGCGATCGCGCCGAACTCGCAGATCAGCCGTTTGCCCGAGCGGCTCGATCCGGTCACGGCGCGAAGCTTGCCGGCGACCTCGAGCCCGTGCAGCACGAAGGAGGGCTTATCCTCGGCAAGCGCCTCGGTGAACAGAGCACGGAAGAACGCGCGCACTTGATTGTCGCCGAAGACGTTGGCGATGCCCATCCTGCGGAAGCGGGATTCCTTCATCTCGAAAAAGCCGTCGAGCAGCCGGCCGACCTCGTCCACGGTCCGCGCCTCGATGCGCCGATGGCTGCCGATGGCCTCGAACTTGCGCGTCTGCGAGCGGTGCTTCTTGCGTTTGCGCTTTCCGTTTGCGCGAGAGAGCAGTGCATCGAAACCGCCGACCAGGTCGACGGCGAGCGACAGGTTCGGGCTGTCGAAATAATCGAACGAGGCGAGTGGGTTGGCTACGCCATCGAGGTCGGGCAGCAGGCGTTCGAAGGCGACGAGATCGATGTCGGGGCGAGCCTCGGCTATGGCCGCCAGGGTCGAACGAATAGCCGCACTGTCCGCCCTGGCAAGCCATTGCGGGTCGGCGGCGACGAAATTGCCATTGGCGTGGCGGCCGCCCATGAAGCGGGCAACACGGAATGGCCCATGGCCGACGACCTCCAGCGCCAGTGCGAAAACCGGTCTGCCTTCGCAATTCAGCATCGCCACGACCGGGTCCGGCTCGACCTGCGCGGCCCAGTTGCGGATCCAAGCCGCGCTCTGCGCCGGCGCGAACACGGCGGAGCGGCAGAACGCGGCATAGGCCGCGAGCCCATCGGCGGAAGCGGTGGAAACCGACAGCCCAGCCGGCTCTATTGGCGGCACACTGGGCGGGGCTTCGATTGCCGCCAGGCGATTGCCGTCAAATGACGCGGCCGCGTCAACCATACCTCAATCCTTAGGGCGTATTGCTGCCGATTTGGGGGCGCTCAGGCGTATCCGTGCTTGGTTCAGCCTAGGCGCAAAAGGTGAAGGAATGATCGACGGCGGGGAGGCAATCCGAAAGCTGGCGCTCAACGTCGCCCGCTATACCGGCCTCGCACCGCTGGCCAAACCGCTGGTCGGCGGTATTGGCGCCATCCTCATGCTGCACCGCGTTACGGCAAAGCCCGAAAAGCCCGACAGCGTCAACCGTCATCTCAACATTGCGCCCGACTTCCTCGACGCCATGATCGCCGGCCTGAAGGCGGATGGCTACGCCTTCGTCTCGATGGACGAGGCGGTGGAGCGTATCGCGGCGCGCGGCAAGGGCGGCCAGTTCGCCGCCATCACCGCCGACGACGCCTATCGCGACAACATGACCGAAGCCTTGCCGGTGCTGGAAAAGCACGGCGCGCCGATCACCATCTATGTGGCTCCGGGGCTTATCAACGGCACTGCGGATCTGTGGTGGGACGTGGTCGAGGATCTCGTCAACGCGGGCGATCGCCTGACCCTGACGACGTCCGAAGGGAAAACGACGATCGACTGCACCAGCCCGGCCAAAAAGCTCCAGGCCATCGCACGGCTGCACACCTATCTCACCAGCGAGGTTCGCGAGGAGGACCTGCGCGCCGTGCTGCGCGAACTGGCGCATGCGAACGGCGTCGACGCCGGCCGGCCGCGCGTAGACACGCTGATGACCTGGTCGGAGATCCGCGCGATCGCAGCGCATCCGCTCGTAACGATCGGTGCTCATACGATCAACCACAGCAATCTGAAGCGGCTTTCAGAAGCCGACGCGCGGCACGAAATCGTCGGGGTGAAGTCCATCCTGCGAGCCGAGCTGGGCGAGGAGCCGCGCCATTTCGCCTATCCCTACGGCTATGCCAGCGCCGTCGGCTGCCGCGAAGTGGGCCTTGTCCGCGATGCCGGCTACACCTCGGCCGTGACCACCCGTCATGGCGTGCTGCGCGCCGAACACGCCTGCTTCCTGCACGCATTGCCGCGCATCTCGGTCAACGGCCGTTATCAGAACCTCGCCCACATCCGCACCATGCTGTCTGGCGTGACGACGCCGCTCGCCAACGCCGGAAAGATGGTGGTCACCATCTGAGGCCGGCCGGCAACGGTTCAGCGCTTGGGCCGAGGCTCCAGCATCAGCCATTTGATGATGCCCATGGCCGGCAGCACCCAGAGCAGGCCGCTTAGCAGGAAGAACAGGAAATGCGTCCACGGGCCCGCCTCGGACAGCCGGGCGACCGCGAAGATCGATGCGACCAGCGCGTAGATGATGACAAGCGCCACCAGCAGGAACATTCCGATCAGCTTTTTCAGGCGCACGGGCATGGTTGGCCTCCTGGAGCCGGGGTAAAGTGCGGCCCAGCTCAATGTGTCGGCTTCGCCATAGGCCCTGACGCGAAGCTGTGCAACCCGACAGACGCGGCGCGACGGCGTGCCGCGCCGCCCGGTCTTGCATGCGGGAATGCGATGGTCCACCAATCCGCGACTTCAACCTGCCGGGATAAATCCATGGCCGCCATTACTGCCGCGCCTTACGAGGCGCGTGACCGCGATCTGCACAACCGCGCGCTGGTGCGCGGCTGGCTCTACGTCGTGCTTCTGGTGCTGTTCGCGCTGGTGCTGGTCGGCGGCGCCACAAGGCTCACCGAGTCCGGCCTGTCGATCACCGAGTGGCAGCCGATCCACGGCGTCATCCCGCCGCTCAACGACGCCGAATGGCAAGAGGAATTCCAGCGCTATCAGCAGATCCCGCAATATGCCGAGCTCAACAAGGGCATGAGCATCGAGGCATTCAAGTCGATCTTCTGGTGGGAGTGGGCGCATCGTCTCCTGGCGCGCAGCGTCGGCCTGGTCTTCGCCTTGCCGCTGCTGTTCTTCTGGGCGGCGCGCCGCATCGAGCGCGGACTGGGGCCGAAGCTGGTCGGCATCCTGCTTCTCGGCGGTCTGCAGGGCGCCATCGGCTGGTGGATGGTTGCCTCCGGTCTGGTCGACCGCGTCTCGGTCAGCCAGTACCGGCTCGCCACCCATTTGACGCTTGCCGCGCTGATCTTCACGGCGACCATGGTCGTCGCGCGCGGCTTGGCGCCGCATTCGGAACCTGCGGCCGATCGTTCGACCCAGAAACTGGCTGGTCTCGTAGTGCTTCTGGCGCTGATCCAGATCTATCTCGGCGGTCTGGTCGCCGGGCTCCACGCCGGCCTGAGCTACAACACCTGGCCGCTGATGGACGGAAAGATCATTCCCGGCGATCTGCTGATCCTGGAGCCGGCATGGCGCAATTTCTTCGAAAGCCCCAAGACGGTGCAGTTCGTGCACAGGATCGGCGCCTATACGGTGTTCGTCGTCGCCTTGTGGCACATGATCGCCACGCGTCGCCGTCTGCCCGGTTCAACGCATGCTCGTCGCGCGACGCTGTTGTTTGCCCTGGTGCTGGTGCAGGCCTCCGTCGGCATCGGCACGCTGTTGATGCATGTGCCGCTGCACATGGCGCTGATCCACCAGGGATTCGCGTTGATCGTGCTGGGGTTCGCCGCCGCGCATTGGCGCGGCACCAAGGGCGCATATCCCTTGCCCCACGAGATCGCCCTCGGACGCTGAGTCTCTCCGGTCACATCCAGAACGTTCGACTGCGCCATCGTCTTGTCGCCGTCGAATTCCGCCTGACGCAAGGCGGCACGGATCAGAAGCCGAGCCGTACGGTTCGGATCGCTGCTGCGACCGACAGTTCGCGGTTCTCCTCGATCGCGTTGTCGTCCTCATGGTGCCACGAAGCCGACAGGCAGCCATAGGCGATGGCGTGATCCAGTATTGCCGCCGGCGTCTGGCTCAGCGTTCGCGCAAAGACTTCAGCCATCCCGGCAATCCGTGGGGGATCGAGACAAAGGTCGTCGCGATCAAGAGGATTGTAGAACATGTTCGCGGCATCGTATCCCGGGTCGCCGAGAACGCCCTTCGGATCTATCGCCAGCCAGCCCCGTGCTCCGTGCATGATGTTGTCGTGATGGAGGTCGCCATGCAGCGGCCTGACATCATGCGGACCACCCAGCAGCCGGTCGGCGATTTCCGCCGCTTCGACATAAAGGCTGTTCCGGCCAACGACACGGTCGGCCTCCGCTTTCTTGAACAGGCTGGAAAATCGTTCCCGAAGCGGCTGCAGGTCGGGCGGAGCGGGGTGATCCGATGGCGAAAACAGCTTTGCCATCACCTCCGCCGCGATTTCCGTGGCGGCCAAATCTCCCTGCTCGGCAAGAACATGCGACAGCATGGTCTCCCCGGCATTCGAGCAGCATGGAGTGCCCGTCGCGGCCCAGCGGCCGCACGGCGCCTTTGCCGCGCCGCCAGGCAAGGAAATGCTCGCCGCGCAACTCGTCTGCGACGTCATCGAATGGCTTCAGCGCCTTGACGATCGCCGGCGAGCCATCCTCGCGCCGCACCTTCCAGATGCGGCTCGAAAAGGTCTCGGCGATGAGCTCGGGCGCGCTGATCTTCCAGCGGTCCGGAAATGCCGGTGCCGCCATCAGAGGCCGAGCATCAGGTCCATGTTCTGTACGGCAGCCCCCGATGCCCCTTTGCCGAGATTGTCGTAAACGGCGAGCAGCAGGGCCTGCGCGCGCTTGTCATTGGCAAAGACGTAGAGCTTCATGCGGTTGGTGCCATTGTAGATTTCCGGATCGATCTCCGGAATGCGCTCCAGATGCGCATAGGGCGCCACTTCGACCACGCCGCCCTTGATGGCGGCGAAATGGTCGGCGATGGCTGCATGGAGTTCCGCACCGGTCGGCACATGGTCGAGGCCACCGAGCTGCAGCGGCACCACCGTGATCATGCCTTGCGCGAAATTGCCCACCGCTGGCTGCATGATCGGATCGTGCGACAGTTTCGCATAGGCCCTGAGCTCCGGCACGTGCTTGTGCTGAAGGGTGAGCCCGTAGGGCAGGAATTCAGAGGCGTCCTCGCCCTTGGCGACATAGTCCTCGATCATCGGGCGGCCGCCGCCCGAATAACCCGAGATGCCGTTGACGGTGACCGGGAAATCCGCAGGCAACAGGCCGGCGGCGACCAGCGGCCGCAGCGTCGCGATCGGTCCCTGCGGCCAGCAGCCGGGATTGGCGACGCGTTTCGCCGCCCCGATCTTCTTCGCCTGCTCCTTGTCCATCTCGGCAAAGCCATATTCCCAGCCTTGCGCTACGCGATGCGCGGTCGAAGCATCGATGATCCTGGTGGTCTCGTTGGAGATCAGCGACACGCTCTCCTTCGCCGCATCGTCCGGCAGGCACAGGATCGCAACGTCGGCGGCATTGAGGAATTCGGCTCGCGCCGCCGTTTCCTTGCGGCGCTCGGCGGGAATTGAAACGATCTCCAGGTCGCCGCGCTCGGCAAGCAGCGCCCGGATCTGGAGACCGGTGGTGCCGTGCTCGCCGTCGATGAAGATTTTCGGTTTCATTGGCTGATCAAATTCCCTGATATCGAAAACTATATGCCGTTGCCTTGGTTCACCGCGGCACCGTTGTGGCTGCCGTTGTTCAGCTCTTCGAGCCGTGCTTTCCGCTCGGCCATCAGGCCGAGATACTGCATGGCGATCATCGAGCCGGCAATCGCCGTTATATCGGCGTGATCGTAGGCCGGCGCAACCTCCACGACATCGGCCCCGACAATATCGATCTGATTGAGCTGGCGCAGCGTCGACAGGATCTTTGCAGAGGACGGCCCGCCGGCGACCGGCGTGCCAGTGCCGGGTGCATAGGCGGGATCAAGGCAGTCGATATCAAAGGTGAGATAGGTCTTCTTGCCGCCCGTCCTGTCGACGATGGCGTAGGCGATGTCGGATGCACGCATCTCCTCGATCTCGTGACCGTAGAGGATCTTGATGCCGAACGTGTCGGGCGCGTGGGTGCGGATGCCGATCTGGATCGAGCGGTCGGGATCGATAATGCCTTCCTTGACCGCGCGGCCGACGAAGGATCCGTGGTCGATGCGTTTGCCGTCATCCTCCCAGGTATCCTGGTGCGCATCGAACTGCACCAGAGCGAGCGGGCCATGGATTGCGGCATGTGCCTTGAGCAGGGGCCAGGTGACGAAATGGTCGCCGCCCAGCGACAGCAGGAAAGCACCTGTCTTCAGGATCTTGGTCGCCTCGCGTTCGATCGTCCCCGGCGTCTTCTGGTGGTTGCCGGTATCAAGCAGACAATCGCCATAGTCGACCACCGCGAGGTGCTCGAACAGATCGCGCGAAAAGGGATATTGCGGATCGTTGTCGAGGATTGCCGAGGCGCGGCGGATCGCCTGCGGCCCGAAACGCGCGCCGGGCCGATTGGTGACGGCGGCATCGAAAGGGATGCCCCAAACCACAGCGTCCGCGCCTTTCACATCCTTCGTGTATCTGCGTCGCATGAACGACAGCGCGCCGGCATAGGTCGGCTCCAGCGAAGCGCCCGTCTTTGAGCGGGCTGTGAAGGCATGGTCGATGTTCTTGTTCGCCATTACGGATCCTTGGTTTTCATCGGGGTGCAACAACTACAGAACCGGCACGCAACATGCCAGTCACAGCTTGGGGAAACGAAACGGCGCGGGCGCGGTGCCGCCGCGAGACAGGATTGTATCATCATGACGCAGACCGCGTTTCTTGATTCTCCCCATGGCGCGGCGTCGATCCAGTCCGGCACGGTGGCGGGTGAGCGGTTCCTGGTTCTCGATTCGTGGCGCGGCATCTGCGCCCTGCTGGTGGCGCTGTTCCACTTCCCGACCGCTTCGACGATCTCGCAAAGCGCCTTTGTCGGTTCGTCCTATCTGTTTGTCGACTTCTTCTTCGTTCTCTCCGGTTTCGTCATCGCCAGCTCCTATGGCTGGCGGCTGAACCAGCCGCGGGAGGTCGCACGCTTTGCGCTGGTGCGCTTCGGCCGCATCTATCCGCTGCACCTTCTCATGCTCGCCGCCTTTGCCGGCTTCGAGCTGCTGCGGCTGATGCTGCCGCGGGTGCATGGCGCCGGTGCCGCTCCCTTCACCGGCGGTTTCAGCTTCGAGAGCCTGCTTGCCAACCTGCTGCTGCTCCAGGGGGTCGGCTTCGAGGACCAATTGACCTGGAATGCGCCAAGCTGGAGCATTTCGGCGGAGTTCTTCGCCTATCTGTTGTTCGCGGGAGTGGTCTTCACCGCAGGCGCACGCGCCTGGGTGTGGTTCGTCGCCGCCGCCATCACCGCGCCGCTGTTCCTGCTTGGCTTCTCGACCCACCATATGGATGTGTCCTTCGATTTCGGCTTCATACGCTGCCTGTACGGCTTCTCACTCGGCGCCTTGCTTGCCTGGTTCCAGCATGATTCCATTGCAGGCGCGCGACAGGCGCTTGCCCGGACCGGCCCGCTGCTGAGCTGGACCCTTGCAGAAATCGTCATGGCGGCTGTCATTGTGCTTTTCGTCGCACTGGCGGGCGACAATGATGCCGGGATCGCAGCACCGCTGGTGTTCGCGCTGGCGCTGTTCCTCTTTGCCCATGAGGGCGGCTGGATCAGTGTCTTCCTGAGAACCCCTTTCATGCTGACGCTCGGCGCGCTGTCCTACTCGATCTACATGGTCCACATCTTCGTCCAGGCGCGCATGATTAACGTCGCCGGCCTGGTCGAGCGCAAGCTCGGCCTCGGTCTTGTCGGCGACATCGTCTTGCGCGGAGAGCCGGCGACCGGCTTCGGCGCCGGCTGGGCGGGGGACGTTGCGATCCTCGTCATGCTCCTTGCCACGATAGGTGTCTCCTGGATTACCTGGCGTTTCGTCGAGATGCCTGCGATGGCCTGGTTCCGCCGACTGTCGAAACGCATCTGAGGCGACATATCGCTGGCAACCGCTAGCCGGCTTCGTTCACCTAGACGTCACGGGCATCGCCTATTCCCGGTTCGATCCGGAATGGAGCGATTCTCGATGCGGACCTTCTGGCCGAGCCTTCTGTTTTCCGTCACGCTGGCGGCTTCCGCCAGCCAGTCAATGGCGGGCGAAACCCGTGCGAGGCAGATCCTCGACCGCTTCGAACATGCCAACCGATGGCGCGACCACGTCATGGTGGCCGCGCATCGCGCCGGCAGCATGCAGGCCGGCAAGACGCTCTATGCGGAAAATTCGCTCGCCGCCGTCGAAGGCTCGATCGCGATCGGCGCCGAGATCGTCGAGGTCGACATCCGGCGCTCGAAGGACGGCGAGTTTGTCGTCATGCATGACAGCTGGCTTGATCGCACCACGACCTGCAAGGGTGAGGTGGTTAAGTACACGCTGGCCGAACTGAAGAGTTGCCGGCTGGTGATCGAAGGCACGGGCGCCGTAACCGACGAGACAGTCTCGACGCTGCGCGAGATGCTGCTGGCGACCCGGGACCAGATCCTCATCAATCTCGACAACAAGCTCGAGGTTGGGGACCTGTCGGGTATGGTCGCGGTGGCGCGAGATCTCGGCATGGCCGACCAGGTCATCGTCAAGGAAAACCTGTGGAACCAGACCAGGATCGCTACGGTGAAGGCTGCCATGGAAGCGGTCGGCGGCGGCGTTCACTTCATGCCGATCATCGCCGACGACGCAGTGCATGACGCCGGTTTCGCCGCGACGGTCGACCATGCTTTTGCGCCGCGCGCGATCGAGCTGATCAACTGGCGCGCCGGCGGGGAGACGTTGACCGAGAATGGCGGGCCACTGTTCAGCACGCGCATGCGCGCGGCCGCGGTGAGGGGCGACTGGCACATCTGGGCCGACACCTACGCCATCGTCAACAAGCCGGGCGGCTTCCTTGCCGGCGGCCGGGGCGATGAACTGGCGGTTCAGGCCAGCCTGCCGCGTGAAGCCTGGGGCTTCTGGGCCGATCGCGGCGCCACCATCATCCAGACCGATGAGCCGAAGGCGGCGATAGGCTGGCTGGCGGCAAATGGGTTTCGCGTGCCCTATGCGGGGACGGGCGAACGCGTCGAACCTGCCGCGACCGCCAGCATCAATTGATTTGCCGCGGCTGAAGTTCCGGCCTGGTGTCGCAGGCCGGCGCCTGCTGACGCAACGGTGTCAGGGGAAACCCGTTATCCATGGGCATGCCCGATACCATCGTTATCAAGCGCCCTGCCGCCTATGCCGCCACCGTTGCTGCGACCAGCCTCGGCTTCGTGGTCGTGCAGCTCGATGTCTCCATCGTCAACGTCGCGCTGAACAGGATCGGTACTGGGCTGTCGATGGGGGTCGGCGGCCTGCAATGGGTCGTCGACGCCTACACGCTTGCCTTCGCCTCGCTGCTGCTCGCCGGCGGCGCCCTCGGCGACAGGGTCGGCGCTCGCCGCGTTTTCGTTGGCGGCATGGCGCTGTTCAGCATTGCTTCGCTGGCTTGCGGCTTGGCTCAGAGTGCCTGGTTGCTAATTGCGGCGCGCGCTGCACAAGGCGCGGGTGCCGCCTTGCTGATGCCGTGTTCGCTGGCACTCCTCAATCGCGCCTACGCATCCGACAAGGCGCGCCGGGCACGCGCCGTTGGGCTGTGGACGGCGGCGGGCGGCATCGCGCTGTCGGCAGGGCCGGTGCTCGGCGGCTTCATGGTCGCGTCGCTTGGCTGGGCCAGCATCTTTCTGGTCAACCTGCCCATTGGCGCTCTCGCCATCTGGATGGCTTATCGGTTTCTGCAGGAAACGCCGCTCAAGGCCGAGCGGCCGCCGATCGACTGGGTGGGGCAGGGACTTGTCGTGCTGGCGCTGTTTTCGCTGACCGGCGCCTTTATCGAAACCGGTTCATCGGGCTGGACCTCAATGCCGGTCATCGGCGGACTGGTATTGGCGGCGGTGGCCGCAAGCCTGTTCCTGCTGGTCGAGAGCCGGACGAGGGCGCCGATGTTTCCGCTCGGTCTCTTTGCCAGCCGCGTGCCGGCTGTGACTAGCCTCGTGGGACTGGCCGTCAACCTGACGCTCTATGGCACGATCTTCATGCTCAGCCTGTATTTCCAGCAGGAAAGGCATTTTTCTCCCGAAATGACAGGGCTGGCCTTCCTGCCGTTCATGGCGGCAGTCACCCTGTCGAACATTGCCGCCGGGCGCATTGCCGCAAATCATGGCCCACGATCGCCCATGGCGATTGGCCTGTTCGTCGGGGCAGCCGGTTTCGGACTGATGGCGCTGATCCAGGCCGATACGTCCTACCTGTCGCTGCTGTGGCGCCTGCTGTTCCTGCCGGTCGGCATTGGTCTTGCCGTACCGGCCATGACCACCGCGCTGTTGTCTTCCGTGCCGGCGGAGATGTCGGGAACGGCATCGGGCGTGCTCAACACCGTGCGCCAGTCGGGTGGCGCGATCGGGGTGGCGCTGTTCGGATCCGCCTTGGCGCTGGGCACGATCGAGGGCATGCAACTGGCATTCCTGGCCTCGGCGCTCGCGGTGGCCGGCTCGGCACTTTGCGCGTTCCTGTTCATCCGCGACGCCGACCATTCCGCTCAATAGTGATGCGCAACGCAAAAAGGCCGCCCGGAGGCGGCCTTTCGGTTGTGAAGCTGCGATGCGCTTAGCGCTTCGAGAACTGGAACGAACGACGGGCCTTCGCCTTGCCGTACTTCTTGCGCTCGACGACGCGGCTGTCGCGGGTCAGGAAGCCGCCCTTTTTGAGCACGGCACGCAGCGCCGGCTCGTAATAGGTCAGCGCCTTGGAGATGCCGTGACGCACAGCGCCGGCCTGGCCCGAAAGGCCGCCGCCGATGACCGTGGCGACGATGTCGTACTGGCCCGAGCGGTTGGCGGCGATGATCGGCTGGTTGAGGATCATCTGTAGGACCGGACGCGCGAAATAGGTCGCGAATTCCTTGTCATTGACGACGATCTTGCCCGAACCTGGCTTCACCCAAACACGCGCGATGGCGTTCTTGCGCTTGCCGGTGGCATAGGCGCGGCCCGACTTGTCGAGCTTCTGGACATGGACGGGTGCCGCGGCCTGCGTATTGGTGTTGCCGGTAGCGGCGCCCAGTTCTGCGAGCGAGGAAAGCTCAGCCATCTTATGCGACCTTCTTGTTCTTGGAATTCAGCTTGGCCACGTCGAGCACTTCTGGCTGCTGGGCGACATGCGGATGCTCGGCACCTGCATAGACGCGCAGGTTCTTCATCTGGCGACGGCCGAGCGGGCCACGCGGCACCATGCGCTCGACGGCCTTCTCGACGACACGCTCGGGGAAACGGCCTTCAAGCAGTTGGCGCGCGGTGCGCTCCTTGATGCCGCCGGGGTGCCCGGTGTGCCAGTAATAGACCTTGTCGGTGAACTTCTTGCCGGTGAACACCACCTTGTCGGCATTGATGACGATGACATTGTCGCCGTCGTCGACATGCGGGGTGAAGGTCGGCTTGTGCTTGCCGCGAAGATGATTGGCGATAACGGTGGCGAGACGGCCGACGACGAGACCTTCGGCGTCGATCAGGATCCACTTTTTCACCACATCCGCAGGCTTCTGCGAAAAGGTTGTCATGTTTTCTGCTTTCGGTTCGGACCTTCCCCAATCCACAAACGATAAGGAAGGCGTTTCTTGTTGCTTGGATTGGCGAAAAGCGCTTGCCCGCCGCCAATAACAAAACGGCGGCCTTTGCGGGCCGCTGCTTCGTGAGGGCTTATAGGGGAGAAGGGTAGCCCTCGTCAAGCATCATCGGGAGTCAACGAAAACGAAAAACCGTTAAATTTCAATGGCTAAACTATGTGGTATTATTTTACAACACGGCCTACCGCCAAAACGGCTGGTATTTCGCTCACCGCCGGCCACTCGTCACTGCAAGCAGGAGTCTGATGCCAACGCCGACCATAATGGCTCCGGCTAGCCTTCCCTGCCACACGACGAAGCTGCTTCGGCGCGACAGCCAGCCGCCGACCGCGCCGGAGGTCAGCGCGATGGCGCCGAGGACAACCATTCCCATCATCTTCATAGTCGTGCCGAGAATGACGAACTGCAACGCCGCTGGACCGGCCCAAGGGTGAACGAATTGCGGCAGCACCGCTAACATGAAGGCAAGCGTCGTCGGATTGGTGAGATTGCAGATCATGCCCTGCCGGAAAGCGGCTGCAGTGCCACCGGTGTTGGCAAAGGCAAAGGTTCGACTTTCATCCTGCCGGCGCGCCAACAGGAACTTGACCCCGATGGCGATCAGATAGATGGCGCCGACGATTTGGAGAAAGCTGTAAAGAGGCGGCGAGGATGTGATCAGCGTGGCAAGTCCCATCGCAAGTAATGGAATTTGCACGACGCCGGCCGATACGCAGCCTGTCGCGGCCGCCAGCGCGTGACGCCAGCCCTGTCCGACGCCGCGACTGATCACAAGCATCATATCGGGCCCGACGCCGGAAAGCTGGTAGGCAAGCACGGCGCCGAGAAAGGCAAGGTATGTGGTCAGATCGGGCATGCCGCAAAACGGACGTGTCGATCGGGAGTTCCGGCCAGGATGCCGGATCGGCCTTCTCCGTGTCAGCGTTTCGGCGGGATCGAATAGGTTCCAGTGGCGTGCGCCACTGTCTGCCCGTCCGGGCCAGCGACGATGTCGATGTCGAAGACCATCAGGTTCTTTCCGAGCTTCAGGATGCGGCAATGGCCATCGATCGGTCCTGCCTCGGCCTTGCGGACGAAATTGATGTTGAGATTGGTGGTGACCGAGAGCGCATCCGGCCCGGCATGGCTGAGCACGCAGACATACCCGCCAATGTCGGCCAGCGTGAACAAGGCAGGGCCGGACACCGTACCGCCGGGACGCAAATGCCGTTCGCCGGCATTGAGCCGCACGGTGCAGCCGCCGGGGAACACGTCGGTTGCCTCAAAGGCCGGGCCCTTTTCGTTGAGCTGCGGAAACACGGTCCCCATCAGCGCATTGACCTGGGCTGCTGTCAGCACCGGCTCGAGCTTGGTCTGGGCGGGCATCTCGGTCCTCATTCTGCGCCAAGCCTGTATGGGCGAAGCGGCGCGTTTCTGGCAACACCTTCATCCTACTGGCGCAAGCGATACGGTGTTGATGAAACCCCAGCCGATATTAGATACGCTGCCAGCGGAATGGAATCGCGGAGACCTTAGCCATGGCCGAAATCCTTGCCATCAAGCCTGTCGCAGTTGAAGGGCCGGTTGCGGCTAGGCGCGACAAGGGCGTGCTGCGCCTGACGCTTGCCAATCCCCCCGCGAACGCGCTTTCCCTGGCGGTGATGACGGCGCTGACGGAGGAACTGGACCGTGCCAGGGCCGACAAGGCCGTTCGCGTCATAGTGTTGTCGGCGGCCGGAAAGGTATTCTGCGCCGGCCACGATCTCAAGGAGATGACAGCGCGCCGCGCCGACGCCGATCGCGGCAAGGCCTTCTTCGAAGAGACGTTTGCCGCCTGCGCTACGCTGATGCAGGCGATCGTGCGCCACCCCAAGCCGGTGATCGCCGAAGTGGATGGCCTTGCCACCGCCGCCGGCCTGCAGCTTGTCGCCAGTTGCGACCTCGCCATCGCCTCGCATGAGGCGACCTTCTGCACGCCGGGCGTCAACATCGGCCTGTTCTGCTCGACGCCGATGGTGGCGTTGTCTCGCAACGTCTCGCGCAAGCACGCCATGGAAATGCTCCTGACTGGCGAAACCATCGATGCCGCGACCGCCAAGGAGTTCGGCCTGGTCAACCGCGTCGTGCCGCGCGAGTACCTGAATCAGATTGTCAACAAATACGCCCAAACCATTGCTTCAAAATCATCTTCGGTGCTGAAGACCGGCAAGGAAGCGTTTTATGCGCAGGCCGAGATGGGGCTGGCGGATGCCTATGGCTATACCGGCCGGGTCATGGTCGAGAACATGCTGGCGCGTGACGCCCAGGAGGGCATCGGCGCCTTCATCGGCAAACGCAAGCCGGAATGGACCGACGAATAAGGACGAAAGTCATGGAGCCGCGCATCTCCATCATCACCATCGCCACCGATGATCTCGATCGTGCGGTGCGCTTCTACGAGACGATGGGCCTGAAGCGTCATGCCGGCATCACCGATGGCGTCGCCTTCTTCCAGATGGGTGGTGTTATACTCGGCCTGTTCCCGCGCGTCAGCGCCGAGGAGGATTCCGGCATCACCTTCGCCAAGGCGCCTTCCGCCGTCTATCTCGCCTACAACACCCGCTCCGATGCCGAAGTCGACGCGGTGCTAGCGATGGCTGAAGAGGCCGGCGGCCGCATCGTCAAGCCGGCAGGCCGTGCCTTCTGGGGCGGCTGGTACGGCTATTTCGCCGATGCCGACGGACATGTCTGGGAAGTGGCGCACAACCCGGCCTTTCCGATCGCGGAAGACGGTACGATCTCGCTGCCCGATTGATGGCTCACCGCAGGCAGTTGACGCGGCTCAAGGCGCCCTATCTCAAGCGCATTCTGCTCGATTCCGAGCGGGTGACCGATTGGGAAAAATACCCGTGGAACCTGCCGCTGTTTCGCGGTCACGCCTTCGAACTCGAATTCACCACACCAATTACCATCATCGTCGGTGAGAACGGCACCGGCAAATCGACATTGCTCGAGGCGATCGGCGCGCTCGCCGGTTACGACGAAGCCGGAGGCGGCAAGGGCTACCGGCCTGTCGACCATTCCGGCGCCATCGACAGGAGTGGTGCCGCGCTGGCAGATACCTTCCGTGGCCATTGGTTGCCAAAAGTCACCGCCGGCTGGTTCTTTCGCGCCGAATCCTTCTACTCGGTGGCTCGCTATCTTGACCAGGTGGCCCTGGAAGATCCGTTCAAGCCACCTCCGCCCGACTTTCTGTCCTGGTCGCATGGCGAAGGGTTCATCCGCTTCTTCGAGGAACGTTGCCGCAGGCAAGGCATCTACATCCTCGACGAGCCCGAAAGTGCGCTGTCTCCATCGCGCCAGATCGAACTTCTCAAGATGCTGCGGCGCATGGATCGGTCGGGCACTGCGCAAGTGATCATGGCGACGCATTCGCCGCTGCTGATGGCCTGTCCAGGCGCGCGGCTGTTCCGCATCAGCCGGTTCGGGCTAGATTCGACCGATTTTCGTGATACGGACCACTTCCGCATGATGCGCGATTTCAGCAGTGATCCTGATGGCTTTCTCGCCGAGGCGTTGTATGAGGACGAGCCATGAATCACGATAGCTATGACAACGCCTACATCGCCGGCATCCTCAATTCGGTGAAGACCATCGCCATGGTCGGCGCGTCCGCCAACGACGTTCGTCCAAGCTATTTCGTGTTGAAATACCTGCTGGCCAAGGGGTTTGAGGTGTTCCCCATCAATCCGGGCCATGCTGGCAAGGAGATACTCGGCCGTACGGTCTATGGCAGCCTTGCCGAGATTGCCCAGCCCATCGACATGGTCGACATCTTTCGCGCCTCGGCGGCGGTGGCCGGCGTTGTCGACCAGGTGCTGAAGCTCGATCCCCTGCCGAAAGTGATCTGGATGCAACTCGGCGTGCGCCACGACGAAGCCGCCGCACGCGCCGAAGCCGCCGGCGTCAAGGTGGTGATGAACCGCTGCCCCAAGATCGAATATGGCAAGCTGTCCGGCGAGATCGGCTGGACCGGGGTCAATTCCGGTGTGCTGTCGTCGAAGAAGCCGCTGATGCGGTCGGGATTCCAGAGTTTCGGCGTGCGGCAAAAATAGACAAGGGGAAGGCGCAAAATTATTCCGGCAGGAGCCGTATTTTCCTGCTGCCTGGTCGAAGATGACACGCCGAAGGGTATTTTCTTCTTTGCATTCGTGGTCGAGCTTGGCCAAGAATGGCCGGCGAATTTCAGAAGTTTTTTTCGAGGGAGGTTTCAGTGACCCGCACGCCCGGTTTCAACACGCTCGCCGTCCATGCCGGTGCCAAGCCCGATCCGGCCACCGGCGCACGCGCCACGCCGATCTACCAGACGACCTCCTTTGTTTTCGACGACGCCGATCATGCCGCCTCGCTGTTCGGGCTGAAGGCCTTCGGCAACATCTACACCCGCATCATGAACCCGACGCAGGCGGTGCTCGAAGAACGCATAGCGGCGCTCGAGGGCGGCACGGCCGCCCTTGCGGTGGCGTCCGGCCACGCCGCCCAGGTAATCGTGTTCCACAATCTGTTGCAGCCGGGCGACAATTTCGTTGCCGCCAACAAGCTCTATGGCGGTTCGATCAACCAGTTCGGCCATGCCTTCAAGAACTTTGGCTGGGAGGTGCGCTGGGCCGAAGCGAACGATCCGTCAACCTTCGAGAGCCAGATCGATGACAAGACCAAGGCGATCTTCATCGAGAGCCTGGCCAATCCCGGCGGCACCTTCGTCGACATCGAGAAGATCGGCGACATCGCGCGTAAGCATGGCCTGCCGCTGATCGTCGACAACACCCTGGCCTCGCCCTACCTGATCCGGCCGATCGAGCACGGCGCCGACATTGTCGTCCATTCGCTGACCAAGTTCATTGGCGGTCACGGCAACTCGATCGGCGGCGCCATCGTCGATGGCGGCACGTTCGACTGGTCGAAATCAGGGAAGTACCCGATGCTGTCGGAACCGCGCCCCGAATATGGCGGCCTGGTGCTGCACGAAACCTTCGGCAATTTTGCCTTCGCCATCGCCGCGCGCGTGCTTGGCCTGCGCGATCTTGGCCCGGCGATCTCGCCGTTCAACGCCTTTCTCATTCTGACAGGCCTCGAAACCTTGCCGCTGCGCATGCAGCGCCATTGCGACAATGCGATCACCGTCGCGGGCTGGCTGTCCAACCATCCCAAGGTGGCCTGGGTCAACTATCCCGGCCTTCCCAGCGACAAGAACAACGCCCTGCAAAAGAAATACTCGCCGCAAGGCGCCGGCGCGGTCTTCACCTTCGGCCTCAAGGGCGGTTACGAGGCCGGCGTCAAATTCGTCGAAGCGTTGGAGTTGTTCTCGCACTTGGCCAATGTCGGCGACACCAAGTCGTTGGTCATCCATCCGGCGTCGACCACGCACCGACAGCTGTCCGACGAGCAGAAGGTCAAGGCGGGTGCGGGACCGGACACGGTGCGGCTGTCCATCGGCATCGAGGACGTCACCGACATCGTCGCCGACCTCGAACAGGCACTCGCCAAAGTTTGATCTATTCTCTCCCTCGTTGGAGGGTCGGCGCAAAGCGCCGGGGTAGGGCGAGCCGGCCCGAGGCCGGTTCTTTCATGGAGGCAAATCCTGTCCGCGCATTACCTGACGATATCGACGGACTCTGTCGACGCCGAAGAAGGCGCGCCGGCGCCCGATCGCCTGATCTCGGGCGATCCGAAATTCCGCACCTGGAACGTCGAGGAGCGCGAAGGCGGCCTTTATGCGGGTATCTGGGAATCGACTCCGGGCAAGTGGCGCATCGTCTACGATGAATGGGAATTCTGTCACATCCTCTCCGGCGTTTCGGTGATCGAAGAGGAGGGTGGCGAAGCGCGCACCGTCAGAGCCGGCGACAGCTTCGTGCTGCGGCCTGGCTTTAAGGGAAGCTGGGAAGTGCTTGAAATCACCCGCAAGGAGTATGTGATCAGGCTGTAATCCTTTGCTGCGCGCAACTCACAGCCCAGGCCTGCGCTCCTTCAGAAGCCGACGGTGAGCGCTTCCAGTCCGTGGAAGTGATACGTGTCGCGGAAGCTTGGGCTTTCGGCAAGACGGAGCTTTGGGTGCCGCTCGAACAAGGTTTTCAGCGACACCTGCAATTCGAGCCTGGCCAGGGGCGCGCCGATGCAGAAATGGATGCCGGCGCCGAACGACACGTTCTTCTGGTCGGCACGATCCGGCCGGAAGGCCCGCGGCTCGGCAAAGGCATGAGGGTCATGGTTGGCCATGCCAAGCAGCAGACCGATCGTCTGGCCGGGCTGCACGACGATCCCGGGAGCGATTTCGATCTCCTGGTAGGCGTAGCGGGTGAACATGTGCAACGGCGCGTCGAAGCGCAGGCATTCCTCGACAGCGGCCGCCGTTGCCTCGGCTGAGGTGAAGAAACGGCGCGGGTCGCCGCCTTGCGCCAAGATCGAGCGCACCGCATTGCCGGTCTGGTGCACGGTCGCTTCGTGGCCGGCATTGAGCAGCAGGATCGCCGAGGACACCATTTCGTCTTCCGACAATTTTTGGCCGCCCTCCTGCGCCGAGATCAGCAGCGACAGCAGGTCGTCGCCGGGATTTTTGCGCCGTTCGGCGATGGTGCCGCGCAGGAAATCGGCGAAATCCTGCGCCGCGCGATTGGCCGTCTCCTCGATCTCGCGAGTGCGGCCATGCACGTACATGGCGACCATTCGATGTGACCAGTCGAGCAGTTGCGGTCCCATTTCGACCGGCACGCCGAGCATCTCGGCGATGATGGTGATGGGCAGGGGAGAAGCGAAGGCGGGCAGCAGGTCGACTTGCTTGCCCGGCTCGAAACGATCGATCAGTTCGTTGGCGAGTGCCTCCACACGCGGCCGCAGCCGCTCGACCTGGCGCGAGACGAAGGCGCGGTTGACCAGTGTTCGAAGCCGCGTGTGCACCGGCGGCTCCAGTTCCAGCATGGAATTGGCTTCGATGCCGTCGAATGCCTTGAGATGTGTTCTATCCCGGTCGATGCCACGACTGTCGGGAATGCCCGCCGGGTTATGGCGGCCGAAGCGGCGGTCGCGCAACAGCTTGTTGACGTCGTCGAAGCCGCCAAAGCACCAGAACCCGAATTCTTCCCAGAAAAAGACGTTCGATGCATCGTGCAGGAACGTGTAGGCCTCGTACGGATCCTGGAAGAAAGCCCACTCGTGCGGGTCAAGCCTCAGGCGACGGGTCGCTGGATCAAAGGCTAGGTAGGATGGCGTCGATTTGGTCATGCCAGACCAATAGCGCGGCTTGCCAGCCTGGTTCCAGACCGTATGTTGGCGCCCACAATCCAATGCGTTGAGCCAGCCGCAACGGCTGCGGAAAGTCTGATTTGATGAATGTGATCGTTGTCGGCGCGGGCATCGCCGGTCTCTCCACCGCATGGTCGCTGGTCAAGGCCGGCCATAGCGTTTCCATCGTCGAGCTGGGGCCGATCCCCAATCCGTTGGCGGCATCCGGCGACCATCACCGCATCATTCGCCGTGCCTACCGGGCCGGGACCGGCTACGGCCGGCTGATCGGCGAGGCCTATGAAGCCTGGGACGAGATGTGGGCCGACCTCGGCGAGAACCATCTCGATTCCAGGGGCTTCCTCTGCGTCTCGCGCGAGCCGGGCGACGAAGCCGAGGAATACCGGGAAGGGCTGGAGGAGGGAAACTATCCGTTCGACCTGCTGGAACCTGATGCCGCGGTCGAACGCTGGCCTTTCCTGGAGCCGGGCTCGTTCCGCTACGCCTATTTTTCGCCGGAAGGCGGCGCGCTGCATTGCCGCAAGATCGCGTCCGGCCTGGCCAAGTGGCTGCGCGCCAACGGCGCCAACGTCTACGAGAACAGCAAGGTGACGGCGGTCGACTCCGAGGCAGGGCATATCGTGCTCGCGTCCGGCGAGACGATGCAGGCCGACCGCATCGTCGTCGCTGCGGGCGCCTGGGTGCTGAAACTGTTCCCCGAACTCGGCGGCGAACTGAGGACGTACCGAACCGCGCTCGCCTATGTCGAACCGCCGGCGGACCTCAAGGCCGTCTGGGAAGTTGCGCCCGTAGTCCTCGATGTAGGTGGCAAGACCGACGGTTACATGATCCCGCTGACCCGAGGTTCCGGCATGAAATTCGGTTCAGGCCTGCACAGGGTGCCGACCAGCGACGCCGACTGGAACCGGCAGCCGGTGCCGGGCGAGGGCGAGGCGATTCGCAACCTGTTTTCGCCGCCGATCGCCCGCATCGAGGAGTATGAGGTGACCGAAGTGGTCACCTGCGCCTATACATTCACGGACGATGAGAAATTCCTGGCGCATGAGACGGGCAAATGCCTGATCGTCTCGGCCTGCTCGGGCCATGGCTATAAATTCGGCGCGGCGGTCGGCCGGCGCGTGGCCGCGGCTGTCGATGATGGCGATATTGCCGGCCTGAAACGTTGGTTGCGAGCCGAAATCGCCTGAATTCAGTCCTGGCAATGCCTGGGAATATGCACGCGCCGCCAGCCGGATGAGCCTTCGCGCACCAGCACGCGCCGCGCGACGGTCTGGTAGGCGGCGGGAATGTCGACGACGCGCCTTTGCTCCGGTCGCACCAGCACCTCCTCGGCGATCCTGTCATATTGCGCCGGGATGACGGTGCGCCTCGTGCGCTCCGGCCGGATCACCACCGTTTCGGCGACGCGTTCATAGCGCGCCCCGTGCCGGACCTTGCACAGCACCTTGCGGCCGTGGATGACGCGCCATTCCCAGGAATAGCCGCCATCGTCGACCTTGACTGTGTGGTAGACGGTGCGGGTGATTGCGGGCACCACCTCATAGGTCACCTGTGCCGGAACCGTCATCACCACGCGCTCGCGCGTGCCGTAGATCGGCGCTTCATAATCGACCTGCTGGCTGGGCGGACTGATCATCACGTCCTCGTACACGGTGTCATAGACATCAGGCGTTTGGACCGGCTCATAGCATTCGACGGCGCGGCCGCCGGCCGCCGTCTGCGAAATCGAGCCGAGCATGGTCAGCCCGGCCATGGCGAAGCATGCGGTTTTCCTGGACATAACGTTCCCCCTGTTGAACCGCGGACACAAGTTCAACGTTGAATTGTAGGGGAAGCGGTCCGCGAGAAAAGCGGGTTCGGCGCATTCGTTAAGTGACGCGGTTAAGAAACTGCTACCTGTCAGGCCGCAGGTGCCGTCGCGAGCCGGCGGAAGCGCCCGCCGTTGCGAATCTCGCCTGGAAAGCTTGATTCGACTTACCCAGATGGCTAGGAGGGGTCGGCCTTGCACAAGGATGAGCCGGCATCCTATTTACACAATAACGATCCAGAACCGATTCTGCCCGAGTTGCCAGCATGTCCGGCGCCGGAATCCCACCGCGAGACAAGAGATAACGAATGAAGAACCCCGTCGAAACCTACATGAACCTCGTTCCGATGGTGGTCGAACAGACCAATCGCGGCGAGCGGGCCTACGACATTTTCTCGCGCCTCCTCAAAGAGCGCATCATTTTCATCACCGGTCCGGTCGAGGACGGCATGGCGACGCTGGTCTGCGCGCAGCTTCTGTTCCTGGAAGCCGAGAATCCGAAGAAGGAAATCAACCTCTACATCAATTCGCCCGGTGGCGTCGTCACCTCGGGCATGGCCATCTACGACACCATGCAATTCATCAAGCCGGCCGTGTCGACGCTGTGCATCGGCCAGGCGGCCTCCATGGGCTCGCTGCTCCTGACCGCCGGCCACAAGGACATGCGCTTCGCCACGCCGAACGCCCGCATCATGGTTCACCAGCCGTCCGGCGGCTTCCAGGGCCAGGCGTCCGACATCGAGCGTCATGCCCAGGACATCATTAAACTGAAGCGCCGCCTCAACGAGGTGTACGTCAAGCACACCGGCAAGAGCTACGACGAGATTGAAAAGACGCTCGACCGTGACCATTTCATGACCGCGGACGAGGCCAAGGACTTCGGCCTGATCGACAAGGTCATTTCGTCGCGCGAAGCGGCCGAAGGGGCGCTGGCATAACGGCATATTGGCAGTTGGATGGCGGCATCACGCGCTTTTGGCGCGTCTTGCGGCATTTCGGCCACAATTGGCTGTTCCCTCGACGATCGGGATTGCCTACGTTAAGGCTATGTTGATTTTCGACGGCTTAGCTTTGTGTGGGGTTGCTGCGAATCATTGCCACGTTTTCTGATTTGTGTTTCGTACGGAATACGTTGCGGGAGCCGGGATACTGGCGGCGGCGGATTCCCGCGATAAATAGAGTATGCGCCCTTTCAGCCAGACCATCGGCGGGCGGCCATGAAAGGACATGAAAATGAGCAAAGTCGGCAACAACAGCGGCGATTCCAAGAACACGCTTTATTGCTCGTTTTGCGGCAAAAGCCAGCATGAGGTGCGCAAGCTGATCGCCGGCCCGACGGTCTTCATCTGCGACGAATGCGTCGAGCTGTGCATGGACATCATCCGCGAGGAGAACAAGACCTCGATGGTGAAGTCGCGCGAGGGTGTGCCGACCCCGCAGGAGATCCTCAAGGTTCTCGACGACTACGTTATCGGCCAGCCCTACGCCAAGCGCGTGCTCTCGGTGGCCGTCCACAATCACTATAAGCGCCTCGCCCATGCCGGCAAGAACAACGATGTCGAACTGGCCAAGTCCAACATCCTGTTGATCGGCCCAACCGGTTGCGGCAAGACGCTGCTGGCGCAGACGCTCGCCCGCATCATCGACGTGCCCTTCACCATGGCCGATGCCACGACGCTGACCGAGGCCGGCTATGTCGGCGAGGACGTCGAGAACATCATCCTGAAGCTGTTGCAGTCGGCCGACTACAATGTCGAACGCGCCCAGCGCGGCATCGTTTACATCGACGAGATCGACAAGATCTCGCGCAAGTCCGATAACCCCTCCATCACCCGCGACGTGTCGGGCGAGGGCGTGCAGCAGGCGCTGTTGAAGATCATGGAAGGCACTGTCGCCTCGGTACCGCCACAGGGCGGCAGGAAACATCCACAACAGGAGTTCCTGCAGGTCGACACCGCCAACATCCTGTTCATCTGCGGCGGCGCCTTCGCCGGGCTGGACAAGATCATATCGGATCGTGGCCGCAAGACCTCGATCGGGTTCGGCGCCACCGTGGCATCGCCCGAGGATCGCCGCACCGGCGATGTCTTCCGCCTTGTGGAGCCGGAAGATCTCTTGAAGTTCGGCCTCATCCCCGAGTTTGTCGGCCGTCTGCCGGTCCTGGCGACGCTGGAAGACCTCGACGAGCCGGCGCTGATCCAGATCCTGACCGAACCGAAGAACGCACTGGTCAAGCAATACCAGCGGCTGTTCGAGATGGAGAATGTCGACCTGACCTTCCACGAGAACGCATTGTCTGCAATCGCCAAGCGCGCCATCGAGCGCAAGACCGGCGCGCGTGGCCTGCGCTCCATCATGGAAGCGATCCTGCTCGACACCATGTTCGAACTGCCGGCGCTCGAAGGCGTGCGCGAAGTGGTGATTTCGGAAGAAGTGGTGACCGGCAGTGCCCGGCCGCTCTACATCTATTCCGAACAGAAGGAAAAGAAGGGCAATGTCAGCGCCTGACATGCCACTTGAACCCATATTTTTGTGGAACGGCGCCCTCGGGGCGCCGTTTTGCCATGAGAGGCATGCGACCTTCGCGAGGGAATGGAAAGCCGGCGATGTTAACTCTTGATCTTTGGCCCTCCTGCATCCACCTAACACGAGAAGGCCGAGGTGCCCGATTTCTGTGCTGTAAAACTCCCGTCACAACGGTGGTAGGCGGAACGATCCCCGGTCGTTAATATAAGATTCGCGGTTGGCCGATTGGCGGCCGCGACATGAAAGGTTGGACAATGGCCAAAATAACCAAGGCTCCCAGCGACGGCGTCTTCGCAGTCCTCCCACTGCGCGACATCGTGGTGTTCCCGCACATGATCGTTCCGCTCTTTGTCGGGCGTGAAAAGTCGATCAAGGCGCTGGAAGAGGTGATGGGTCAGGAAAAGCAGATCCTGCTCGCCACCCAGATGAATGCCGCCGATGACGATCCGGAGCCCGATGCCATCTTTGATATCGGCACGCTCGCCAACGTGCTGCAATTGCTGAAGCTGCCCGACGGCACCGTCAAGGTGCTGGTCGAAGGCGCCTCGCGCGCGAAAATCACCGCGTTCACCGACCGTCCCGACTTCCATGAGGCCCGCGCCACCGCGCTGGTCGAGCCGGAAGAGGAAGAGGTTGAGGTCGAGGCGCTGGCTCGTTCGGTCGTCACCGACTTCGAGAACTACGTCAAGCTCAACAAGAAGATCTCGCCCGAGGTGGTTGGTGCCGCCAGCCAGATCGACGACTATTCCAAGCTCGCCGACACGGTCGCTTCGCACCTCGCCATCAAGATCCCCGAAAAGCAGGAGATGCTGGCCACGCTCTCGGTCAAGGAGCGGCTGGAAAAGGCGATGGGCTTCATGGAAGCCGAGATATCCGTCCTGCAGGTGGAGAAGCGCATCCGCTCGCGCGTCAAGCGCCAGATGGAGAAGACGCAGCGCGAATACTACCTCAACGAGCAGATGAAGGCGATCCAGAAGGAGCTCGGCGAAGGCGAGGACGGCCGCGACGAGGCCGCCGAGATCGAGGCCCGCATCAAGAAGACCAAGCTCTCCAAGGAGGCCCGCGAAAAGGCGGAAGCCGAATTGAAGAAGCTGAGGACGATGTCGCCTATGTCGGCGGAATCCACCGTGGTGCGCAATTATCTGGACTGGATCCTGTCGATCCCGTGGGGCAAGAACTCCAAGGTCAAGCAGGACCTGGCGTTCGCGCAGAACGTGCTCGACACCGACCATTTCGGTCTCGACAAGGTCAAGGACCGCATCGTCGAGTATCTCGCCGTGCAAAGCCGCCAGAAGAAGCTCAAGGGGCCCATCCTGTGCCTCGTCGGCCCTCCCGGCGTCGGCAAGACCTCGCTCGGCAAGTCGATCGCCAAGGCGACCGGCCGCGAGTTCATCCGCATGGCGCTGGGCGGCGTGCGTGACGAGGCCGAGATCCGTGGCCACCGGCGCACCTATATCGGCTCGATGCCCGGCAAGGTCATCCAGTCGATGAAGAAGGCGAAGAAATCCAATCCGCTCTTCCTGCTCGACGAGATCGACAAGATGGGCCAGGATTTCCGCGGCGATCCGTCGTCGGCGCTACTCGAGGTGCTCGATCCCGAGCAGAACTCGACGTTCATGGATCACTACCTGGAGGTCGAGTACGACCTGTCGAGTGTGATGTTCGTGACGACGGCGAACACGCTGAACATCCCTGCGCCCTTGATGGACCGCATGGAAATCATCCGTATCGCCGGCTACACCGAGGACGAGAAGATCGAGATCGCCAAGCGGCATTTGCTGCCGAAGGTGGTGCGCGATCACGCGCTGCAGCCGAAGGAGTTCTCCGTCAGTGAGGACGCGATCCGCGCCATCATCCAGACCTACACCCGTGAAGCGGGCGTCAGGAGCCTGGAGCGCGAGCTGATGAAGCTCGGGCGCAAGGCGGTGACCGAGATCCTGAAGACGAAGAAGAAGACTGTGAACATCACGGCGGACAATCTCGCCGATTATCTCGGTGTTCCGCGCTTCCGCTTCGGTCAGGTCGAGGCAGACGACCAGGTCGGCGTCATCACCGGACTTGCCTGGACGGAAGTCGGCGGCGAGCTGCTGACGGTCGAAGGCGTCATGATGCCCGGCAAGGGCCGCATGACGGTGACCGGCAATCTGCGCGACGTGATGAAGGAATCGATTTCGGCGGCGGCCTCCTATGTCCGCTCGCGCGCTCTCGATTTCGGCATCGAGCCGCCGCTGTTCGACAAGCGCGACATCCACGTCCACGTGCCGGAGGGTGCCACGCCCAAGGATGGGCCGTCGGCCGGTGTGGCGATGGCGACCGCGATCGTCTCCGTGCTGACCGGCATTCCGGTCAGGGCCGATGTCGCCATGACCGGCGAGATCACGCTGCGCGGCAGGGTGCTGCCGATCGGCGGTCTGAAGGAGAAGTTGCTTGCCGCACTGCGCGGCGGCATCAAGAAAGTGCTGATCCCGGAAGACAACGCCAAGGATCTGGCGGATATTCCTGACAACGTGAAGAACGGTATGGAAATCATCCCGGTCTCGCGGGTCGGCGAGGCGTTGCGCCACGCGTTGGTGCGTATGCCGGAGCCAATCGAATGGGTCGAACCGGTCAATCCTCCTGCCGCGACGGACACTGCGGACGACGCCGGAAAGTCGCTTGCGCATTAGTTCTTGCTAAAGTTGCAGCGCACAAACAGAAAGCCGGGCCTCGCGCCCGGCTTTTTCATGTGAAAATCCCCGGAATTCCGGGCTTTTTTCCATTCTTTCCCGGCTTTTCGACTTGGTTGCGCGAGCGCTTCTTTCTAAAGTCCGTTTCCTGCCGGATGAGTCGTGAGTTCCGGTGTTCTCATGGAAGGGAATTTTTATGAACAAGAACGAACTGGTGTCCGCTGTTGCCGACGCCGCGAGCATTTCGAAGGGTGACGCGCAGTCGGCTGTCGATGCGGTATTCTCCGTCATCACCGGCGAACTGAAGAAGGGCGGCGATGTCCGGCTTGTCGGCTTTGGCAATTTCACCGTGTCAAAGCGCGCAGCCTCGACCGGCCGCAACCCTCAGACCGGCGCCGAAGTAAAGATCCCGGCGCGCACCGTGCCGAAGTTCTCGGCCGGCAAGGGTCTCAAGGACGCCGTCAATTAAGCGCCTTTTTTAAATTTCAAAATATCAGAAAAGCCGGGCAAGCCCCGGCTTTTCTTTTGCGCTCCTACTGGTCGATAGGTTCGTGATTGCGAGCTACCCGGTCGGCGCGTCCGCCCGCATCAGGCCGTCCTTCTTCAGGTCGGCCCAGAGTGCCGCCGGCAGTCTCGCATCGAGCAGTGACCGATTGCTTTCGACCTCGCTTGGCCGCTGGCCACCGGGGATCACCGACACGACGGACGGATGCAGCAACGGAAACTGCAACGCTGCCTCGATCAGGCGCACGTCATGCCGCCGGCAGACCGCCTCGATGCGCGCCACCCGGTCGAGCACGTCCCGCGGCGCTTCGGTGTAGTTGTAGAAGGCACCCGGCTTCGGCCCCGTGGCCAGGATCCCGGAATTGTAGGGGCCGCCCAAAACGATGCCGATGCCGCGCTTCTGGCAGAGTGGCAGGAAGGATGTCAGCGCCTCCTGCTCGAGCAGCGTATAGCGGCCGGCAAGCAGGAACAGATCGAAATCACCGCGCTCGGCCAATGTCTGGGCAACCTGCCATTCGTTGATGCCGCCGCCGAAGGCCTTGATGACGCCCTGGTCGCGCAAGGCAAGCAGTCCGTAATAGCCGGAGCGCATAAACTCCTCTATGCGCTGGTCGGACGCTTCCTTGCTGCCATGGGTGAAGATGTCGACGTCGTGCACGAACAGAATGTCGATGCGGTCGACGCCGAGCCGTTCCAGGGACGCTTCGAAGGAGCGCATCACGCCGTCATAGCTGTAGTCGTAGACCTCCTTGCGCGACGGCGTGTCGAAGAACTTGCCGATGCCGGTGCGCTCTTGCGGCGGACAGGCGCGCATGATGCGGCCGACCTTGCTCGACAGCACGTAGTCGTCGCGTTTCTTGCCGCGCAGGAAGGGGTTGAGCCGCGTCTCCGACAGGCCAAGCCCATAGAGCGGCGCGGTGTCGTAATAGCGGCAGCCGGTCGCCCATGCAGCCTCCAGCGTCGCATTGGCGTCCTCGTCGGAGACGGCGCGGTAGAGGTTGCCGAGCGGCGCCGTGCCGAAGCCGAGTTCGGTGAAGCTGATGCCGCCATTGCCGATGCGGTCGAAATGCCGTGTCTTCATATCCTGCCGTTTGCCTCATTGATTTGTCTGAAATGACACTATCACGCTCGTGGCACAGCAAAAGCGCGCAGGGGCGTTGGACACGGATTTTGGCGGTGATAGCATGAATAAAAACAAGCTGTTCGGGGAGAGACGTGACCGGGAATTTCCACTCTTCTTCGACCTCGGATCGTTGGACGGCACCGTCGTGAGCGATGCGGGCTCGCAGATGTTCAGGACCGCTCTGGACGAGCTCGGCACTGTGCTGGCGCGCGTCGACGACGGCCGGATCGATGCCGCCTGCGAGATGCTCGCAGGAGCACGGCAGATCGTCGTCTATGGCTGCGGCCGCGAGGCCTTGCAGGTCAAGGGCTTCGCCATGCGGCTCCATCATCTGGGCCTGCCGGTGTCGGTGGTCGGCGACATGACCACGCCGCCCGTGGGGCAGGGCGATGTCTTCCTGGTCAGTTCCGGGCCTGGAGAAACCGCGACCGTGCTGACCCTGATGCAGGTGGCGCGCCAGGCCGGCGCGACGGTTCTGCTTCTGACCGCCCAGCCGGGCGGCAGTGCAGCGCGCTTGGCCGACTTCACGCTGCTCGTGCCGGCGCAAACCATGGCTGACGACCAGGGTCCGCAAAAGACATCGGTCCTGCCGATGGGATCGGTGTTCGAAGGCGCGCTGTTCCTGCTGTTCGAGGTCATGGTGATGAAGCTCAGGGGGTTGACCGCGGCCTCGCCGGAAGCGATGCGGGCCCGTCACACCAATATGGAGTAGTGCGATGCGCTATGAGCTGATGCTGCCGCACCAGATCCGCAAGGCGATCGCCCAGAACTGGCCGGTCGCGCTGCCGCTCGGCGTGCTCGAATACCATGGCGAGCACATGGCGGTGGGCATGGACACGCTGGCGGTCGTCAAGACGCTGGAGCTGTTTGAGAAGGAGCGGGAGATCGTCATCCTGCCGCCCTTCTACTACGGCGCAGCGAGCTACGCCGTGGCGCCGCCGGAGGGCACAGGCTCGGTGCAGGTTGGCGGCAATCAACTGGCGCCTTTCGCGGAGGAACTGTTCTATAGCCTTCTGCGCATCGGTTTTCGCAACGTCCACGCCATCATCCACCATCAGACCGAGAATTTCGCCGCCGGCATGCCGACCGATCTCGCCTTCAAGGCCGCCGGACGTCAGGCGATCTTCCGTTTCCTTGAGAAGGAACGAGGTGAAGGCTGGTGGGGCTCCGAGGCGATGGCCGCCTACTATGCCGAGCATGCCGAGGGCAGCAATTTTTTCAACTGGGTGCAGGTGCATCCGCTGATGCCGGCCGAGATGAACGGCAAGTACCCGTTCGACCATGCCGGGATCGGCGAGACTTCGCTGATGCTGGCGCTATGCCCTGAGGCTGTCGATGCCGGCCATTTCGCCGACAACACGAGCTGGTATACGGCCAGTGCTCCGGATGCCTCGGCTGCGCTCGGAGCAGAGGGCGTTGCCATGATCATGGATCACCTGCGCACGATCCTGAAAGCCTAGCGCGATTCTTCCTTCTCCCCTTGTGGAGAAGGAAGGGACGGCGCCGACTATTTCACCGCTCCCGCGGTCATGCCCATGATCAGGTAGCGCTCCAGGGCGATGCCGATGACGGCCAAGGGCGCGATTGCCGCCGTGGCAAGCGCTGCCATCGACCACCAGTTGATGCCTTGCGAACCGGTCTGGCTCGCCACCATGACCGGAATTGTCTTGGCGTCGGTCGATGTCAAAAGGGCGGCGAAGAAATACTCGTTCCAGCACAGCACCATCGCCAGGATGAAAGCCGCGACCATGCCGGGCAGGGCAATCGGCATGACAATGCGAAAGAACGCGCCCCAGATCGACAACCCGTCGACGAGGGCCGCTTCCTCGAGCTCGACCGGAATGGAATTGAACTGGTCGCGCATGATCCAGATGACGATCGGCAGCACCATCAGCGTGTAGAGCAGGATCAGCCCGATGCGCGTGTCGAGCAGCCCGACTTCGCGGTAAAGCACCAGGAACGGCAGTGCGAGCACAACTGGCGGCAGGATGAGCTGCGACAGGAAGAAGAAGGAAATGTCCTCGTTCTTGAACCAGGCGAAGTGATACCGATAGCGTGTAAGGCCGTAGGCGGCGAGGCTGCCGATGACGATGGCGAGGCTCGACGCGCCGACCGAAGTGATTACCGAATTCATGAAGCGCTTGAAGAATTCGTCGCGGACGGTCGACGTCTGGAAGATCGAATCCGGCGACAGGCCAAGCGATCGCCAGCCCTTCCAGTCCGGCTGGAAGTCGACGAAGGGGATCAGATGCCCCTGGGTCACGTCTACCGCCGACTTGAACGAGGTCGTGATCGTCCAGTAGATCGGAAAGAGGCAGATGAAGGCCCAGAACACAAGCGCGCCATAGATGAAGACGCGGCTGGTGATGAAGCTCGCCGGCGAGCGGATTTCGGAGACGGTATAGTCGGTGGTCTGAACGCTCATGATCCCTGCCGCACTAGTTCACATTGCGCACGAAGCGGTTGGCGACCTTCAGCAGCCAGGTCACGAACACCACGATGATGACGAGATAGGCCATCGCCAGCATCGTGCCGTAGCCGACATTGGAACGGTCCCGGTACTCGCGATAAATAAAGCTCGACACGGAATCGGTGGCGCCGCCCGGTCCACCCGAGGTGACCGTGATGATGATGTCTGCCAGTTTCAGCTTGAAGATGATGCGCAACACGACGGCGGTCACCGACACCGGCAGCATCAGCGGGAAGGTGACCTGCCAGAAGGTTTGCCAGGCCGTGGCGCCGTCGACGCGCGCGGCCTCCAGCACCTCGCGCGACATCGCCTGCAAGCCGGCAAGCAGCATGATCATCATGAAGGGGATGAAGGTCCAGGCGTCGAGCATCATGATCGAGATACGGGCGGTGATCGGGTTGGAGAAGAAGGCGGGGTTGTCCCAGCCGAGGTGGCGGGCCAGTGTCGCCGCCGGCCCGAACCGGTACTCCATCAGCGATTTGCCGATCATCCACGAGACCGCGACCGGTGACAGCATCAGCGGCATCAGGAAGACGACGCGGAAGAATTTGCGCGCCCGGATCTGCGCGTTGAGCAGCAGCGCCAGGCCGAAGGCGATGACATATTCGACCAGCACCGCCAGCACATAGAGCACCATGTTGAACAGCGCGTTGCGATAATAGGGATCGCCGAGCATCTGCCAGAAATTGTCGAGCCCGTTGAACTTGCGGCCCGAGAATGAACTCAGGTTCCAGTCGGTCAGCGCGATGTAGAAGCCGAACAGGGTCGGGAAGATCACCATGGCGATGGTGAACAGCAGCGCCGGCAGCAGGAACAGCGCCCGCTGGCCGTCTTCGCCGCGCGTCAGCACCTGGCCGACGCCGAGCGCCACGCCCCACAGCACATAGGCGTAGACCACGGGCCGCCATGTCTCGAAGCCGATCGTGTCGACCTCGCTCTTGTAGAGGACTTGCACCAGGATCGTTGCCAGAAGGCCGAGCGTCGCGACGGCCATCAGGGCCCAACCAAGCCGTTTGCGGCCGGGCGGGATCAGATCGGTCGGTACGGAATTTGCCGGCCACGCATTCGTGGTCGAAGTCTGGTCAGCCACGCCTCTTGCCTCTTTTGCGCAAATGACCGGCCGAAGCCGGCCAAGATACGGCCCGGCGACGTTCCGCCGGGCCGTGATCCATCATAACGCCTGCCTACAGGCCGAGCGAGGCCTTGTAGAGCTTGATCTGGTTGTCGCGGCCGATCTGGTCGGTCAGCTTCTCCCAGGCCGCGGCAATGGCGTCTGCGCCCTCCTGCGCCTTCATCTTGCCGGCGAAGGTGTTGGCCAGAATGTCCTCGGCGGCTGAATAGTACTGGAAGATGCCGGGGATGCGTGGCTCGATCGCCGCATTCGGGTGGTTGTAGCTGTCCGATTCCGACTTGAGATAGGAGGTGATGAAGGCTTCGTCATAGCCCGCCGCCACCCACTCCGGAATGTCGAAATGTGAGTTGCGGTAGGGCTGGAAGCCGGATGGGTACATCGCCGTCCAGATCGACAGGTCCTTGCCGCCGAGATGGGCGGCAGCGGACCATGCCGCCTTCTTCTTCTTCTCGTCGCTATCGACGCGGGCCATGACGTATACGCCCCAGCCGAGATAGGCGCAGTTCGGCGCATAGTTCGGTCCGCTGGCGAGTTTGTCCCACTGCCCGGTCTTGGAGTTGTAGACATCGTCGGAGCCGGGCAGGATCGAGAAGCCGGTGACGTCGCCCACGACGGAGGAGTCGTTGGTCTTGACGTTCGAGCCGACATCGCCCCACCAGGTGACCATCGAGCCGGTGCCGGCCAGGAACTGCTGGAAGGCGGTGGTGTTTGGATCGGCGTTGATTTGGTCGGCAGGCTCCGAAGGCAGCGCGTCGATCACGTCCTGTATGGCGCGCACCCAGGCCGGATTGTTGATGCGCGGCTTCATCGTGTCGGCGTCGAACAGCCAGGCCTTGTCGTCGGGGTGCTTGGCGTAGGCGGTGGCGCGGCTGCCGAGGAAATAGAAGCCGAATCCGCCCCAGGGTTTCGGCGCGTCGAGATAGCCGTAGACGTCCTGACCCTTGACCTGCTTGCCCTTGAGGAACTTGGTGACCGCCTGGACCTGCTGCCAGGTCTTCGGCACGCCCCATTCACCGCCGCCGCCGCCGTCCTTCCAGGCCTTGGCGAGGTCGGCATCGGAAAACACATCGGTGCGGTAATTGAAATTATGCGCGTCGCCGTCGACGGTCACGCGGTACTGCTTGCCGTTCCAGGTGCCGACAGGCGGCTTCAGATAATTGACGAGGTCGTCGAAATCGATCTGGGTCTTGACCCAGTCGGGCATCTCGGACGTGAGGCCCTTGCCGCAGACGTCGCCCTCGAACGGCGCGCCCATCTCGATGATGTCGAAGTCGACCGTGCCGGTGGCGATCGACTGCTGCAGGCGGGCATTGTAGTCGGCCTGCGCCAGATCGATCCAGTTGATCTTGGCGCCGGTATAGGTTTCCCAGGGCTTCAGGAAGCCGCGGAATAGCACATTGTGCAGGTTCTGGTTGTTGAGACCCATGAAGGTAAGCTCGACGCCGGCGAATTCGCCTTCCTTGACATTGGCCTTGGTCGCCTCGAGACAGAGCTCGCCGACCTTCTGGAAGTCGGCGTCGGTCGGCTGACCCTTGCCCACGCCGGGGATCTGCAGGATTTTCGAGCGCAGCTCACTGGCGGCGGAGGCCGGGCGCGTGAGGGCGCCGAGCCCGGCGCCGGATGCGGCAGCGATCGCGGCCATCGAGGCCGCGCCCTTCAATATGTCGCGTCGGGTTGCCCCCGCGCGGACCAGCGTTTCGTAGAGACCTGTTTTCATCGATGTTCCTCCCAGAATATCTGTTGTGAATGCGGCCAAATTTCTCAGGCGCTGGAGCGCCAAACGATTCTCCCGGTTCGGAAACGAACGATGCAGGACCCCACCTGCTCGATTGAAGTTCCGTTTTTTTGGTTCGGGCAACCGGTATTCGGACCAGCGCCCGTCACTATTCTCGCAACCAAACGCCGTGTCAACGAGACCGGGTTTTTGTCGGGAAGAGACCGGCTTGCCCTGGCAGGTCGCGTTGGTTAGCTTCTGCGCATACGGCAATGGAGCCGATGGGGGAGATATGGCTCAAGTCGCGATCAGCAAAGTGGCCAAGGCGTTTGGAACCGTCAAGGTTCTGCACGAAGTCAGCGTCGATATATCTGACGGCCAATTCGTGGTGCTGGTCGGTCCTTCGGGTTGCGGCAAGTCCACGCTGCTGAGAATGGTGGCGGGGCTGGAGACCGTCTCCGGCGGCACGATCGCCATCGGCGACCGTGTGGTCAACCACTTGCCGCCGGCCAAGCGCGACATCGCCATGGTGTTCCAGAACTATGCGCTCTATCCGCACAAGACAGTCGAGCAGAACATGGCCTTTGCGCTCAAGCTGCGCAAAACCGATCCGGCCGTGGTTGCCGAGCGGGTCAAGCGCGCCGCCGACATCCTCGACCTCAACCCTTATCTGAAACGCTATCCCCGGCAGCTTTCCGGCGGCCAGCGCCAGCGCGTCGCCATGGGCCGCGCCATCGTGCGCAACCCGCAGGTGTTCCTGTTTGACGAGCCGCTCTCAAATCTCGACGCCAAGCTGCGTGTGCAGATGCGCACCGAGATCAAGGAACTGCACCAGCGGCTGAAGACCACCACCATCTATGTCACGCATGACCAGATCGAAGCCATGACCATGGCCGACAAGATCGTGGTGATGCGCGACGGCCGCATTGAACAGGTCGGCGCACCGCTGGAACTGTTCGACCGGCCTGCCAACTTGTTTGTCGCCGGCTTCATTGGCTCTCCGTCGATGAACCTGCTCAAGGGCGTCGCGCGCAAGGGCGGTGTCGACATCGCCGGCGCTCTGTTCCCGGTCGCGCCCGGCAGCGCTGCGGAGGAAGGGCGCGCCGTCGTCTATGGCGTGCGGCCGGAGCATCTCGAGATTCATGCCGATGGCGTGCCTGCCAAGATTTCGGTGGTCGAGCCGACTGGCTCGGAAACCCTGGTCTTCCTGCGTTTCGGGGACGGCGAGATGGTGGCGCTGTTCCGCGAACGCCACGACTTCAAGCCCGGCGATACGCTCAAGCTCAGGCCGCGGCTCGACCACATCCATCTGTTCGATGCCGAGACCGGCAAGCGTCTCTGATCTCAAACTCATTTCACGAGGAATATCATGCTCAAAGGGATCAATCCGCTCCTCAATGCCGACGTGCTCCAGGCATTGCGGGCGATGGGACACGGCGACGACCTGATTATCGCCGACACCAACTTCCCCTCCGATTCGGTGGCGCGCCAGACGGCGCTCGGGCGGCTGCTGCGCATCGACGCGCCGGCGGCGCAAGTCGTGAAGGCGGTGCTGTCGCTCTACCCGCTGGATACGTTCGTCGACGATTCAGCCGCGCGCATGGAGATCGTCGGCAAGCCGGACGAGATCCCGCCCGTTCAGCAGGAAGTGCAAAAGGAGATCGACGCCGCCGAGGGCAAGCCATGGCCGATGCTGCCGGTCGAGCGCTACGCTTTCTACGAGCGCGCCAAGCAGGCTTACTGCGTCATCCAGACCGGCGAGCGCCGGTTCTACGGCTGTTTTGCCTTCCGCAAGGGCGTGGTCCCGCCGGATGCGGAGTAGCGGCATGCTGGCCGGCAAGCCGATCGTCATCCTCGGAGTCTTCGTCGCCGACACGGCCTATCGCGCCGCGCGGCAGCCGCGCATGGGCGAGACGATCCTTGGAACGTCCTTCACCCTCGGTCCCGGCGGCAAGGGTTCGAACCAGGCGGTTGCGGCCGGTAAGCTCGGCGCCGAAGCAACCTTCCTCACGCGCCTCGGCGTCGATGCCTTCGCCGACATGGCCAAGCGCACCTGGAAGGACGCCGGCGTGAAGAATGCCGTGATCGACACGCCCGACAGCTATACGGGCGCTGCCTATATTTTCGTCGAGGAGGGCACCGGCAATAACGCCATCATCGTCAGCCCCGGCGCGGCGATGCTGATCTCGCCCGACGACATCGAGGCCAATGCCGCCCTGATTCGTGGTGCCGGCGTCTTCGTGACGCAACTCGAACAGCCCATCGAGGCGGCGCTGCGGGCGTTGGAGATCGCGCGCGGGGCAGGGGTGACGACCATCCTCAACCCGGCTCCGGCGGCCAGGCTCCCCGACCGCATCTATTCGCTCTGCGACTACCTCACGCCCAACGAGACCGAGACGGAGGAGTTGACCGGCACGAAGGTCGCCTCGGTCGATGACGCCCGCGCAGCCGCCGGCAAGCTGCTCGAAAAGGGCGCCGGCGCCGTCATCGTCACGTTGGGAGAGAAAGGCGCATTGCTGCACACGAGGGATCGGTCCGAACATGTCGCCGCCGTCAGCGCCGGCCCGGTGGTCGAGACCACGGGAGCCGGCGATGCCTTCAATGGCGGCCTGGCCGTCGCGCTGTCGCGTGGGATGGAGCCCCTGCAAGCCGTGCGCTTTGCTTGCGCCGTTGCGGGCATTTCGGTGACGAAGCCAGGCACCGCGCCGTCCATGCCGGACTTGCACGAGGTCGAGGCGCTGCTGGCAAGGGGCTGAGGCGTTTGAATGAAAGGCGCCTGAATGGTGGGCGATGACGGGCTCGAACCGCCGACATCTTCGGTGTAAACGAAGCGCTCTACCAACTGAGCTAATCGCCCGCTCCGGGCCGGACCTTTAAGCGGTCGGGGCCAGCTTCGCAAGGCCAAATGAGCGTGGGACGCCGTCGTTGCGGGCCGTATTTGCGAACAACACGCCGGCTGTCAAAAAACCTTCTCCAGTTTGATGTTATGATGGTTTCGTGCGCTTGACACCCGGTGGCGAACCCCTTATCCAGCGCCCAACGACGAACGCGGCTGACACGTGCTCGTCAATGCGCGGGTGTAGCTCAGTTGGTTAGAGTGCCGGCCTGTCACGCCGGAGGTCGCGGGTTCGAGCCCCGTCACTCGCGCCATTTCTCCTAGGGGAAACAAACCCTTGGCTTGGGAGAAATGTCGACGTCGAATGTCAAAATGTCTTCTTGCCGGGGATAACCCAGACCTTGCGGATCTGGGACGTGGCTCCGCGGCCTGCTTGTTAAAAACATCCACACAGTGAAAGCGTTTCCGGACGATCAAGGCCGCAAGAGCCAATCACCTTGTCGCCGTATGAGCTGTGATGATCCACGCGCGCGAGTCGAAGAGTACGCCCTCGCTGGTCATATGCGCCTCCAGTAGATCGCGCAGGCGCAGCAATGCCTTGTCGGCCGCCTCATCGGTTCGCGCGAGCGCGTCCTTTACAAGTTAAAGGTCGATGATCGCATCAAACGCTCTATCGACGTCTGGCACATAGAAGACCGGTTCCCGCACGTCGATGAAATCGATCGAAACAAAGCCTGTCGTGCCCAGAAGTTCTGTAGCGAGGGTGGGATCGCCAAGTGAATACGGTTTGCGGGCATCTGCGGAAACCGCAGTTCCCGGGGCCAAAGGCTTGCCGAATGGCACCAGACCACTCGTTATTCTCCTGATTCTGCCACACCATCCACGCAAGGCGCGCGCCGTGCCGAGCGGAGGTGGCCGGCGCCCTTTTTTGGGGGCGGGTGGGGTAAACCCGACTTGCAGGACGCCGGCCAGGCGGGTTGGGTCCGCCAGGAAGTATAATGACGGAAAACCTTATGGTTCGATATTCCGCGATAACGGAACATCTGCGCGATGGGCGAGTTCCAGCCGATCTCAAGGGCCTATGATCCAGCTGCTCATCCACCGGCGTAGGTAGCGCATATCGGCTTTCTGGCCGCAGATCTTGCAGGTGTAGACGTTGTGCCTTTTTGCGCGCCGGAGCGCCATTATGCCGATGACCGGGAAGGCGGAGAGAGCCCGCCGACCGCTGGCATAACGGCTCTCGGCAAAGACGCCTCCCCTGGCAGCTCTGCTATCTACCAGCCCTGCCGACTATACCAGTCGTCGACGTCTCGGCGTACGCGATCCTTCTCGATGCCGTAGCGTTCCTGGATAATGCCCTCAAGCTGATCGCGTTTGCCGGCGATGCGGTCGAGATCATCATCAGTGAGCTTGCCCCACTGCTCCTTGACTTTACCCTTGACCTGCTTCCAATTTCCTTCGACGCGGTTCCAATCCATTGTGGCTATCTCCTGAATCACACATGGAAGAACGGGTGTATCGCCATGAGGTTCCGGTGGGCCAAATCCCCGCCGATCACCGCCAGCGGGAACGCTGCGGCTGCGCTTGGCATCAGTGATGATGTGCGCCGGCTTTCTTGTTTCCCTCACGCGTTGTTCACGGCGGCGCCAGCCTGAAGTCGCTCCCCTCTGGCAGCAATTGCCCGCCATCGACGACAATCGTGGTGCCGGTGATGTAGCTGGCATCGTCGGAAGCCAGGAACAGGAAGGCATTGGCGACATCGCGCGGACTGCCCAGCCGGCCGAGCGGAATGGCGTCTTCCATGTTCTTGATGAAGGCAGCACCCCGGTGAAGCTCCATTCCCTCGGTGAGAATGTTGCCGGGTTCGACGCCGTTGACGGTTATGCCGTAGCCGGCGAATTCGAGCGCCGCCGAACGGATCAGCCCGTTTATGCCTGCCTTGGTCGCGGAATAGTGGCCGTGGCCGGGACTGGTGACGTGCGGTCCGGTGATCGAGGAGGTGAACAGCATGCGCCCGCGGCGCTGCGCCTTCATCGGCACCAGTGCGGCGCGAGCGGCATTGAAACTGCCGCGCAGATTGACCGCCATGACGCGATCCCAGTCGTCCGGGCTGGTGTTCTCCAGCAATTGCCAGGGATAAATGCCGGCGTTCTGGACGATGATGTCGAGGCGGCCATGGTGCGCGAGCGCCAGCGCGACGGCGGCCTCGACATCGGCCAAAAGCGAGATGTCCGTACCGATGAAGGCGGCGTCAAGTTCACTGGCGGTCGCTCGCCCCACCTCGATCTCGGTGTCGGCAAGTACAAGCCTGGCACCTTCTTCGGCGAAACGTTGGGCGATGCCCTTGCCGATGCCGCGCGCGGCGCCGACGATCAGCGCCACCTTGCCCGACAGTCTTCCGGTCTCTGGCCCTACGGTCATGCGAGCCTCTGGCGAATGGTTTGCTTGCAGGCGTCGAGCAGGACCGCCGCCAGCACCAGCAAGCCGTGAATGACCTGGGTGAAGTTGGCGGGCAGGCCCATCAGATTGATCGCCGTGTTGATTGCCGACAAAAGCAGCACGCCGGCATAGACGCCGGGTAAGGTGCCGACGCCGCCTTTCAGGCTGACGCCGCCGATGACGACGGCGGCAAAGGCGTTGAACAGCAGGCCGACGCCGAGATTGGCGGTGGCGCCCGATGTGCGGATGGCGAGCAGCCAGCCGGCAAGGCCGGCTATGGCGCCGGCAAGTACGAACGCGATGATCAGGTTGCGGTTGACGCGGATGCCGGCGCGGAAGGTCGCCGTCTCGTTGCCGCCGATCATCACCAGATGCCTGCCGAAAGGCGTCTTGGCCATAATCAGCGAGAAGACGACGAAGCAGGCGATCGCGATCCAGGCGGTGAGCGGCAGACCGATCAGCCGCTGGATGCCGAACCAGCGGATGGCAGGCGCCAGATCCTGCGCCGAGCGGCCGCCCGAAATGACCAGCACCAGGCCGCGCACCCAGATGTAGGAGGCCAGCGTGATGATGAAGGCGCTCATCTTGACCTTGACGACCAGGAATCCGTTGAAAGCGCCGATGACGCCGCCGACGGCAAGCGCCAGCAGCAGCGAGACCGGCACCATCAGCCAGTCCGGATGCAACTGTACGCCGAAGCCGATGCCCGAAGAGCAGAACAGGATGCCGACCACCATGGCGCTGAGCGCGGCCACCGATTCGACCGACAGGTCCATGTGCCCGGCGATGATGACCAGCGCCAGGCCGATCGACATCACGCCTAGCACGCTGGAGGCTTCGATGATGTTGGCGAAAATACCGAGCTGGAAATAGTTGGGAATGAAAAGGGAGAACACCACCAGCACGAAGACCAGCATGAACCAGACGAGATTATCGAGGACGAACTCGAGGATTTGACGGGTGCGGGGGCTCATGGGCTGATCCGGTTTGGGTTCGAATGCCGCGGCGGCTCTATGCCGGGCAATTCTGCCGGGCAGGGCGGCTCCGGGCGGGTGGCCCGGAGCCGTTCTGGGGAAGGTTTATTCGACGGGCTTAACGGTGTCCGTCGGCGGCTTCTGGTTGCCCCAGAAGGCTGGATTGTCGACGTTCTCCTTGGTGATCGCGGCACCCGGGATCTTGATGTTGGGGCCCCAGGCCTCCTTGGTCACCACTGATTTCAGCCCAAGCACGTCATAGTCGCCGGGCTTGATTTCCTGCTTGTTGACGACCTTGTCCATGAACATGGCGACGGCCGCGGCCTGCGCGTAGAGCGGCTGTTCGACTTCGACGTTGAGCCAGCCCTTGCGGATCAGGTCGAGGCCGACCGGCGCGCCGTTCGAACTCATCAGCATGACGTCGCCCGGCTTCTTGCCGGCGGCCTCGAGCGAGGCGACGGCGGCGACCGAAAGATGCGCGGCGTGGCTGAAGATCAGGTCGATGTCGGGGTTGGCAAGCATCTGGTCGGCGACGATGGTGCCGGCGTTGCTGGCCTCCCATTGCATGGCCGGCAGCGAGATGATCTTGACGTCCGGGAACGCCTTCATCTTCTCTTCAAAGCCTTTCTGGATGTCCAGCGTGTAGGGATCGCCGGGGTCGCCGAGCACCTGCAGGATCTTGCCCTTCACAGCGCCGTTCTTGGCCTTCAGCAGCGCTTCGGCCTGTTCGGCGGCGACGTGACCGATCTCGACAGTGCCGGCTACCGAGGTGAAGTCGGACGGAGTGGAGGTGATCTGGCGATCGAATTCCACGACAGGTATGCCGGCCGCGCGCGCGGCCTCGATCGACGGCTTCAGCGCGTTGAAGTCGACGGCGGCCAGGATGATCGCCTTCGGTTTCAGCGCGATGACGTCGTTCATCTGCGATTGCTGGGCGTCGGTCTTGTTGTCGGCGTTCAGCGTCTTCATCTCGTAGCCGAGCTGCTTCAGGAACAGTTCCAGCGCGCTCACCGAGCCGGTCTGGAACTCATCGAGCAAGGTCGGCACCATGTAGTAGACGGTACCCTTGGACTGGGCGAATGCCGGCGTGAGCGTGGCAACTGCCAGTGCCAGGATACCTAGGACAGAAAGAAGTATTCGTTTCATGTCGTTGGCTCCTCTAGTGCCGGACCCCTCTTTTGTCCCTCAGCCCGCCGGTCCGGCACCGGCAAGCGTCTCCCCGGTGATCATGTTGATCACCGCATCGGGACTTGTTTTGTTGCGTGCGACATCGCCGGCCACGACGCCTTGCCGGATCACCACGATCCGGTCTGCGACCTGGAAGGCCTGCTGCATGATGTGGGTGATGATGACGACGCCGATGCCCTGGTTCGCCACCTGGCGGATCATGTCGAGGCCGCGCCGCGTCTGTTCGACGCCAAGCGCTGCAAACGGCTCGTCGAGCAGCACAAGCTTGCCGCCCCAGTGCACGAAGCGGTTGAGCTCGATGGCTTGCCGCTGCCCGCCCGAGAGATGCTCGACATTGGTGCGCAAAGACGGAATGCGGGTGCCGGCGCTGGCAAGCGCCTTGCCGACCACGGCCTCCATCGCCCGCTCGTCGAGCACTGGAATGCCGAGCACCTTGCGCGTGATCTCACGGCCCATGAAGAAATTGGCCACCACGTCGACATTCGTGCACAGCGACAGGTCCTGATAGACGGTCTCGATTCCCGCCGCCTTGGCCTCGGCAGGGGATTTGGCAAGGAACTCCTTGCCTTCGAACAGCATGCGGCCGGAGGTGGGCTCCAGGCCGCCGGCGATGATCTTGACCAGCGTCGACTTCCCGGCGCCGTTATCGCCCAGCAACGCGACCACCTCGCCCTTGCCGATCGAGAAGCTGATGCCCTTCAGCGCCTGGATCGCGCCATAGTTCTTGGTGACGTTGTCGAGCACCAGCAGGGGTTCGCTCATCAGGCAACCTCCCTGGCTGTCAGAATATCGCGGCCGCGTTCGCGCTCGGCGGTGAACATCTGGCCGAAGCGTGGCGACAACACGCCAGAGACGGCCAATGCGGCCGCGCCGCGCAGCACGGCTTGCTGGCCGCCGCCGGCGACGACGATGCGTGGCGTCTTGCGGTCCTTGCGGGCCGAAACCGAATTGTGCAGAGGCGCAGCCGACCTCGCCAGGCGTTCGAGCAGGTCCGGCGCCGCCAGCCCGCCGAGCACGACCGTCTCGGGGTCGAAAAGGTTCTCGATGATGGCAATGGCGTTGCGGAAGATCGGGCCGACCTCGGCGACCCAATCGGCATCGCTGCCCTTCCAGCGCCCTCGCGCTTCGAGCGAGACATAACGTTCGAGGCAACCGCGATTGCCGCACGGGCAAAGCTCGCCATTGGGAACGACGGGAATATGGCCGATCTCGCCGGCATTGCCCCAGGCGCCGCGCAGCACGCTGCCGTCATGCATCATGGCGCTGCCAAGTCCGACGCCGAAATAGAGATAGTAATATTCGGAATGCTGGGCGCCGATGCCGTAGAGGCGCTCGCCCATGGCGGCCGCAGCCATGTCGCCGTCGAAAAAGGCCGGCAATCCTGTCGCCGCCGTCAGCCGCTCGCGCAGCGCCACGTCCTTCCAGCCGGCCATTGTGGTCGGCCCGATGAAGCTCATCGTGTCCACGCCGAACGGGCCGGGAAGCGCCATGCCGATGCCGATGACGCGGCCCGCGGCGCGCGTTCCGGTCAGGTCGCGGACCATGGCGCGGACCTGGTCGAACGCATGATCGGGCGTCGCGTTGGGGGCCTCGCGGTGCAAGCTGTCGATCACGTCACCGCTGAGATTGATCAGCGCCGCGTCGATCCCCAGCGGCGTCAGGTGGATGCCGACGGCATAGCCGCCCTCGGGATTGATGCGCAGCGTCGCCGGTGGCAGGCCACGGCCCTTCGGCTCCTCGCGTACGGACAGGACGTAACCCTGCTCCTCCAGTTCGCGAACGATGGTCGATACGGTTTGAACGGTGAGGCCGACATGCCTGGCGATATCGCCCCTGGCGATGGGGCCGTACCGGCGGATCGATTCGAGCACGATGCGTCGGTTGTACGGCCGCCCGAACTCCTGATTGGTCCCTCGCAATGCCATGCCTTGCGTCCCCGGTTGAGGCAAGGTTGGCACCAAATATTTATTCAGTCAAATGGAATTCAAAAATGCACCGCATTTGAGGGACGCGCCCGCTACGGCGGAAAAGCCGGCCGGTGTCCGGCTGATCACCGCGCCCTAGATAGCGGGACATGGATAAGATTTATGTCTTGCTGATCTTTGCCGCGGCCATTGCCATCATCTGCCTGGGCGGCAGATGGAACACATCTGATACCGACCACTATATGGGCTTCGACAATTTGCGGTCGCCCCGAAAGGGAAAAGCCCTGAACGGCGACAAGGATGCGAAAAAGCGATGAGGACGGCGCGGGATGGCGGCGGCCTGGGCCCGTTCGTTAGAGATACTGCGCGACCTTCTTGCCGACCGTGAGGAAACGCAAAGGATCGATCGCTTCGCCATTGTGGCGGACTTCGTAATGCAGATGCGGGCCGGTCGAGCGACCGCTGCTGCCGGTCTTGCCGATGACAGCGCCGGCATCCACTTTTTCGCCCACGGTCACGTCGATTTCGCTGAGATGTCCATAGCGCGTGGCAAACCCATTGCCGTGATCGACTTCGACCATGCGGCCATAGCCGCCATTCCAGCCGGCCTTGGTGACCACGCCTGGCGCGGTGACCTTGGCCGCCATGCCGATCGGCGCCCTGAAGTCCATTCCCGAATGCAGGGCGGCCGTGCCGAGGATCGGGTCGGTGCGCACGCCGAACGGGCTGGTGACGGAATGACCGGGTGCGGGATTGGCGAGCGGCAGCCGGCGTGCTTCCTTCTTAAGTTGATCGAGCGTGTCCAGCGCCTCGTCCAGTTCCTTGACCTTGCTGTCGAAAAACATCGAGCTGTCGAGCGGGATCAGCGGTCCGCCGACATCGCTTTCGTTCTTGCCGAAATCACTGTCGACCGGCAGTCCGGCCGCCTCGAGCGCCTGGGTTATGGCGTCGGCATTCTTGTAGGCGTTATCAGCAAGTATGCTGATGCGCGTGAGCTGGTCGTTCTCGATGGATTTCAACGACTTGTTGATCGAAATGAACAGTTTGTCGGCACGATCGGCGGCCGAATCGTTCGGCAGCGGATCGGAGCGGGTCGCCCACAGGGAGAACGGCCTGGTGTCGGCGGTGCCAGTGGCGGCGCCGAGGCTGGCCAGCGCGTAGCTTTGAGCAGGCTGGGCGATGCTGCCGGTCACTTCGGCGTGTTTGTCAGGCTTTGCCGGCGCTGCCGGATCTTCGGCCGTCGCTGCGCCGACTTCATTTTCGGCGCGGTCGAGCAGCGGGCCGAGGCGGCCGTGGCGCTGGCTGAGCTGCGTCTGGCGCTCCAAAAGCTCGCTCACCTTGGTTTCCATCAATTGCTGGTCAAGCAACTGCCGGCTGGTGATGCGGTCGACCTGGGCGCGAAGCGCCGAGATGCGGTCTTCGTAAGCCTGCTGCATGCGGGCCTGGCGCGCGGTGGTGGCGCCGATCAGGTCGTCGCGCAGCACGAGATAGGAGGTGGCCAGCAGGTAACCGATGGCGATCGCCGCCAGCGCCGAACCGAGAAATACAACCAGCCAGGGCCGGATCGTGAAGTGCCTGATCTCGCTGCCGCGGGCGATGATGACTGTATGCGGTTCCTTGCGCCTGCCAAAGATCGCGGACTGACCGGTTGCGTTCACGGGACCAAGCTTTCGTTTACGACACCACGACAGCCCGACTACACATTATTAAGGTTAACAAAGCTTTGCCGAAGCAAGACGCCGGCAAGAATTGCCCGCAAAGCGAGCATGGGTTGCTTCGCGTCGCTTTCTGAAAACAAGGGCGCGGAGGCGCCCCCTTAAATCGCCCGCACAGCTTCCAGCACCTCCTCGGCATGGCCCTTGACGCGGACCTTGCGCCAGATCCTGGCGATGCGCCCGTCGCGGCCGATCAGGAACGTCGCGCGCTCGACACCCATGTATTTGCGGCCATACATCGATTTTTCGACCCAAAGGTGGTAGGCCTCGATCACCTTGCGCTCCTCGTCGGAGGCAAGGTCGATGGTAAGATCGTATTTCGACTTGAACTTGTCGTGCTTCCTGGCGCTGTCGGGCGACAGGCCGATCACGACGGCGCCGGCCTTCTCGAACTCCGGCTTCAGCTGCGTAAAGCTGATCGCTTCGGCGGTGCAGCCGCTGGTGTCGTCCTGTGGGTAGAAGTAGAGGACGACAGGTCTGCCGGCAAAGCCGGCCAGGCTGAGCGAACCACCGCCGTCCCGCGGCAACTCGAATTGCGGCGCGGGATCGCCCACATTGAGGTCAGCCATATCCATGCCCTTGTTTGAGGTTACGCGCGAAGCCACACCGATATAGTGTCGAGCGGGGATTCGTCCACGAGCGAGTTCGTAGAACGGAAAATTGCGTGGATCAGGAGCAACCGCAGCACGAGAAGATCAGGTTCAGGCGGGATGAAATCACCGACCTGGGCGCCTTGCCATCGGCTTGCCGCGTTCCGCCGCTCGGCCAGGCGGCGATCGGGCGCGGCTTTCGTATCCTATCGCGGCTGTTTGCCGGCGCCGTTGCGCTGGTGCTGCTGGCGGGGGTGGCTGTCTATCTCATCGGTGTCTCCGGAATAGGGGCCGACCGGCTGCGCGTCGAGGCGGAGGCCGCCATCGAGAAGCTTGCGGGCGTCGATGTCGATGTTGCGGTCGGGCCCGCCCGCATCACCCTCGACAGTTCGAGCTTCGTCGCGCTCCAGGTGAGCGACGTCAGCCTGAAGGCCAGCGACGGTAAACCCATGGCCGATGCGGGCAGGGTGCGTTTCGGCATCCGCCTGCTGCCGCTGCTTCGAGGCGAGGTGCGGCTGACCAGCGCCAGGATTTCCGATGCGCGCATCGTTACCGCGGCGATGCCGTCGGGCGGCGACTGGACGGCCGAACTGCGCAATCGGGACGGGCTGATCGATCCCGAAAAACTGTCCGATGCGCTCTTTGCCAACATCAATCACGCTCTCGATGCGGTGCGCGAGGAATCGCTGCACCGTATCGATCTTCACAATGTGGCATTCGTTTTGCCCGACACCGAGGCGGTCAGGTTGATCACAGTCGCCGACGCGGTCGTCCTGCAGTCGGGGACAGGCGGCATGGAGTTCTCCTCGCAGGCAAATGTCGACGGCAAGGCGGTGACCGTCGCAGCATCCGCCAGCCGCGATGCCGAGACCCGGCGCGTGATGTCGCTGGATGCCACCGTCGGCATCGCCGAAGACGGCGGCGAAAGCGGCGCAATGGCGTCCGGCGGCAAGTTGGGGGCGCTCAGCGTGACGCTCAAAGGGTCGCAGGGGGCCGACGACACCGCGTCGCGGCTGACGGCTGCCCTGTCGTCCAGGGGATCGGTGCTTGATCTCGGCACGCGTGGGCTGTTGTCGGCCGATGTCGATGTCGGCGCCACGCTCGTCCGCGGCAGCAACAAGATCCAGGTGGACAGGCTGTTGCTGAAGACCGGCCGCTCGACCTTCGATTTCGCCGGCTCGATCGGGCCCAGGCCAGCGACCGCCGCCGCCGGAGAGGAGCCGGCCTACCGATACGATCTGACCAGTGACGGCTCGACACTGGCGCCTTCGGAATCGCCGGAGCCAGCGCTCACCTTCCTTGCCCGCATCGCCGGCGTCTACCAGACCAAAAGCCATAAATTGGTAGCCGATCAGATCGCGGTCCGGTCGGCCGCTTCCAGCGAGGTCCTTGGAACCGCGGCCGTGCAGTTCGTTGACGGCAAGGCTCCCGGCATCAATCTGGCGCTCAACGTGCATGACATGCCGGTCTCGCACGTCAAACAGCTTTGGCCATGGTTTTCGGCGCGCAACGCGCGGCTCTGGGTATTGGACAATCTGTTCGGCGGCCGCGTCGTCGATGCCAATCTTCAATTCCAGGTGGTGCCTGATCGCCTCGGCAATGGCGTGCCGCTTTCCGCCGACGAGGTGTTCGGCCGCTTCCAGATCGAAGGATCGCGTTTCGACACGGCTGGCCGCATTCCGCCGATACGCGATGCCGTCGGTGTCGTCGCCTTCCACGGCAATGACGTCGATATCTCCCTGTCCTCTGGCACCGTCTTCATGCCCAGCGGCCGCACCGTGGCGGCCAGCAACGGCACGCTGACCGTCAAGGCGGCCAACCGCCCGCCGGTCGTCGGCGCGCTCGACATCGACGTTGCCGGCGAAGCGTCCGCGGTCGCTGAACTTGCCTCCTACGAGCCGATCAATGCCATGCGCCATGTCGGCTTCCTGCCCGAAGACCTGTCCGGCAGCGTCACCGGCCATGTCAGGGCCGATATTCCGCTGCAATCCGGCGTCGACAGCTCGAAGCTCGATTGGCTGGTATCGCTCGACTACAGCGGGCTTTCACTGGCCAAGCCGTTCGAAGGCCAGAGCGTCACGGATGCCGACGGTTCCGTCACGGTCGACCCTGAAAAGGCTGTGATTTCCGCCAAGGCATCCCTGAACGGCATTCCGGCCGAACTCGACCTGATCGAGCCGCTGGAGAATGGCGGACCGGCACGCAGCCGCAAGGTGGCCCTGGTGCTCGACGACAAGATCCGCGCCGCCGCCATGCCGGGGCTGGCCCCGTTGCTGGGCGGAACCGTGAAAGTCGCGATCGACAAAAGCGGGGAGGGCAACCAGAACGTCTCGGCCGACCTGACCAATGCCAGGCTCGACATTCCCTGGGCCGGATGGAGCAAGGGGGCAGGGGTCCCCGCAAGTGCTACATTCATCATGACCACGTCCGGCGACACCACGACGCTGTCCGACTTCGACCTCGACGGCAAGACATTCTCCGTCGACGGCAACATCGTGCTGGTCAACGGGGCCCTGTCCTCGGCAAAGTTCAGCAAAGTCGCCCTGAACCGCGGCGATGACGTGGCGGTGTCCGTCAAGCGATCGGGCAGGGGCTATGCAGTCAACATCAGCGGCAATGCCCTGGATGCCCGCTCGCTGATCAAGCAGTTCACCTCCGACGTCGACACCGCGACCAAGACGACGGGCGCCGACGCGATTTCCGTCAGCGCCGACGTCGATCGGCTGACCGGTTTCCACGACGAGCAACTGTCCAACCTCAAGCTCGACTACAGCGCGGCCGGTTCGAAGGTGAACGGGCTGAAGGTCAGCGCCACTGCAAGTTCGGGAGCCGCCATAGCCATCAGCAACACGAGCAGCGCCGGCCGGCGCTCGCTTAACGTACAGTCGGCGGACGCCGGTGCGATACTGAGATTCCTCAACATCTACGAGCACATGGAAGGTGGGGCGATTGCCCTGGCCTTGTCAGGAGCGGGCGACGGGCCGATGAAGGGCAAGGTGGACACGACGAACTTCTTCGTCGTCAACGAACCGAAGCTCGCCTCCATCGTCTCGACCACGCCGGCAGGCGACAGCCGCAGCCTCAATCAGGCGGTCAAGGGCAAGCTCGACACCTCGCGGGTACAGTTCGAACGCGGTTACGCCGAGATCGAGAAGGGCAGCGGCTATCTCAGGCTGGCCAATGGCGTGCTGCGCGGTCCCCGCATCGGCACGACGTTCCAGGGCACGCTCTATGACCAGAACAACAATATGGACATGACCGGCACCTTCATGCCGGTCTACGGCCTCAACCGCATCTTCGGTGAACTGCCCATCGTCGGCGCGCTTTTGGGCAATGGCCGCGACCGCGGCCTGATCGGCGTGACCTACCGGCTCAAGGGCAACGCCAACAAGCCGCTGCTCGACATCAACCCGCTCTCGGTGATCGCGCCGGGGATATTCAGGTCGATCTTCGAGTACCGGTGAAGGGGCCTCAGATCGGCCGCACCAAAATGTGTTTTTTCCTGCCCAGTGAAAGCTTTACGACGTTTTCCGGACTCAAATCCTGAAGCGTGACCGTGCGACGGTCATCGCTGACAGGCTGATCATTGAGCCGCACCGCACCGCCTTGCACATGCCGCCGCGCTTCGCCGTTGGACGCCGCCAGCCCGGCGGTCACCAGCAGCGCCAGGATGCCGACGCCGGCTTCGAGCTTGGCGTTTTCAACCTCGACGCTCGGCAGCGTCTCGGCGAGGGCACCTTCCTCGAAGGTCTTGCGTGCGGTTTCGCTGGCCTGTTCGGCGGCGCCGCGACCATGGAGCAACGCGGTGATCTCCGTGGCGAGGATCTTTTTCGCCTCGTTGATCTCGGACCCACCGAGCTTCTCCAGGCGCGCCACCTCGTCCAACGGCAGCGTCGTGTAGAGCTTCAGGAAACGGCCGACATCGGCGTCCTCGGTGTTGCGCCAATACTGCCAGAATTCGTAAGGCGAGAGCATCTCGGCATCGAGCCAGACCGCGCCCGTGGCGGACTTGCCCATCTTGGCGCCCGACGAGGTGGTGAGCAGCGGCGTCGTCAGCGCATAAAGCTGCGCGTCCTCCATGCGGCGACCGAGATCGATGCCGTTGATGATGTTGCCCCACTGGTCGGAGCCGCCCATCTGCAGACGGCAGCCGAGGCGCTTGTAGAGCTCGACGAAGTCGTAGGCCTGCAGGATCATGTAGTTGAATTCGAGGAAGGACAACGACTGCTCGCGGTCGAGCCGCAGCTTGACGGAATCGAACGCCAGCATGCGGTTGACCGAAAAGTGACGGCCGACGTCGCGCAGGAAATTGACGTAGTTGATCTCCATCAGCCAGTCGGCGTTGTTGACCATGATCGCGTCATTCGGGCCGCTGCCGAATTTGAGATACGGCATGAAATTGCGGCGGATGCCGGCGAGATTGTCGTCGATGTCGCGCGGGGTCAGAAGCTTGCGCGCCTCGTCCTTGAAGGAAGGGTCGCCGATCATCGAGGTGCCGCCGCCCATCAGGGCGATCGGCCGATGGCCGGTCTGCTGCAGCCAGTGCAACATCATGATCTGGATCAGCGAGCCGGCGTGCAGGCTCTTGGCCGTCGCGTCGAAGCCTATATAGGCCGTCACCGTCTCCTTGGCGAAGAGATCGTCCAGCCCGGCATCATCCGAAGTCTGGTGGATGAAGCCGCGCTCGCTCATCGTGCGCAGAAAATCGGATTTGAAGGCAGGCATTTTTTCTTTCCCGAAGCGTCCGCCCGTCCGGCGCGGGCGTATGTGAAAGCGCGCGTTTAGCACCCAAGCGCGATCAGCAAAAGTGGATTCCGGTTTTGCGCCCGATCGCGCTTCGACCAGGGGCTTGGCAATCACTTGTTGTTGAAACGCCGCAAGCCGCCTCTCGGCGCGGATGCTTGCTTCATTGTTTGTGCTGGCGTAATGAGGCGCGCGCCAAAAGGTCCTTGCAGCCCACGACCTCAAGCGGCACCGCACGGCATCCACCAATGCCATATCCGACGACAGAGCCCCACGCGACATGCCGGACGCATTGATATCCATCGTCATTCCTTGCAGGAACGAGGCGGCAAACCTGCCGCTGCTGATCGATGAGATCGAGGCGGCGATGACCGGGCGCGACTTCGAACTGATCATCGTCAACGACGGCTCGACCGACGAAACCGCAGCCGTTCTCGCCAGGCAGGCAGCACTTCGCCCGTTTCCAGTCAGGGAATTGCGGCACGAGAAATCCGCCGGCCAGAGCCTCTCGGTACGCTCCGGCGCCTGGGCGGCGCGCGGAAGCATCGTCGCCACGATCGACGGCGATGGCCAGAACGATCCTCAGTACATTCCCATGCTGGTCGACGCCTTGCGGCGGGCCGGGCCCGGCTACGGCGCCGCGCAAGGGCAGCGCCTGAAGCGCCGCGACAGCAAGGTCAAGCAACTGGCATCGCGGTTCGCCAACTGGCTGAGAAACGCCATCCTGCATGACGAGACGCGCGACACAGGCTGCGGCCTGAAGGCGGTCCACACCGAGATCCTGCGCAAGCTGCCGTTCTTCGACGGCACCCATCGTTTCGTTCCGGCGCTGGTCATCCAGGAAGGATACCATGTCGTGCATTGCGACGTCGTCGACCGCTCCCGCCGCCACGGCAAGTCGAACTACGGAATTTTCGACCGCGGCCTGCAGGGCGTGCTCGATCTCTGCGGCGTCTGGTGGCTGCGCCGCAGGCGTCGCCGGATGCCAAAAGTAGAGGAAATCACGCATGGTTAACGTGCTTCAGGAACTGGTGACCTGGATCCACCGGGTCTTCATCGAACAGTTCAACGCGTGGATCCTGCTCGGCTTCGTCGCCCAGTTCTTTTTCACCATGCGCTTCGTCGTGCAGTGGCTCGCATCGGAAAAGGCCAAGCGAAGCGTCGTGCCGATCGCCTTCTGGTTCTTCTCGCTGTTCGGCGGAGGTCTGTTGCTGATTTATGCGATCAAGCGGCAGGACCCGGTGTTCATCGCCGGCCAGGGCATGGGCTTGTTCATCTACATCAGAAATCTCTGGCTGATCGCCAATGAACGCAAGGCGGCGATGACGAAGGTCGATTGAGCGGCTTTGCGCATCAGGGAAGAATGGTCGGAGAGGCTGGAATATGGCGCTGAACAGGAACTACATCCTTCTTTTCCTGTTCAGCCTGGTGATGACGGTGTCGGGACTTGCGTCCATGCCGCCGCTGGACCGTGACGAGCCGCGCTTCGTCCAGGCCACCAAGCAGATGGTCGAGAGCGGCGATTATGTCGACATCCGCTTTCAGGACGCTTCGCGCTACCAGAAGCCGATCGGCATCTATTGGCTGCAATCCGCGGCCGTGGCTCTGAGCGGCAAGGGCGCCGCCGCACCAATATGGGTCTACCGCCTGGTGTCGACGCTGGGCATCGCCCTGGCCGTTCTCGGCATCGCCTGGACGGGCACCAGGCTTTTCGGAGCCAGTGCCGGCATCGCCGCCGGCCTGGTGATGGCGGCGATCTTCGCCACCGCCTTCGAGGGCCGCGACGCCAAGACCGATGCGATGCTGCTGGCCTGCTGCGTGGCGGCGCAGGGCGCGCTGGCGCAGATTTACCTGGCATCGCGCCGCAACGAGCCCGTCGCCGGCCATCTGTGGTGGATATTCTGGCTGGCGCAAGGGGTCGCGATCCTCATCAAGGGGCCGATCGCCCCACTGCTGTCGGCGCTCACCATCGCTGTCTTGTTTGCATTCGAACGCGACGGGCGCTGGCTGTCGAAGCTCAAGGTGGGGCGCGGCCTGCTGCTCGTCGTGCTGATCGTGTTGCCCTGGCTCGCCCTGATCACCTGGAAAAGCCACGGCGCCTTCCTCCAGCAGGCCGTCGGCAAGGATATGCTCGGCAAGGTCGCCCAGGGCGAGGAATCGCACGGCCTGCCGCCCGGCTTCTACATGTTGACCTATTCGCTGTTCATGTGGCCGTTCGGCCTGATCGCCGTCGGCGCCGGCCTGCAAGCCCTCAACCGGCTGCGCGACGATGTCAGGCTGCGCTTCTGCCTCGCCTGGTACATCCCCTTCTGGCTGGTATTCGAACTGATTCCGACCAAGCTGCCGCACTACGTGCTGCCGGCCTATCCCGGCATGGCGCTGCTGATCGGCTGGCTTTTGACATTGCAGCCGCAGGAAGCCAATGCGCCGCTCCGGCGCTGGCAGCAATGGTTGTGGTGGTCGACTGCATTCGGCCTGGTCGTGGTCAGCCTCGGCCTGGCTGCGGTCTGCGTGGGCGCCCCGATCTATCTCACCCATACTTTCTCGTGGTGGAGCATTCCGGCCGCCGCGTCGGCGCTCGGCGCCGGCTACCTGGCCTTCTCGCGACAGTTGCAAGTGCCGCTTGCCCGTATCGGCGCCGTCGCCGCCTGTGCGGGCATCGCCTACGGGTTGCTGTTTGGTATCATCGCCCCGTCCTTGAAGCCGATATGGCTGAGCCCGGCGATCAACCAGGCTGTGCGCGTCTACAAGCCTTGCGACACCTCGGTGCTGGCGTCGGCGCGGTATCACGAGCCGAGCCTTGTGTTCCTGGTGGGCACGAAAACGATACTGACCGACATCGATGGCGTGGCAAAGCATCTGCTTGCCGACCCCGCCTGCGCGCTGGGGCTGGCGCCGGTCGAGGATGAGCAGAAACTCAATGGATTGCTGGCGGGGCAAGGCAAGGCGGCGAGCCATCTTACGACGATCGACGGGCTCAACTTTTCATCGGGAGACAAAATGTCGCTCGGCCTCTTCCGTATCGCCCAATGAGTTCGACAATGGGATCGGGTTTTCAATGCTGGTGAAACCGCGCCCTTCCGTATCCGTTGCGCCCGCTGCGGTGGTGCGTCGGTCCGTTGGCAATTTCCGCGACACGCTGCGGATCGTGAGAGGGCGCTTCGCCGCTCGTTCCGCCTCGTATCCCAAGGTCCTATGGCCGCTCTGGATCTCGGCCTGGATTTTGCTCACGGCAGCGGCGTTCGTCGGCCTCGACACGCCGGCGGGACTGCTGCACGGCCGGTGGTCGGCGGGCTTCGGCCGGCTCGCCGAGTTCCTGACACAGTTCGGCCTGGGCGGCTGGTATCTCATCCCGCCGGCACTCTTGCTCATAGGGGCCAATCTGACGGACTGGCGAAGCCTGTCGCGGCGGTCATTGATGCTCGTCTACAACTGGACCTGCCTGGCGTTCCTTGCACTGAGCGCCGTCGGCCTGTCCGGCCTGCTGGTCAATGTCCTGAAATATGCGGTCGGCCGGGCGCGTCCGCTCTATTTTCAGGATCTCGGCGTGCTCTCGCTGCGTCCCTTCGCCTTCGATGCGCGCTTTGCCGGTTTCCCGTCCGGTCACGCCACGACCATGGGGGCCGTGTTCGGCATCCTGCTGCTTTTGTTCCCGCGGCGCTGGTACATCGCCTTGCCGATCACGGCCTGCATCGCCTCGACGCGGGTCTTCGTCGGCGCGCATTATCCGAGTGATACCGTCGCCGGCTTTGGTCTTGGCTTTGCCTTCGCGCTGGTTTGCGGACTGGTCTTTGCCCGGCTCGGCTTCATCTTCAGCCCGACACGATCGGGATTGCCGGTGCGCAAGCAGACGTTTCGGCTGATCGGTCGAACAAGCCGAACGGCCGTCTGATCCATCGAGCCTGGGATTTAGTCGCCGTTCAGTCCGCCATAGGACCTTACCAGGTTCACCATGTCGGACGAATTTGCCGTCTCGCTTTCAAGCCCGTGCGCAACGCCTGCGCGATCCGCGACGGGACGGTTCTGGCTGACCTTCCATTTGCCATGGATTTCGGCGATCTCGATCTCCAGCCCGATGATGCCCTTGATCTGCGACTGGATGAACGGGGCAGGCGCATCCGTTATCGCCCATGGCGCCTCACGCGTGCCTTCCTGCGATGCCGTCAGGTCGGCGATCTGCCGCGCCAGCCAGTCCTGATCGTCGATCACCTTCGCGATGCCGCGCACCTGCACGATGGCATAGTTCCAGGTCGGCACCACCTTGCCGGTCTCGCGCTTGGTCTCGTACCAGGACGGCGTCACATAGGCGTCGGTGCCCTGGAAGACGATCAGCACCGTCGAGGCCGGATTGTCGGCGATAAGCCGCCATTGCGGATTGGCTTTGGCCAGATGTGCGCGCAGCCTGCCATTTGGCCCGACATCGGCGTCGATCAGGAACGGAATGGCGTCGGCGACCGGCCCTTCGGGTCCGCTGGAAACCAAGAGGCCGAGCGGATGTGCCCGGATCAGCCCGTGCAGCACCTCCGGCCGTGTTTCCTGGAAATGAGGAGGCTGGTACATCGCGATCATCCGTCCTTTAGCGCAGCCGCTTCGGGCGCGGATCCGACAATTCGCCGGCCAGCCGGCGATCGAGATAATCCGCGCATTCCTCGATCAGCAGTTCGGCATCGTTGGCGAAGAAATGATTGGCGCCGGGCAATGTCTTCTGCGTGATGGTGATGCCCTTTTGCGTGTGCAGCTTGTCGACCAGGCCTTGCACGTCCTTCGGCGGCGCCACCTTGTCAGCGTCGCCATGGATGATGAGCCCCGAGGAGGGGCAGGGAGCCAGGAAGGAAAAGTCGTAGGTGTTGGGTTGCGGCGCGACCGAGATGAAGCCTTCGATCTCGGGCCGGCGCATCAAAAGCTGCATGCCGATCCACGAGCCGAACGAATAGCCGGCAACCCAGCAACTCTTGGAATCCGGATGCAGCGACTGCACCCAGTCGAGTGCGGCGGCCGCATCCGACAATTCGCCGGTACCGTGATCGAATTCGCCTTGGCTGCGCCCGATGCCGCGGAAATTGAAGCGCAGCGTGGTGAAGTCGCGCTTCTGGAACATGTAGAAGAGGTCGTAGACGATTTTGTTGTTCATCGTCCCGCCGAATTGCGGGTGCGGATGCAAGACAATGGCAATCGGCGCGCTCTTTTCCTTCGAGGGCTGGTATCGACCCTCCAGACGGCCGGCCGGACCGGTGAAAATGACCTCAGGCATGAAATACTCCAACTTGGGTAATAAGAATGCGCGGCGCCCGGAGAACCTTCCTCTGGCCTTGACGCAGGGCGAGCGTCTTCATAGAAGCTAGTTTAGAATTGTTCAAAACTGGGTGGCCGGAACGCAATCGTCCGGCTGCCCGCGCCGCAAGCCGCGTAAATAGGACGGCTTGCCTTGGAATTTCAAGGAAATAACGCGATATCTCGGTGGAATGGCTTCTGACGGGACCAACTGGAAGAAAATGGCCGGAATGCGCGCCTATCTCGACTACAATGCCAGTGCGCCCCTGCTTGCAGCGGCACGCGAGGCTATGGTCGCGGCGCTCGATGTGGCCGCCAACCCATCATCGGTCCATGCCGAAGGGCGTGCGGCGCGTCGCCTGATCGAAACTGCAAGGCGTGATGTGGCGGAATTGGTGAAGGCCAAGGCTGGGCATGTCGTGTTCACGTCAGGCGCCACGGAAGCCGCCTCGACGCTGCTGACGCCCGATTGGCGGATGGGGCGCGGGACCATCCGCATGAGCCATCTCTATGTCTGCGAAGCCGACCACCCCTGCCTGTTGAACGGCGGGTCCTTCCCGGCCTCGCAGGTGACGCGGATCGGCGTCGACGCCAATGGAATTGTCGACCTCGAAGCAATGGCAAACGCGCTTGCCGCGCACGATAAGGCCGCCGGCCTGCCGCTGGTGGCAATCCACGCCGCCAATAATGAGACTGGCGTCATCCAGCCGGTCGATCGTATCGCCGAAATCGTAAAGTCGGTCGGCGGTGTCCTCGTCGTAGACGCGGTTCAGGCGGCAGGGCGCATTTCGATCGACATTTCGGCGGGTTACGCCGACTATCTGATACTGTCGTCGCACAAGATCGGCGGCCCCAAGGGCGTCGGCGCCATCGTCGCCGCTGCCGATCTGATGATGCCGAAGCCGCTCATCAACGGCGGTGGCCAGGAAAAGGGCCATCGCGGCGGTACCGAGAACCTGCCCGGCATTGCGGGATTTGGCGCGGCGGCGCAGGAGGCTCTCATCGGATTGGAGGCCATCGATGCCCTGCGTCGGCGCCGCGACGAGATCGAGGCCATCGTTAAAATGTTGATACCGGACGTGGAAATCTTCGGAACCGACGCGCCGAGGCTTGCCAACACGACATTCTTCGCTATTCCCGGCGCCAAGGCCGAAACGGTACAGATCGCCTTCGACCTGGCCGGTGTGGCGCTGTCGGCGGGTTCCGCCTGCTCGTCGGGAAAAGTCGGTCCGAGCCATGTGCTGAAGGCCATGGGTCACGGTGACAGTCTAGGTGCGTTGCGCGTGTCGATCGGCGCGGCGACCGGCGCGCAGGACATCGAGGCGTTCCGCCTGGCATTGGCAGAAATCGCCGCACGTCGGGTGGGCAAGGAGAAGGCCGCGTAGCGGTTGGACGAATTTGGGCCTTTCGGCCTGGTAGAGCCGTGCGTTTCATGCTGGCCGGGTGAATTTCCGGCCGAGGCGCACTATATGAAACTTACGCCGCCGCGGGTGCTCCTTGGGTGCTCATCCGGCGGTGCCATAGTTTGAAAACTGTCGGGCCTTGACCCCGGCGTGGATGGAGAACGCATATGCCTGCTGTGCAGGACACGATCGATCGGGTCCGAAAGATCGACGTCGACCAATACAAATACGGTTTCCAGACCGAAATAGCTGTCGACAAGGCCCCCAAGGGCCTGAGCGAAGACATCATCCGTTTCATTTCGGCGAAGAAGGACGAACCGTCCTGGATGCTGGAATGGCGTCTGGAAGCCTATCGGCGCTGGCTGACGCTGGAAGAGCCGACCTGGGCGCGCGTCAACTATCCCAAGATCGATTTCCAGGACATCTATTACTACGCGGCGCCGAAGAGCACGCCCGGACCGAGCTCGCTCAGCGACGTCGATCCGGAGATCTTGAAGGTCTACGAGAAACTCGGCATTCCGCTGAAGGAGCAGGAGATCCTGGCCGGCGTGCAGAAGACCGATGTGTCCGAGCTCGAGGAAGCCAGCGACAATGTCTACAAGTCCGGCCGCGTCGCCGTCGACGCCGTGTTCGATTCGGTATCCGTCGTCACCACGTTCAAGAAGGAACTGGCGCAGGCGGGCGTCATCTTCTGCTCGATCTCGGAAGCCATCCGCGAGCATCCGGAACTGGTGAAGAAATATCTCGGCTCGGTCGTGCCGACGTCGGATAATTTTTATGCGACGCTGAATTCGGCCGTCTTCACCGACGGCTCGTTTGTCTTCGTGCCCAAGGGCGTTCGCTGCCCGATGGAACTGTCGACCTATTTCCGCATGAACGAGAAGAACACCGGCCAGTTCGAGCGCACGCTGATCATCGCCGAGGAGGGGGCCTACGTCTCCTATCTCGAAGGCTGCACGGCGCCGCAGCGCGACGAGAACCAGCTCCATGCGGCGGTCGTCGAACTGGTGGCGCTAGACGATGCCGAGATCAAATATTCGACGGTGCAGAACTGGTACCCCGGCGACGCCGAGGGCAAGGGCGGCATCTATAACTTCGTTACCAAGCGCGGCGATTGCCGTGGCCACCGCTCGAAGATCTCGTGGACGCAGGTCGAGACCGGCTCGGCGATCACGTGGAAATACCCGAGCTGCATCCTGCGCGGCGACGATTCCAGCGGCGAGTTCTATTCGATCGCCGTGTCGAACGGCTACCAACAGGTCGACAGCGGCACCAAGATGATCCATCTCGGCAAGAACACGTCGAGCCGCATCATCTCCAAGGGCATCGCCGCCGGTTTTTCGCAGAACACTTATCGCGGCCAGGTTTCGGCGCATCGCAAGGCGACCAATGCGCGCAACTTCACCAATTGCGACTCGCTGCTGATCGGCGACCAGTGCGGCGCCCACACGGTTCCCTACATGGAAGCCAAGAACGCGACGGCTCAGTTCGAGCATGAGGCGACGACGTCGAAGATTTCCGAGGACCAGAAGTTCTACGTCATGCAGCGCGGCATTCCGGAGGAGGAAGCGATCGCGCTGATCGTGAATGGCTTCGTCAAGGACGTCATCCAGCAGCTGCCGATGGAATTCGCCGTCGAGGCACAGAAGCTGATCGGGATTTCGCTCGAGGGCTCGGTCGGCTGACCGGACAGATATTCAGGAAGAAAAGAATGCTTGAGATCAAGAACCTGCATGCCCGCATCGTCGATGACGGCACCGAAATCATCCGCGGCCTGAATCTCTCGGTAAAAGCCGGCGAGGTCGCCGCGATCATGGGGCCGAATGGCTCGGGCAAGTCGACGCTGTCCTACATCCTCGCCGGCCGCGAGGACTACGAGGTCACCGAGGGCGATATCCTCTACAACGGCCAGTCGATCCTCGAAATGGATCCGGCCGAGCGCGCGACGTCGGGGATTTTCCTGGCCTTCCAGTATCCGATGGAGATACCGGGCGTGGCGACCATGGAATTCCTGAAGGTTGCCATGAACGAGCAGCGCAAGGCGCGCGGCGAGGAGCCGCTGAAGATCCCCGAATTCCTGAAGCGGGTGAAGGAAGCCGCCGGCTCGCTCAACATGGACATGAACATGCTGAAGCGGCCGCTCAATGTCGGCTTCTCCGGCGGTGAGAAGAAGCGCGCCGAGATCCTGCAGATGAAGCTTTTGGAGCCAAAGCTCTGCGTGCTTGACGAGACCGATTCCGGGCTCGACATCGATGCGCTCAAGATCGTTTCCGATGGCGTCAACGCGTTGCGCTCGCCCGAGCGCGCCATTGTCGTCATCACGCACTATCAGCGGCTGCTCGAACACATCGTGCCCGACACCGTGCACGTGCTCTACAAGGGCCAGGTCATCAAGTCCGGCGACAAGTCGCTGGCGCTCGACCTCGAGGCCAATGGCTATGCCGGCGTGATCGGTGAAGCCGCGTGAGATGCCAGAAGGCAAGGTCAAACTGATGAACATGCACACACAACCCCAGCGGACACCGGCCGAAACAGCGTTGATCGACGCTTTCGGCGAACGGTTGTCGCTGCTGCCGGGCGACGGCGCGGTGATGTTGAAGCGCGACGACGCCATCGAGGCGGTGAAGCACGGACTGCCGACCCGGCGTATCGAATCCTGGCACTACACCGACCTGCGCCGGCTGCTGAATGCGGTGCCGGACTTCGACCCGACGGCCGTGGCCAAAGCCATCGCGCCAGTCGTTGAAGGTTCCACCGTGTTGCCGCTTCTCAACGGCGTGTCGAGCGCCAAAACGCCCGCAATCGAAGGCGTCAGCGTCCAGTGCCTGTCGGAGAAACTGACCGACGGCAGCATCGCGCCTGGGCTCGATCCCTACGGCAGCGACGATGCCATCGGGGCGTTGAACACGGCTTTCGTCGCCGACGGTTATTTCGTCGACATCGCCGATGGCACCCAAGTGGAAAAGCCGATCGAATTGCAAAACCTGCAGGCCGGCGGCCAGACGCATGTACGCCTGGCCGTGCGCGCCGGCGCCGACGCCAAGGCTGTGATCGTCGAACGCCAGGCCGGCGAGGGCGCGGCCCTTGTCAGCTCGGTCAGCCAGCTCGTGCTCGGCGAAGGCGCCGAGGTGACGTGGCTGATCATCCAGGAGCAGCCGGACACGGCAACGCATCTGGCGCAGTTCAAGGCTCATATCGGCAAGAATGCGAAGCTGACGCTGTTCGTCATGAACGCCGGCGGCAAGCTCGTGCGCCAGGAGGTCGTTGTGAAGACGACGGGCGAGGGCGCTGACTTCCAATTGCGCGGCATCAACCTGCTGGCCGGCGACGCCCACACGGACACCACCATGGTGCTCGATCATGCGGTGCCGCACACCACGTCGACGGAAGTGATCCGCAATGTCGTGACCGGCAAGGCGCGTGGCGTCTTCCAGGGCCGCATCAACGTCCATCAATACGCGCAGAAGACCAACGCCAAAATGGCTTGCAACACGCTGCTTCTGTCGGACGACGGCGAGTTCTCGACCAAGCCGGAACTCGAAATCTTCGCCGACGACGTGGTCTGCGGTCATGGCGCCACCGTCACCGAGATCGACCACAACCATCTGTTTTACCTGATGGCGCGCGGCATCGACGAGAAGAGCGCCCGTGGTCTGCTGGTGAAGGCCTTCATCGCCGAGGTGATCGAGGAACTGGACGACGAGGTGATCGTCGAGGCCCTGGAGACCAGGCTCGACGGCTGGTTTGCGGCGCATGGATGAGTGGATAGGGCTCGCTCCGGCGAACACCCCTGATCCGGCCGCTTCGCGGCCACCTTCTCCCACAAGGGGAGAAGGAAGAGCGCCTGACCTTCTCCCCTTGTGGGAGAAGGTGGATCGGCGCGAAGCGCCGAGACGGATGAGGGGCGTTGCACGGAATGAGGCGGTGCCTCAAGAGAGCTTATGATGGACCAGAAAGTCGAAACCTACGACGTCGAGGCGATCCGCCGCGATTTCCCGATTCTGTCACGCGAAGTCTACGGCAAACCTCTCGTCTATCTCGACAATGGCGCCTCGGCGCAGAAGCCGCAGGCGGTGCTCGACGCGGTCCAGCACGCCTATGCCCAGGAATACGCCAACGTCCATCGCGGCCTGCACTTCCTGTCCAATGCAGCGACCGACGCCTATGAGAAGGCGCGGGAGACGGTTCGCCGCTTCCTCAATGCGCCGAGCACCGACAATATCGTCTTCACCTCGAACACGACATCGGCGATCAACACGGTCGCCTATGGCTATGGCATGCCCAATATCGGCGAGGGCGACGAGATCGTGCTGTCGATCATGGAGCACCACTCCAACATCGTGCCATGGCATTTCATCCGCGAGCGGCAGGGCGCCAAACTGGTCTGGGTGCCGGTCGACGATCTCGGCGTCTTCCACATCGAGGAATTCGAGAAGCGACTGACCGACCGCACAAAGCTGGTCGCTATCACGCAGATGTCGAACGCGCTGGGCACGGTGACGCCGATCAAGGAGATCGTGCGCATCGCGCATTCGCGCGGCATTCCCGTGCTCGTCGACGGCAGCCAGAGCGCCGTCCATATGCCCATCGACGTGCAGGACCTCGACTGCGATTTCTTCGTCTTCACCGGCCACAAGGTCTACGGTCCCTCCGGCATCGGTGTGCTCTACGGCAAGAAGGACATCTTGCAGCGCATGCGTCCGTTCATGGGTGGCGGCGAGATGATCGAGGAGGTGACCGAAGACATCGTCACCTACAACGACCCGCCGCACCGCTTCGAGGCCGGTACGCCGCCGATCGTCCAGGCGATCGGGCTCGGCGCCGCGCTCGATTACATGGAAAAGATCGGCCGCGAGCGCATCGCCGCGCACGAGGCCGATTTGAAGGACTATGCGCACGAGCGGCTGCGCGCCATCAACTCGCTGCGCATCTTCGGCGACGCGCCCGGCAAGGGCGCCATCATCTCGTTCGAGCTGCAAGGCATTCATGCCCATGACGTGTCGATGGTGATCGACCGGCAAGGCGTGGCTGTGCGCGCGGGCACCCATTGCGCCCAGCCCCTGTTGAAACGCTTCGGCGTAACCTCCACATGCAGGGCGTCGTTCGGCATGTATAATACGCGAGCCGAAGTCGATGCTTTGGCTGATGCGTTGGAAAAAGCGCGCAAGTTTTTCGGGTGACGATAATGGAAGATGCCAGCACAGCTACCGACGCTGTTCCCGACGCGGCCGCTAAGGCGGTGGTTTCCGCCTCCGCAATTCCCGCCGACGAACTGGCGCGGCTGACCGACGACATCGTCTCGGCGCTGAAGACGGTCTACGACCCGGAAATCCCGGCCGATATTTACGAGCTTGGCCTCGTCTACAAGATCGACATCGAGGACGACCGTTCGGTCAAGATCGACATGACGCTGACCGCGCCCGGCTGCCCGGTGGCCGGCGAGATGCCGGGCTGGGTTGAGAACGCCGTCGGCGCCGTCGAAGGCGTGTCGGGCGTCGAGGTCAACATGACATTCGACCCGCCCTGGTCGCCCGATCGCATGTCGGAAGAGGCGCAGGTGGCGGTGGGCTGGTACTGACGTCGAGTCCGGCACACTTGCGCCAGTGGCAAAACTTCACCATTTTAGGTGAGGAATCATTCGGCAGGCCTTGAACCTGCATGGAATGGAGAAGGAAAAAGATGGGACGCTTTGCCGTCATCACGATGACCGAAAAGGCCGCCGACCGGGTGCGCGAGATCGTTGCCACGCGTGAGAATGCGCATGGCATTCGCCTCGGTATCAAGAAGGGCGGTTGCGCCGGCATGGAATACACGGTCGACCTGGTGACCGAACCCAATACCAAGGACGACCACATCGAGCGCGACGGCGCCCATGTCTATGTCGCGCCGGAAGCAGCACTTTTCCTGTTCGGCACCGAGATGGATTTCGAGCAGACGACGCTGCGCACCGGCTTCACCTTCCGCAACCCGAACCAGAGCTCGGCCTGCGGCTGCGGCGAATCCGTCGAACTGAAGCCGGCCGACCTCAAGGCGCTGGCAGAAGCACGCGCCTCCGCCTGACCTTCCTTCGTCCCGTTTACGGGGAGAAGGTGTCCCCCAGGGCCGGATGAGGGGCAGCGATAGCCCCGCTGCCGGCGTTCGTCATTCGAAAAGCCGCGCAATTGGCTTCCCGCCTGCTGCGCAGACCACTCCTCACCTCCCTTAGAACGCAGCGAAGACACTCACTCCACCCACGTCCCGGTCCGCTTATGCCAGTCGGCGATCGATTCCTCGGGATAGACGTCGAACACCTTGTCGCTCGGCCCGACATCGGGCTCGACCCAGTTGGCCTTGTATTTCAGCATCAGATGCACCTTGCTTGGCGGTTTCGGCAGGTCGCTGTCGATCGCCGAGGCGAAGGGATGGACGAGTTCCGGCCAGGTCGGGTCGTAGAGCCACAGCGCCGATCCGCATTTGCGGCAGAAATTGCGCTCTCCGGTCGAGATCTCGCAATGCGGATGTTCGTCGTCCTCGATCTCGGCCCGATAGACGCCGAGGCTCCTCTTGCCCCGGATGGTCATCGTCTCGTAGTCGGCGCCGAGATTGATGGCAAAACCGCCGCCGCCCTGCTGCTTGCGGCAGATCGAGCAGTAGCACAGCATGAACGGCACGGGCGTGTGGCTTTCCACCTCGAAACGAACGGCATTGCAGCGGCAGGACCCCTTGAGCAGGACAGGCATGGCGGGAACTCCGATCGATCCCCTTTCAATCTGTCAGCATGGTTTTGGTTGCGCCGATGACAAGGCCGAATCGCGGTGACATGATCCGCGCATGGACAATGAACGCATAGAAGAACTCTTCCAGAGCCTGGGCCCGGTCAGCATCCGCAAACTGTTCGGCGGCAAGGGCATCTATGCCGACGGCGTCATCGTCGCCATCGTGCTGCGCGGCGAATTGATGCTGAAAGCGGACGAGCAAAGCGCGCCCGATTTCGAGGCCGCCGGCTGCGCGCAGTGGACCTACACCGGGTCCCGGCACGGCAAGCTGGTGGCGATGCCCTATTGGAGCATTCCCGATAGTGCCTTCGACGACCCCGACGAGATGGCGGTATGGGCGCGGCGGGCCTATGAGGCGGGGCGGCGGGCGGGAAAATAACGCTAGGACCTCGGGGCGATGAGGCAGTGCAGACTTTTCGGAGACGTCCAGCAGGACAGAGGAGGGCGTGACGGAACTCGGTGGTCGCGAGTAGCCGTGGTGCCGCCGCTCGTATTTCCGGCGTCCTACAGCGCCCCGGCAATTCGCGCTGCCAGCCGAGCATTGTTTTCGACCAGCGCGATGTTGGTCTTCAGGCTCCGGCCGCCGGTGAGTTCGAGGATTTTGGAGAGCAGGAACGGCGTCACCGCCTTGCCGGTAACGTTGAGCGCCTCGGCGGCCTTCTGGGCGGCCTCGATGTAGCCGGCCATCTCGCCGGCCGGGATTTCGTGATCCTCCGGCACCGGATTGGCGATCAGCATGCCGCCGCTCAGGCCCAGCGCCTGTCGCGTCTTGTAAAAATGCGCGATCTCTTCCGGCGCGTGCAAGGTCAGCGGCGCGCGGAACGGCGACTGCCGCGACCAGAAGGCCGGCATGGTCTCGCAGCCATGGCCGATCACGGGCACGCCGCGGGTCTCCAGCACCTCCAGCGTCTTTTCGATGTCGAGGATGGCCTTGGCCCCAGCCGAGACGACGATGACGGGCGTGCGCGCCAGCTCATCGAGGTCGGCGGAAATGTCGAAGCTTTTTTCGGCGCCCTTGTGCACGCCGCCGATGCCGCCGGTGGCGAACACCTTTATCCCAACCATATGCGCGGCGATCATTGTGGCGGCAACCGTGGTGCCGCCGGTGCGCCCTTGCGCGACGGCGAAGCCGAGATCGGCGCGCGAGAGCTTCATGGCGTCGCCGGTCATGGCGAGCGATTCGCGTTCTCCGTCGGAGAGGCCGATCTTGATGCGGCCCGCCACCACGGCGATCGTCGCCGGCACCGCGCCGCCGTCCGCAATGATCCTTTCCACGTCGGCCGCCATGGCGCCATTGTCGGGGTAGGGCATGCCGTGGGTTATGATGGTGCTTTCCAGCGCCACCACGGGCTTCCCGGCCGACAGGGCCTGCGCCACCGGCGCGTGGACATCGATGAAGGGGCGGGCGGTGTCTGGGGTCATCTTGATCTCCAATCCGAAGTGCGGCGCATCCTTTCGGATGCCGGTCTCATGCCATTTCCTGCTCTTCGGGCACAAGAGCCAGCGCTTGCGCGAAAGTCGCCGTGGTGAAATCGGGAACGGCGCCCGCGCTTTCAATAGCCAGCGTCGCGGCGGCGACGCCCTCGCGCAACGCCGCGCGCAAGGGCATGCCGCGCAGCAGGGCGGCGACCGTCGCGCCGGCAAGCGCATCGCCGGCGCCGGTGACGTCCACGACCTTTCTTGGAGGGGGCGGGACGACGGCAAAGCTGCCGTCGCGGTCGAAGCCCAGCACCGGGCCGCCGCCCGCCGTGACCACCGCGCTGTCGAGGCCGGCGCTTCTCAGCCCGTCGAGGATAGTTTTTTGAGAGGCGGCATCGTCAAGTCCGGCAAGCGCCACCGCCTCGCGCCTGTTCATGAAGGCGACGGCCAGGCCGCCGAGCACCGGTGTCAAGCGCACGACCTTGGCCGGTGAAATGGCAATGGCGAACACGGGCTTGCCGGCGGCAAGCGACACCAGCCGCTCCAGAGCCGCCGATGGCAGGTTGGCGTCGCACAGGACGGCATCGGCGGCGGCGATCTCCTCCCGCACCCTGGAGCGGCGGATCTGCTTTGCAAATGCCAGCTCATAAAGCGCCATGTCGGCAAAGCCGACGAGCAGTTCGCCCTCGCGGTCGATCAGCGCCGTATAGCTCGGCGTCGTGCGGTCGAGGAACACCGCGGACAGGTCGGCAATGCCTGCTTCGGCGATGGCGCGCGAAACCGTGTCGGCGGCGGCATCGCCGCCGCGCACCGACAGCAACGAGCCCGAGACGCCTCGCCGCACCGTGCTGCGCAATGCGTTGAAGACGCCGCCGCCAACGTCCTCGCGCATCGTGCCCGGGTTGGAGGCAGCCGGCACGTAAGCGCCGGACACCTGGCCGCGCCTGTCGATATGGGCGCCGCCCACCGCCAGGACTCTTGGAGATCTCACCATGCGCCGATATGACCTTTGTTGGCGGTCACGCACAAGCGCCATGCTGTGCGACGGAGCTTCGCAGGCAACAACCAGCGATTCGTGAGGCCGGCACGGCGAACCAGCCTGGCCTAATATTCGGGTCATGCTGGAGCCGAATCGTGAGACAAAAAAAGAACAAATCAGGATGTTGCTTATTTTTCAAATGCTTGATCCCTCTTGCCAAATGAGAACAAAAAAGGTACAAATAACCAAGGATTACGGATTGTCCGGCCTTCATTGACGACTACGGGGTGATGTATCATGGCTCAGAACAGCTTGCGGCTTGTAGAGGATAAGGCAGTGGACAAATCAAAGGCTCTGGATGCGGCGCTGTCGCAAATCGAGCGGGCTTTCGGCAAGGGCTCGATCATGCGGCTCGGCGCGAACGAGCAGGTCGTCGAGATCGAAACCGTGCCGACCGGCTCGCTCGGCCTCGACATCGCGCTTGGCGTCGGCGGCCTGCCGCGCGGCCGCATCATCGAGATCTACGGGCCGGAAAGCTCGGGTAAGACGACGCTGGCGCTGCACACGGTGGCGGAAGCCCAGAAGAAGGGCGGCATCTGCGCCTTCGTCGATGCCGAGCATGCGCTCGATCCGGTCTATGCCCGCAAGCTCGGCGTCGATCTCGAAAACCTCCTGATCTCGCAGCCTGACACTGGCGAGCAGGCGCTTGAGATCTGCGATACGCTGGTGCGCTCCGGCGCCATCGATGTGCTGGTGGTCGATTCGGTCGCGGCGCTGACGCCGCGCGCCGAAATCGAGGGCGAGATGGGCGATTCGCTGCCCGGCCTGCAGGCCCGCCTGATGAGCCAGGCGCTGCGCAAGCTGACCGCCTCGATCTCGCGCTCCAACACCATGGTCATCTTCATCAACCAGATCCGCATGAAGATCGGCGTCATGTTCGGCTCGCCCGAAACCACCACCGGCGGCAATGCGCTGAAATTTTACGCCTCGGTGCGTCTCGATATCCGCCGCATCGGCTCGGTCAAGGACCGCGACGAGGTCGTCGGCAACCAGACCCGCGTCAAGGTGGTCAAGAACAAGCTGGCGCCGCCCTTCAAGGTGGTCGAGTTCGACATCATGTACGGCGAAGGCGTGTCGAAGACAGGCGAGCTGGTCGATCTCGGCGTCAAGGCCGGCGTGGTCGAGAAGTCGGGCGCCTGGTTCTCCTACAATTCGCAGCGTCTCGGCCAGGGCCGCGAGAACGCGAAGCTGTTCCTGCGCGACAATCCCGATACGGCGCGCGAGATCGAACTTGCGCTCAGGCAGAACGCCGGACTGATCGCCGAGAAATTCCTTGAGAATGGCGGCTCCGAAGGTGGCGATGATGGGTTCGAGGATGAAGCCGGCGCGATGTAAGCGTTCGCCGGCGCAATTCAAGCGTTCGCCGGCGCGATCTAGCGTTCGGTTTATGGCCCGAGTTCGGCCATAATCCCGGTTCATCAATTTGAGCTTATGTAATCGAGTTCTGTAGTATTGCGTTTCGAACCGCCGGCCCCGTGCCGGCGGTTTGCGTTTTGGGTGGCTGGTGAACCGCGAATTGGCCGGCTTGCGTGTTTCTGGACAGGGTGCCAAGCGGCGGCTAAAAGGCCAGCTCCATCTTCTAAAGCAGAGCCCATTTTCCGCCGGTCCGGCCGGCGGCTCTCTCGAAAAGGCAGCATTCATGAGTGGCGTGAACGAGATCCGGTCGACATTTCTCGACTATTTCCGCAAGGAGGGTCACGAGGTCGTGGCGTCGAGCCCGCTTGTACCGCGCAACGATCCGACGCTGATGTTCACCAATGCCGGCATGGTGCAGTTCAAGAACGTCTTCACCGGCCTGGAGAAGCGGCCCTATTCGCGTGCCACGACCGCCCAGAAAAGCGTTCGCGCCGGCGGCAAGCACAACGACCTCGACAATGTCGGCTACACCGCGCGCCACCTGACCTTCTTCGAGATGCTCGGCAATTTCTCCTTCGGCGACTATTTCAAGGAGCGCGCCATCGAGTTGGCCTGGAACCTCATTACCAGGGAGTTCGGGCTTAAGAAGGACAAGCTGCTCGTCACCGTCTACCACACCGACGACGAGGCGGCCGGCTTCTGGAAGAAGATCGCCGGCTTTTCCGATGATCGCATCATCCGCATCCCAACCTCCGACAATTTCTGGGCGATGGGCGACACCGGGCCGTGCGGGCCATGCTCGGAAATTTTCATCGATCGCGGCGAGCACATCTGGGGCGGTCCGCCCGGCACCCCGGAGGAGGATGGCGACCGGTTCCTGGAATTCTGGAACCTGGTGTTCATGCAGTACGAGCAAGTGACGAAGGACGAGCGCATTGACCTGCCGCGCCCGTCGATCGACACCGGCATGGGGCTGGAGCGCATGGCCTCCATCCTGCAAGGCGTGGAAAGCGTGTTTGAGACCGACCTGTTCCGCCATCTGATCGATGCGGCGTCGTCCGCGCTCGGCCGCGGTCCCGACGCCGAGACCGTCGCATCCTATCGCGTCATAGCCGATCACCTGCGCTCGTCCTCGTTCCTGGTCGCAGACGGCGTGCTGCCATCGAACGAAGGCCGCGGCTATGTGCTGCGCCGCATCATGCGCCGCGCCATGCGGCATGCGCAATTGCTCGGTGCGAACGAGCCGCTGGTGTGGCAGCTGGTGCCGGCGCTGGTTCGCGAGATGGGTCAGGCCTATCCGGAACTGGTGCGCGGCGAACAGCTGATCACCGAGACGCTGAAGCTTGAGGAGACCAGGTTCCGCAAGACACTGGTGCGTGGCCTCGGTTTGCTGTCGGAGGCGACGGAAAAGCTCGGCGCCGGCGACATGCTGGACGGCGAGACGGCCTTCAAGCTTTACGACACCTATGGCTTCCCGCTCGACCTGACGCAGGATGCGCTGCGCCAGCGCAACATCTCGGTCGATCTTGCCGGCTTCACCAGTGCGATGGAGCAGCAGAAGGCAGAGGCGCGTAAGCACTGGGCGGGCTCCGGCGAGGCGGCGACCGAAGCGGTCTGGTTCCCGGTGCGCGAAAAAGTCGGTGCCACCGAATTCCTCGGCTACGAGACCGAGCAGGCGGAAGGCATCATCCAGGCGGTTGTCCGCGACGGCAAGACCGTCGACAGCGCCGGCAAGGGCGAAGCGGTAGCCGTGGTCGTCAACCAGACGCCGTTCTATGCCGAATCCGGCGGCCAGATGGGCGACACCGGAACCATTTCAGGCGAAGGCTTCTCGATCGAGATTTCCGATACGCAGAAGAAGGCCGACGGGCTGTTCGTGCATCTCGGCAAGGTGGTCAGCGGCACTGCCAGGACGGGTGCCGCCGTCGAGCTGAAGGTTGACCATGCGAGGCGCTCCAGGCTCCGCGCGAACCATTCCGCGACGCATCTGATCCATGAGGCGCTGCGCGAGGTGCTGGGCACCCATGTCGCGCAGAAGGGCTCGCTGGTCGCGCCCGAGCGCCTGCGCTTCGACATCTCGCACAACAAGCCCATTTCGCCCTCGGAACTCGAGGAGGTCGAGCGCATGGCCAACGAGATCGTGGTGCAGAACAGCCCGGTGACCACGCGCCTGATGTCGGTCGACGATGCCATCGCCGAAGGCGCCATGGCGCTGTTCGGCGAGAAATACGGCGACGAGGTGCGCGTCGTGTCGATGGGCACGGGCCTGCATGGCGCCAAGGCCAACCGTCCTTATTCGGTCGAGCTTTGCGGCGGCACGCATGTCAGGGCAACCGGTGACATCGGCCTGGTGCGCGTCGTGTCCGACAGCGCCGTCGCCTCAGGCGTGCGCCGTATCGAGGCGCTGACGGGCGAGGCCGCGCGCAAGCATCTCGATGAACAGGACCGGCGGCTGAAGGCGGCCGCCGCAACACTGAAAATCTCGCCGGCCGACGTGCCGGCGCGTGTTGAAGCCCTGCTCGAAGAGCGCAAGAAGCTCGAGAAGGAGCTCACCGAAGCGCGCAAGAAGCTGGCGCTGGGCGGCGGGTCGCCCGCTGACGCGCCGGCCGCCAACGAGACCGTCGCGGGCGTCGGCTTCCTCGGCAAGTCGGTTTCCGGTGTCTCGCCGAAGGATCTGAAGCCGCTCGCCGATGCCGGCAAAAGCTCGCTCGGCTCCGGCGTGGTCGTGTTTGTCGGTGCGGGCGAGGACAACAAGGCGAGCGTCGTGGTCGCTGTCACCGATGATCTCGTCGGCCGCTTCAGCGCCGTCGACCTGGTGCGCGTCGCCTCCGCAGTACTCGGCGGGCAGGGCGGCGGCGGCCGGCCCGACATGGCGCAGGCCGGTGGCCCCGATGCCTCGAAGGCCGACGACGCGATTGCTGCGGTGAGGGCGGCGCTGGAGGCGGCGTGATTCATTGCAGAATTGGCAGGCAACGCTCCAGGCCGGTTGCTTCCCTTCGAGGTTCGCGCCGCCCGCTCATGAGGGGCGACGCTGACATCAATGATCGGTTGTCCGCGAAATCATTGACCTGAATCGAATGTCGCTGTGCTGCGCTGTCGCAGATCAGCTGGCCTTTTCAGTCCTGGCAAAGCTTGTCTGTTTAGCAATACAATCCCACCAGTCCTGTATGTCGGCAAAGCGAGCCAGCAGTTTGCGCCCTTCCGCCACCCTGACGAAATAGCCGATGATCGGTGCCGCATGCAGGTCGGCGAGCGTCAGTTGATTGCCGAGCAACCACGGCCCCGGGGATCTCAATGATGAGAGCACCTGAAGGACCGCTCCTGCTTGTCGTAATCCGCTGACAATCAGCGCTTCGTCAGGCGACGCCTTCTCCAGCCGCTCCACGGCGACGTCCCAGACCATGGCCCGATAGCCATAAGCGTCGAGCATGCCGATGATCTGGTTCATCCGCGCGCGGCCGCGCGGATCGTTCGGCTGCAAGGGCGGTCCGTCGAAAGCTTCATCGACATAGCGCGTGATCGCGCTGGCCTCGAACAGGCGAAAACCGTCATGCTCGAAGGCCGGGATGCGGCCGAACGGGTGGTGCTCGAAATACCAGCCGGGGATGCCCTCGGCGGCAAAGACATCGACCGGCACAAGCTCATAGTCGACGCCCTTCTCCTCCAGCGCCATGCGCGCTATGCGCACGTAAACGCTGTAGTCCGCGCCGTAGAGGACCGGTTTGGCCATGTTGCCAGTCCTTTGCTTTCGATTTCGTTGGCCCAAAAAAGCGAAGGCTCCTTCCGGAGCCTTCGGCGTGTTGAACCCGCGGGTGCCTACGCCATCGCCTTCTGCAAATTCTCGTCGATCTTGTCGAGAAATCCGGTGGTCGACAGCCAAGGCTGGTCGGGGCCGATCAGCAGCGACAGGTCCTTGGTCATGAAGCCGGATTCGACCGTCTGGATGCAGACCTTTTCCAGCGTTTCGGCAAAACGCTTCAATTCGGCATTGTCGTCGAGCTTGGCGCGGTGGGCCAGCCCTCGGGTCCAGGCGAAGATCGAGGCGATCGAATTGGTCGAGGTTTCCTCGCCCTTCTGGTGCTGGCGATAGTGGCGCGTCACGGTGCCGTGCGCGGCTTCCGCTTCCACCGTCTTGCCGTCCGGCGTCATCAGCACCGACGTCATCAGGCCAAGCGAGCCGAACCCCTGCGCCACCGTGTCGGACTGTACGTCGCCGTCATAGTTCTTGCAGGCCCAGACATAGCCGCCCGACCATTTCAGGCTGGAGGCCACCATGTCGTCAATCAGGCGGTGCTCGTACCACAGCTTCTTGGACTTGAACTCGGCCTCGAACTCAGCCTCGTAGACCTCCTGGAAAATATCCTTGAAGCGGCCGTCATAGGCCTTGAGGATGGTGTTCTTGGTCGAGAGATAGACCGGGTAGTTGCGCAGCAGGCCGTAGTTCAGCGAAGCGCGGGCGAATTCGCGGATCGACTCGTCGAGATTGTACATGGCCATGGCGACGCCGGCGCCGGGCGCGTCGAACACGTCGTGCTCGATCACCTGGCCATCCTCGCCGACGAACTTGATCGTCAGCTTGCCCTTGCCGGGAAAACGGAAATCGGTGGCGCGGTACTGGTCGCCATAGGCGTGGCGGCCGACGATGATCGGCTTGGTCCAGCCGGGCACCAGCCGCGGCACGTTCTTCATGATGATCGGCTCGCGGAAGATGGTGCCGCCGAGGATGTTGCGAATGGTGCCGTTCGGCGATTTCCACATCTTCTTCAGCTTGAATTCCTCGACGCGCTGCTCGTCGGGCGTGATGGTCGCGCATTTCACGCCGACGCCGTATTTTTTGATGGCGTTGGCCGAATCGACGGTCACCTGGTCGTTGGTGGCGTCGCGATGCTCGATGCCGAGGTCGTAATATTCAAGCTTGAGGTCGAGATAAGGGTGGATCAGCTTGTCCTTGATGAACTGCCAGATGATGCGGGTCATCTCGTCGCCGTCGAGTTCGACGACCGGGTTCGCCACCTTGATCTTCGCCATGGAAAGAATGCCTCGTTGCTGGGAAATGGGACGGCCTTGCCCGCGTGGCGTTCGGCCGGGGATGCGCCCCTATATCAAAGCGTTTTTGGCCGCGCAAACGACGATCGGTCACGAAAGCGAAGCGATCGCCCCGCCATTTGCGAATGGTTCATTTTCGCGGCCGAATATGGCAGGGGACGCTGAAATGCCGCAAACAGCAGTTCATTGACAATCATGCCCGTCACCAAAGATTCCGATACCGCTTCAGTCGCCAGCCCCGCCATCATCCTCGTGGAGCCGCAGCTCGGCGAGAATATCGGCATGGTTGCGCGCGCCATGGCCAATTTCGGCCTGGTCGAACTTCGCCTCGTCAACCCGCGCGACGGCTGGCCGAACGAGAAGGCGCGGGCGGCGGCCAGCCGCGCCGACCATGTCATCGACGCCGTCAAGGTTTTCGACGATCTCGCCACGGCGATGGCCGACCTGAATTTCGTTTTCGCGACCACCGCAAGGCAACGCGACGGCTTCAAGCCCGTGCGCGGGCCGGTCGAGGCGGGCAGGGTGCTCCGGGCTCGCCATGGCATGGGTCAGCGAACCGGCATCCTGTTCGGCCGCGAGCGTTTCGGCCTCTATAATGACGAGGTTGGCCTCGCCGACGAGATCGTCACTTTTCCGGTCGATCCCGATTTTTCCTCGCTCAACATCGCCCAGGCCGCGCTTCTCATGTCCTACGAGTGGATGAAATCCGGCCTCGAGGACGAGACCAAGACCAACTTTACGGGTCCGGACATGAAGCCGGCCAGCAAGGAAGAACTGCACGGCCTGTTCGCCTATCTCGAAGGCGCACTCGAAGCGCGCGGCTATTTCCGGCCGGCGCCGAAGAAGCCGAAGATGGTTGACAATCTGCGCGCCGTATTGACCCGGGCGGGATTTGCCGAGCCGGAGCTCAAGGTGCTGCGCGGCATCATCTCGTCGCTGGACAGGTTCTCGCCGGCGATGCCGCGCGGCGACGGCTCTCCGGGAGATGATCCAAGGCGGCTTCCGGCAGCGGCGCGCGCCGGCGGTCCCGGCCGCAAGACCAATGCGGATCGTCAGGTGGCCGATGACGACGACAACGCCGCGCCGCCGCTCGGCGGCAAGGGAACCGACAATGACTGATCAGCCGATCCTGATGTTCGATTCCGGCATTGGCGGGCTGACTGTGCTGCGCGAGGCGCGCGTGCTGATGCCCGACCGCCGCTTCGTCTACATCGCCGACGATGCCGCCTTCCCCTTTGGCGCCTGGGAGGAACCGGCGCTGCGGGTCCATATTCTCGACCTGTTCGGCAAATTGCTCGACCGGTTCGCCCCGGCCATCTCGGTCATCGCCTGCAACACCGCCTCGACGCTGGTGATCGATGCGTTGCGCGAGAGATTTCCCGGCCATCCCTTTGTCGGCACCGTGCCTGCGATCAAGCCGGCGGCGGAGCGTACCCGCTCCGGCCTCGTCTCCGTGCTGGCGACGCCGGGCACGGTGAAACGGCAATACACGCGCGACCTGATCAGCAAATGGGCGCAGAAGTGCCATGTCCGGCTGGTCGGTAGCGACCGCCTGGCGGGGCTGGCCGAAGCCTATATGCGCGAAGGGTTCGTCGACGAGGAAGCCGTGCGCGCCGAGATCTCCCCGTGTTTCATCGAGCGCGATGGCATGCGCACCGACATCGCCGTGCTCGCCTGTACGCACTATCCTTTTCTGGTCAACCGCATGCGCAAGACCGCACCCTGGCCGGTCGACTGGATCGATCCTGCCGAAGCGATCGCCCGGCGGGCGATGTCGCTGCTGTCGCCGGTCAATGGGCCGTTGCCGCATGGTGAGCCGGACATCGCGGTCTTCACGTCCGGCAAGGCGGATTTTGCCACCAGCCGTTTGATGCAGGGCTTTGGACTGGCGGTCGCCTGATTTCCGGAACATTGGCGAGGCCGTTTCGTTTTCTCCCAGGCAATGAAGGGAGAAAAACCATGCCTGCCACCTCGAAAGCCCAGCAGAAGGCCGCCGGCGCCGCATTGTCGGCCAAGCGCGGCGAGACCAAGAAGAGCGAGCTCAAAGGCGCTTCCAAAGGGATGTACGAATCCATGAGCGAAAAGCAGCTCGAGGAATTCGCCGAAACCAAGCGCAAGGATCTGCCGGAGAAAAAGAAGCACTGAGGGAAGCGCTATTTGGCAACGACCTTCTTGAAGGGTTCGTCCAATGGCAAGAAATAGGCCGGCGACGGGGTCGCAGGCCTTGATGTTATTGTCGGGTCAATGGCCGACGTAATCAGCGCCAGTGGCGGCTGTTAGCGCCAGTGGCAGCTGTTAGCGCCAGTGGCAACGTCGCACTTTTTGGCGAATGACATGGCGGTGACCATGGCTCCAGACGACGCGCTTCCTGACCACAATCCGGCATACCTGATGAGGCCGGTGGCCTTGCCAATGCCTTGCCATCGCCGGCTCAGGCGTGATGACGGCCATCGATCCGGCCAACACCGTCGCACCAGTCAGGCTTAGAAAGAACTTCTTCATCCGAATTCAGGCTCCTCTGCTCAAGTCCCTTCCTGGAGCGGTTCAGCTTCGGGGAATCGCCGCCCCGCTCCGGTTTTTTACACAATCCCGGGTAGAAACCGCTAGCGCTTTCCGGGAATTGTTCTAATACCGCGGGCGCGACAACCTCCCGCCGGATGCGACACCGCATTGAACAACAACACTGAAAATCGTAGATGGTCGCGGGGCGGCGCCAGTTGGAACCTGTCGGTAGCTAATCAAGTTGTCCGGTTTGGTAGCACATGATCTGTCCGCTTCTGTTTTGGCGTCGAAGCGGTTCACGCGGCTTGCCTGATGGGGCAAGTGTCTTCGATTGCGGCGCCGTCAGAGCTGTAGCGAGCGATGCGGCGCGGCCCGTGAAAGATCGCGAGGGTTCCATCCGGGTAGTGCCTGACCTTGACGGTGGCTTTGACGAAGTGATGCCGGATCGGGCTCTGCGGCAGCTGCAATCGCAGCCGCGCGAAGGCGACCGTGTTGTCGCGGGCAACGACGCGCTCCTCCTCGATGCACAGGATCTGGGCCAGTTGTTGCGGGTCTGCGGCGACAAAGGCGCTGTCCTCGACCGCGGCCGGCCTGGCGAAGCGGGCATTGTGAGCTGGTAGGTAGGTCTGTGCGATGAACCGGTTGGCGGCCTCGATGTCGGCAATTCCGGCCAGCGCCAGCTCCCTCGGCAGCCGATCCTGCAAGGTGGAGAACATCCGCTCCGAGCGGCCTCGCGCTTCAGGGGAATAGGCTGGAATATGTTCGATACCCAGCCGCTCGAGCGCCCGGCCGACCTGGGTCAGCCGGCTTTTGTCGACCGCCTCGCCGGCCTTCAGCGTCACGAAATAGTGGCTGCCGCGATCGCTGTAGAGGCTCGATGGCAATCCCTTGGCGACGAATGTCTCCAGAAGACCCTGAAAGCTCGACGCCGTGCCTTCCTCCTCGATCAGGAAGGCCGAATAGATCGTGCTCGTCGCATCGTCCATCGTCACGATCAGGTCCAGCATCGGCTCACCCGCCAGCCATCGATGACGGCTGCCATCCTGATGCAGCATCATCCCCTCGCAAGGCTTCCTCTCCCGCTTGCGCCGGTGAGCACCGCGCCGCTTGGCCCGTTCCACAAGGCCCGCCGCGTGGAGCTGCGTCTTGATGAAGGTGTAGCCCCAGCTGAAATGGTGATCGCGCAGCAGGTGCTCGTGGAAATGCTTCACATTCCAGCCGAGGTAGCGATGACGGTAAAGCTCCAGCATCTCCTCAATCGCTTCCGCCGGCACCCGACGCGTCGAAAGCTTGCCCAAGCGCCGATCCAGCAACCCAGCGTCCCCAGCCTCTTCGTACCGGTCGCGGTAGCGTCGGAATTGCCGCTCCGACATGCCAAGCAACTCCCCTGCCTCCATCATCGAAAGATCGCCGCCATTCCAGCGGCTCAATACGTCCCGAAACTTTTGCATTCTCCGGTCCTGTAGCCATGCCGTCCGCTTCATCCCCAGCCTCCATCCGCTGGCGATAAAACCGGACAACTCACGTGCTACCTAATCCGGACAACTCATCTGCTTACGACAGGCGCCAGTTGGAACCTTGACAGCGGTTAAATCTCTGTTTAACAGCGCTCCCAACACCGGGCCGCAACGCCCGGTGGTTTGTTTTGCATGCGCAAGACCTCGACGGAAACCAGTCTGTTTTCCAAGGTCTTGTTTGAACTGACGTGTCCCGTGGGTTTTTCGCCGCGTTGCGTGGAAAAACCCTGTCAGGTCTCGAAAACGGAGGCCAGAGGAGGGCGCGTTTCCTTCACCCGGACCATGAGGCTCCGGGTTATGTTGTTTTGAAAGGGAATGCGATGAGCAAGCGCGAATCCGCGAAGTACAAGATCGACCGCCGTCTCGGCGAAAACATCTGGGGCCGCCCGAAGTCCCCGGTCAACAAGCGTGAATACGGCCCCGGCCAGCACGGCCAGCGCCGCAAGGGCAAGCTTTCCGATTTCGGCCTGCAGCTGCGCGCCAAGCAGAAGCTGAAAGGCCACTATGGCGACGTTTCGGAAAAGCAGTTCCGCAAGGTCTATGAAGAGGCCGATCGCCGCAAGGGCGACACCTCGGAGAACCTGATCGGCCTGCTCGAGTCGCGTCTGGACGCGGTCGTCTATCGCGCCAAGTTCGTTCCGACCATTTTCGCCGCCCGCCAGTTCGTCAACCACGGCCATGTCAACGTCAACGGCAAGCGCGTCAACATCGGCTCGTACCGCTGCAAGCCGGGCGACGTCGTCGAAGTGCGTGAAAAGTCGAAGCAGCTGGTGATCGTCCTGGAATCGGTCGGCCTCGCCGAGCGCGACGTGCCGGACTACATCGAAGCCGATCACAACAAGATGACCGCGACCTTCTCGCGCATCCCGGGCCTGGCGGACGTTCCGTTCGCCGTCCAGATGGAACCGAACCTCGTCGTCGAATTCTATTCGCGTTAAGCGAAGGCTTTTTGCCAGACCGGAAGGGGCCGCCCATCGAGGCGGCCTTTTCTTTGTCGGCCATGTCCGCTAATCCGGGCGGCAACGAAGCTCCGAACGTTCGTTGCTCCAGGATTTGGAACCGACGCCATGAACATGCTGCCAGACGCTCAATCGCTTGAGCAGGCCGCCGACATCGAAGGCGGTTTTCACCCGCTGTTCGCCGATGTGCCGTCTTCGGTCGAGTTCAACAAATTGCGCAAGCGGCTGCTGCGGCTGACCCGCCAGGCGATCGAGGATTTTTCGATGGTCAGGCCAGGCGAGCGCTGGCTGGTGGCCCTGTCGGGCGGCAAGGATTCCTACGGCCTGCTTGCCATGCTGCTGGACCTCAAATGGCGCGGCCTGCTGCCGGTGGAGCTGCTGGCCTGCAATCTCGACCAGGGCCAGCCGAACTTTCCCAAGCACATCCTGCCCGATTACCTCAATGCCCACGGCATTGCACACCGCATCGAATACCAGGACACCTACTCCGTCGTCACCGACAAGCTGCCGCAGGGCAGCACCTATTGCTCGCTCTGTTCACGCCTGCGGCGTGGTCATCTCTATCGCGTAGCCCGAGAGGAGGGGTGCTCGGCGCTGGTGCTCGGCCATCATCGCGAGGACATTCTCGAAACCTTCTTCATGAACCTGTTCCACGGCGGCCGTCTCGCCGCCATGCCGCCCAAGCTGCTCAACGACGAGGGCGACGTCATGGTGCTGCGGCCGCTTGCCTACTGCGCCGAAACCGATCTGGAAAAGTTCGCCGCGGCGATGCGGTTCCCGATCATCCCTTGCGATCTCTGCGGCAGCCAGGAAGGTCTCCAGCGCAACGCGATGAAGGCCATGCTCGACGATATCGAAAAGCGCATGCCCGGGCGCAAGGACACGATGCTGCGTGCGTTGTCCAACACCAGGCCGTCGCATCTGCTCGACAGGAAACTATTCGATTTCGCCGCCCTCGATGAAACGCTCTCCAGCAGGCAAGACATTTCCGATGACATTTGACGATACCGCGATCGACTGGCTGGCCAGCACCCTGGCCGAAGCAGCCGAAGCCGAAATCATGCCGCGCTTTCGCCGGTTGGGCGGCGGCGACGTCCGCCAGAAGACGTCGGCCGCCGACTTGGTGACGGAAGCCGACGTCAGTGCCGAGCGGCTGATCACCGCCAAGCTGCGTGAGCGCTACCCAACGGCCATGATCGTCGGCGAGGAAGCCTGTTCCGACAATCCGGCGCTGCTCGACGGTCTTGGCGATGCCGATCTGGCTTTCACCATCGACCCGGTGGACGGCACTTTCAATTTCGCTTCCGGCGTGCCGTTGTTCGGCGTCATGCTGGGTGTCGTGGTCCGGGGTGAGACCGTCGCAGGCATCATCCACGATCCGGTCGGCAAGGACTGGCTGATCGGCGCCAGGGGCGCCGGCAGCCATATCAGGCACGCGCATGGCAACCTGGAAAAAGTGCGTGTCGCGGCGCCCGTGCCGATCTCGGGAATGACCGGCTCCGTCTCCTGGCAGTACATGGCCGAACCAGAGCGGTCGCGGCTGGCGCGCAACCAGACGAAAATCCTGTCGCAATTCGCCTATCGCTGCGCCGCGCATGAATATCGCCTGCTGGCCAGCGGCCATGCCCATTTCGTCGTCTACAACAAGCTGATGCCGTGGGACCATCTGCCCGGTGTCCTGATCCATACCGAGGCCGGCGGCCACGCCGCGCGTTTCGACGCCAGTGCCTACCTACCGTCGCATGTTGGCGGCGGCCTGCTTGTCGCACCCGACCGGGAAAGCTGGCGCGAGTTGCGCAGCGAACTCTGGACGCAATAGCCGGCTGCCAATTCGATTACCAGCCGAGCGCCGCAAAGGCGACAATTCAATGCAGATCGGCAATGTGCCCCGAGACGGGTTGATTCTGCGGCTGGAACATCTTGCCGCGTTCGGCGATGAAGATCATCAGCAGGGCTGCGACCGAGACGCTGCAGAAGCCGGCGGCCAACGGCGTCACCGTGCCGTTGAAAGCCTGGCCGATCAGCGTGCCGAGAATGCCGCCGAGAAACGTCTGCATGAAGCCCAGGATGGACGAGGCCGTGCCGGCCAGTTGGCCGAGCGGCTCCATAGCCAAGGCATTGAAATTCGCGCCGAGCGCACCGAAAGGGAGCATGGCGCAGGCAAAGAAGGTGACGAACAGCCAGAGCGGCATCTTCATTTCCAGCGAAACGACCAGCCAGGCCAGGCTGATGACCAGAAACAACAGCAGCGCGCTCTGCGACAGGCGGCGCATGCCGATGCGGCCGACAAGACGCGAGTTCAGATAGTTGGAGAAGGCGAGCACGCCGGCAACGCCGGCGAAGATGACCGGAAACAATTCGCCGACATTGAATATGTCGACATAAATCTGCTGCGCCGAGGCGATGAAGCCGAACATGGCGCCGAAGATGAACGTACTGGCGAAGGCGTAGCAGATCGCGACGCGGTTGGTCAGCACGATGCGGAACCCGCCGACAATGGCATTGACGGTCAATGGCCGGCGATATTCCGGATGTAGCGTCTCGGGCAGGCGCAGCAGCGACCAGGCCGAGACGACAAGCGCGCCGACGGCCATGGTGACGAAGATCAAATGCCAGGTCGCGAACAGCATGATGAACTGGCCGATGCCGGGAGCAATCACCGGGATCGCCATGAACACCATGAAGATCAGCGACATCACCTCGGCCATGCGCCGGCCATCGAACGTGTCGCGCACGATCGAGACGGCGATGACGCGGGTCGCGGCCGCACCGATGCCTTGCACGGCCCGGCAAAGTAGAAGCGTTTCAAAGCTTGGCGATATGGCGGCCGCGGCGGCCGCCGCCACATAAATGATCAGGCCGGCGACAAGCGGCGCACGGCGCCCGAATCGGTCCGAGAGCGGTCCGAAAAACAGCTGTCCGCCGCCAAAACCCAGAATATAGGCGGTGATGACATATTGCCGGTGGTTTTCGTTCTCGACGCCAAGCGAGGCGCCGATCTGCTGCAGCGCCGGCAGCATGATGTCGATGGCCAACGAATTGAGCGCCATCAGCGCTGCGCACAGCGCGATGAACTCCCAGCGCGGAATGGGCAATTTGCTTGCCGATTGCGGTGCTGACGTCTGCTGGTCCACGGCAAGTCCGATCTCTCAAACGAAAACGCGCCGGTGGCCCGGCGCATTGGCTCGTCCTGGTCCGGGTCCCGGACGCAAAATTGCCGAGGCGGGGCTGCCCCGGTGCTCAGGGCATGTCGACGGCGACATGCCCAACCGAAATCAGGCGGCGCCTTTGACGCTCACGCCCTTCTCGACAAGGAATGTCTGCAACTCGCCCGCCTGGAACATTTCGCGCACGATGTCGCAGCCACCGACGAATTCGCCCTTGACGTAGAGCTGAGGGATCGTCGGCCAGTTGGAGTATTCCTTGATGCCCTGGCGCAGCTCGGCCGAATCCAGCACGTTCACGCCTTTGTAGTCGGCGCCGATATAGTCGAGGATCTGGACAACCTGGCCGGAAAATCCGCATTGCGGGAAACCGGGCGTGCCCTTCATGAAAAGCACGACGTCGTTGCCCTTCACCTCGTTGTCAATGTAGTCGTTGATGCCGCTCATGGAATATCCTTTCCCGCCTATGGGAGTCAGGCTCGAAGCTTTTCCTTCAGATAAACCCATAGGTTGCCCGAAACAAGACTTTAGCCGCGTCGTGGCCTGAATGGCGCAAAAGATGCGGCGTTTTGGGCCAAGCGACTTTGGCGTTGGAAGCCCCTAGTCCGGCACGCTCGTCTGCAGCGCCAGCGCGTGCAGCACGCCGCCCATATTGCCCTTCAGCGCGTCATAGACCATCTGGTGCTGCTGCACGCGGCTTTTTCCGCGAAAGCTCTCGGCCACGACTTCGGCCGCATAGTGATCGCCGTCGCCGGCAAGGTCACGGATGGTCACCCTGGCATCCGGGATGCCCTCCTTGATCAGTTTTTCGATGTCGCGGGCATCCATTGCCATGGCAAGTTCCTGTTTTCGGGCGGGCTGCGGCATGGCTGCCCGTGCGATGAGAGTCGGAGTGAACCTAAAGCCTTTCCGGCCGGGATTGAAGCCGTTCCGTCCAGCCCCAGCGCGATTGTGGCTCACGACGCGTCCTCGCTCTGACCGCCGGCGTCGTCTGCGGGGTCGTCCTCGGGCGTCGAGAAGGTCCGCCCAAGGCTGAAGGTCAGCACATAGAGGGGAAGGTTGATCGCCAGGTTGGCAATCGGCAGGTAGGCGGTCATCCGCCAGACGGGCGAGAAGAACGGCTGGCCGTAGCCATCGCAGGCCAGCGAGGAGCCATACTCCCACAGTGCCCCCAATGCGGCCGCGACGGCGAAAAGTTTTATGCAGGTGAAGATGTGCCTTGTCCGTGCCCGGTCCGGCAGAAGCCGGCTCCAAAGCACCAGGCAGACAAGCGGAACTGCATAGAAAAGGTTTTGCAGGCCAAGCATCGGAAGCGTGTCGTTGGCCGCGGCGAGGAACTCCGCGCGTGTTTCCAACCGGGCGCAGACCTCGCTCGATGTCGTCGACAGCAGGAAAAAGACGAACGGGCCGAGAAACCAGAAGAAGAACAGCGATGGCCAGAAGACGACTGTAAGCAGTGCCCGGACGGCCAGTTTCCTGTGGTTGAGCATGATCGAAAAAAATCGGTTCCCACTTTTCGGGATCACGCTCTGCTCAAATGGCCTGATCCATGAAGCGCGGGAACCAGCCTTCGTGCGCGGCGGTCAATTCGCCGAGCGGGATCGCCCGTGCCTCGCCGAGTTTCAGCGTGTCGCCGCCGGTCGAGCCGATCCAGGGCGCGAAAATGGCGAGTTCGCTTTGCTGTTTGCGGATCGCGTCCCAGTCCTTACTGTCTGGATCGATTGACAGCGTCAGGAGATAGCGGCCCTGGTCCTCGCCGAACCAAACCGGAATAGGATCGGTGCCGGCCAGTCCGGGGACGGTCGCGCCGATGCCTGATGCCATCGCCATCTCGGCCAGCGCGACCGCAATGCCGCCGTCGGAAACGTCGTGAGCCGCGGTGACGATGCCGGACGCGATGAGGGCGCGCACATGGTCGCCGACACGCTTTTCATGGTCGAGGTCGACCGGCGGCGGCGGGCCGTCGCTGCGGCCGTGGATGTCGCGCAAGTAGACCGATTGGCCGAGATGCGTGCCCCATGAGGCCGGCGCGCCGACCAGCAGGATCATCTGGCCTTGCGCAGCGAAGCCGGCCCGCACCATCTTCGACCAGTCGGCGATCAGCCCAACGCCGCCGATGGTCGGCGTCGGCAGGATGCCCTGGCCATTGGTTTCGTTGTAGAGCGAGACATTGCCCGAAACGATCGGGAAGCCGAGCGCGCGGCAGGCATCGCCAATGCCCTTCACCGCGCCGACCAACTGACCCATGATCTCCGGCCGTTCCGGATTGCCGAAATTGAGATTGTCGGTGGCGGCCAGCGGCAGCGCGCCGGTGGCGGTCAGGTTGCGCCAGCATTCGGCCACCGCCTGCTTGCCGCCCTCATAGGGATCGGCCTCGCAATAGCGCGGCGTCACGTCCGACGAGAAAGCCAGCGCTTTGGTCGGATGGCCTTCGACCCGCACCACGCCGGCATCGCCACCGGGAAGCTGCAGCGAATTGCCCTGGATCAGCGTGTCGTACTGTTCCCACACCCAGCGGCGCGACGACAGGTCAGGGCCGCCGAGCAGCTTCAGCAGTGCGTCGGCGACATCGGCCTGCGGAATGTCATTGGCCGCAAGCGGCGCCGGCTTCTTCGGCTCGATCCACGGACGGTCATATTCCGGTGCCTTGTCGCCGAGATCCTTGATCGGCAGGTCCGCAACCTGATCACCCTGATGCAGGACGCGAAAGCGCAGATCGTCGGTCGTCTTGCCGACAATGGCGAAGTCGAGCCCCCATTTGTGGAAGATCGCCTCGGCCTCCTTTTCCTTTTCGGGGCGCAGCACCATCAGCATGCGCTCCTGGCTTTCCGACAGCATCATCTCGTAGGCGCTCATGCGCTCCTCGCGCACCGGAACCTTGTCGAGCTCGAGCTCGATGCCGAGATCCCCCTTGGCGCCCATCTCGACCGCCGAGCAGGTAAGGCCGGCAGCACCCATGTCCTGGATAGCGATGACCGCACCGGACGCCATCAGTTCGAGACATGCTTCAAGCAGGCACTTTTCGGTGAAGGGATCGCCGACCTGCACGGTCGGGCGCTTCTCGTCGATCTTGTCGTCGAATTCGGCTGAGGCCATGGTGGCGCCGCCGACGCCGTCGCGACCGGTCTTGGCGCCGAGATAGACGACCGGCAGGCCGACGCCCTTGGCCTCCGACAGGAAAATCGCGTCCGTCTTGGCAAGACCCGCGGCAAAAGCGTTGACCAGGATATTGCCGTTGTAGCGGGCGTCGAAATTGACCTCGCCGCCGACCGTCGGCACGCCGAAGGAGTTGCCGTAGCCGCCGACGCCGGAAACCACTCCCGCCACCAGGTGCTTGGTCTTGGGATGATCGGGAGCACCGAAGCGCAAGGCGTTCATCGCCGCGATCGGCCGCGCGCCCATGGTGAAGACATCGCGCAATATGCCGCCGACGCCTGTCGCCGCCCCTTGGTAGGGCTCGATAAAGGAGGGGTGGTTGTGGCTCTCCATCTTGAAGACGACGCAGTCGCCGTCGCCGATATCGACCACGCCGGCATTCTCGCCGGGCCCCTGGATGACCCGCGGACCGGTCGTCGGCAGCGTGCGTAGCCATTTCTTCGAGGATTTATACGAGCAATGCTCGTTCCACATCGCCGAGAAGATGCCAAGTTCGGTGAAGCTCGGCTCGCGCCCGACGAGGTCGAGGATGCGCTGGTATTCGTCTGGCTTCAGCCCGTGCGCGGCAATGAGCTCGGGCGTGATCGGCACGGAATTGGAAATGGTCATGGGCGGCGGTTTTTATCCGTGGGAGCTTGGGATTTTGAGTCTCCTCTTATCGCAAGCTTTGCGGCCGATACACCCATGGACCGACGAAAAGTGGCTGAATCCGGAGAAAGCCACGGCGCCTTGAACGCGCGTCCCACCGGACGGACTCAACCGATGCGCCTCGGGTCTTGCCTGGAGGCATCCTGAACCGCCGGCGCTCCAAGGCGATGCGGATCAGGAAAAACTGTCGTAGCCGGCGCGGCCTTCGTCGAGGAGCCTCCGGATCGCCGCAACGCCGTCCGCGATGTCCTTGCGCTGCCTCGGCTGCGAAATGCCGAAGCGCACACCGTGGAAGACCTGCTCGGAACGGCCCGCCTTGAACTCGTCTTCGTCGTCGATCAGCACGCCGTGCTCGAGGCAGGCGTTCTTGAACGTGCCGGAAAGCCAGGGGTCGGGCAAGGTCAGCCAGACAAAGGGTATATTGTCCCGCGACTTGAATTCGAAGCCGGCCAAAGTCTCGCACACAATGGCGGTGCGGGCGTTGATTTCGGCGATGGCGCGTTTGCGTATGTCCGCGGCCTGGCCCGACAGCACCAGCCGGGCATTCACCTCGGCCAGCAGGAAAGGCATGCCGCCGGTCATCATCTTATGGGCAACACGGATGCGATGGCGATAAGCAGGCGGGCAGGAAAGCCAGCCGCCGCGAACGCCGGCCGCTACCGATTTCGACAGGCCGCCTGCGACGATGGTGCGCTCGGGTGCATAGTCGGCCAGCATTGGCGTCGGATCTTCGGTCAGGCCGCCGTAAAGATCGTCCTCGATAATGACGACATTGTATTCACGCGCGATCCGCGCGATTGCCTCACGTCGCGCTGCCGGCAGGATCGCCAGCGTCGGATTCTGCACCGTAGGCATCAGAAAGATCATCTTCGGATGCTTTTGCGCGCAGACGCGCTCGAAATCGTCGGGGTCGAGACCCTGATGGTCCGATGCCACCAGCGCCGTGCGACGACCGATCAGGCCGGCGCTGCGCGAAATCTGCGAATAGGTCAGGTGCTCGAAGGCGACGTAATCGCCGGGCGTGGTCAGTGCGGCGATCGCCGCCATGACAGCGGCATGGGTACCGAGCGTCGGCACGATCGTATCGGCGCTCGGTCGAAACGAGTTGCGCGACAGCCAACTGGCGCCGGCCTCGAACCAGCGCTCGGGAAAATCCCGCGTGTAGCTCGAAATCTCATGCGCATGATCCGAAGCCGTGCGCGACAGCACTTCGGTGACGATGGCGCCCTGGCCGACATCGGGCGCCGCGGTGCTGTCGAAGCGCAGCTTGCCGCGCGGCGCATCGATGTCGCGCGTGCCTTGCGCGTCCGGCGCTATGAAGTCGGGCTTCGCGTTCTGCCGGCCGAGGACATAGGTGCCGCGCCCGACCTCGCCGCTGACCAGCCCGCGCTCGCGCAGCAATTGATAGGCCCTGCCGACCGTGCCGACGGTTGCGCCGATGTCATAGGCGAGATCCCGCTGCGGTGGCAGCTTTGCCCCGGCGTCGATCACGCCGCGGTCGATATCTGACTCAATGCTGTCAGCAAGGCGCTGATAAAGCGGGCCGGAGCTGGCCGTGAGGTCGGGAAGCCAATTTGTCATGGTGACAATTTTGTATATTGCGTCGAACGATGAGTCAATTCACATGCGTTGTGTGGAATAAAAGAGTGCAATTTGCAGCTTTGGTAGAGCGAAGATGGATACAATCGAGACAATCAGCCAGACAACCGCAGGATTGTTCGCCGCGCGACCTGTGGACCGCGGCGGCTTTGTCAGCCGCATCGTGCGTATGGTCAAATCGCTGGGGCGCTGGATCGACGGCCTGCTGGAGCGCAGGCGCAGCCGGCTCGCCTTGCTGGACATGACCGACGACCAGTTGAAGGACATCGGCATTTCCCGCTGCGACGCCCATCGCGAAGGGATCAGGCCATTCTGGGAATGAACAGGCGCGATGCAATGTTCAATCCTGCTTGCGTGGCTGCACAACTGGCGCCCTGATCCGCGACAGGCCGCGGTCCGCAAGCACGGCGCCAACGCACAGCGCCAGGAAAAGGGCGGTGATGGCCAGCGAGGCGATGGCGACGCTGGCGATGCCGTACCTGGCGACATCGAGGAACGGGTAGGGCACTTCGCCTGTTATGGACGCCCCCGCCAGCGCATAGGCCAGATAAGCGAGCGGATAGAGCATCCACCAGGAAACGTCTCGCCATCGCGTCTTGCCGTCGGCACCGGCGGCCAGCCACCACAGCACGAACAGTGCAGGCGTCACATAGTGCAGCAGCACGTCGCACAGCAGGAACAGGCCCTGCGGCTGCCAGAGGCGTGCCAGCACGGTGGCGTAGACCATGAAGACCACGGTGATGGCGACGGTGACGCCTGCCCGCATCCGCGCTCCGGCAAAGGCCGGAAACCAGGCATGGCCGGCGGGCGACAGCAGCGACGCATGGACGAGCACCGCACCGATATTGGTCAGGATGGTAAAGAAGCTGAAGTAGAAGACGACCGAACCGATCAGGCCGCGGCCGGCTTCCATCGAGGCCGGAACGGTGATCGAGAACTGCAGGAAAAGACCGGCCAGCCCTGCGACCAGACCCGCGACCTGCAGCAGCCGGCCCATCTTACGCGGCGGCGGCGCAGGCCGGATTGCCGGCCTGCCAGCGGGCGATGTCGGAGCCGATGCGCGCGCCGAGCGGCTCGGCCATCAGCGGACCGAACACGTCTACACGGCTCGAATTGCCTTGCGCCTGCACCACCAGCAGCGGCTTGCCGCCATAATGCTTGGCCGGCACCAGCAGGAAGCGCGGCGTGCCGCTGAACGAATTCAGCTCATTGGCCATCTGGTAGGATTTGAAGGCCGGGTCCTTGCTGGCGATCCAGCATTTGTGGGCGGAGATCGCCACCTGTTCCATGGCCAGCAGCGCCGCGCTCTTGCCGGAAGGCGGCGGAGCGCTCTTCGGACCCGACTGGCAGGATGCCAGCGCAAGGCCGGCGGCAGCCAGGAGAGCAAAGCGAGCAATCGTCAGTCTCATCGTCAGGCCGCCCCCAGGTTCTGAAAGAATTTCGGAAGATATCAGGCGGCGATGCCGAGCGCGCCTTCGAACAACGCCCGGCCGTCATTGCCGCCATGTGCCGCTTCGATCAGGTTCTCGGGATGAGGCATCAGGCCCAGCACATTGCCCTGGCTGCTGATGATGCCGGCGATGTCGTTGATCGAGCCGTTGGGGTTGGTGCCGTCCGCATAGCGGAACACCACCTGGCCTTCGCCTTCCAGGCGTGCAAGCGTCTCGGCATCGGCGAAGTAGTTGCCGTCGTGATGCGCCACCGGCGAACGGATGATCTGGCCCGGCTGGTAGCGGCGGGTGAACATGGTGTTGGCGTTGGCGATCTCGAGCTTCACCTGCCGGCAGACGAATTTGAGCGAGGAGTTGCGCATGAGCGCTCCCGGCAGCAGGCCGGCCTCGACCAGGATCTGGAAACCGTTGCAGACGCCGATGACCATGACGCCTTTGGCCGCCTTTTCAGCAACCGCCCGCATCACCGGCCTGCGCGCCGCGATCGCGCCGCAGCGCAGGTAGTCGCCGAAGGAGAAGCCGCCGGGAATGGCGATCAGGTCGACATCCGGGATTTCGGTGTCGGTCTGCCAGACCGTGGCTGGCGCCTTACCGGAAATCTTGGTCAGCGCCGCGATCATATCGCGGTCGCGGTTAAGGCCAGGCAGGAGGACGACGGCTGATTTCATTTTGGTTCGTAAGGCCTCTGGTTTCGGCAAGTTGGGGCACCCGTGCCTCCGGCACAACCTCAGGTAAGCGTCACACTATAGTTCTCAATCACCGTATTCGCCAGCAGTCTGTCGCACATGGCCTTGAGATCGGCCTCGGCCTTGGCCTTGTCGGTCCCGGCGAGCTCGACGTCGAACACCTTGCCCTGCCGCACCGAGCCGATGCCGTCAAAACCTAGCCCCGACAGCGCATGCTCGATCGCCTTGCCTTGCGGGTCCAGCACGCCGTTCTTGAGGGTTACGGTGATACGGGCTTTCATCGATGCTCCTGAATGATCGGTATCGGTCTGCGCCGGACCTGCCGTTTCCGGCAAGCCCGTTGCTGGCAATTAGTGCTTCATGCCCTTCGGCGGCTCGCTCGACGCGACGAGCACCGGTCCGGTTGGACGCGGCGGCTCGTTCTCGTTCATGATACCGAGACGGCGGGCGACTTCCTGGTAGGCCTCCACGAGGCCGCCCATGTCGCGGCGGAAACGGTCCTTGTCGAGCTTGTCCTGCGTCGCCACGTCCCACAGCCGGCAGGAATCGGGCGAGATCTCGTCGGCGACGACGATGCGCATCATGTCGCCCTCGAACAGGCGTCCGCATTCGATCTTGAAATCGACGAGCTGGATGCCGACGCCCATGAACAGGCCGGACAGGAAGTCGTTGACGCGAATGGCCAGCGCCATGACGTCGTCGATTTCCTGCGGGCTCGCCCAGCCGAAGGCAGTGATGTGCTCTTCAGAGACCATCGGGTCGTCGAGCGCATCGGCCTTGTAATAGAATTCGATGATCGAGCGGGGCAGGACCGTGCCTTCCTCGATGCCAAGGCGCTTGGACAGCGAACCGGCGGCGACATTGCGCACCACCACTTCGAGCGGGATGATCTCGACCTCCTTGATCAGCTGCTCGCGCATGTTGAGCCGGCGGATGAAGTGGGTCGGAATGCCCATCCGGTTGAGATGATTGAAGATGTGCTCGGAAATGCGATTGTTAAGCACGCCCTTGCCATCGACGACTTCGTGTTTTTTCTTGTTGAACGCGGTTGCGTCATCCTTGAAGAACTGGATCAGCGTCCCGGGCTCAGGGCCTTCATAAAGTATCTTGGCCTTGCCTTCATAAATGCGGCGGCGATTTTTCATTTGATTTTTCTCTGGATTTGCGGGCAGGCGGCAAGCGACCAGTTCCTGTCCGTCTGCCTAAATTAGTGTGGCGACGGTGGCGTTCAATGCCGGTGTCTATCGTAATCGCCTTGTTTGCTCAATCGGCAAATCCTTTCAATCAACTGCTTTCGGGACCGAAATGCCGCAGCGCAGCAAGCCACGAAGCGTATTGACCGGCCGCCAGCCTTTTGGTTTGTGCTTCGCCATCACATATTCATCAATGCCAGCGAATCGATTTCCATCGGAGGGACGCCATGAGCAACATGAAGGATCGCGAAGAGGGTTTTGAGCGCAAATTCGTGTTCGACGAGGAGCTTCGGTTCAAGGCGTCGGCGCGCCGCAACAAGGCTCTCGGCCTGTGGGCCGCGGAAAAGCTCGGGAAATCCGGCGCCGAGGCCGATGCCTACGCCAAGGAAGTGGTTGTTTCCGATATCGAGGAAGCCGGCGATCACGACGTCTTCCGCAAGATCCGCAAGGATTTCGACGCTGCCGGCGTCAGCCAGTCGGACCATCAGATCCGCCGCACCATGGACGAATTGATGGCGCAGGCCATCGAGCAGATCAAGAACACCTGATCCGGCCGAAGCAGGTTCCGCAAAAATGTCCCACAATTTTGCGACGGAACCTGCGGCAAAAGAATGACTGGACCAATCGACCGCCCGGCCCAGCCGGGCGGTTTTTCTTTGCGTTTCCCGTCATTTCCGGCTGAAACTGCGATCCTTAGCGAGGAAACAGCCGATGTCCCTGAAATCCCGCCTTGCGGCCGATGAAACGCTGGTCACCGCATGGTCAGGCGTGCCGGACGCGCTGACCGTCGAAATCCTTGCCAGGCAGGGCTTCGATGCGGTCACGCTCGACATGCAGCATGGCGGCCATCATGAAGACAGCGTGTTGCGCGGCCTGGCGCCCGTGCTTGCCACCGGCAAGCCGGCATTGGTGCGTATTCCCGTCGGCCGTTTCGACATGGCCAGCCGGGCGCTCGATTTCGGCGCCGAGGCGGTGATCGCGCCGATGGTCAACTCGGTGGCGGATGCAAAACTGTTCGCTGCGGCGATGAAATACCCGCCGGTGGGCGAACGCTCCTGGGGCCCGACCTATGCCTTCCCACGCCATGGCAAGGGTGATCATGCCGAATGGCTGCGCGACAGCAACCAGCGCACCATGGCCTTCGCCATGGTCGAGACGCGGGCGGCGCTCGATGCACTGGACGGCATCCTCGATACACCCGGTATCGATGGCATTTTCCTGGGGCCATCGGACTTCTCCATTGCCTGGTCGAACGGCGCGACCGTCGATTCGACGCTCGAAAGCATGATGGAAACGGTGGGTTCGATCGCCGAGCGTACCCGCAAGGCCGGCAAGCATGCGGCGATCTACGTCATCGAACCGGCCATCGCCGGCCGCGTCGTGGCGATGGGCTACCGCCTGCTGGCCACAGGGTCCGAGCACTCGCTGATTTCGCTAGGGGCGAAGACGCTGTTGAAAGGCATCAAGGATTCGATCGGCGGCTGAGAGCCGCGATCCGGTCGAGGTCGTCAGGCCTTCAGTTCGGTTAGAAATTTGGCGAAGGTCATCGAACCTTCGGGCCATGGGCCGAAGCCTGAATCGGTGTTGAGGTGACCGGCTTCACCGGCATCGATGAACAGAGATCCCCAGGCGCCGGCAATGTCCTCGGCGACGTGGAAGGCGCAGAACGGATCGTTGCGGCTGGCAATCACCATGGACGGGAAGGGCAACGGCTCGCGCGAGTAGGGGCCGAACGTCATCAGGTGCCTTGGCCGTACCTCCGGATTGGCGACATCGGGCGGCGCCACGAAGAATGCGCCGGCGACCGGCTTGCGAAACTGCGGGACGGCTTGCACCGCCGCGGCAACGCCAAGGGAATGCGCGACGAGGACGACGGGCTTCTCGGCTTCATTGACCGCTTTTGCCACGCTCGCCGTCCAGTCATCGCGCACGGGCTTCGACCATTCCGCCTGCTCGACGCGCCGCGCGGTCGACAGCTTTGACTGCCAGCGGGTCTGCCAGTGCTCGGGTCCGGAGTTAGTGTAGCCCGGGATGATGAGAATATCTGCGTCTTTGACTTTCATGGCGCTGAGATAGCGAGCGTGATTGCCTCATGCAACCGCCGATGGGTGCGCTCCTGCTTGCAATGGTGAACACCATGTTCGCTTTTCGCTGTCTTGTGTGAACGATCACGATCGCCGATTTGTCCTCTGGAAAGAAACAGCCGTGAAGGACCGCATTTGGTGCTGACACGATGTACAATGATCGCCGGCGCCGGGCTCCTGACCTCGGGGTTTATGCCAAAGCGTCGCCGCAACGGAGACAATCATGAGCGAACTGCCCTTTGCCGCCACCACGCCGGTGAGCGTTGCCCGGGTCGGGCTGAAGGCGCGCGACGCCGAAAGCCTAGCGGCCTACTATCGCGCTGTTGTCGGCTTGCAGGAATTGAGCCGCGCCGATGGCGCGATCACCCTGGGCGCCGCCAACCGTCCGCTGTTGGTGCTGGAGCCGGACGCCTCGGCCAAGCCTGACGATCCGCGCAGCGCCGGCCTGTTCCACACGGCTTTCCTGCTGCCCAGCCGTGCCGATCTCGGCCGCTGGATCAACCACGCCATATCAGACAAGATCGCCATAGAGGGCGCTTCGGACCATCTGGTCAGCGAAGCGCTGTACCTCACCGATCCCGAGGGCAACGGGATCGAGATCTATGCCGATCGCCGTCCGCAGGACTGGACGTGGAACGGCGACAAGATCGCGATGGCGACCGAACGGCTGAACATTCCTTCGGTCGTCGCCGAAGTGCCGGCGGGCGACGCGGGCTGGCAGGGAGCGCCTGAAAACAGCATTGTCGGCCACGTCCACCTGCGCGTCGGCCGGCCGGAAGAGGCGGAAGCCTGGTGGAACCAGGAATTCGGCTTCGACACGGTGGCGAAGTATGGCGGCCAGGCTGTGTTCCTGTCGTCAGGCCACTACCATCATCATATCGGCGCCAATGCGTGGCAGAGCGCCGGCGCCGGCCGCCGCGATCCGACCCGGTCAGGCCTTGCCTGGGTCGAGATGCGGTCCGACAACGTGGCCAGTGAAACGACCCGCGAAGATCCGTGGGGCACGGTGATCAGGACCGTTCCCGGCAAAGCGTGATCGGCAGTTACGTCCTGCGGTACCTTCTCCTCGTAGCGACGGGGAGAAGGAAAGCCCCTCAGGCCTCTCCGAACACCCGCCGGAAGATCGTGTCGACATGCTTGGTGTGGTAGCCCAGGTCGAATTTCTCGCGGATCTCGGCTTCCGGCAAGACGGCGGTGACGTCATTGTCGGCCAGTAGTTCTTCAAGAAAATCAGCGCCTTGCTCCCACACTTTCATGGCATTGCGCTGCACCAGCCGGTAGGCATCCTCACGGGAGACGCCGGCTTGCGTCAATGCCAGCAGCACGCGCTGTGAATGCACCAGGCCGCGGAACTTGTTCATGTTCTTCAGCATGTTGTCGGGATAGACGAGCAGTTTGTCGATGACGCTGGTCAGCCGCGCCAGCGCGAAATCCAGCGTCACCGTCGCATCCGGCCCGATCATGCGCTCGACGGAGGAATGCGAAATGTCGCGCTCGTGCCAGAGCGCCACATTCTCCATCGCCGGCAGCGCGAAGGAGCGCACCATGCGGGCAAGGCCGGTTAGGTTCTCGGTCAACACCGGGTTGCGCTTGTGCGGCATCGCCGACGAACCTTTCTGGCCAGGCGAAAAATACTCTTCGGCTTCCAGCACCTCGGTGCGCTGCAGATGCCGGATCTCGATCGCCAGCCGCTCCACCGACGATGCGATGACGCCGAGCGTGGCAAAGAACATGGCATGGCGGTCGCGCGGGATCACCTGCGTCGATACCGGCTCCGGCTTCAACCCGAGCTTTGCCGCGACATGCTCTTCGACATAAGGCTCGATATTGGCGAAGGTGCCGACCGCTCCCGAAATGGCGCAGGTGGCTATGTCCTCGCGAGCATGCACGAGCCGCTCGCGGCAGCGCGAAAATTCGGCATAGGCTTGCGCCAGCTTGACGCCGAAGGTGGTCGGCTCGGCATGGATGCCGTGGCTGCGGCCGATGGTGACGGTATCCTTGTGCTCGAAGGCGCGGCGCTTCAGCGCCGCAAGCAGCGCGTCGATGTCGGCCAGCAGCATGTCGCTGGCACGCGTGAGCTGCACCGCGAAACACGTGTCGAGAACGTCCGAGGATGTCATGCCCTGATGGATGAAGCGGGCGTCGGGTCCGACGAATTCGGCGAGATGGGTGAGAAAAGCGATGACGTCGTGCTTGGTGACGCGCTCGATCTCGTCGATCGCATCGACGTCGAACTTCGCGGCATTGCCTTTTTCCCAGATGGTCTTCGCCGCCTGTTTCGGGATGACGCCGAGTTCGGCCAGCGCGTCGCAGGCATGAGCCTCGATCTCGAACCAGATGCGGAACCGGGTTTCGGGCGACCATATGGCCACCATTTCCGGCCGGGAGTAGCGAGGGATCATCGGTCAGTCCTGACGTGTCGAGAAATTTGCCCGCGTCCTAACAGAGGCGGACAAAATGCTCAACGCCGCCGCCGCGCAAACCAGAGGCTGGCGGCAAACAAGGCGAGGAACCCGATCGGGAAATAGAGCCTGATGCCCAGCACCACGAACTGGTAGAGCGCCACCGCCATCGTGAAGACGAACTGAAGCCCCCAGGTGAGGGTGAAGGTGGGTGCATGCCATGCGGCATAGTAGGACCGGTATTGCAAGGCATACAGCCCGGCGGTCAGGCCGATCGTCGCGGCGGCGAGACCCACGAATGCCGCCGCGAAGGCGACTTCCCAGCTCCTTCCGCGCGAGACCAGCCGTGCCGCGAACAGGCCAACAGGAAAGGCCAGAGCGCCGCCGCCTGCAAACAGCAGCGTCACGGTGCGGATTTTATCTGGCGTCACCCAACTTTCCAGCAACAGGTTGAGGAGCGCGCTGGCGCCCATCGTGGCGGCCCAAAGCAGCGCGCCGAGCAGCGCCGTGCCCGGCGTTGGTATGGCGCCGCGGAGGCGGCCCAGGGCGCGATGACGCCTGGCGGGGTGGACGAGCGGTGTCACGGGCGGCCGGTCACCGCGATCCAGCGATAGTCCGGGCCTTCGAAGCCATGTTGGCGCACCGCGATCAGCACCGCATAGGCGCTGGGATTGTCCATCGAAAATGTCTGCACGGCTCCGATGCGGTAGCCGTTCGGGCAACCCCGGCTCTTGGGGATCGATTTGTCCTCGTGCAACAGCTTCGTCGTACCGCCGGCTTGCGCCTCGACGCGCAGCAGCCGAAAGCCATTGATCTCACCCTGGCTCTCGCAGCCCTTAGTCTCGTTCATGCCGATCTCGTCCAGCCGGAACTCGAGCGGCTGGTCGACTGGCGAGAAGATCGGACGCGGATTGACCGCCATCCGATGCGGGTCGGCGGACATCTCCGTTACCGGGTTGAAGCCTGCGGTGATGCCCTTGTTCGCGGCCAACTCCGCCTGGCTGACGACCGCTTCGCCCTTCTCGCGGGCCTGAATACGAGCCGCCGTCAACGTGGCGTTCTCGTCGTCGAGCCGGACGCGAATAGGCGTTCCCTGGAGAAAGCTGTCGTTGCTGGTGTCGATATAATAGCGATTGGCGTAGGGAAATCCCGATCCATCCTGCACGCCATATTCTTCGAACGCGAAGATGCCGCCGTCCTTGGTGAAGCCCAGGATTTCAAGCTCGGCGACATCCCCGGCCCGGGCGGCGACGACTGCGCAAAACTGCGCAAGCAGGCAAACGGCAAACAGAAGAAGGTTTTGCATGAGGTTTTCCGCCGGCCAACGATATCGCCATTCCCTATCACGACAAGATACCGGCGTCGCGCTGCCCGATAAAGCAAGCGCCATGCATCCAATCGCGGCCTCGTCTGTTATTGTCGGCAGTCCCAATGGAGAACCACCATGACCGACACCAGCAAAATTCGTGAGCATATGGAAGTGATCGGTGCCGATGGCGTTCATGTCGGCACGGTCGACAAAGTCGAGGGGCAGCGGATCAAGCTGACCAAGTCCGACAGCGGTATGGGCACGCATAAGGGGCACCATCATTTCATTCCCCTGAGCCTTGTCGCGGAGGTCGAGGGAAAGAAGGTCTGGCTGTCGGCGAATTCCGACGTCGCGGTCACTTTCGAGGAAGAAAAGTCCGACCCCACCTGATCGCGTATAAGTCAGCGCGAAGACCAGACCGGAAACAGATCGCCCTCGGCGGGCGTCGCGGCGAAAACGCCGCGCGTGATGGCGCGCGCCATCGTGGCGCCTGCCGCGGCATAAAGGTCGATTGCCGCGTCGGCTTCGAGCCGGATACCGCTCCTGCCGGTCGCCAGCGCGAAGACCAGATCGCCATCGGCCGGCGTGTGCGTCGGCCATATGGCCCGCACGAAACCGTCATGCGCTGACATGGCCAGGCGCTTTGCGGCGGCCTTGGTGAGAACGGCATCGGTGGCGATAACGGCGATGGTGGTGTTGCCGCCGGCATCCGCCTTGCCCGTGAACGTCTTGTCGCGAAACTTCAAGAGGATGCTTTTGGCGTCGTCCGGCATTGGCGAGGGATAGCCAAGCCCGCCGAATTCATCGCCGATCTCGAACGGAGCCGCCCAGAAATGGCGGCTTCGGCTGATGGTCACCGAGCCGATCGGATTGACCGCCGCCAGCGCGCCGATGGTGACGCCATTGTCAAGCAGCGTCGAAGCCGAGCCAAGCCCGCTCTTGAGACCGGAGGTCAGCGCGCCGGTGCCGGCGCCGGTCGTGCCGATCTGGAAATCCGAACCGGCGGCCTGCACCGTCTCGTAGCCGAGGTCGCGGTATGGCGGATAGCGGCCCCAGTCCTTGTCGCCGCCATTGCGCAGGTCGAACAGGATCGCCGCCGGCACGATCGGCACGCGAAAGCCGCCGACCTCGAAGCCGATGCCACGCTCGCGCAGTGCTGCCTGTACGCCGGACGCTGCGTCGAGGCCGAAAGCCGACCCGCCCGACAGCACCACGGCATGGACCGTCTCAACCGAATTGTGGGGTTCGAGCAGGTCCGTCTCGCGCGTGCCCGGCGCACCGCCCAGGATCTGGACGCCGGCTACGGCCGGCTCGTCGCAAAGGACCGTCGTCACGCCGGATTTCAGTCGGGCATCGGAGGCATTGCCGACGCTGAGACCGGCGACATCGGTGATCAGGTTGCGCGGGCCGGTGCGAAACATCAGTTGCTTTCCAACGGTACGAAGCGGGCGCCATCGAACCGGAAGACGCGGTACGGATTCCGGCTGAGGTCGCCCTTCGCATCAAAGCGCACCGGCCCGATCGCCGTGGTGAAATCATGCCCGATGAGCGCTTCCGCAAGCGGCCTGCCGGAGCTTGCGGCTTCCGCCATCGCCGCCTTGGCGGTTTCTACCGCCGCATAGGCCGGCAGCGTGTAGCCGTCCGGCACGATCTTCTGCGAGGCAAACACCTCGAGCACCTTGGGATTGGCGACATCGGCCCATTCCGGGGGAGCGATCATCAGTGTTCCCGTGGCATAGGGCACCGCTCCGGGCGGCGTGCGCAGGTTCTCGCCGCCGGCGAATACGATGCCGGCGTCGAGTTGCGCTGCGTCGCGACCCATGATGGCGATGTCGTCGCCGTCGCCACCGGCAAAGACATGGGTTGCGCCGGCCTTCTTTAGCCGGCCAATCAGACCGATCTGGTTGTCGAGCTGCGGCCGGAACGTATCGACGAACACCGGCTTCAGCGCCGCCTGTTCGGCCGCCGCCCGCAACGTCTCGGCGATCTCACGGCCGTAGATGGTGCCGTCATCGATGACGGCGAACAGTTCGTTCTGCCAAAGCCGGGTAAGGGTGTTGGCGACGGCATTGCGCTCGTCGTCGCCCCTCGGTCCGAGCCGGTAGACCGGCCAGCCGGTCTTGGGACGACGGTCAGTCAGGCTTTCGGTTCGCACGCCAACGGTGATGACGGCGATGCCTGCGTCCTTCAAGATCGGCATCGCCGCCTCGATCGCTTCCGTACAGAGAAATCCCACGACGACATTGACCTTGGCGGTCGCGAATTCCCGGGCTGCCGCGGCACCCCCATCGGCCGTGCAGGCATCGTCGATGGTCTTGAGCTCGATGCCGTTCGCCTGGGCCGCCACTTCCGCGCCGGCTTCGATCTGCCTGCCAAGGATCGCCGAGGATCCGGAGAGCGGCGCGGCAACACCGACGAGCAGCGTCTGGGCGTTGGCGGCGCCGGTTAGCAGCAGCCAGGCCAGCGCAGCAGATATCGTTGCCCCGGGTCGCATCCTGTCGAAGACTTCCTCCAAGCGAGCCCGGATGGTCCCGGAGCCACTCCCGCCAAGACCTAAAGGCTGCCCGGTCTTGGCGCAACACGCGAATTTCGGGATATGGGCCAAGCACTTCGCTTGTGGCATGTCATATCTAGCCATATATAGCGGTAGGGTTCAGGCTATGGAAAATCTCCGGTGTTGAAGAAGAACGACATAGGACCGCAGGCCTATCGCGACGCGATGAGCCATTTTGCCGGTCACGTCCATGTGGTGACCACCGACGGGCCGGCCGGCAAGCGTGGCGCGACGGTCATCGCCGCCTGTTCGGTTTCCGATACGCCGCCGACCATTTTGGTCTGCCTGAACCGTGAAAATCCCAAGAACGAGCCGTTCGTGAAAAACGGCAGGTTTGCCTTGAACACGCTTGCCTCGCACCAGGAGCCGCTGTCGATCGGCTTTTCCGGCATCACCGGCCTGCCGGTCGAGGAACGTTTCGCGCTCGGCGAGTGGGATGTGATCTCCACCGGCGCGCCGACCTTGAAGGGCGCGCTCGCCGTGTTCGACTGCGAACTGATCGACACCAAGGACCTGGCCACCCATCGTGTGCTTTTTGGCAAGGTGACAGGCCTGCGCATGGGCGATAATTTGCGGCCGCTGATCTATCACGCCCGCGGCTACCACGTTTTGGAAAGCGGGGCAGAGGCGTCCACGGAGAAGGAATGACCGAGCTAAAACCGCGCCCCGTGCCGCGGACGATCGACGAGACGCTCGATCTCTTGACCGGCGCGGACTATGTGGCGGACCGGTCGTTGGCCACCGTGCTTTTCCTGTCGCTGCGCATGAAGCGGCCGCTGTTCCTCGAGGGCGAGGCCGGCGTCGGCAAAACCGAGATCGCCAAGGTGTTGGCAGAGGCGCTCGGCCGCCGGCTGATCCGTCTGCAATGCTATGAGGGTCTCGACGTCTCGTCCGCCGTCTATGAGTGGAATTATGCCGCGCAGATGATCGAGATCCGCATGGAGGAGGCGGCCGGCAAGGTTGACCGCTCCGACATGGAGCGCAACGTTTTCTCGGAAAAATACCTGATACGCCGTCCGGTGCTCGATGCGCTGACCGGCAAGGCCGGCGCCGCCCCGGTTTTCCTGATTGACGAGCTCGACCGTACCGACGAGGCGTTCGAGGCGTTCCTGCTCGAGATCCTTTCCGATTTCCAGGTGACGGTGCCCGAACTCGGCACGATCAGGGCGGAGGAGCCGCCGATCGTCATCATCACCACCAACCGCACCCGCGAAATCCATGACGCGCTGAAGCGGCGCTGCCTCTATCACTGGGTCGATTATCCCAGCGCCGAGCGGGAGTTGGAGATTGTGCGCCGCAAGGTGCCGCAGGCGAACAGCCGGCTTTCGGCCGAGGTGGTCTCCTTCATTCAGAAGCTCCGCCAGATCGAATTGTTCAAGATGCCGGGCGTTGCCGAGACCATCGACTGGGCCGGCGCGTTGACCGAACTCGACAAGGTCGCGCTCGACCCGGAAACCGTCTCCGACACGATCGGCGTGCTGCTGAAATACCAGGACGACATTGCCCGCATCGGCGAGGGTGAAGGCCGGCGTATCCTCGACGAGGTGAAGGCCGAGCTTTCGGCGGCGGAGTAGGGCTCATGGCCATGCCTCGCGCGGAACCCAGGGAGGCGACTGTCGACGGTCACATCGCCGACAACATCGTCTATTTCGCCCGTGTCTTGCGCAAATCAGGCATGCGCGTCGGTCCGGCCTCGGTCAAGGATGCCATCGAGGCGGTACTTGCCACCGGCATCGGCGCGCGCGACGATTTCTACTGGACGCTGCATGCCGTGCTGGTGTCGCGGCATGAGGACCATGCCACCTTTGACGAGACCTTCCGGCTATTCTGGAAGTCGCGTGAGCTGATCGAAAAGATGCTGGCGATGCTTTCGCCGGTGGCGCCCGATACCAGGGAGAAGCAGAAGCCACGCGCGGCCGAAAGCCGTGTCGGCCAGGCGATGTTCGAAGGCCACAGCAGGAACCAGCCGGCGCGGGAAATCCCCGAGATCGAGGTCGACGCGCGCTTTACTTTCTCCGGCAACGAGGTGCTGAGGGCCAAGGATTTCGCTCAGATGAATGCCGCCGAGATGGCCGACGCCAAGAAGGCGATCGCCGAACTGCGGTTGCCCTTCGACATGGTGCGGACGCGCCGTTTCAAGGCCGATGCGCACGGTCGCCGCATCGATCCGCGTGCCATGATGCGCTCCGCCGCACGCACAGGCGGCGAACTGATCCTGCCGAAGTTCCGCTCGCCCCGCGAAGTGTATCCGCCGCTGGTCGTGCTTGCCGACATTTCCGGTTCGATGAGCCAGTACACGCGAATCTTCCTGCATTTCCTGCATGCTCTGACGGAAAAGCGCCGGCGCGTGCATACTTTCGTCTTCGGCACCAGGCTCACCAATCTGAGCCGACAGATGCGCCATCGCGATCCCGACGCCGCCCTGGCCGACTGTTCCACCGCGGTCAAGGACTGGTCGGGCGGCACGCGCATCGGCGACACGCTGGCCGAGTTCAACCTGATATGGTCGCGGCGCGTGCTGGGACAGGGCGCGGTGGTGCTTTTGATCACCGACGGGCTGGAGCGAGACGAGGTCGACGGCCTGTCGGAGGAAATGGAGCGTCTGCACAAATCCTGCCGGCGGCTGATCTGGCTGAACCCCTTGCTGCGCTTCGACGGTTTCCAGGCGCGCGCCCGCGGCGTCAGGGCGATGCTGCCGCATGTCGATGAATTCCGTGCCGTGCACAATCTCGACGCGCTTGCCGATCTCTGCGCTTCGCTGGACCGGAAGCCTGGATATGCCGTCGATCCGCGGCGATGGATGGAGGGTGGCGCGAGGCGCGCCGCGTAGCCATATGCTGCTGAAGACACATATTTCCGGGAAAAACAGACCCTGAGAGAAGCAACGATGAGCGACAGCATTTATCTCGACGAGGCCCGTGACCCGCTGATCATCGCGGAAGGCTGGATGAAGGAAGGCAAGGATGTCGCCATCGCGACCGTTGTCGAGACCTGGGGTTCCGCGCCACGCCCGGCCGGCAGCCATCTGGTCATCGACGCCGACGGCAATTTCCACGGCTCGGTTTCGGGCGGCTGTGTCGAAGGCGCCGTGGTGACGGATGCCATGGACGTCATCGGCACCGGCAAGCCCAGAATGCTGGAATTCGGCGTCGCCGACGAGACCGCCTGGCAGGTGGGCCTTTCCTGCGGCGGCCGCATCAAAGTGTATGTGGAAAGGCTAGGCTGATCTTCAATGGATCCCTATGCGCTGAAAACACTCAACGCCGAGCGCCGCGCGCGCCGCGCCGCGATCCTGGTCACCGATCTTGGTGACGGCCGCGACCGTGTCGTGCGCGAGGGCGATCCGGTCGCCGGCGATCTCGGTGCCGCGATCAGCAAGGCGTTCCGCACCGGGAATTCCGGCTCGGTCGAAGCGGAAGGGCGGACCTTTTTTCTCAACGCGCATCTGCCGCATCCTCGCCTGGTGGTGATCGGTGCCGTGCATATCAGCCAGGCGCTGGCGCCAATGGCCAGGATCGCCGGCTATCCAGTCGAGATCATCGATCCGCGCACGGCTTTTGCCACGTCGGACCGCTTTCCCGATGTCGCTTTGCACGCCGAATGGCCTGAGGAGGTCCTGCAACGACAGCCACTCGACAGCTACACGGCAGTCGCTGCCATCACCCACGATCCCAAGATCGACGATTTCGCGCTGAAGGCGGCGCTCGACGCCAGGTGCTTCTATGTCGGGGCACTCGGCAGCAGGAAAACCCATGCCAAGCGTGTCGAGCGCCTGTTGGCGCTGGGCGCCAGTTCCGAGCAGATCGGTCGCATCCAGGCGCCGATCGGTCTCGATATCGGCGCGGCCAGCCCCGCCGAGATCGCCGTCGCCGTGCTGGCGCAGGTCATTCACGCGTTTCGCTCGCGCGGCCTTGAAGCCAGGGAAGCCGCAGCGTGAAATTCGGCCCGGTTCCTATCGAACAGGCCGAAGGCGCCGTGCTTGCGCACGCGACGACGGTCGGCGAGCGACGTTTCCGCAAAGCGCATCGGCTGAGCGCAGAGGATGTCGGGGTGCTGAAAGCGGCGGGCATCAGCGAAGTCGTCGCGGCCGTGCTTTCTCCCGGCGATCTGGGCGAAGACGCCGCCGCCGAACGGATCGCGACCGGTATGCGCCACCGCAACGTAGAGGCCAAGCCTGCCGCGACCGGGCGGGTCAACCTCCATGCCCAAGCCGCTGGCGTCTTCACCGTCAACAGCGCGATGATCGACGCCATCAATGCCGTCGATCCAACCATCACCATCGCCACGCTTGGCCAGCATGCGCCGGTCGAAAAGGGCCAGATGGTGGCAACCGTGAAGATCATTCCCTTCGCCGTCGGGTCGGCGCTGGTCGATGCCGTACTGGAAATCTGCGCCGGCGGCGAGATCTTTGCCGTCAATGCCTATCGGCCCATTCGTGTCGGTGTCATCCAGACCGTCTTGCCGGGCGTCAAGCCGAGCGTGCTCGATAAGACGTTGCGCGTCACCGAGGCACGGCTGGCGCGTTCGGGCGGGCGGCTGACGGCCGAGCGCCGCACGCCGCACGAGGTTGCGCCGGTTGCCGAGGCGGCCGCCTCGCTGGCGCGCGATAACGACATGGTGGTGATCTTCGGCGCTTCGGCCATGAGCGATTTCGCCGACGTCGTTCCGGCCGCGATCGAGGAAGCGGGCGGTACTGTCATCCGCGCCGGCATGCCCGTCGACCCCGGCAATCTGCTGGTGCTCGGCAGGCTCGCCGGCAAGCAGATCATCGGCGCGCCGGGCTGCGCCCGCAGTCCGAAGGAGAACGGCTTCGACTGGGTACTCGACCGGCTGATCGCTGGCCTCGACGTTACGGCGAACGACATCGCCGGCATGGGCGTCGGCGGCCTGCTGATGGAAATCCCGACGCGCCCGCAGCCACGCGAACCGCTGCCGGCCGGAAGCCGGCTCAAGGTCGGGATCGTGCTTTTGGCGGCGGGCCGTTCGAGCCGCATGGGCGGGCCGAACAAGCTTATGGCGCTTTTCGACGGCCAACCGTTGGTCCGCCGTACAGCAGAGCGTGCGCTCGCCTCGAAAGCTTCGGGCACGATCGTCGTCACCGGCCATCAACGTGAGCGGGTGCGCGGCGCGTTGTCGGGCCTGGACGTGACCTTCGCCGACAATCCCGATTTTGCCGATGGGCTCTCCACCTCCCTGAAAGCCGGTATGGCCTATCTGCCGGGAGATGCCGCCGGTGCGATGATCGTTCTCGGAGACATGCCGGGTGTCTCGACCGGCGATCTCGACCGGCTGATCGATGCGTTTCGCGGGGCGGGAGGCAATTTGGTCGTCCGCGCCTCGCACCTTGGCAAACGCGGCAACCCGGTACTTCTGCCGCGCTCGCTGTTCCCGGCTGTCGCCCATCTCGAAGGTGATACCGGCGCACGCCATCTGGTCGAGGCCGGAGGACTTGACGTCGTCGATGTAGAGATCGGCGAGGGCGCGTCCGTCGATGTCGACACTCGCGAGGCGCTGGAAGGCGCCGGCGGCGTGCTGCAGGATTGACAAAGCGAAGTCGAAAAACGCATGCCTTGGGCATGGCTAATCGTACCGTCGCACCCCCCTCTGGCCTGCCGGCCATCTCCCCCTCAAGGGGGGAGATTGGACATCATTTCGGCTTTCGCCAATCTCGAAGGCCGGCAGAACGGCGCAGCCACCGAAACTGCCAATCTCCCCCCTTGAGGGGGAGATGGCCGGCAGGCCAGAGGGGGGTGCTCACGCTCTCTGCCTTTCTGATTTCGATATTTTTCCTGTTTTCTGCTGCCCAGGCCTCTGCTCTCCAACTAAAACCCTTCAAGGACGATCTGTTCGCCTATCCCGCGACGCTCTCGTCAGACGGCGCCTACACGGTGATCGACTACCGCGAGATGCGCGACATCAACCAGCGCGACGAGGTGCCGGAAAAGCGCGTGCATGCACAGTATACCGATACCGGTGTGCGCAAGGTGCAGCAGGATCTGCTGTTGAAAACCGATGCCGGCGACGTCCGGCACATCGCTGTAGGCAAGACGCAAGGGGCTTCCGTCATCGTGCTCTACCTGCACGGGCAGGGCGGCAGCCGCAAGCAAGGTGTCGACGACTTCACCTTCGGCGGCAATTTCAACCGCATCAAAAACCTGATGGCAGGCAATGGCGGCCTTTATCTCAGCCCTGACTTCCCAGATTTCGGCGACAAGGGGGCGGCACAGGTCGCGGCGCTGATCGATCACTATGCGCAACAGTCGCCGGGCGCGAAGATCTTCGTCGCCTGCGGCTCGATGGGCGGCGCATTGTGCTGGAAGCTTGCCGCCCGCACGGACACAGGCAGGCAAATCGGTGGGCTTTTGCTGCTTGGCTCGCTGTGGGACGAGAGTTTCTTCTCCAGCCTTGCCTTCAGACGCCACGTGCCGGTTTTCTTCGGTCAAGGCAGCCATGACGTGGTCTTTCCCGTGGCAAACCAGGAATCCTTCTTCCGGTCCATCATCGCCAAGTCGAAAGCCTATCCGACCCGCTTCGTGCGCTTCGAGACCGGCACGCACGGCACCCCCATCCGCATGGTCGACTGGCGCGGCGCGTTGAACTGGATGCTGTCGAAGGCGCCGTGATCGGACCTCGCGGGGCTCAGGGAGCGGTGTTGTAGTCGACAACCGTTTGCGGGTTTTCCTCGCCGTCATAGGAGGCGTCGACGTCGTACTGGACGAGTGAAAAATCGCCGTTGCGGAACAGATAGGTGCCTGCTGACGAGGCATCGCCGGCGCCGCGCCACTTGTTGAAGGTGGTTATCGTGTGGGCGTCCTGGTCGTAGCTGGAATTGGTCGCCCAGCCGGTGGTCCGGAAGCCGACGATGTGCATGGATTCGACCTTGCCTTCGCTGTCGTTGTTCACGTAGCGGATGTCCATCTCCGGTTCGGTGAACTGCAGTTGCCTGACGCCGTTCGCCTCGTCGGTCATGTAGTAGATCGAGCTTTCATTGTAGGCGGCCGCCGAGCAGGAAAAATGGAACAGGCGCGTTTCCTTGTCGGGATCGCCGGCCGCCGCATCCTTGTCCCTGTATTTGATGGAAAAAATCTCCGGCTCCTTGGCCGCGAGATCCTTGTCGCATTGGTCGCTATAGCTGGCCAGGAAAGCCTTCTTGGCCTGCTCCAGCGCTGCATCCCTCTTCGGCGGCGGCGGGCCGTCGCCACAGCTAGCCGGCACAGCCTCCTCGAAGTCCGCGCTCGACGGCTTCAGCGCTCCGCTGTCGATGAAGATCGGCTGGAATGGCGGCGCCTGAATCTGGGCATTGACCTGGCGCAGCGTGTAGCAGCCGGCAAAGACCTTCGCCTCGCCCTTCTTGTCGGTTGCCTGGATGGCGACCGGCACGCTGTAGTAGATGCTGCCTGCCGCGCCCTCGTTGGATACGGCGCCGGTCCTGACATCCACCTTGTCGGTACCGTCATAGCCCTTGACGAAGCTGTCGAAGTCCTTGGCCGGCTTGGTATCGCCATAATAACCCCAGGCACGTGCGAATTCATGCCGGTTGATGGCACTGTAGAGCGAGCGGACAACTGCCTCGGCGCTCGACCTGTCATCGACGTAGGGCGCCTCGTCGGCAGGTGCCGACTGGGCGATCGAGGCAAGGGAGAACAAGGCAGTTGCTGCGAGAAAAGCGTGTCTCATCGGGAATCTCCACGCGGTAACGGAGATTCTACCACGGTGATTGCGGCGACGTGGTGACGCCTTGCGGGTATCGCTTGAAGAATCGCCCGGGAAGGCGCTAGTTCGCGCTCGCGGCGCTTCAACTGCCCCGGGAGATAATTGCGTGACCCTATCCATGTATGAAGTATCGGTGGCTGTGTTTTCGGCCCGGTTGAAAGCGCTGTCCAGCGTGCTGTCCACGGCCGAACAAAACGCCGGCGAGCGCAAGATCGACCCGCAGGTGTTCCTGACGGCGCGGCTGGCGCCCGACATGTTCGCCTTGACCAGGCAGGTGCAGATCGCCACCGACCATGCCAAGGGAGCCCCATCGCGGCTCGCCGGCCGGGAGGTTCCCAAATACGAGGACAACGAGGCGAGCTTTGCCGAATTGCAGGCGCGCATCGCTAAGACGCTTGACCATCTGGCGACGTTCTCCGCGGCCGATCTGGAAGGTTCGGACGAGCGGATTGTCGAGGTCAGGCTCGGCGGGCGCGAGGTCTCGATGGCCGGTTTGCAGTATCTCCTGCATCTGGCCATGCCCAACTTCTATTTCCACCTCACCACCGCCTACGACATTCTTCGCCATAATGGCGTGCCGCTGGGCAAGGCAACGTTCCTGGGCTCGCGTTGACGGATCACGTCGTCAAGGCGTTGCCCGTCCGGAGCCGGAATATCCCTGGCTGGCCGAACTAGCGAACGGACATTTCGCGGGCGATGCGCGGGAAATCGGCGGGCTTGATGCCGATGTCGGCGCGGTCCGCATTGCTCATGGAATGCAGCAGCGCGAGCGCGGCACGATAACGCAGATGTTCCTGCGGCCGTGGCCGCGCGAACATTTCAGTGAAGAACCCCATAATCCAGGCCCCTGTTGGACCTCCCAGCGTCCGAATATAGGGGATTCGTGACGATTGTGCAGTGCAGCATTTGCATGCCTGCCATGCTCTGCAAAATTTTTCTGCCATGATCCTGCATCGCCTGAAACTTTCGCAGATCGCGAATCGTATCCCTCTCGCTGGCAGATGGCCGGTTTTTTCCTCGCCGCTTCTGGCGAATTCCGGACTGCACCAACCGCAGTCCGGCTTTTTGTGACTGACCGGCGTGGTCCGGCCCCGTAAACCTTCAATTGTTAAAATCGGCGGCATGCATTTTTAACGAGCCGACCCTAAGGTGGATGTCTCGAACACACCGTGAGACTGGGGAGGCTGACATCGTTACCAGCGCCAAGCGGGATTTCGCTTCGTTGCTCGATGACCTCTTCGTCGCCTCCGACAAGGACGGGGGAGGCGAAGAGGCGGCCACTCGCCCATCCATTCCGTTTGACTATCTTTCCGTCGCCGACGAGCTCCATTCGGGCCGCATCAAGGTTTCTGGCAGCGGATTTGCCACGGAATATCGCGAGGCAGGCGCGGATCTCGCCGCAGAGTTCGCGGCCCTGCTCGATCATGCGAAGCTGGCACTTGCGGGCGAAGAGACAAGGCCCGAAGAAAAACTGCCTCCGATCGATCCCGAATCGATTGCCGTGGAATTGGGATTGGACACGCCTAAGGCTGTCGCCGACTTTGGTCGCATGCGCCGCAGTTTCGCCTTTTCCAACCATCCCGATCGCGTCGCGCCGCACCTGCGCCAGCGCGCCATGATCCGCATGCAGGTGGCCAACATGCTGATCGACGAGGCCAAGCGGCGCGCCCTGGCAGGGGCTCGCCGCTAGCGCAGTCTGGTTCACGCAAAAGTCGGTTTGCCGAGGCTTGGAGAGCGCCTCTGCTTTCTTGTAGGATGAAACTTCCTTCCCCGCGCAGCCGCGCAAGCTTTTCCCGCCGGAGCACACTTCCATGCACAAACGCCGTCTCGGTCGGACCGATCTTCTTGTCACCCAGATCTGCCTCGGTTCGATGACCTGGGGCCAGCAGAACACCGAAGCCGACGGCCACGCCCAGATGGACCTGGCCTTCGCGCGCGGGGTGAATTTCATCGATACTGCCGAGCTTTACCCGATCCCGCCCAAGGCGGAGACGCAAGGACGGACCGAGAAGATCATCGGCAGCTGGATGAAGGCAAAGGGCAACCGCGACAAGGTGATACTCGCCTCCAAGGTCGTCGGCCGCACCGCAAACAACTGGTTTCGCGGCGACAGGCCGTCGCAGCTTGTGCGCGCCGATATCTTCGATGCCGTCGACAAATCGCTGATCAGGCTCGGCACGGATTATATCGACCTCTACCAGATCCACTGGCCGGAGCGGGACATACCCTGGGGCGCCAATCCGACGCGCGTGGGGGCCGTGGCGCGCCGCGCTGATTCCGTCGGGGCGCCGACCGGAGAAACGCCGATCGCGGAGACGCTTGCCGTTTTTGATGAACTGATGAAGGCCGGAAAGATCCGGCATTTCGGTCTCTCCAACGAGAGCTCCTGGGGCGTCATGCGCTTCATTGCAGAGGCTGACAAAGCTATTGGTCCACGGGTCGCCTCGATTCAGAACGCCTATAATCTGGTCAACCGGACCTTCGAGGTGAACCTCGCCGAAGTCTGCGATCGCGAAGAGGTCTCGCTGCTTGCCTATTCGCCGCTCGCGCAGGGCTATCTCTCGGGCAAATACGATCACGGCGCCCGCCCGCAGGGGTCGCGCTCGCAGCTCTTCAACCGCGGCCAGCGTTACGAGACCCCCAATGCCGCAGAGGCGCAGCTTGAATACAACGAGCTGGCGCGCTCCTTCGGCCTGGAGCCGGCGCTGTTCGCCAACGCCTATGTATCGAGCCGGCCCTTTGTCACGTCGAACATCATTGGCGCGACGACCATTTCGCAGTTGGAAATGGCGCTGTCTTCAGTGGAGGTTGTCTGGACCGAAGAGATGCAGAAGGCAGTGGACGCCATTCATCAGCGGGTCGGCAATCCCTGTCCTTGATCGACTCGGGAGTTGAATTGTCTGGGAATAACAGCGGGATGGAGACGATGGTGGATTTTCCGATCGAAACATTGCGTGGAAATTTCCCGCTCTCGCTCTGACTGATGGAGGTCTCAGGCGCAGATCGACCGATCAGCGTGCCTTGGTGCCGAACCCGGTCAGGAAAGCGGTGAGGTTGTCGCCGAGTTCGTCGCAGAGATAGCCGCCTTCCTGGACGATTGCCGTCGGCAGGCCGAGCTTGGCGATGGCTTCGCCGATGCGCGAGAAACCTGGCGTCGTCACCGAAAGTCCCCCGAACGTATCACCCTCGAACGCGTCGAGCCCGAGCGCCACGACCAGCGCGTCGGGCGAGAAGGCGCGGATGCGCTGGAACGCCACCTCAAGCGCTTCCAGAAACGCCGCGTCGGCGGATTTGCGTGGCAAGGGCAGGTTGAAATTATAGCCGAGACCGGGGCCTTCGCCGCGCTCGTCGGCATGTCCCCAGAAGAACGGATAGAAGCGCACCGGGTCGGCATGCAGCGACACGGTGAGCACGTCGGGCCGCGCATAGAAGATGCCTTGCGTGCCGTTGCCGTGATGCAGATCGACATCGAGGATCGCAACCCGTGCCGCTTGGCGGCGCAGTACCTGTGCTGCGACGGCCGAATTGTTGATGAAGCAGAAGCCGCCGGCGACGTCGGCGAACGCATGGTGACCGGGGGGGCGGCAAAGCGCATAGGTGGCCGGCGCGCCCGCCATCACCGCTTCCGCCGCCTCGACCGCGCTCCAGGCGCTCCACAGCGCGCTTTGCCAGGTCTCGCCAGAGATCGGGCAGGCCGTGTCGGCCATGTGGTACCCAGCCTGGCCGACCGCGGAGGCCGGATAGGAGCCGTTGCGCGCGATCGGGTGAATGTTGGGGATCACTTCAGCCGAGGCACCCTCGATGCGTTGCCAACGCGTGTAGATATGCTCCAGGAAATCGAGATATTCGGGCGTGTGCACCGCCGCGACCGGACCAAGTCCGTGATTGCGCGGCCGCTCGATCGTGCAGCCGGCCGATTTTGCGCCTGCTAACAATCTCTCGACGCGCTCCGGCTTTTCGGGATTGGGCTGCGGGGCGCCGCTGGAAAGGAAAGCCTTGGGGTCGTGGCGCTTCTGCTCCTGCGCGTAGAAGGCTTTCATTCTTTTTCCTCCGGCGCGTCGGCAAAGGCGAAGAAAGCGTCGCCGATGATCTTCTGCGTCTGCTCGTAGCTCGACCAGGCGATGCCCAGCCTTTCATAAAAGGCCTTTGCGCTCTCATTGTCGGTATCGACGGACAATCTGAGATAAGCGCCGCCTTGCTTGCGGCACTCGGTCGCGACGCGCCGCAGCAGGCGCTCGCCGATCCTGCGACCGCGAAACCGGTCCTCGACATAGAGGTCCTGCACATAGACGCCGGGCCGCCCCATCCAGGTCGAGAAGATCGGGAAATAGAGGCACAGTCCGGCGAATTCGCCATCGACTTCGGCGATCAGGGTCGAGAAGGCAGGTCTTTCGCCAAAGCCCCAGGTCCTGAGATCGTCTGGCGTTGAGACGATTTCTTCGGGCGCGCCGATATGGGTGCCGAGCTTCAGAATTGCGGCATGGATGGTTTCGACGTCTTCGATTCGTCCGGGGCGGAGGAGGATTTTTTCCGGACTTGTCATGGCAAGCAGGGAGCCAAGGTGTGACGGAGCACTATCATCTCAGCCAGTCGCATTAAAACGCTACCCTGTCGCCACCCTTCAGCGCCAGCATGTCGCGTGCTTCGGCCGGGGTGGCAACCTCCAGCGACAGTCCATCGAGAATGCCACGGATACGGCGCACCTGATCGGCATTGGATTTCGCCAGCTGGCGGCCGTCGTAGAGACTGTCTTCGAGCCCGACACGGACATTGCCGCCCATGGCCGCGGCGATAGAGATCAGCGGCATCTGGTGGCGGCCCGCGGCCAGCACCGAGAACTGGTAGCTGTCGCCGAACAGCTTGTCGGCGATGCGCTTCATGTGGATGAGATTGTCCGGATCGGCGCCAATGCCGCCAAGAATACCCAGCACGAACTGGATGAACAGCGGCCCCGACACCAGCCCCCGGTCGCGGAAATGCGCCAGCGAATAGAGATGGCCGACATCGTAGCACTCGAATTCGAAACGCGTGCCGCAGCCCTTGCCCAGTCTCTCGAGAACGCCCTCCATATCGGCGAAGGTATTCTTGAAGATCGTGTCGCGTGTGGCTTCCAGCAGCTTCGGTTCCCATTCGTGTTGCCATTCCCTTGGCTTGTCGAGCATCGGGAACAGCGCGAAATTCATCGAGCCCATGTTGAGCGAACACATTTCGGGCTCGGCCCGCAAAGGTGCCGCCAGCCGCTGGTCCAGCGTCATCAGGGAGGAGCCGCCGGTTGTGATGTTGATCACCGCCGACGTCGCCTGCTTGATGCGCGGCAGGAACTGCATGAACACGTCCGGATCGGCCGTAGGCCGTCCGTCTTTTGGGTCGCGGGCATGCAAGTGCAGGATCGAGGCGCCGGCCTCGGCCGCGGCGATGGCATCCGCCGCGATCTGGTCCGGCGTTACCGGCAGATAAGGCGACATGGACGGTGTATGCACCGAGCCGGTGACGGCGCAGGTGATGATGACCTTTCTCGGCGCCATTGTTTTATCCCCGGCCTTCGACCGGAAGGTCGAGTTCGGCAGCCAGGACTTCGAGCGAGTCGCCGATGATGGAGATGATCTCGCCGACCTGCTCGCTGGTGACGATCATCGGTGGTGCGACCATGAAATTGTCGCCGTCGACACCGCCCTTGACCTTGCGGCCGTAGATGATCAGCCCGCGCTCATAGGCGAGGTCGAGCAGGCGCTGCGTCGCCTTCCTGCTCTGGTCGATCGGCCGCAGCGTTTCGGGATCGGCAAGCATCTCGGCGCCGGTGAGCAGGCCCTTGCCGCGCACGTCGGCGATGAACGGGAAGCGCTCGGCTAGCTCTCGCAATCCGTCCATCAGCACATCGCCCATGGCGGCGGCATTGGCGATCAGGTCGAGGCGGTCCATTTCGCCGAGCACGGCCAGCCCTGCGGCGCAGGCGAGCGGATTGCCGGCATAGGTATGGCCGTGCTGGAAGCCGCCGGAGGCGAGCAGCGGCTGCACCAGCTGCATCGGCGCCGCCAGCGCGCCGAGCGGCGCGTAACCCGATCCCAGGCCTTTTGATAGCGCGACGATGTCCGGCTTGCAGTTCCAATGGTCGCCGCCGAGGAATTTTCCCGTGCGGCCGGCGCCGCTCATCACTTCGTCATGGATGAGCAGGATGCCGTAGCGGTCGCAGATTTCGCGGATGCGCCCATAATAACTGTCCGGCGCGACAAGCGCCGCTGTCGCCGCGCCGCCGATCGGTTCCATGATGAAGGCGACCACGCTCTCCGGCCCCTCGGCCAGGATCTTCTCCTCCAGCATGTCGGCATAGCGGAGACCGCGCTGTTCCATCGAGAGATTGTCGCGGTCGCGCCAGGCCGCCGGTGCCGGCACGGTCGGCATCACCCGCATCATTGGCGTGAAGGTCTCGGCCAGCGCGTAGTCGCCGGTGATCGACAGTGAACCCAGCGTGCCGCCGTGATAGGAGGGGAAGCGCGTGATCACCTTCCAGCGGCTGGCTTGGCCGGTGGCCACCGCCCACTGCCGCGCCAGCTTAATGCAGGATTCGGTCGCTTCCGAGCCGCCTGAGACGAAGAAGATGCGATCCATGCCTTCGGGCAGCTTGCCGGCCAGCTCACGCGCCAGCTCTTCTGCCGGTTCGTTCTCGAAATGCAGCCGGTAGGCGAAGGTGGCGCGGTCCATCTGCCGCTTCATGGCGTCGAGCACATTGCGGTTGGAATGACCGATATTGGCGACCATCGGGCCGCTTGATCCGTCGATGAAGCGGCGGCCGTCCTGCGTCCACATATAGATGCCCTCGGCACGGTCGATCAGCGGCCGGCGCAGGCTGGAGAGGTAGAACAGATGCGATTGGCGCCGGGCGTCAATGTCCGGGGCGGCGGTCTGGGCTTTCGACATGTCAGGACTTTCCGAGATAACGATCGAGGACATTTTGGGTAACGCGTTCGACCATCGGGTCCTGCCTCAGCAGGCCGGCGACCCATTCGCAGCTTCCGGCGTGAAAGACCTCGCCCTTGCCGCGCGGGAAACTGACGATCATGCCGTTGCCGCGTTTGACCTTTTCCAGATTGGCGTCGCTCCGATCGCCGAACAGCGTCTCGGCGCTGAAGCGACCATCCTCGTCGGTGAGAAACTGATCCTCGATCGGGATGTCGGCGCTTTCCTCGACCTGGCTGGCCATGCCGACGGCGAGAACCTGCAAGCCGTCCTGTGCGCCGCTGGTCGCGGTCGGGTAGGGAAGGCCGCCGCGGATTTCGAAATCCAGCCCGTCGACCTCATAGCCATAGACATGGCTGTCGGCGCCAAGCAGGTCGCCATAGTAGATGCCGGTTCCGGCAAAGGCCCAGTGCTCGGGCCGATACACGGGAAAGCCGCGCACGCCGCGTGGCGCGCAGCCGCCCCATCCGGCATAGAGGCCGCGTGTGGCGTTGAGCCCGAAGGTCGCCGAACCCGGCCGGCCGATCTCGGGCGCCTCCCAGGAATTGGTGGCGCGGGTGACGTCGCCGCCGCGATAGGCGGGGTCCTCGGCTCGGGCGCGGTATTTGTAGCAGACCTGCCGCCGGCCTTCATCCTCCAGCCGCGTCTGCCACATGAAGTTGCCGGCGAAGCGCGCCGCATGGCCGCCGCGTTCGACGTAGCTGTCGACCGCATCGCGCATTTCCCAGGTCCAGTACTCGTCATGGCCGACAAAGACGGCGCAGTCGTAGCCATCGAGAATGTCGGGCGAGAAATGCAGATCGTGCTGGCTGGCGAGATCGACGGCGTAGCCCGCCCGTTCGGCGAAGCGGAAGAAATGGCTGTCATAGCTCGCCCAGCCCGACGAGGCGTATTTCTTCGAATGGCCCGTCGCAAGCGCCCATTCCATGTGAGGATAGCGCGGCACGGTCCTGGGTGGCACCGCGACCTCCAGCGGCACGCGCGGCGCCTCCTTGGGGAGCACGACAAAGCCGCGGCACCAGGGGCGCTGCGTCGAGACGATCGGAGAATATTGGTTACGGTCCGGCCCGGTGATGCCCTGGTAGTGATTGGAGCCGCCCCAGGTGTTGTAGGCGAGCCAGGTGCCTGTCGCCGCCACCTGCAGCACACGGCCTGGCTTCTTGCCGGGCAGGGGCGCGACGATGAAAAGATGATAGGATTGGATCGGCTTGCCGTCACGGCCGTCCGCGGTCAGCGTCACGCGATAGGCGCCGGACGGCCAGTCGCTGCCGACGCGGAATTCGAACGAGGCTTCCCAGCCGCAGCCTTCGGCCGAGCACTGGTCTGGACTTTCCTGCCAACGCGCCGGAATGCCGGACTTCTCGAATACCTTTGTCTCGGTGCCACCGTCGCGGACGATCGTCATGATGAAGGACGGAGCCGTCGAACTGACATGCAGCGTCACTGTCTCGCCGGCGCGATAGGAAAACCGGTCGCTGTAGCACCAGATTTCACCGCGCTCGCCATCCATACCTGGCCATTCGTAGTAGTGTCCGCGCACCGCGTGCCGGCGTTGCTCTGGCGTCAATCCGAAATCGGGGAATTCAGTGGTCAATCTGGTCATTGTCATGCTCAGGCTGAAAGGTATTTCTTGAGGAAGGTGCGGGTGCGTTCCTTTTGCGGGGCGCGGAAGATGTCGCCCGGCGGGCCTTCTTCCACTACCACGCCGCCATCCATGAACAGCACCCTGTCGGCCACTTCGCCGGCAAAGCGCATTTCGTGCGTTACGATGAGCATGGTCATGTGCTCGGCGGCAAGCTGCTTCATCACCGCGTTGACCTCGTCGACCAGCTCCGGATCGAGCGCCGAGGTGGCCTCGTCGAACAGCATCACCTTGGGCTGCATGGCCAGCGCGCGGGCAATCGCCACGCGCTGCTTCTGCCCGCCCGAAAGACGCGAGGGATAGGCGTCGATCTTGTCGGAGAGCCCGACCTTGGACAACAGTTCAAGCGCCAGCGCACGAGCTTCGGCTTTCGGCATGCTTTTCAGGATCACCGGCCCCATCGTGATGTTCTCGATCACGGTCAAATGCGGGAACAGGTTAAAGTGCTGGAACACCATGCCCATCTGCTGGCGCACCTTGTTGATGTGCCTTTCGAACGCCTGGCCATGCAGCTTCTGGTTCACTTGCAGGCCGTCCAGCCAGACCTCACCGCTGTTCAAACCCTCGAGATGGTTGATGGAACGCAGCAGCGTGCTCTTGCCGGAGCCGCTCGGGCCGATGATGGCGACGATCTGCCCACGTTCGACCGACAGGTCGATACCTCTGAGGACCTCGACGGCGCCAAACGATTTGCGTGCGCCGCGGACCTCGACCATTGGCCGCTGCGTGCTCATCGGGAAACCTCCACATGTCTTTCGAACCGATGCAGGGCCGCTTCGAGCACGAGGTTGAGAATGTAGTAGAGCGCGGCGGCAGTGATGTAGAATTCGAAAGGGCGAAACGTTTCGCTGATCGCCAGTTGCGCCGAGTGAACCAGTTCGGCAATGCCGATGACCGAGACGATGGAGGATTCCTTCAACAGCGCGATCAAATTGCTGCCGATCGGTGGCGCCGTGTTGCGGATGGCTTGCGGTATCACGACGTGGCGCAGCGTCTGCCACTTGCCGAAGCCGATGCTGCGCGCGCCTTCCGTCTGGCCGACATCGACGGCCACGATGCCTGCGCGGATGACATCGGCATTGTAGACGGCAAAATGCAGTCCAAGGCCGACAATGCCGGCCGCAAGCGCAGGGATGTCGATGCCGACCTGCACCAGGCCAAAATAGATCAGGAAGAGCTGCAATAGCAGCGGCGTGCCCATGAATACCCACATGAAGGCGCGTACGGGGTAGGCCAGGATTGCCGGCGCGTAAAGTACGATCACGGCAAAGAAGATGCCGCCGACGAAGCTGAGCGCTCCCGCCGAGACCGTCAGCACTGATGTCCACCAGGCGCCGGTCAGCAGAAGATCCCAGTAGGGCGCGATGACTGTGAAATCCAGGCCTTGCATCGTGTTCTGCCTCAGACGATCGCGAAGCGTTTGTCGAGCATGTCGACTATGCGGGCGACGGCATAGACCATGATCATGTAGAGCAGGGCCGCGACGCCGAAGATTTCGAACGGCTTGTAGGTGGAGCCGATGAAGCGCTGCGCGGTGTAGGTCAATTCCACGACCGAGATGGTGGACACCAGGGCCGAGCCTTTCAACAGCGCGACCGTGTTGACGCCAAGCGGGCGGATCATCAGCCGGGCGGCTTGCGGCAGCACGACCTTGCGCAAGGTCTGGAACCGGCCGAATCCGATTGTGCGGGCCGCCTCCGTCTGGCCCCGGTCGACCGCAACCACCGCGCCTCGGATTGACTCCGCCATATAGGCGCCGATGTTGAGGCCGAGGCCGATCACGCCGGCCGCGAACGGATCCAGATTGATGCCGATCTGCGGACCGCCGAAATAGAGCACGAAGAGCTGGATCAGGCACGGTGTGCCACGGAACAGGCTCACATAGAGCGTGCCGACGGCCCGCAGGATCGCCGATCTCGACATTCTTGCGGTCGCGGCAAGTGCTGCCACGGCCAGCCCCAGAACCAGGGCCAGCGCTGTCAGTTCCAGCGTCACCAAGGCGGCTTCCACGAAGAACGGGAAGACGCGCTGCATCAAGGAGAAATCCATGGAATGGCCCGGCGCAGTGGCTTTCGGCTTCAGGCGGCCTGGACCGCCGAAGCCTGGCGAAGTTAGCGGATGTCGCTGCCGACCCAGTGCATCGATATCTTCTCGTAGGTACCATCGGCCATCATGCCGTCCAGCGCCTTCTGCATGGCGGCCTTGAGCTCGGGATTGTCCTTGCGGATGGCGATGCCGATGGCGACGCTGCCGCCTTCGATACCCGGCGTGTCGAGCTTGCGTACCTTCTCGCCGGTCTCCTTGACGGCGACCATGACCGGAATGTTGTCGACGACGATGGCGTCGACGCGGCCCGCCTTCAATTCCAGCAGCAATTCCGGCAGCCCCTTATAGGTGCGGATGTCCCAGCCGCCCTGTTGGCGCGCCCATTTCTCATGCGTTTCGCCGAGCGTCACGCCAAGGGTCTTGCCCTTGAGTTCGTCGAGGCTCTGCACCTTGGAATCCTGGTTGACGAAAACCGCACGGCCGGCGTGATAGTAGGGGCCGACGAAATCGACCACCTTCTCACGCTCCGGCGTGATCGTCATCGAGCCGACCACGGTGTCGTATTTGTTGGCGAGCAGGCCGGCGATGATGCCGTCCCAGGCGGTCGTGATGATGGTGCCCTTGACGCCGATACGCTCGGCGATGGCCTTGCCGATATCGGCGTCGAAGCCGACGACCTCGTTCTGGTCGTTGACGAAGTTGAAGGGGGGATACTGCCCGCTCATGGAAATCTTCAATTCGCCCGCCGCCTTGACCTTCTCGAGGTCATCGGCCCTGGCCGAGACGTTAGCGAAGGAAGACGCAAACAGCAGCGCCGCGACGGCAATGCCGGAAAATACCTTGTTCATTTGAAACCTGTCCTCTGGATGGAGCGCGAAGGCTTGTTCTTGGGAGGCGTTGGGGCGCACTCCTGACGGCAATGATTGCCTTTGCGGTAGCATTGCGCAAATAGATAATGGAAATAGGGAGCATAGATATCAGGAATGGCATTGCCGCGCCCCGAACGGCTGGTCTGGGATCTGGACTGGAACCTTTTGCGGACATTCGTCGTCATCGCGGAGGTGAAGAGCATCACGCGTGCCGCCGAGAGGCTGAACCTCAAGCAGCCAAGCGTCAGCAATGCGCTGCGGCGGCTGGAAGACCGGGTCGGCCGGCGGCTGGTCGAACGCGATGCGACGCGCTTCGAGCTCACCGAGGTTGGACGGCTTCTCTACGAGCAGAGCATCGAGGTGTTCGGCACCATATCGCAGCTGCCGCTCTTGATGCGCGGCATCAGCGACGATGTCACCGGCCACGTCATGATCGCGACCGCCAGCCATGTGGTCTCGCCGCTGTTCGATCGGGCGCTGTCGGAATTCCACCGCAACTATCCGCGCGCCAGCATCACCATTTCGGTCGCGGCAAGCACCGAAGTGGCCAAGCAGGTGAGGGAGCGCCGTGCTTCGTTTGGCGTCTGCCTGGTCAGCCAGCGCGATCCGGCGCTGCAATACGACATGGTCTATCGCGAGTTCTTCGGCTTCTTTTGCGGGCCGCGGCACAGGCTCTATGGGCAAACCGGACTGACGCTCGCCGATCTCCGCGACGAGCCGTCAGTATCGTTCCAGACCGACCATATTTCGGATGCGCTGCGGCCGGTCGCACTATTGCGTAGCGAAGCACGGCTGAACGCCGATGTCGTGGGCGTTTCGTCGAGCCTGGAGGAGGTGCGGCGCATGATCGTCGCCGGGCTCGGCATCGGCCCGCTGCCGCTGCATGTGGCGCGGCGCGATGTGGCCGACGGCGCGCTGTGGCGGCTGCCGCCCTATGATGCGCCGCCGGCCATCGATATCTTCCTGCTGGTCAATCCGGACAAGGCGATGAACCGCGCCGAGAAGGCGTTGCTGTCAGGGCTGCAGGCGCTGATTGCCGAGACGCCGCTCGAGGACCGTATCTACAAAGGCTGATACGCAATATCGACTGCGCGGCGGCAGACAAACCCGGTTGCCTCCGCCCTATTCGTCGCCACGCCCTTGGCCCTCGTCAACAAAGCGACTATCTCAGGATAAGGCGGCGTTCCGCCCGGGGGGTCGACATGCTCAGAGTGCAGAAGGTCAAGGTCGACGACATCTACGTGCCGACGGCGCGTAAGAAGACGCTGCATCCCGAGACGGTCCGTCATCTCGCCGAGGACATTCTGGAAAATGGCATGAAGATGCCGATCCAGGTCCGTCACGACGGCAAGCGTCATATCCTGGTAGAAGGCCTGCATCGGCTGGAAGCGGCCAAGTGGCTCGGCGAGACCGAGATCGATGCCTATCTGGTGCAAGCCAAGCGCCACTGACGCGTCCTCGATTTCGCCGTTGGTCCTCATCCACGGGAAAGCCCCGGAATTTCTCCTTGATGATGTCGGTTTGCATTTCGCTGGTTCGTCCTTGGGACGGAAGCCGGTCAGACCAATATTTTCGATCGGTTTTCGCGCGGGTTGGGGCCGATGCACCAGCCAGCTCAAGAACGCACCGACACACGGACAGACTGGAGGAGATCGATATGTCCAAAGCCTTGCTTTTCGCCATTCTTGCTTCGGCCGCGGCGCTTCTCGCCTGTCCGGGCATCGCCAACGCAAACGAGGTAAAATCTGCCATGACGACCGAAGCGAAGACACCGCCGAAGCCTGAAAAATCCGGCCTGCTGCCGATCAACGGCCTGAATTACTATTATGCCGTCCACGGCAAAGGCGAGCCGCTGCTTCTGCTGCATGGCGGTCTCGGCACAGCGGACATGTTCGCCCCCATTCTGCCGAAGCTTGCCGAACATCGCACTGTCATCACCGTCGACCTGCAAGGCCATGGCCGCACCGCGCTTGGCGACCGGCCGTTCACGCTGGAGGCGATGGGCGACGACATGGCTGATATCGTCAAACGGCTTGGTTACGGCGAGGTCGACGTCATGGGTTATTCTCTGGGCGGCGGTGTCGCCTTCCGGATGGCCGTCCAGCACCCCGAAACGGTGCGCCGGCTTGTGCTGGTCTCGACCGGCTATGCCGCCGACGGTTTCTATGACGAGATGCGCCCGCAGCAGGCGCAAGTGAGCGCGGCAGCGGCCGATTTCATGAAGGACACGCCGATGTACAAATCCTACGTCGCCGTGGCGCCGCATCCCGAGGAGTTCCCGAAGCTGCTCGATACGCTCGGCAACTTCATGCGCCAGAACTACGACTACTCGGCCGATGTTCCCAAGCTGAAGATGCCGGTCATGCTGGCCTACGGCGACAGCGACATGTACAAGCCCGAGCACGAGATCAAGTTCTACCAGATGCTCGGCGGCGGTTTGAAGGACGCGGGCTGGATGCGTGAAAACCTGTCGCGGAACCGCCTGGCGATCCTGCCCAATCGCACCCACTACGACGTCTTCTTCGCTCCAGAGCTGACGGCCGCCGCGCTGCCGTTCCTCAACGGCGAGACCAAGGTGAAGAGCTGGGACGAGGTGGTCGGCGAAACCGAATAGCTTGCCGGCATTGGCTGCCGGCGGTCTCCCTCGAGGCGGCCGGCAGTTTTATCGCTGCAGTCGATGGGATCGTATCAATGCTTTTGAATTGACCCGATATCCGGCCTCGATAGTCTCGCATCAAATCTTCTCGGGAATGGATACGGCAATGGCTAACTATCAGGGCGGATGCCTGTGCGGGGCGGTGCGTTATCGCGCCGACGTCGAGCCCGTCAACGAACGCATCTGCCATTGTCGGCTTTGTCAAAAGGCGATCGGCGCCGCCTTCAATGCGCGTGTGCTGTTTCGCATCGACGATGTGACGGTCGAAGGGCCGTTGGCGACCGCGAACAGCTCGCCGGATATTAAACGCGGGTTTTGCCCAAGCTGCGGTACGACGATGTTTTCGCGGCGCGATGCCGCCGGCATTATAGGCGTCACCACCGGGTCACTCGACGATCCATCCGTCTTCAAACCGCAGATGCACATCTGGACCGCCTCCAAGCAGCCCTGGGTGGCGCTCGATGACGGCTTGCCGCAGCACGAAGGCGCGCCGCCTGCCTGAGGTCTCCGGCCTCCCTTCCCGCCTTATGAAAGAAGGTGGATCGGCGCTTGAGCGCCGAAACCGATGAGCTGTGCCGGATGAAGCGGGCCAACAGAAGGGTGAAATTACGTGACCGTGACAAAAATTAATCGAAACAGTCACGAAATAACCGAAACAGTCACGCGAAAGCCGGCAAAGCGTCATTGGCGAGCCATCATTGTCTCCCTATTTAACCGGTGCGGGCCGGCATTCGAGGAGACGACGGATGAACGACAGCATCAGTACCCTGGACGAGCTTTTGAGCGATCCGATGGTCCTGCTTGTGATGGAGCGCGATCGTGTGCGCCCGGAACAGGTGCGCATGCTGCTCGAACGGGCGCGTCGGCCTTCCGTCGAGGAGCCGGCTGTGCCGCCGGCGCACGTGATCGCCAGGGCGTGCCAGAAACTCTGGCTGTGCCCCTGATCGCATCGTGATTTCCTCCAGTTTTTGCAGGCCGACCCGCCGGGCCGGTCTGGCCACTGCCTGGTGCTGCCAACGCGCCGAGGCGGCGCGGTGTTGATATTCGAACGCGCCTTCCGCACTCGCTGACGCCCATTCCCGGGTGCCAGTTCACAAATCCGTAAATTGATTTTCCGTCCCATGGCGGTATGGCTTGCCCAGGGGCCGATCGCCCCAGTCGTTCCCCGCGCAACTCCGATCTCTCTGACATGGAATTCGACATGGCCGACAGCTGCATGCAAGGCATGGACATGGGCTTTGTCGGCCTGGGCTACGCCAAGGTCGCATTTCTCGGCTTGGTGCAAGGCATCACCGAACTGCTGCCAATTTCCTCGACCGCCCACATGCGCGTCGTCCCGGCGATGCTGGGCTGGCAGGATCCCGGCTCCGCTTTCTCCGCCGCCATGCAGCTTGCGGCCCTCGCCGCGGTGATCAGCTACTTCTGGAACGATGTCAGGGACATCCTGTCCGGTTCGGTCAGTGCCTTGAAACGGCGCGATTTGGCCGACCGACATTTCCGGCTGGCGCTCTGGATCGTGCTGGCGACGATCCCGATCGTCATCGCCGGCGTGGCTCTGTCTGGCCTTCTCAACGCCTGCAATTCGCCGCTGCGCGGCCTCGGGGTCATCGGCTGGGCCTGCATCGTCATGGCACTCCTGCTGGCGCTGGCCGAACTCCGTGCCCGCCATGCGCGCACCATGGGCCAGGCCTCCATGGCCGATGCGCTGCTCGTCGGCATCGCCCAAATCGGCGCATTGATCCCGGGCGTCTCGCGGTCCGGTTCGACCTTGACGGCAGCACTGGGGCTCGGCTTTAAGCGGGAAGAAGCGGCGCGCTTTTCATTCCTGCTGGGGCTGCCGGCCATCGCACTCGCCGGTCTCAAGGAGCTCTGGGAACTGCACAAGGCCCATCTCGATGCCCATGGCTGGTCGATCCTCGCGGTCGGCCTGGTCGTCGCCTCGCTATCCGCCTTCTTCGCCATATGGGGCCTGATGCGCGTGCTGGAACGCTTCTCAGCCTGGCCTTTCGTCATTTATCGCGGCGTGCTCGGCATCGCCTTGCTGCTGGGCCTGGCGATGGGATGGCTTGCCTGAAGCAATCCCGGAAAGCGCGCAGCGGTTTTCCGCGGCGTCAAACAAGGGACTAAAAGGCAACTCCAGGAATGTGCGAGCCGGTGTTGCTTCGGCGCAACCCCGGTCGGGCATGCGTCGATCGCCAAAGATGTGATCGGCCGCCTTCATTGACTCCAGGCAAAATCCATCTTTAACGTTCTGTTAACAAAAATAGATGGGTGGGGCCGTATGGCATCCTCGGTGGGTTGGCGCCGCAAGGCGAGGGGTTTGGGGTTTGCGTTGGCGCTGACGGTTTTTTGTTCGGCCGCGGGTTTGGCGAATGCGGGACCGCTTTCCATGACTATCGGCGGGCAAACCTCCCAGCCGATCGGGCACTATGATTTTTGCAAGGTCCATTCTGCCGAATGCTCCATCCGCTCGCCCGCCAACGCTCCGGAGAGCATGACCGGCCAGCTGTTGCGGGAAATTTCCGCCGTAAATCTCTCGGTCAACACCCGCGTCAAGCCGATGAGCGACATGGACAACTACGGCAAGGATGAGTGGTGGGCCTACCCCGATAACGGGTTTGGCGACTGCGAAGACTACGCGCTTGAAAAGCAGCGCGAGCTCCAGGCCGCCGGCATTGCAATCGCCAATCTGCTGATGACGGTGGTGCGCAAGCCGGACGGCGAAGGCCACGCCGTGCTTACGGTGCGCACCGACAAGGGCGATTTCGTCCTCGACAATCTCAGCGACAAGGTTCGCCTCTGGAACCAGACAGGCTATCGCTACCTGAAGAGACAGGCGAGCGACAACAGCGGTCGCTGGGTTTCCATCCTTGGCGGCGACGAGCGGCTCGTCAGCTCTGTTCAATGATGTCGCCGATGTCTTGCGTCGGCAGCCGCACTTCGACCTTGGCCGTTTGATCCATTCCCGCTTGGGACCGTTCTTGCGTCGTGCCGGCGAATGCTGGCGGCGGCTCGTTGGAACCGGCAATCCGGTGCGCGCATGGATCTTTTGACTGTCCTCCAATCCGCGCCATTACTGCTCGCGCTGATCAAGACCGCGCTGCCGTCGGCGGCGGCGATCGGCATGGGAGTCGGCCAATGGTTCGCCTCGTTGCCGCCGTGCCGCGATTTCGTCTTCGAGGTCACCAGCTACCTGGTCTGCGAGGTCGATCCCAGGCAATATCGGATCGAATTGTTCTGGAAGGATCCGGCCGGCAAGCCCTATCAATCGCTGCACAATCTCGACGATGCCCAGCGGCGGGCCGGGCGCACGATGCTGTTCGCCATCAATGCGGGAATGTACCATCCAAACCTCGCGCCGGTCGGCCTGTATGTCGAGCGCGGGCAGGAACTGGCCTCGGCGAAGGTCGGGTCGGGAAGCGGCAATTTTTCGCTCCAGCCCAATGGTATTTTCTACATCAGCGACGGCAAGGCCGCGGTCCGCGCGACAAGGGATTTCTTAGAGAAGCGTCCGCCCACCGATTATGCCACGCAGTCCGGGCCGATGCTGGTGATCAACGGCAAGTTGCACCAGAAATTCCGGGCCGACAGCACCTCGCGCAAGACGCGCGACGGTGTCGGGGTGCGAAAGGACGGCGTCGTCGTCTTCGCCATTTCGAATGGCACGGTGACATTCCATGCATTCGCACGCCTGTTTCGCGACGGGCTCGGCTGCGACAATGCGCTGTTCCTCGACGGGTCGATATCGAGCCTGCTCGCGCCGGCCATCGGCCGCAATGACGACTACTGGAACCTGGGGCCGATGATCGGCGTCTTCAGGCGATAGGATCGGCAGGCCTAGATTGCGCTTGTCACCGCGCACGGCCGACACTCGGAACCGTGCCCAACATGCTTAAAAACTTGATTCAATCTTTATTGGTAATTTCTCGTTCATAACTAGACCTGGTTTGTCCGTCGGCCGTTGCCTTCGGTCTGTTGTGTTTGAGTACAGGTCCAGATGCGGTTACCAGGCGCCGTCAGTTTCGTGATCGCAACGCTGTGCCTTGCCGGCTGCTCGTCGACATCCGGCATGGACGCGCTGGACATCCAGAAGCCGTCGAACGAGATCACCAACTCGGTGGTGCGACCAAGCGCGCCGATCGCATCCGCCCCAGTGACCAAGGCCGAACGGAGAATGGCAGCCGAACGCAGGATGGCGGAAGCCATGCCGGTGGACGAGAATGTCCGACCTTACGGCCTGGCGGAGGAAGAGACGGTGGCGTTTCCGGCGCCCGACCTGCCGGACAGCGTCGAGCCGCCGGTCGTCGAGCCGGCGGCGCTTGTATCGCCGCCGAAGCTCTTGTCACGGGCGGCACCGCCGATGCTGGCCGGGCCTGTCACGCGCTACGGCTTTCGCGATGCCAAGCCGATCAATTTCGGCCGCTCTTCGCCGCGACACCTTGCCGTGCATGGCGTCGACGTGTCGCGCTGGCAAGGCAACGTCAACTGGGAGAAGCTGCGCGCCCAGGGCGCCAATTTCGCCTATATTAAAGCGACCGACGGCGGCGACCATCTCGATCCGATGTTCACCAGGAATTGGCGCAACGCCGACGCCGCAGGGCTGAAGCGCGGCGCCTATCACTTCTTCTACTGGTGCCGCACCGCCGGCGAGCAGGCCGACTGGTTCATCCGCAACGTGCCCAGGGTCGAGGGCGCCTTGCCGCCGGTGATCGATGTCGAATGGAATGGCGAATCCAGCTGCAAGCGGCGGCCGTCGCGCGAAAAGGTGCTGGAGAAGATGCAGGTGTTCATGGACAAGCTTGAACGCCATTACGGCCAGCGGCCCATCATCTACACCGCGCCCGATTTCTACCGCGACAATCTTCGCGGCGAATTCCTCGATTATTCGTTCTGGCTGCGCGCCGTGGCGCAGCACCCCTCAAAGGTCTATCCCGGCCGCAAATGGCTGTTCTGGCAATATTCCGGCTCCGGCCTATCGCATGGCGTCACCGGCCGCATCGACCTCAACGTCTTCCACGGCGACGAGCGCCAATGGCGCGCCTGGGCCGGCGGCCGGCAGATGGTGGCCGACGCGGATTGAAACGCGCGCCGATCGTTCACCCCTTCCTGGTGCCTTTTTAATCTACTTGCTCCGGCCAGTTGCTCCTCGCTCGCAAGAAGGTCTTTAAGCGCCGTGTTGAGCAGTGCCTGGATATCGACTATGCCTCTACATATTCCGCAAAGCTGACGCCTTCGGCACGTCCAGCCCGTCGGCTTGCAAACCCTCGATGTGGAAGGGTATTGCGGTGTGAATCTCGTTTTTCACCTCAGATACGCTCGTACCCGTCGCGATGCAGCCGGGCAAATCCGGCACATAAGCTGAGAAATTATCGCCTGCTTTTTCAATCGCTACGGCGTAGCGCATACAGTCCTCGTTCAAAGCTGCCTAAAAGTTTCATGCTGTTCCTGGCGCTGCTCACCCTTTGCCACATCAAGGGGCGAAGGCGAGCAGCACCAAGAACTACTGCAGCACCAAGGCTATTAATGGCGTTTCCGGCTAGCTTCTTCGTCAGTAATTAGTCTCGCCCGAATTGACTGCCACCTGTCCGCGATCTCTTGGCAGGAAGCTGCCAGCAGCTTCCTGCGTTGGTTGAAGCTACCGGGTGCAGCGAAAGTCTTTTGGGCAAACACATCAACCACAAAACAAAGTTCGGCGCGTGGTTCTCCGGCATCCCCGAAACATTTCTCCGCGTACCAATGGAGAAGCGCTCCATGCAGCGCCGAAGTTTCTGTCGACAATGGTAGTGTTTTGGAGAGATAAGGTTTGATCAAGCCGAAGCCAAATTCCCTCCTTCCTGCCTGTGGTATCTTGACCGAGTTTGTCGGTCGAACGCTAATAGAGACACCGGCAAGAAGGAATTTTGGCTGGCTATCGGAAACGCCGGTTAATTTGGCAGCAGTAGGTAGCTTGGCCAAGCTCATAGTACGGCAAAGTTCGATAGCATCGTGAGCTGTGAGAAGCCTTTGTTCATCGTGCGAGGTGGCAGGTTGGCGCGACAACAAGGCCCTGTCGAGCTGGAACAGTCGGCTGTCATCCTGCCCGTGAGTTTCAATGAAATGCATCATTGCACGTTCAATCTCGTTGTAGCGGGTGTCGAGGAGGAAGTTCTTAGGTCTGATGATGTCTTCAATGATCGCAGTTCGCCGAGTGGAGCGAGCGAAACAATACTCAACCAATTTACTAGCGCTAATTCTGGGTTCAATTTTCATAACGAAAAAGCCCTTTCCGGGAGCCGTTAAAGTCACACTAGCTGCCGATGCCTTCTCGACTCTTAGATCAGAATCTCCATATAGTAACCTTGTCATAGGAGATGGGATTCTGATCTCGTCGCCCCGCGTGGGCTTCGGCTTATTCGCGGCACCAAAGGCCGATCCGGAAGGATTGGCCTTTGGTGTTTCGGGGATGTCACATAAAGACTTCCTTATACGATGTACCCTTTTTGTTCCCTTTGCCATTTCGGCCCGATCGTACGATCGGGCCAAAATGCTGCGTCGTTTTACTAGCGCTTCAGATTCTCAGCTGCACCCGCTCGTGCTTCCACACGTATCGCACTTCTCGCAGGTGCCGTTCCGCACCATGGTGAAGTTGTGGCATTCCGAGCATTCGTTGCCGGTGTAGCCCTGCATCAGCGATTGCTGGCGCCGGGTGGCGGCGAGTGCCTTGGCCTCGGCGGCCTCGTGCGCGGCGGCGTCGGAGAATAGCCCCTCGGCACCCGAAGCCTCGGTTTCCTCCTCGGCGATGTCCTCGACCAGTTCCCTGGCGCGTTCCTCATAGTCGCGCTTGTAGGCGATGGCCTCGTCGCTCGCCGGCTTCAGCGCCAGTACGTTGGAGCCGGAGAAGGCCGTCGGCGCCACGCGGGCAGGGGCCGTGGCCGGGGCGGAACCGCCGAATCCCTTGGGTTCGGCGCCCGACACCAGCTTGACCGGCGAGGCACCGCGGTAGAGGCCCTTGGAGAAGGGCGTGGCCTTGCCTTCGGTGATGCCGCGCCCAAGTGCCGTCTTGTCGAAATCCGACTGGTCGACATGGGCGAGATCGTGGCGGTTGAGATAGGACACGGCAAGTTCGCGGAACACGTAATCGAGGATCGACGTCGCGTTCTTGATCGCGTCATTGCCCTGCACCATGCCGGCCGGCTCGAACTTGGTGAAGGTGAAGGCTTCGACAAATTCCTCGAGCGGCACGCCATATTGCAGGCCGAGCGAGATGGCGATGGCAAAATTGTTCATCATCGCCCGGAAGGCCGCGCCTTCCTTGTGCATGTCGATAAAAATCTCGCCGAGACGCCCGTCGTCGAACTCGCCGGTACGCAGATAGACCTTGTGGCCGCCGACGACTGCCTTCTGCGTGTAACCCTTGCGGCGGTTCGGCAGCTTTTCGCGGTCGCGGTAGAGACGCTCCACGACGCGCTCGACGATCTTTTCGGTAACCTGCACCGCACGCTGCGCGGCGGGCGCGGCGACCAGCTGTTCGATCGCCTCGTCCTCGTCCTCCTCGCCATCGGCGAGCAGCGAGGCATTGAGCGGCTGCGAGAGCTTCGAGCCGTCGCGGTAGAGCGCGTTGGCCTTCAGCGCCAGCTTCCACGACAGCATGTAGGCGTTCTTGGCGTCCTCCACCGTGGCGTCGTTCGGCATGTTGATGGTCTTGGAGATGGCGCCGGAAATGAAGGGCTGTGCCGCCGCCATCATCTGGATGTGGCTGTTGATCGACAGCGAGCGCTTGCCGATCTTGCCGCAGGGGCTGGCGCAGTCGAACACGGGGAGGTGTTCGGCCTTTAGGAAGGGCGCTCCCTCAAGCGTCATCGCACCGCAGACATGGATGTTGGCGGCTTCGATGTCCTTCCTGGAGAAGCCCAGCGCCGGCAGCATCTCGAACGAGAAGTCGTTGAGCTGCTCGTCGGTGAAGCCAAAGGTCTCCTTCACCCAGTCGGCGCCCAGCGTCCACTGGTTGAAGACGAACTTGATGTCGAAGGCCGACTTCAGCGCCGCGTTGAGCGCCGCGATCTTGTCGTCGGTGAAGCCCTTGGCCTTGAGCGAGCCGGGGTTGATGCCGGGCGCCTGGTTGAGATTGCCATGGCCGACGGCGTAAGCCTCGATCTCGGCGATCTGGCTTTCCGAATAGCCCAGCGTGCGCAGCGCTTCCGGCACGGCGCGGTTGATGATCTTGAAATAGCCGCCGCCGGCGAGCTTCTTGAACTTCACCAGCGCGAAGTCGGGTTCGATGCCTGTTGTGTCGCAATCCATGACCAGCCCGATCGTGCCGGTCGGCGCGATGACGGTCGCCTGCGCGTTGCGATAGCCGTGCTCCTCGCCGAGTTCGATGGCGCGGTCCCAAGCAGCCTTGGCGTGCGTCGCCAACTCCTGCTGCTTGAGGTCGGAAGCGACCAGCGGCACCGGGTTGACGGCCAGCTTCTCGTAGCCGTCCTTGTCGCCATAGGCGGCGCGGCGATGATTGCGCATGACGCGCAGCATGTTCTGCGCATTGCGGTCGTAATCGGGGAAGGCGCCGAGCTCGGACGCCATCTCCGCCGAGGTGGCGTAGGCGGTGCCGGTCATGACGGCGGTGAGCGCGGCGCAGATGGCGCGGCCCTCATCGGAATCGTAGGGAATGCCCGAGGTCATCAACAGGCCGCCAATATTGGCATAGCCGAGGCCCAGCGTGCGGTAGTCGTAGGAGAGCTTGGCGATCTCCTTCGACGGGAACTGCGCCATCATGACCGAGATTTCCAGCACGATGGTCCATAGCCGCACCGTATGCTCATAGGCAGCGATGTCGATCGTGCCGTCGGCATTGCGGTAGGGGAGCAGATTGATCGAGGCGAGATTGCAGGCCGTGTCGTCGAGGAACATGTATTCCGAGCACGGGTTGGATGCCCGGATCGCACCGGCGGATGCGCAGGTGTGCCAGTCGTTCATCGTCGTGTTGAAGTGCAGGCCCGGATCGGCGGATGCCCAAGCGGCGTAGCCGATCTTTTCCCAGAGATCCCTGGCCTTCAGCGTCTTCAGCACCTTGCCGTCCTTGCGGGCGGTGAGATGCCAGTCGGCATCATCCTCGACGGCGCGCAGGAAATTGTCCTTCAGCGACACCGAATTGTTGGAGTTCTGGCCCGACACGGTGAGGTAGGCGTCGGAATCCCAGTCGGTGTCGTAGGTCTTGAACGACATCGAGGTGTAGCCCTGCTTGGCGAACTGGATGACGCGGTAGATATAGTTCTCCGGCACCGCGTCCTTTTTGGCCGCCTTGATCTCGCGCTTCAGTGCGGTGTTGACGGCGGGGTCGAAGCAGTCGTCGTCATGGCCTTCGCAGTTGACGCAGGCCTTCATGATCGCTTCGAGATGCTTCTTGACGATCTTGGAGCCGGTCACCAGCGAGGCGACCTTCTGCTCTTCATTGACCTTCCAGTCGATGAATTCCTCGATGTCGGGGTGATCGGCGTCGACGATGACCATCTTGGCGGCGCGGCGCGTCGTGCCGCCCGACTTGATGGCGCCCGCGGCGCGGTCGCCGATCTTGAGGAAGCTCATCAGGCCGGACGAACGGCCGCCGCCGGACAGCTTTTCGCCCTCGCCGCGCAGCAGCGAGAAATTGGAGCCGGTGCCCGAGCCGTATTTGAACAGGCGCGCCTCGCGCACCCACAGATCCATGATGCCGCCCTCATTGACGAGGTCGTCCTGCACGCCCTGGATGAAGCAGGCATGCGGCTGCGGGTGCTCGTAGGAGGATTTCGACTTCGTCAGCTTGCCGGTGAACGGGTCGACATAGAAGTGGCCCTGGCTCGGGCCGTCTATGCCATAGGCCCAGTGCAGGCCGGTGTTGAACCATTGCGGCGAGTTCGGCGCCACGCGCTGGGTGGCCAGCATGTAGGCAAGCTCGTCGCGGAAGGCGCGCGCGTCTTCCTCCGACTTGAAATAGCCGCCCTTCCAGCCCCAATAGGTCCAGGTGCCGGCCAACCGGTCGAAGACCTGGCGGGCGTCGATCTCGGACCCGTAGCGCTCGGCTTCCGGCAACTTGGCAAGTTCGGCCTCGTCGGCGACTGAGCGCCACAGGAAGGAGGGAACATCGTTCTCCTCGACCTTCTTCAGCCGCGCGGGGACGCCGGCCTTGCGGAAATATTTCTGCGCCAGGATGTCGGCGGCGACCTGGGAGAATTGCGCCGGCACGTCGATATTGTCCAAGCGGAACACCACCGAGCCATCCGGATTCTTGATCTCGGAGAGCGCCTTGCGGAATTCGATCTCCGCGTAAGCCGATTGTCCCTGTCTGGTGAAACGACGCTCGATGCGCATTGGTCCGGTCCCTTTTGTCTACATATAGCGCTTTCGTCAGGAGATTTCTGCTCCCAATGCGAAACGCGCATGTCCGCCGTCTGCCGGCGTTCGAAAACGGCCGGCTCTCCATTTTCGCGGTCTTCGTCCGCCTTGCTGGTCAAACTTCTTGCGAAGCGCCTGTCCAACTCACCGACGAACCCGCGGGTCCCTCAAAACTGATTTTTTCCGATTCCCTCACTCGAGGGAAATTCACATTATCTAGCGTCGAACCTGCCTGCAAACACTAAATATAGTGTTAACAGACAATTTATTCCAGTCCGACAATTCTCCCTTTTATCGCCCACGCCCCACAATCCCAACGCTTCCGCCAGCCTCGTAAACAGGCGGAAATGTGGGGAAAAACGCACATAATCCGGGAAAAAGACCGGGCTCAGAACTTTCCGGTCGCGCTCTCAACAGGAGCGCATGGCCTATAAAAGGCGACTCGTTTTGCGCCGTCAAGGATTCGTTTGCGTAGCTTTTGTGACCTCAACATCTTGTGTGTCACACATGTGGATAACGGGGATAGAATGGAGCTGCCGCGGTAGCCCCCGGCCGAGGGGACAAAGACGCGCTTGTCAGGCTTCGCGACGGCTCCGGGGCGTGATCCAGGCACAGACCATCTGGCGCATCCGACGTCGCGGATCAGCCGTAATGCGTCCTGGGCTTCGGCTCGGTTCCGGTGAAGTGCACCCCGATCCGGCCGTTGCGGCGCCAGCGGACCTCGCATCGATAGCCGATGCCGTCGACGGGCACATAGAGAAGGAAATGATCCGGAATCGTTGCTTCGGGCGGAACCTTGAGTTCGGCGCCACCTTCATTTTGATTGCGCAGCGTGCAGCCAACTTCCGAATTCGAGATGCCCGTGATGATCGTGCCGCCCTTGAGCACGCGCTGGCGATGCTCGCGCTTGTGCTCGTCGGATCTCTCTGGATTGGGATTTGCGGGATTTGTCATCGGTAAAACGCCAGGATCGGATCAGATCCTATTACGTCTTCATTAGAAAAGCATTCACGCCGCAGGCGCCCCCGTCCGAGCTGCTTGGTGGCGCGGCCGGTCCCGGTTCAGGCAAACCGACGCGGGTCGGCGCAGAAATAGGCGATGATCTGGCAAAGATCCGGTTCGTTGACCATGCGCACCGCTTCGCTCGAATTGACCCATTTGCGGGTGCGGGAGCGTTTTTCCTTCCAATGGTCGGCGACCTTGTCGACATGCAGCGGGAACACCAATACCTCGCATGGCACTTCCTCGCCGGAGGCCAGGGCCTTGGCGTAGAAGTAGCGGCCGGCCTCGAGATGCGAGATCGTCCCGCGCAGTCCGGCTTCCTCGACAGCCTCGCGCGCCGCGGCTTCGCAAAGCGGCTCCCTGGCTTCAGGCCAGCCCTTCGGAAGCACCCAGCGACCGGTATCGCGGCTGGTAATCAGCATGATCTCGACGCTGTTTCCGGTTTCGCGCCAGGGCAGGGCGGCTACCTGCAGACGGCACGGCGCGGTGCCGAAGAGTCGCCGGACCCTTTCGGCCAGATGGTTGTGCGTCGTTGGCCTCGTCAGCATCGGAGAAGCTAGCCCCAGCCTCCAGAATCGTTTGCCGTCTCACGAATCTTACGGCTAATTATCGGCAATAAAAGTAAAAACTTTCATCAGGATGGCCGATTTTCGCCAATAGACGCCGATTTCCGCGCGCCAGCCAGCCTCGCGAGACCCTTTGCCTAGTGGATGAGACTTCCCTGCGGCTCGATTTGCAGCAGGTTGCTTGCCGCGAATCAGCCGGCGTGATCGTCGGCGATCGGCTTCTGGTAGGTGAAGCCCATGTCCCAGGGAAAATAGATCCAGGTATCCTGACTGACCTCGGTGACGAAAGTATCGACCAGCGGCCGCCCCTTCGGTTTGGCGTAGACGGTGGCGAAATGCGCCTTCGGCATCATGGCGCGCACGATGCCAGCCGTCTTGCCGGTGTCGGTCAGGTCGTCGATAATCAGCACGCCCGCGCCGTCGTCGGCAAGCAGGGCCGGCGTGACCTCCTTCAGCACCTGCAGCTGACCCTGGCTGCTGTAGTCATGATAGGAGGCGACGCAGACCGTCTCGATAACGCGTATGCCAAGCTCCCGCGAGATGATCGCCGCCGGCACGAGGCCGCCGCGCGTGATGCAGACGATCGCTTTCCATTGCGCCTTGTTGGTGCCGGCAAGCCGCCAGGCGAGCGCGCGCGCATCGCGGTGGAACTGGTCCCAGGAGACCGGAAAGGCTTTTTCGGGAAGGGACATCTTTCGCGCACTCCGCAGCACGCGCGGTCGCGCGCAGAAAACAGGGGAATGCGCGCGGAAGTAACTGGAAAACCTCGCGCTTGGCAAGAGCGGCCGCAAACGACACTGTGAACTTACCGCGACAGGAAAGCCGCCACCGGCGCGGTGCGCAGCACGGAGCGCGTCACTCCGCCGAACAGGAGCTGGCGCAGCCACGAGTGGCTGTAGGCGCCAAGCACCAGCAAATCGGCGCCGGTCTCCGCGATCCTGGTCTGGATCACCTCGTCGACCGAGGTGCCGCCCGATCTCTGCACCGAGACACTCACGCTGGCGCCATGACGCGACAAGGCGGAAGCGATTTCCGCTCCGGCGGCCTCGGGGCGTTCATCGAGCGTGTCCGGCGGATCGATGACCAGAATGTCGGTTTTGTCGGCCTCGATGATGAAGGGCAGCGCATCGAAGGCGGCGCGTGCGGCCTCCTTGCTGCCGTTCCAGGCAAGCAGCACACGCTTGAAGGTGGTGATCAGCGGACCCAGGTGCGGCACTACCAGCACCGGCCGTCCGGCGTCGTAGACCAGTGTGTCGACGTCGGCGCTCGCATCGCCGCCCGTCTCGCGCTGCGCGGCGATGATCAGGTCGGCGGCACGCACGCTTGAAATGCCGGTCAGGGCGCTGTCGCCGGAAAAACTCTCCAGGCTGTGCCATTCGAAGGACAGGCCGGAATTCTCGATATGCCTGAGAAACGCGGCCCGCAGCTTTTCGGCCCGTTCGCGGTTCATGTCGGCCGAAACCTGCAGGAACTCGGTGTCGGGAAAGCCGGTGGCCGACGTGTAGGGCACCGGAAGCGCTTCGGCGTGGATGCCGATCAGATGGCTCTGGAAGCGGCCGGCAAGCGGAATGGCGAAGTCGAGCACGCGCTCCGCGTCCTGCTCGTTCTGCAGAATGGCGACGATGGTCTTGAAGCGCATGGTGATCCCCTCATTTTGCGAGCGATCCGCCCGCGGCAAGGAAACGTCGCCGCGTTGTGCTTGGTTCCGGCCTGGACCGGATCAGCTCGCGCTGCTGGCAAAGCCGGCCACCATCGCCTCGACATCGGCGCGCGCGGCGTCCAGGGCCTGCTGGCTGCGGGCACGGACCACCAGTTCGGTCCAGAACTTGCCGTCGCCGTATTTCGGATAGGAGCCGATGATCGTGTCCGGATGCGCTTTCTGGATCTCGCCCAGCGGCCCGCCGACGAGACCTTCGCCGAACGGGCAATGCACCGCTGCCGACAGCATTTTCGTGCCGGCTTTCAGCGTCGGCACGACATTGTCGAGCATGGCCTGGAAGATCGAGGGCACGCCCGCCATCACGTGGACATTTCCGATGCGGAATCCGGGCGCGACCGACACCGGATTGTCGATATGGTCGGCGCCGCGCGGCATTCGGGCCATGCGCTTGCGGGCCTCGGTGTATTCGATGCCGCGAGCGGCATAGCTTGCTTCCAGCAGGGCATAGGCCTTGGCATCGTATTCGCACGGCACGCCGAAGGCCTTGGCAATCGAATCGGCTGTGATGTCGTCATGGGTCGGGCCGATGCCGCCGGTTGTGAACACATAGGTATAGCGAGCCCGCACCGCATTTACCGCGGCGACAATCTCGTCTTCCTCATCGGGAACGATGCGCACCTCCTTCAGGTCGATGCCGATGGCCGTCATGATGTCAGCCAGATGGCCGATATTCCTGTCCTTGGTGCGGCCGGACAGGATCTCATCGCCGATGACGAGCATGGCGGCGGTAACGATTTCGGACATCGATGGCTCCGGCAAAAACGGGTCGCCTGAAATAGCGCGGCACGCGGCCAGCGGCAATGCCATCCGACCGGTGAACAAACTGTGCCCGCATACGCGGTATTCCCCGAATATTGGCGCCCTAAGTACCCTGGCGTGGCTGGGGCGGGCGAGGATCATCACGTCAAGGAGACGCAAATGGCCAAAGTACTTGTTCTCTACTATTCGAGCTGGGGTCACATGGAGCAGATGGCCAAGGCCGCAGCCGAAGGCGCTCGCGAAGCCGGTGCCGAGGTGACCATCAAGCGCGTCGCCGAACTCGTGCCCGAAGCGGTCGCCAAGGCCGCCCACTACAAGCTCGACCAGGAAGCGGCGATCGCCAGCCCGCTGGAACTGAGCGACTATGACGCGATCATCGTCGGCGCCTCGACGCGTTACGGAATGATGTGCGCGCAACTGAAGAACTTCTTCGACCAGACCGGCCCGCTATGGGGCAAGGGCGCGCTGATCAACAAGATCGGCTCGGTGATGTCTTCGACCGCGACCCAGCACGGCGGCGCGGAACTGGCGCTGATCAGCACCCAGGCCATGCTTCAGCACCACGGCATGATCATCGTTCCCCTGTCCTATGCCTATCAGGCTCAGATGGGCAACGATGTCGTGCGTGGGGGGGCGCCCTACGGCATGACCACCACAAGCGACAGCGACGGTTCGCGCCAGCCTTCGGCGCAGGAACTCGAAGGCGCGAAGTTCCAGGGCGGGCGCGTCGCCGAAATCGCCGCGAAGCTGCACGGCTGATCGTTGTGCCGCCGGTGCCTGCCGGCGTTGCTCCTGCTGGCGATGCTTGTGGTCCACGCCGTGGATCGTCGCTTCACCGACGCTTCACAACGAATTCAAGGAACCATTCGGCTGATGACTGGTTTGCCCCGTGTCGCACCCAAGGCGACGAAGACAAAACGGAGTGATCCAATGTACAAAAAGCTTTTCGCGGCATTCGTTCTGACGGCCGGTCTTGCCACATCGGCGATGGCGCAGTCGACTGACGGCAGGTATTACAACCATGACAGTTGGTGGAACAATTGGTCGCTGTTCGGCAATGAGGATTCATCAGCCATCGACCAGAGCACCACCGGGAGCATCAACGCATACGGCTCCGGGTTGAGCACCCAAGGCAATACCGGTGGGATGGGCCCATGTGCTCACAACACTCCAGGTCCGGACGCCAATGCTCAAGGCAACGTCAATGACCAGTACTGCGGCAAATAATCAGCCGTAAGCTCCCTGCTGACCGTAGGACGTTTTCTCTCCCGACGTCCGCGGTCGGCGCTCCGGGGCGGCCGGCCTTTGGGGCGATCGGGCTTTGGGCTGAAAGATCAGTCGGAAACCTCGGTCTGCGGCCGGTCGCGTCCATCAGCCAGTTCCTCATGCCATTTGCCGTCGGCATCCTCGTACTGGATGCCGTCCGTCGACCCCGCGACCTGCTGCTCGGCTGAAGCGATCTCGGCGGCCCGCAACGCGTCCTGATGCGTGGGAAACGTCTCCGAGAAGGTCGCTCCGACCTTGTAGGCCCAGCCGCCGTCATGCTCGACTATCTTGTAAGTCAGCTTCGCCATCAAAAACCTCCGGTTTAAAGGTCCGTCCGCTCAATGCAGGCGGTCGTCGGACAGCTTGTCGTCTGGCACCAGCACTTCCGATTCCCTGGCGGCTTCGATAAGGGCCCGGCGCGCATCCGCTGTCGAACGATAACCTTCCAGCACTTTGAGGCAAGTGTCGAGAGCATCACGATGACGGGGGCCGCGATTGAGCGGCCAAACCGTCATCAGGCACTCCGCCGCCTCTTGGGTACTGCGGATGTGGCGATATTTGCCGACATGGCCGAGTTCGACCACGACCGGTGTTTCAAAAGGCTTGTTGTCCATCATGGCCGCAACGCAAAGCAGTCAATTTGGTTGCAACCGTGTCCTCAGCCTGCGCCCAAACGTCCCAGACCTCCTTGGAAGCTCCATTGCGCGGTCGTTCGACGACGCGTTCCGCCCTTCTCGGAAGGGTCGCTCAGCCCGCCGCCTTCATCCAGTGCTGCATCGTCGTCACCGAGCGCGCGAGCTGCGGCGCGGGATGGATCGTCTCGCTGAACGTGGCGGCCGCTCGCCACCCCCAGCGCGGGTCGGCGAGGAAGGCGCGCGCCAGCGCAACCATGTCGGCGCGGCCTTCGGCGATGATCGCCTCTGCCTGCTTGGGATCGTCGATCAGACCGACCGCGCGGGTAGGGATGCCGGCGCCCCTGCGCACGGCTTCCGCCAGATGCACCTGATAGCCGGGGCCGGAGGGCAGTTTCTGCAAGGGCGAATTGCCGCCGCTCGAGCAACAGAGATAAGCGACGCCTTCGGCCTTCAGCGCTTTCGCCACTTCGATCGCATCCTCGACGTCGAAACCGCCATCGACCCAATCCTTGACCGACAGCCGGGCGCCCAGCATCAGGTTTGGCGCTGCCTTTTTTACCGCCTTGGCGATCTCGACGACAAGACGCATGCGGTTTTCCAGCGAGCCGCCCCAGCGGTCCGTGCGTTGGTTGGAGAGCGGCGACAGGAACTGGAAGATCAGATAGCCGTGCGCCGCGTGCAGCTCGATGAAGTCGAAGCCCGCGCGTTCGGCCCGCCTCGCCGCCTCGGCGAACCGCTCGATGAGCTGGAGGATCTCCTCTTCCTCCAGCGCTCGCGGCACGTTCCAGCCGGTATCGTAGGCGATTGCCGAGGCCGAGACGGTCTGCCAGGGATCCTCGTTCGGCTGCAGCGGTCCGCCCCCCTCCCAAGGCTTGCGGTTCGAGGCCTTGCGGCCGGCATGGGCAAGCTGAGTGCCGAATTTGGTGCCGGGTGCGGCCACGCGCCTTGCTGCGTCCAGGGCGCGGCGCGCAGCGGCTTCATTGTCTTCGGAATAGAGGCCGAGGCAGCCATGGCTGATGCGGCCACGCCGCTCGACATCGGTCATCTCGACCGTGACCATGCCGGCGCCGGACATTGCCAGGTTCATCCAGTGGTGGAGATGCCAGTCGCTCGCCGAGCCGTCCTCGGCCGAATACTGGCACATCGGCGCGACGGCGATGCGGTTGGGAAAGCTCAAGCCATCGAGCGTGATCGGCTGGAAAAGCGATGTGGTCATGAACGAAACTCCGGGAATAGGATGCGCTATTTAGGCGATCGATCGCCGCCATGCCACACACGAGAGAGTGAAATGCTTACTGGACCAACCGCTGCCCCGATTGCGTGAACGCCGATTCGCGGCTACGCCTCCCGGGCAACGTGGAGGCAGCCGATGGAAGATCGTATCCGCATCCGTTCTGAAGAAATCCTATCCGACGACTGGGCGATTCTGAAGAAAACCGTCCTCGACTACCGTCGCCGCGACGGACAATGGGAGACACAAATCCGCCAGACTTACGATCGCGGCGATGGCGCGGTGATCCTGCCCTATGATCCCCAGCGTTCAACCGTGCTCCTGGTGCGCCAGTTCCGCTATCCCGCCTATGTCACCGGCCACCGCGAACCGCTGGTCGAGGCCTGCGCGGGACTGCTCGACGAAAACGATCCGGAGACCTGCATCCGCAAGGAGGCGGAGGAAGAGCTCGGCTATCGGCTGAACCATGTGGAGCGGCTGTTTTCGCCCTATATGAGCCCGGGCAGCGTCACCGAGCGGCTCTGGTTCTTCACCGCCCTCTATTCGCCCGCCGACCGCATTTCGGCCGGTGGCGGCGCAGCGGACGAAGGCGAGGACATCGAGGTGCTGGAAATGCCGCTCGACGAGGCTCTGGCCGGCATTGCCGATGGCCGCATCATCGACGCCAAGACCATCATCCTGATCCAGCATCTGAAGCTCCATCCGATCGCTGTTTGACCGATACCGGTCGCCCCTACGGGACGAAGAATCGGTGCGGGGCGAATGAAAACGTGTTTTACACAACGCTTTTTGGGGACTGCATGGCCCCAATTGACGAGATCGCCTAGGTAGTTGAAACGAAAGGCGCGCGGACGTGGCGGAATTGGTAGACGCAAGGGACTTAAAATCCCTCGATCTCTGATCGTACGGGTTCGATTCCCGTCGTCCGCACCACCTTAACTCTACTTCAATGCTCTGCAGAGCCTAGCCGCCACCAACGGGTGCCACCCGGGTCTTTTAGCGGCGGCTCGGCGACCGTGCGCCGAGGCGCGCCGTCGGCTATGGGCCCTCGGCGAACGTTGCCACGATCCGCCGACCTGAAACGGCGGATCGTGGCGTTCAAGCGCTCACTGGATAATCTTTACGATCTTGCGTGTGCCGGGATCCACGACGACGGTGTGATTGTCCACGACGACGTAGCGATATTTGACGTTGGGAATTTCATGAAGCTCGACCGTGTCGGGCAGGGCGGTCCCGACGTTGAGCTCGACGCCGGGAATCTTGACTGAGGCCAGAGGCTGTTTCTTTACGTATTCTTGTATGACGGTTTCGTCCTGCGGCTGAATGACCACATCCTGTGCGGCGGCGGCACCGATGCCGGCAAGCAGCAGGAATCCCGCTACGACGGTTGTAAGATCGGTTCTCATTGTTGCTTCCTTTCTCTCTCTCTCTCTCTCTCGTTGAGCTTGACGCGAAGCGCGGTGGCGCCCGAAGGATTGCCAGGGTTGGCAAGGGCTCCCAATGCTGGCCATCGATCAGGGGAACCATCGTTCAATGGCCTGTCAGGCAATCGCTCTTAGACGCGTGGGTTCCAAACAACCGTGGGTTTGGGCCTTTTGCGCGCCACGATCTGACTTTGGTCGCATGTTCAATAGGACCCAAGCCCTAGCAGTGGAACCGCCGGTAGGAAGCGTGCGTTGCGTTTGCTAATGATCTTCAACTGGAGGCCGATCATGGCAGCCGGCCCCGCTGGTAAATTCTGGCGGCAGCGCTGCCGTGGCCATTGTTCTGGCAGGCGGAAAAAATATTCGGCGTCAAGATTGACGCTCCCAAAGCCAAAGTGCCGTCCGCATCGGCGAATCCGGCAGCTCCGTCGAATGGTGGCTGATGTCAATCCGACGCTTCGTGAGGCAAAGCATGACCCCTGGTTCCATCAAAACTGATGGCCGTGACCGTGTCACAATCCCCGACAACGACAATCACATGGCTGGCGTCGACACCAAGCCGCTCTTGAAAAGTATCCAGAGCGACGATTTTGCTGACGCGCTTTGCGCGAGAGCTGAGCGCTTCGCGACCAAGGTGGTCGTGGCAATGGCGATTTGTTTGACATCGACACTGGTCGCCGGCGCTTATTTTTTACTGGCGCCCTCTTGAGGGACCAGAAGCTCAAGCTGGAGAGCACGACCGGCCTCTCATACCCGGGCTGCGATTAAGCACTCATTTTCAACAGGGAAGACCCGCCTGGCTTCCTCCACTTCCCTTGTTGTCGGTCCGCCGCTCGCGGGCACGGCCCGGCAGGGTTGGCGATCAGCCGGGCCGGATTGCACAATATTAGTCGTTGCTGTCGTAGATCACCACTGGGTGACGCCGGTGGTGACGGCGTTCAGTTGAGCCCGTTATGACGACGGTGTCGCGGCGATGATGCCGGCGACCTTGGTCATAGAAAGCCACCGTGCCATGGCGCCGATGATGGAGGCGATGGCCCTGATCGTTGATCACTGCCACGTGACGGTGATGATGGCGATGGGTTTTGATGACGACGTCGGCTTCTGCCGCCGAAGCGACAACCGGCATTGCAACGAAAACGAGCGCCATGGCACTTGTCAGAAAAATCGCTTTCATAAGTGTTTCTCCATTCCAGATCCCTCGGGGTAGTTTCACGACAGCTCAAGCCGCACGAGATCTCGATTTGAGCTTTCTGCCTGCGAACTGAGCAGGGGGTTGAGGGTGCAAATGATTGTAACCCTGCTCTCGTGGGCACATGAAGGACCATTGCTGCACCCGTTCAACAAATGAAAGGAATGCGAGTACGTTCCTTGCAGGAGAGCTGATCGGACCTCTGCTGTAGGTATTCGGACCAAGGTCTTGCTGATGTTCTTGGACCTTCGTCCGCACTTGCGGTTCGATGGCTCTTTTCTCGATGCAATTCTTTGAGTGTTCACTGCGCGATCGGGCGCGGGTACTGCGATGGCGGACGCGCGCCTGCGTGCGAGGGCAGGATCATAAACGGCACGCGGCATCAAGTTCTGCGCCGGTGACGTTCAGACAAGCGGGCATGGTGATACTGGTGCGATCACGCAATTCCGCGCGCCGCAGGCAATGATACGGTGTCTGCGCGGCGGATCTGATCCGTCGAGGCCGGCGTCTACCAGGCCCAACCCATCCCCCCGCCCACTGGGGACGCCGGCCCCTCAGTCCTTGGAATTGCCGTAGAATTGCCGTCACGGACCATGCGAGATCGAGCATGATCCTGCCCGGTGACCGGGCGCGGCGGTGGGGCTCAGAACTTGTAGCTCAGATTGATGCCGACCGTATTCAGCTTCACATTCTGGTCGCGATCGAGAAAATCGTCCGGCGCATCGAAATGCTCCTTGCTGAAATCATAGTAGCGATACTGCGCCCCGACGACGAACCTGTCGGTCAGCGCATAGTCGATGCCGGCGCCAACCGTCCAGCCTATGCTGGTTCGCGTGTTGTCGAACGAGGTACCGGCATCTTGCGAGGTTTCGATGCCGGCAAAGGCGACGCCGCCGATGCCGTAGATCAGGAACCGATCCATCGCATAGCCGGCCTTGGCATTGATGGAACCGAACCACTTGACATCCGTGCCGAGCAGATTTCCCGCACCCAGTTCTTCGGCGCCCTTTGCCGAGGAATAGTTAAGCTCTGCTTCGGCGCCGAGCACAGCCTGGTCGAATTGCCACAGACCGGCGACATGGCCACCGACGAAACCGCCGTCGAGGTCTGGCGAGGCGGCAAACGGCTCGCCCTCGGTTCCCGAGATGTCGGAACTGCCCCAGCCATAACCGCCTTGCAGGCCGGCATAGTAGCCGGTCCAGTCGAAACCGGGCGCGGTCATCGGCACATCGGCCACAGGTTCGGCTGCGAAAGCCGGTGCGGCCAGAGCGGCAAGAAAACCGACAGTTGCAAGCATTAGGCGACGCATCGAACTGCCCGAACGAAGAGCTGGAAGATCCTGGCAGGCACGGTAACCCGATTTGCGGCAAAACGGAATCGCATTTCTGTGCGGCCGATTTACGCTCTCCGTCGGTCTTGGAACAATCGGGAGAAAGTGTGAGGCTGGTCAAAACCGTGGCGGCTTGGCACAGTCGGGCAAACAGGAGTCGCTTCATGGCGAACACGCCGTCGGGCAGCAAACCCAGACCATGGACTGAAATGGCGACACATCTGGTCGATGTCGCCATGGGCAGGAAACCCGCGGATCTCGTCATCCGCAACGGGCGCTGGGTCAATGTCCACTCCGGCGAGATCGTAGCCGGCACCGACATCGCCATTGCCGGCGGCCGCTTCGCCTATTGCGGCCCGAATGCCGGCCATGCCATCGGGCAGGGCACCAAGGTGGTCGATGCCGGCGGGCGCTATCTGGTGCCCGGTCTTTGCGACGCGCACATGCATGTCGAGAGCGGCATGGTGACGGTGACCGAATTCTGCCGCGCGGTGATCCCGCACGGCACGACTTCGATGTTTATCGATCCGCACGAGATCGCCAATGTGCTCGGCCTGCCCGGCGTGCGGCTGATGCATGACGAGGCCGTCGCCATGCCGATCAACGTGCATGTCCAGATGCCGTCCTGCGTGCCCTCGGCCCCCGGGCTCGAACATGCCGGCGCCGAACTGACGGTCGCCGACGTCGCCGAGGCGATGGGCTGGGAAAATATCATCGGGCTGGGCGAGGTGATGAATTTCCCTGGCGTAGCCGCCAACGATCCTGTGATGTCGGGCGAGATCGCCGCGACCGTGAAAGCCGGCAAGACCGTCGGCGGGCACTATGCCTCGCGCGATCTCGGCTTGCCGTTCCATGGCTATGTCGCCGGCGGCCCGGAGGACGACCATGAGGGCACGCGCGCCGAAGATGCCATCGCCCGCGTGCGCCAGGGTATGAAGGCGATGCTTCGGCTGGGCTCGGCCTGGTACGACGTCGCCTCGCAGATCAAGGCGGTTACCGAGGGCGGCATCGATCCGCGCAATTTCATCCTGTGCACCGACGACAGCCATTCCGGCACCTTGGTTCACCAGGGGCATATGGACCGCGTGGTCCGCCACGCCATCAGCCAGGGCTTGAAACCGGTGACCGCGATCCAGATGGCGACGCTCAACACCGCTCAGCATTTCCGGCTGGAGCGCGAGATCGGATCGATCGCGCCGGGGCGGCTGGCTGACCTTTTAATCGTCTCGGATCTCGCCGAAATGACCATCGACGAGGTCTATGCGCGTGGCGTCAGGCTGGCCAAGGCCGGCAAGCTCGACATCGACATTCCGGTCTACGACTATCCCAAGGCGGCGAAGAACACCGTCAAGCTCGGCAAGAAGCTGAAGGCCCACGATTTCGACATCACGGCACCCAACGGCGCGAACGAAGTCCGGGTCCGGGTCATCGGGGTCATCGAAAATCAGGCACCGACGCGGGCGCTGGAAGCGGATCTCGCCGTCGAGGACGGGCTGGTCGCCATGGATCGCCGCAACGACGTCTGCCAGATCGCGCTGGTCGAGCGCCACAGGGGTACCGGCGGCGTCACCAATGCCTTTGTCTCCGGCTTCGGTTACATCGGCGATTGCGCGATGGCGTCGAGCGTGGCGCATGATGCCCACCACATCATCGTCGTCGGCACCAACAAGCGGGATATGGCGCTGGCGGTCAACCGACTGGGCGAGGTCGGTGGCGGCGTCGTGCTGTTTTCCAAGGGTAAGGAACTGGCACTGGTCGAAATGCCGATCGCCGGGCTGATGTCGGACGAGCGGGCCGAAATCGTCGCGGCCAAGGCCGACAAACTGACCGAGGCCATGCGCCAGATGGGCTGCTCGCTGAACAACGCCTACATGCAGCACTCGCTGCTGGCGCTGGTCGTCATTCCGGAGCTCAGGATTTCCGATGTCGGCCTGATCGACGTGACGACCTTCCAGAAGGTCGACCTCTTCGTATAAGAGCAGTTGCGGTCGCTTCGCTCATCCGCCGGTGGCGATCGTCAGCACCTTGAACGGCGTGGTGATGACGATCTCGGCAACCGAGCCGACGGCCTTGCCGAGGCCTTGGCCGAGATTGTTGAGCTGCACTGGAGGTTCGTCCGACGCCAGGCCGGCCGGGGCCCGCAGCCGGTCGCCGAGCAACTGAACCAGGATCGGATTGTCGGCGAATTTGGCGTGGTTCAGCCGGTCGCCACCCTTGGTCTGGCTGAGATCGACCACAGACACGCCATAGCTGGCCAGATCGGCCGCGTCGCCATAGTCGCCGACGCGGGGCTTGTCGCCCGAAATCAGGGAAGACAGTTTGAGCGCCCGGTCGTCCGCGGAAAGCAGGATGGCGAACGGTTTGTCCGGCTTGCCGTAGCGGATCATCTGTTTCTTGAACACGTCGACGTCGATGTCGGGCGAGGCCAGGATGACATAACCAAGCTTGCCGTCGAGATCGCGGTCGCCGGTGATGGCAAGCTGGCGCAGCGCCTCCATGGTCACCCATGTTCCCATCGAATGGGCGACGATGTCGATGCTCTTAGCCCGCGTCTTGGCCAGCATCCTGAGCGTTGCCTCGAGGTCGTCACGCGCCGCGTTGGCGCTCTCCTTGTCGTAGATGTAGCCCGCCGTCTTGCCGCTCGAAGCCCAGGAAAACAGCACCGGCGTGCCCGGATATTTCGTGTCGTGCGCGATCTGCGTCAGCCGGTAGATACCGTCGTCGAAACCATTGTTGAACCCGTGCACGAAAACCAGCGCACGGTCGCCGCGCATGGCGATGTCGGCACCGACCGCTTTGGCGAATTGCGGCGCATCCGCATAGAACGCGACATCCTTGGCGGTGAAATCCTTGGCTGGATTGCTGTTGGCAGACCCCCGGACACGCTCGATCATGCCGACCTTGTGACTTTTCGGCACGGTGACGTCGACCCGGGCGAAGCTGGTGGTCAAGGAGCGATCGCCGTCGAACACCTGCCGCGGGTCCTTGGTCGCCTTCTGGCGGGTGGTGGCGACGAATATCTCGTGGGTGGCCGCGATGTCGGACGCGGGTACGGCAACCGTCGTCCTGTTCAGCAGATCGTGCGTGTTTCGGCCGGCGCAGCCTGCGACCAGCAGCGTGAACGCAATGACGACGAAACTCTTCGAATGCACCGTCACACGCCGGCTCCCGCAAAGGAGGACGTCAAACGCGTGACGTCGCTGGATATTTCGATAAGGCCAGAGGCCGGCGCGGTCCAGTTCAAAGTTGGTCGACTCTGTCGCAAGGCCGAGCGGGCCACGCGCACCCGCGGCGATGCATCTATTGGCCGAGCAGGCTGATGCGGTCGGTCACGTCGCGGTCGCTGGCAAATCCATCGTCTTCGCGCAGCCGTTGGCCGATCATCTTCACCAGCGCGGGATTGTCGGCGAATTTCGTATGGTTGAAACTGTCCGCTCCCTTGATCTTGGAGAGGTCGACGACCGTTACGCCGTAGGATGCAAGGTCGGCGGCGTCCTTGTAGTCGCCGACGCGCGGCCGCGCGCCGGCAATCAGACCGGAGAGCCGGAGCGCGCGGTCATCATCGGACAACAACAGGATGAACGGCTTGTTGGGTTTGCCATAGCGGCGCATCTGGCTCTTGAACACGTCGACATCGATGTCGGGCGATGCGAGCACGACGTCGCCGAGCTTGCCGTCGAGATCACGGTCGCCGGTGATGGCGAGCTGGCGCAGCGTCTCCATGGTCACCCAGGTTCCCATCGAATGGGCGACGATATCGATGCGCCGCGCGCCGGTCTGCGCCAGCATACGCAACGTCACTTCGAGCTGGTCGCGCGCGGCGCTGGCGCTTTCCTTGTCGTAGACATAGTCGGTGGTCTTGGCGCCGGATGCCCAGGAAAACAGCACGGGTGTGCCGGGATAGCCGGAATCGTGGACGATCTGGGTCAGGCGGTAAACGGCGTCGTCGAAGCCGGTGTTGTAGCCATGGACGAAGACCATGACGCGGTCGCCGCGCGCCGCGATGTCAGCACTCAGCGCATTGGCAAATTTCGGCTGGGTGTCGTAGCCGACGACCTCCGAGGCCATGAAATACTTGGCCGGATCGTTCGACTTGCCGCGCGAGCGGCGTTCGATCTGCCCGGTCTGGTGGATGCCGGGCACGGTGACGTTGACGCGGGCGTAGTTCAGCGTGGCCGATCGCTCGCCGTCGAAGACCTTGTTCGGATCGTCGGATTTCTTGCGCGTGGTGGCGATGAAAATGCTGTGATTGCCGGCGATCTCGGTCACCGGCGCTGCCACGATGGCGCTGCCGAGCAGCTCTTGAGTCTGCTGTCCCGCGCAACCCGCGACAAGCAAGGCTAGGCCAATGGCAAAAATCGTTTTCAACGGCACGTCTGAAATTCCACTCCGGCCCGAAAAGGCCAATCGCCTCCGCAAGTCTCCCCCGACAGCGCAAGTGCGGCGGAAGTAAGTCGTGCCCAGCCGAAAAGCGATCGGCGTACAGCGACCGCCGCCACAGTGTTGCACTAAAGCCAGACTGGCATCAGGGCGGGCCCTTTCGGGGCTTGGCACCCGCATGAATTTCAAGAATCACATGAATAATCGCCTCCAACTAACGGCAAACATGTCACTAAATGCCGATCGCTTGGGAACATGAGTGACCGGGCAATGGTTTCACGGGGTCGCCTGTGCAATAGACGGAATCGGGTTGCTCGGCGGCAAGGCTCGCGACAAAAGGGCGTTCCGCGGCCAATCGATGATAGACGTTCCCAAACGACATGCGTTCAAGGTGGCTTTCCGATGACCAGCTTCTCTTCCCGTGTTGCCACCGCTGCTTCCGCGATCCGCCGGATCTTTCCGGAAACGCCGCTGCAGGAGAACGACTATCTGTCGAAGAAGACCGGCGCGCGGGTGCTTTTGAAGCGCGAGGACCTGAGCCCGGTGCGCTCCTACAAGATCCGCGGCGCCTTCAACTTCTTCCGCAAGGCACTGGGCGAGGGCAATCAGGCCGAACTGTTCGTCTGCGCTTCCGCAGGCAATCATGCGCAGGGTTTCGCCTTCGTCTGCCGTCATTTCGGTAAAAAGGGCGTTGTATTCATGCCGGTGACGACGCCGCAGCAGAAGATCGACAAGACGCGGCTGTTCGGCGGCGACTTCGTCGAGATCAGGCTCGTCGGCGATTTCTTCGACGATTGCTATCGCGCCGCCATCGAATTCACCGAAAGCGCCGGCGCTCATATGGTGCCGCCCTTCGACCACAAGGACATCATCGAGGGACAGGCGACGGTCGCCTATGAGATCGCCCACCAGATGCCCGGCGCGGGCATGCCCGACATCGTCATGCTGCCGGTCGGCGGCGGAGGTCTGGCCGCGGGGGTGACGCACTACTTCGCCGATCAGGGGCGTGAGGCGCGCTTCGTCTTTTGCGAACCGGCAGGGGCGCCAAGCCTGCGCGAGAGCCTTGCGGCGGGAAAACGGCTCAAACTCGCCAAGGTCGATAATTTCGTCGACGGCGCGGCGGTCGCCGAGATCGGCCGTGAGCCCCTGCGTCACCTCAAGGACTTCGCCACCGACACGGTGCGGTTGATCCCGGAAAACCGGCTCTGCGCGACCATGATCGAGATGCTCAATGTCGAGGGCGTGGTGCTGGAGCCGGCCGGCGCGCTGGCTATCGATGCGCTGAAGGATTTTTCCAGGAAGGAAATCCGCGGCAAGACCATCGTGGCGGTGGTTTCGGGCGGCAATTTCGATTTCGAACGGCTGCCGGACGTCAAGGAACGGGCACTGCGCTTCGAGGGCCTGAAGAAATACTTCATCATCCGCTTTCCGCAGCGGCCGGGCGCGCTGCGCGACTTCCTTGAAATGCTGGGGCCGGACGACGACATCGCCCGGTTCGAATATCTGAAGAAGTCGGCACGCAATTTCGGCTCGGTTCTGATCGGCATCGAAACCAAGGATCGCCGCAATTTCGATCTGCTGAAAGCGAATTTCGAGGCCGAAGGCGTCCAGTATCAGGATATCACCGACAACGAGACATTGGCCGGGTTCATCATATGAGCGGAAACGTCTTCATCGCCCTGTTTTCAGGCATTAATGTCGGCGGCAACCGCATCGTCAGGATGGCCGAGTTGCGGGCGTTCTTGGAGGATCTCGGGTTTTGCGATGTCGCTACCTACGTGCAGAGCGGCAATGCGGTGTTCCGGGCCAAGGAAGGTGACGCCGCCACGCTGACCAAACAGATCGAAGCGGCTTTCGAGGAGAAATGGGGTTTTCATTCGCGCATCATGGTGCGCGATCTCGGCTGGGTCGAACGGCTGGTCAGGGAAAATCCCTATCCGGAGATTGCCGAGGAGCCGACAAAGCTGCACGCGTATGCGCTGGAGCGCGCGCCTACCGCCGAGGAGGCGGCGCGGCTGGCCGAAAAATGTACGGGTCCGGAGCGGTTCGAGATCAAGGGCGACGTGCTTTACCTGCATGCACCCGGCGGACTGGGCAAATCGGTGTTTGCCAATCTGATCCCACGCGTACTGAAGGTACCTGGCACTGCGCGCAACTGGCGCTCGGTGCTGGCGCTGCTGGAGATGGCTGGCAAGCCCGGCGGCGGCTGATTAATGCCTGCCGTAATGCGCGGACAAGAGCCTACGCCGCCTCGGCGCGTTTCCAGTCGAACGTCAGCTCCTCGCGAAACGCAAAGCGTTTGATGTGGTCGGCGACGACGCTTTCGAGGCGTTCGATAGAGCCGGGGTCGTCGCTCGATACGGTGATGTGCAGCGCAGCTCCGTCGGCATCCATGATGGTGCGGCCGAGCGAAAGGTCGATGGCGCCATGGTTGGGATCGAATTCCACGGGGAATTTGTGCGCCCAATGTTTGCACAATTGCTGCAGATAACGGCTTGCATGTGCGGTGGTGACATCGGCATGGCTGATCGTCATGAAGGGATCTCCGAGGGTGAAACGCACGAAACGGTGCCCGCTTTCGAGGCGGGCGCTATCGCCGCATAGATAGGCGCAAGCTCGCCCGCCGCCATAGGCCGGCTGCGGACCGCTCGAAAAGGTGATCGATCACCAGCTTCCGGTGTTCGGCATCGACGCCCACGGTTCGGCCTTTGCCTTCGCCGGACCTTTCTGCAGAAGCTCGATCGAGATTCCGTCCGGCGACTTGACGAAAGCCATGTTGCCGTCGCGCGGCGGCCGGTTGATGGTGACACCGCTGTCCATCAGCCGCTGGCAGGTGGCGTATATGTCGTCGACTTCATAGGCGAGGTGGCCGAAATTGCGGCCGCCCTTGTAGTCTTCCGGGTCCCAATTGTAGGTGAGCTCGACCAGCGGTGCTTTCTCGTCGATGCCGCTTTGCTCGTCTTCCGGCGCGGCCAGGAAGATCAGCGTATAGCGGCCCTGCTCGTTCTCGTAGCGGCGCACTTCCTTCAGGCCGAGCTTGTTGCAGTAGAAATCGAGCGAAGCATCGATGTCGGCGACGCGAACCATGGTGTGCAGATAGCGCATGTGATTTCCTCGACTTGTTGGGTTGCGGCGCAACATAGGGGTGGGCCGTCCAAAGGGCAAATCCCAGGCGGCTGCCGGCGCCGCCAAAGAACAAATCCGGTATTCGCATAATGAACCGTGAAAAAAGGCACGTCAGGTCTTGCACTCACCGGAAGCCGCAGTGTTAATCTGGTGTCAAGAATCAGTTGCGGTGTTCTTGAAAAAAGGGGGCATTCTTATGGGGGAAAAAGCCTCTTTGACGGGGCGGTCCGAAACCCTTGGCGACGCCATGAAGCGCGAGGAAGGCGGCGATGCCGTCGATCTGACCGAAATATCCGGCGCCATCAAGTGGTTCGATGTAGCCAAGGGCTATGGCTTCATCCTCCCGGATGACGGCGTTTCAGGCGACATCCTCCTCCACGTGACATGCCTTAGACGGGATGGTTTCCAGACTGCTCTGGAGGGAGCGCGCGTTGTCTGCCTCGTCAAGCAGGGCGAGCGCGGATTGCAGGCTTTCCGGGTTCTCTCGATGGATGTCACCACAGCGGTCCATCCCGCGGAAATGCAGGAACAGCGCACCCATGTCTCGGTGACGCCCGAAAGCGGGCTGGAGCGCGCCTTGGTGAAGTGGTTCAACCGCACCAAAGGATTTGGTTTCCTGACCCGGGGCGAGGGCACCGAGGACATCTTCGTCCATATGGAGACCTTGCGTCGCTACGGCATCACCGAGCTTCGGCCGGGGCAGGTCGTGCTTGTCCGCTTCGGGCGCGGCGACAAAGGCCTTATGGCTGCCGAAATCCACCCCGATATGGGAACCTTGCCGGTCGCGCATTAGGGCGGTTGCCGAGGATTTTCGCATGACACATAGGAACTGGCTGACGGCGGGCGCAATGTGCGTCCTGGCTGCGGTCATCGTCGCCGCGGCCGCCTATTTCTATTCGCCTGCACCGACGGCGGCCGACAGCCGGGTGATGACCCTGCCGGTGGACCCGACGCCGCTGGTCGTGGCGACGAAAGGCGGAGATCGCTCCTTTTCCATCGAAATCGCCGACACCGATGCTGAACGCGAGGCCGGCTTGATGTATCGCCAGGACATGGCGGACGATCACGGCATGTTGTTCGTCTTCGACATGCAGCAGCAGGTCAACTTCTGGATGCAGAACACGCCGATGCCGCTTGACCTGGTTTTTATCGGCCAGGATGGCAAGATCCGGGCGGTCAAGCACGGCGAGCCGCAATCCCAGGCGCTCATTTCGCCCGGCGTGCCGGTGCGCTTCGTGCTTGAGCTCAAGGCGGGCACCGCCGCCAGGAACGGTATCGATTATGGCGACCTGGTGCGCCATCCGGCCGTTGGCACCATATCAGGCCCCGAGGTGCCGCCATCGGACAATGGCGATGCGCCGAACGGCGGTGGCGGTTGAGGACGCGGGCAGTATAGCGGATGCAGTTTTTTTCCCACGACGGGTTCGATATCGCCTTCCTCGACCGCCAGCCGGAATCGGGCCGGGGCGATCCTGTGCTGATGATCCATGGCTTTGCCTCCAGCCATTACGTCAACTGGGTTTCGCCCGGCTGGTTCAAGACGCTGAACGATGACGGCTACCGCGCCATTGCGCTGGACAATCGCGGCCACGGCTCGTCATCGAAAAGCTACGAAGAGGCAGATTACACCCCGGCCCGGATGGCCTCGGACGCGGCTGCTTTGCTCGATCATCTCGGCATCGGGCGCGCCCATGTCATGGGCTATTCGATGGGCGCGAGGATAGCGGCATTCCTGGCGCTGTCGGATCCCGACAAGGTGGCGACGCTGGTCTTCGGCGGTCTCGGCATCGGCATGATCGACGGCGTCGGCGATTGGGATCCGATCGCGGCAGCCCTTCTTGCCGACGATCCGGCCAAGACCACTCATCCCCGCGGCCGTTCGTTTCGCGCCTTCGCCGACCAGACTCGCAGCGACCGCCGGGCGCTCGCGGCCTGCATCGCCACCTCCCGCGAGTTGCTGAGCGAGGATGAAATTGCCCGGATCGCCCAGCCGACGCTGATCGCCGTCGGCACCACCGATGACATTGGCGGCTCGCCCGACGAACTTGCCGCACTGATGCCCAACGCCAAGGCTTTCCACATCGAAGGCCGTGACCATATGCTGGCCGTCGGCGACAAGACCTTCAAGCGGCGTGTGCTGGAATTCTACGCCGAAAATCCGCTTTGACCCGGCGTAAGAGCCCGATAAACCGAAAGGCACAAGCCCGATATCACGCCGGTTTTTGCAGCGCTTCGAGCGACCGGGTGAGATTCAGCCTAGCCTGCTGCTCGAAGCGCCGGCGGAATTCCTCGCTGTGGAAGATGTGCGGGCGTGTCAGGAAGCTGTTCAGCACCGCGCCACGTCCGGCCCGCCATATCGGCTCCTCCACCCATTGATATTCGGCGCGGATCGCGCGCTCATAGGCATCGAATGCATCCGGCGCTGCGCCGAGGATCGACAGGTCCATGTCCAGGAAAAGAGCGGCGTCACGCACCGCGGCCGTGTCTTCGAAGCCCGGCAACTGGTGTGTTGCGGTGGCAAGGATCATGGCGCAGATGCGGCCGAGGCGCTGGGCGTCGATGCGGCCCGCGAGCTTTTTTTCCGCGAGCGCTGCGCTTTGCGCCTCGTTGTCCTTGGCCCGGCTGTCATAGACGGCGTCGTGGAACCAGATCGCCGCCTCGACGGCCTCGGGATCGCCGAGCAGCTTCCGGTACTCGCCGGCGAGCGCCAGCATCGCCTCGATATGGGCAAGGTTGTGGTAGTGGCGATCCCGTCCCTCATAGAGGGCGGAAAGCTCGCGTTTGAGGGCATTGTCGAGCAAGAGTTCATTTTCCATGCCGGCTTGAATTCCCGCGAACCAAATCCATTTGACAGAGCACTAAGGAAAATTGAGTTCAATCGTGCTATGATCTGGCTTATATGTGCGGCCCGACATTAGGCAAGGCGGCAGGACGACGTCGATGAACAGCATCAGCATTTCCCGACACAGCGCGTTGCAGCCGGTCGATCCGATCTGGCGCTCGATCCGTGACGAAGCGATGGACGCGGTCAATCGCGACCCGCTGCTCGCCGCCTTCCTCTATTCGACCATCCTCAACCAGGAGAGCCTGGAGGAGGCGGTCATCCACCGGCTGGCCGAGCGGTTGGCGCACCAGGACATAGGTTCCGATCTCATCCGCCAGACCTTCAAGTCGATGCTGGCCGACGACAAGGATTGGCCGACCATCGTGCGCGTCGATATCCAGGCCTATTACGACCGCGATCCGGCCTGCGACCGCTTCATCATGCCGGTGCTCTACTTCAAGGGATTTCACGCCATCCAGACCCACAGGCTGGCGCATTGGCTGTGGAACCAGGGGCGCAAGGATTTCGCGCTCTATCTGCAAAGCCGTTCGTCCTCGGTTTTCCAGACCGATATCAATCCGGCGGCCCGCATCGGCAAGGGCATCTTCATCGACCACGCCACCGGTCTGGTCGTCGGCGAGACAGCGGTCGTCGAGGACGACGTGTCGATCCTGCACGGTGTCACGCTCGGCGGCACCGGCAAGGCCGGCGGAGATCGCCACCCCAAAATTCGTCGTGGCGTCTTGATCGGTGCCGGCGCCAAGATTCTCGGCAACATCGAAATCGGCCATTGCTCTAAGATCGCCGCCGGTTCGGTGGTGCTGTCGCCGGTGCCGCATAACAAGACGGTCGCAGGCGTGCCGGCTCGCGTCGTCGGCGAGACCGGCTGCGACCAGCCGTCGCGCCAGATGGACCAGCTTCTGCCGTCGCAGACGATGGACCAGGTCGTCAGCTTCGACATCTAGTTTTACTGAGGGGCGTCGCGGAATTTCGCACTGCTCGCGCCGGCGGCTTCGATTGCCGTGCAATACGGCGAGCTTGCCTTTACATGGCCATCGTCGACGTGTCAGAAGCGCCGTTCAAACGAGCAAGCCCGACGATTGGAGAAGACTGTTGAAGCCTGACGAAATCAGAAAGCTGGACGCCTATTTCAAGCGCGTCTTCCAGAACCCCAAGCTCGAGGTCAAGGCACGGCCGCGCAAGGAGGATTCGGCCGAAGTCTATGTCGGCGACGAATTCCTCGGCATCGTCTTCAAGGACGAGGATGACGGCGACTACAATTTCTCGATGGCGATCCTCGACATCGATCTGGGCTGATCCTTGCATCCCATGGCGATGCCGGACGCAAACGCGACCGGCCTTTCCCGTCAACGTCCGGCCTTTAGGGCACGCCCGGCCTCGGCGGTGATTGCCGCGTCAAGCGCCTGCCAACCCCCCAGAAATTCCTTCGGGAAGCGATAGGTGAGGCTGAGATCCTCGCCGACATGGATGTCGCGCTCGCAAGGCGCCAGCGATTGTTCTGCTGCCGGCCCGCTCAGGCAGCGGGCCACGAATGGGTCCTTGCCGGGCCGGTTGCCGACAACGAGCACCTCGTTGAGGTAACCTGATTTCGCGTTGAAACCGTAAATCGTCGTGCCGCCCGGACCTGCCGTGCCGGGCTGCACGATCAGCGCGCTGTAGATCGGCCCGAAACGTCCGCTCATGTCGCGAGACATCATTTGCGGTTCGAAGGACAGGAAGACGATGCTTTTGGCTGGCCCCGTGTGGTTGAAATCGCCGCGGGCGGCCTCGCTGTAGCCATCCATCTGGGGATAGCGCAGATAGAGGTCGAGCCGCGAGGCGATGCCGTCGCGCCGCGCCTGTTCGAAACGGATAAAATTGGCAGGCACGGCGATGACATTGTTGCCGACCACCACCTTGCGCATCGTCGCATCATCCGTGTAGCCGGCCATGGCGATCGAATGGCCGAACCATTTGCCGCCCAGGCTGATTGCGACCGACAGCAGGGCGAGTGCTGCGAAGGCGTAGAACACCCGCTTCATCAGCGTGGAATCGACCACGGTGAATTGGGGGTCGTCGCGCGACGCTGCCTGCTTCATCTCTGTCCCCGGATTCCTGTCCCGTGACGGCACGCATCGCACGGCACGGCTCTTGCAGTCCTTCCAGCGACTGTGCGATTTCATGGTAAACGGAAGGTAAAGATGGGCCCGGTTGAGCTAACTGCGTTCGCTTTTCTTGTCGGGTTGACGGCTTGCGGGCTGGTCGGATCGGCGATGGAGTTGGTTGCCGGGCGCAAGGTCGCGTTCACCGAGCCTTATGTGTCCTCCGCGCACGTACTGCGTTCGCTCGCCGCCACCGCGTGCGCCGGGCCGTTCATGCTGCTCAACGATGCCTTGGACGCCGGCCGCGACGGTCGCATTTCGTCGGTGGCGCTGATTTCCTGTGGCTGCACGGCGGTCGCCTGGACGCTGGCGCTCGGCATCGTTCTTGTGGCCGTTGCGTGTTGGGAGGTGTCAACCTAGGGTCGTTCGACTTCCAGGCTTGAGACGAATCGGAGACCAGAAATGCCGCTTTATGCGATCGATGGCACCGAACCGAACTTCGCGGATGCGGGCTCAAACTGGATCGCGCCCGATGCGACGCTGATCGGCGACATCAGCATCGGCCGCAATGCCGGCTTCTGGTTCGGCGTCGTCATCCGCGGCGACAATGAACCTGTCGTGATCGGCGCCGACACCAACGTGCAGGAGCACACGGTCATGCACACCGATCCCGGCTTCCCGCTGACCATTGGCGAAGGCTGCACGATCGGCCACCGCGCCATGCTGCATGGCTGCACCATCGGCGATAACAGCCTGATCGGCATGGGCGCAATCGTGCTCAACGGCGCCAGGATCGGCAAGAATTCGCTGGTCGGCGCCGGCGCGCTGGTCACCGAAGGCAAGGAATTCCCGGACAATTCGCTGATCGTCGGCTCGCCGGCCAAGGCGATCAGGGTCCTGGACGAGGCTGCGATTGCAAGGTTGCGGGCCTCGGCCGCGCACTATGTCGCCAACGGCAGGCGCTTCAAGGCGGGTTTGGAGAAGGTCTAGGCCTCCGCCAGAAATGGCGGAGCCGGCCCGGGGACGGGGCCGGCTCCTTAGACCCGGTCGTTGGGAC